>JAHDXW010000001.1:0-451688 GCA_023383015.1 Paracoccaceae bacterium
GGCGCCGGCGGCATCATGCTGCCCAACCACTCGCCGCTGGTGGTGGCCGAGCAGTTCGGCACCCTCGCCACGCTCCACCCCGGGCGGATCGACCTCGCGCTCGGCCGGGCGCCGGGCACCGACATGGCCACCGC
The DNA here is from genome assembly GCA_023383015.1 of Paracoccaceae bacterium. GTDB lineage: Bacteria > Pseudomonadota > Alphaproteobacteria > Rhodobacterales > Rhodobacteraceae > JAHDXW01. The sequence continues at coordinate 135 of JAHDXW010000001.1, forward strand.
ACAGGCGCTGCGCCGCCACACCGGCGGCGAGGAGCGCTTCGCCGAGGATGTCGTCGAGCTTCTGGGTTACCTCGGCGATCCGCCCGCAGACCGGCATGTCCGGGCGATTCCCGGCGAGGGCACGCATGTGCCGGTGTGGATACTGGGCTCGAGCCTCTACGGCGCCCAACTCGCCGCCTGGCTCGGGCTGCCCTATGCCTTCGCCTCGCATTTCGCCCCGGCCTGGCTGGACCAAGCGCTGGCCGCGTACCGCTCCGGGTTCCGCCCCTCGCCCTGGCTGGACCGGCCGCATGCGATGATGGCGGTGGGCGTCGCCGCCGCCGCCACCGACGATGAGGCGCGCTTCCTGCGCTCCTCGCAGGTTCTGGCCTTCGCGCGCCTGCGCAGCGGCCGGCCCGGACGGCTGCCGCCGCCGGTCGAGGACCTCGCCGACCTGGCCCCGCCCGAGGCGCTGGCCGCCGCCGAGCAGGCGCTTTCGGTGTCGGCGGTGGGCGCCCCCGGCACGATCCGCCGGCGCTTCGCCGAGATCCGCGACCGCTGGCGACCCGACGAACTGATCGTGACCGGGGCCATCCACGACCCCGCCGCCCGGCTGCGCTCATTCGCGCTAGCGGGCGAGGTGCTTGCCGATCTCGCGCCGGCCGGCCCGGGTTGACGGTTGCGGGCCCGGTCAGGGCCCCTGACCTGTCAGGAGGGGTGGACAGACTGTCAATCCTGATTGACAGTATGGACATGACGGATATCGCCGCCCCCGGCCCGGGCTCTTCCGGTTCGCCTCCCGCCGGCCCGCCTCCCGCCGGCCCGCCTCCCGCCGGCCCGCCTCCCTCCGGCCCGCCTCCCTCCGGCCCGCCTCCCTCCGGCCCGACCGCACCCGGCCTGACCGCACCCGACCTCCCCGGCGGCCCGCGGCCGGGCCTGTGCACCGACTGCGGCGTCAGCCGCCTTGGCGACGGACGCGCCTGCGGCAGGGCCTGCCAGTTCATCCGTCCGGACTATCCCGCCCGCGAGCGGCAGGTGCACGGCCGCACGGCCGATCCGGGGCGGCCCGACGAGACCTTCTTCGGCCCGTTCCGGGCGATGCTGCGGGCCCGTCTGACGCCACCGGCCGAGGGCGCCCAGTGGACCGGCATCGCCACCGCCGCGGCGGCGGCACTGCTGCGGTCGGGGGCGGTCGACGCGGTGCTGGCGGTCGCGCCCGACCCCGCCGACCGCTGGCGGCCGTTGCCCGTCATCGTCACCGATCCGGCCGGACTGGCCCGCTGCCGCGGCATGCGGATGGGCTTTGCCCCGCTGCTCGCGCTTCTCGCTCCCGCCCGGGCGGCCGGGTACCGGCGGCTCGCCGTCCTCGGCATCCCCTGCCAGGTGCATGCCCTGCGCGCGCTCGAGGCCGACCTCGGGCTCGAGCGGCTCTATGTCATCGGCACGCCCTGCTCGGACAACACCACCACCGCAAATTTCCACCGCTTCCTCGCCCTGCTCGATCCGCGGCCGGCGGCCGTCTCCTACCTCGAGTTCCGCACCGACTACCGTGTCGAGCTGCGCTACGACGACGGCCGGCCGGCCCGGACCATCCCGTTCCTGCGGCTGCCGCTCGCCGAACTGCCGGCCGACTTCTTCCCGATGACCTGCCGGACCTGCGTCGACTACACCAACCGGCTGGCCGACCTCACCGTCGGCTACATGGGCGGCGACGGCGACCAGTGGCTCTTGGTGCGCAACGATCGCGGCCAGGAGATCGTCGATCGCATCGCGCCGCAGCTTCTTGTCGGTTCGCCCGGGCAGGGCGGACGGCGGCGCGCGGCGGTGGCGGGGTTTCTTGCCAACACCGCGCGGGCCGCGGGCGGCCTGCCCGTGCGCCGCATGCCCGGCTGGGCGCGGCCGATCGCGGCCTTCCTGCAGCCCAGGATCGGCCCTCGCGGGCTGGAATTCGCCCGGGCGCGGGTCGAGATGAAGGCCGTCGAGACCGTCCTGCACCTGCGCCGGGCCTTCCCGCGGCGTATGCGGTGGATGGTGCCTGCCCATATCTGGCGGCTGGTCGCGCCCTACGGGCTGGCCCCCGCGGCCGGCGAGGCGACGCCGCCCCCGGCCGGCCCGGACGGCACGGCCGAACGCGGTGGCGGCGCGCGATCGCTGGACGCCGGGGCCCCGCGCGGCTAGGAACGCCCGCGGAGGCCAGCGAGGATCCCGCCCATGGACATGCCCGTCAACCGTTTCAAGGAGGGCCTGCGCGCGGGCCGCCAGCAGATCGGCCTGTGGAACAGCCTTCCCGGCGGCTACGTCGCCGAGGTGCTGGCCGGCGCGGGCTTCGACTGGATCGTCGTCGACACCGAGCATGCGCCCGCCGATCCGCTGACCGTCCTGCCGGCGCTGCAGGCCATGGCGCCCTATCCCGTCGCCCCGGTGGTCCGGCCGGCGGCGAACGACCCCGTGCTGGTCAAGCGGATGCTCGATCTCGGCGCACTGACCCTGATCGTACCCTACGTGCAGAACGAGGCCGAGGCAGCGGCGGCGGTGGCGGCGATGCGCTACCCGCCGCGCGGCATCCGCGGCGTGGCCGGACAGACCCGCGCCTCGCGCTTCGGCCGGGTGCCCGGCTACGGCCGCCGTGCCGAGGAGCAGCTCTGCCTGATCGTCCAGGTCGAGACGGCCGCGGCGATCGAGCGCATCGAGGCGATCGCCGCCGTCGACGGAGTCGACGCGATGTTCATCGGCCCGTCGGACCTTGCCGCCAGCATGGGGCACCCCGGCGAGGCCGGCCATCCGGCGGTGATCGAGGCGGTCACGGCCGCGATACGGCGCATCGTCGCCGCCGGCAAGCCGGCCGGCGTGCTGACCCAGGATGCCGCCTTCACCCGGCTCTGCATCGAGGCCGGCAGCACCTTCACCGCCGTCGGCACCGATCTCGGCGTGCTGTTGCGAGGCGCCGAGGCGCTGGCCCTCGGCTTCCGCCCCGGCTGACACGGCCCGCCGCACCCCCGGGCTGGCGGCCGCCGGCTGCGACAGCCGCTTTGCCGGAAGGCGGCGCCATGCTATCCTGAAGCTGTTCGGATCCCGGGCCTTCCGGGGCCGCCCCCCGGGGGAGGGACGGATGCGCGGAACGTCGGGCGGCCGGGTGGCAGCGGCACTCCGGGCCGCCCTTCTCTGCGCCGGCCTCGCGCACGGCGGCACGGCCGCTGCGCAGGGGCTGCCGCTGGTCGATTTCTACGGCTCGGGGGTCATCTCCGACCTGACCCATGCCTGCGTCGAGCAGGGCTGGACCGGGCCCGCGCCCGTCGAGGCCCGCTTCCGGCCGCCGGATGTCGCCGCCAACGGCCCGGCGACCCGCATCGTGGTGTTCGCCCCCGGCTTCACGCTTGCCTTCCGGCTGAACGCCGGCCGCCTCGACCGCATCTTCCGCGAGGTCGAGGGGGTCTACATCGGCTCGGCCGGGTTTTTCCCCGACATGCCGCCGGCGCTGCGCCTGCTGCGCCAGACGCCGGCGCTGATCGCGCCCGACACGCCGGCCGTGACCCTGAAGCTGCAGGTGCAGGGCTGGTACGGCCTGCGCGGCTGCAACCTCGACCTCGACCTCTACCTGCTGCGCAAGCCGTGACGGCGGCCGTCCGCCACGGCCCCCGCCACCCCCCAGCCCAAGGCACCCGAGGGGATTCCGCATGACCCAGCCAACGCTCCGGCAGCTTGCCCTCGCCGCCATCCTCGCCCTGTCCGCCGCGGCCCCGACGGTGGCCGCCGAGGTTGCCTTCGAGGGCTCGGGATATCTGGCCGGCCTGTCGGCCAGCTGCGGCAGCGCCACCCGGCTCGAGGGCGGGCTCGTCCGCGCGGTCTACCTGCCGGCCGGGCTCGGCGACAACGGCGAGACGGCACGGCTGTCGTTCTTCGACCGGGTCTATGCCCAGGGCTACGAGGGCGAGGGGCCGTTCGGCCGCAACTGGACGCCTGCCGCCGGCGGCGAGATCGGCGCCGCGCCGCGCCTCTACGCGGTCAGGCCGCGCGTGCGCATCCTCCAGCAGGTACCGCGCGACGTCGCCGATGACACCCCCGGGCTGCGCATTCGCGGCCAGATCCGCAACTTCTCCGGCCTCGACGGCTGCGAGGCGGCGTTCGACTTCTACCTCCTGCGGCGGCTCTGGTAGCGGCGTCAGGCCGTATCGGGGTCGAGACCGCCAAGCTCGCAGATCACCTGCCACTCCGCATCGGCCACCGGCTGGACGGACAGGCGGGTGTTGGTGACCAGCACCATCGCCGCAAGCCGCGGGTCCGCCTTCGCCGCCTCCAGCGTCACCGGCCGCGGCAGCGGCAGGCGCGCCCGGATGGTCACGCAATCCCATTTCGGGTCGTCCGCGGTCGGGTCGGGCGCCGCCGGAGCGATCACCTCGACCGTGCCCATCACCGCCTTGCCGAGGTTGGAGTGGTAGAAGAGACCCCGGTCGCCCACCGCCATCGCGCGCATGTTGTTGCGCGCCTGGTAGTTCCGCACGCCCGTCCACGGTTCGCCGGCGGCCCCGCGGGCAAGCTGGTCGTCCCAGCTCCAGGCATCGGGTTCGGACTTGAACAGCCAGTAGCGCATGCCCCGCGCCCCCCTCGCGACCGATTCGCCCCGGCCTGCCGCAACCGACCGGACCCGACCCGCCTATTCGGCCCTGAGCGGCCGGGCAAGCAGCCGTGCCGCCGCGGCGGCGACGTCAAGCCGCCCGGCGCAGACCTCGGCCACCGTCGCCGCCAGCGGCATCTCCACCCCCAGCCGGGCAGCCAGCGGCACCAGCGCCCCGGCCGTCGCCACCCCCTCCACCGTCATGCGGTGGTCGGTCGGCCGCCCCTCGGCCAGCGCCAGCCCGTGGGCGAAGTTGCGCGACCGCGGGGACGTGCAGGTCAGGATCAGGTCGCCAAGCCCTGCCAGCCCTGCCAGCGTCTCGGCCCGCGCCCCCAGCGCCAGCGCAAGGCGGCTGATCTCGGCATGGCCGCGGGTGATCAGCGCCGCCCGGGCGCTTTCGCCCAGCCCCGCGCCGGTCGCCAGCCCCGCGGCGATGGCCACGACGTTCTTCAGCGCCCCGCCGATCTCGGCCCCGGCCACATCGGCGGTGCGGTACAGCCGCAGCGCCGGCGTGGAGAGCGCGTGCTGCAGCCGCTCGCCGGCCGCGGCATCGGCACAGGCCAGCGTAAGCGCCGTCGGCAGGCCGCGGGCGATGTCGGCAGCGAATGAGGGGCCGGTCAGCACCGCCACGGTCGCCCGCGGGCAGGCGGCGGCGATCATGGCCGAGGGGCCGGCGCCAGTCGTCAGGTCGAGGCCCTTCATGCAGCCCACCAGTGACCGCCCGTCCAGCGCAGCCCCCGACCCGGCAAGAAAACCGCCCAGCGCCTGCATCGGCACGGCCAGAAGCACGGTGTCCACCCCGGCCAGCGCCCGGTCAAGCGCGCCCGTCGGCGCCACCTCCGGCGGCAGGGCCACACCAGGCAGCCGCGGGCTCTGCCGCCGGGCCACCAGCGCGGCGGCATCACGGGCCCACAGCGCCACCGGCCCGCGCGCCGCCAGCGCCACCGCCAGAGCGGTGCCGAAGGCGCCGGCGCCCAGGACCGCGACGCCGCTCATCCCTTTGCCCCCCGCCGGCCGCCGCCGACCAGCGCCGGGGCGCCGGCATCAAGCGGCCAGCGCGGCCGGGCGACCAGATCGGCGGGATCGGCCAGTCCCGCCCGCCACCGCTCGATCCCGGCCCAGGCGACGATCGCGCCGTTGTCGGTGCACAGCGCCGGCGGCGGGGCCACGAAGCGTGCGCCCGCCGCCGTGGCCGCGGCCTGAAGCGCCGCCCGCACCGCGCGGTTGGCCGCGACCCCGCCGGCAACCGCCAGCACCGGGGCGGGCGCAAGCGCCAGCGCCCGGCGGGTCTTCTCGGCCAGCACCTCGACCACCGCGGCCTGGAACCCCGCCGCAAGGTCGGCCACATCCGCCGCCGCCAGCCCTCCCGCCGCCGCAACCGTCGCGTCGCGGGCGCGCAGCACCGCCGTCTTGAGGCCCGAGAAGGACAGCTCGCACCCCGGCCGGTCCAGAAGCGGCCGCGGAAGGGCGAAGCGCCCCGCCCGCCCCGCCGCCGCGCACGCCTCGACCGCGGGGCCGCCGGGCTGGGGCAGGCCAAGCAGCTTGGCCACCTTGTCGAAGGCCTCGCCGGGGGCGTCGTCGATCGTGCCGCCCAGCCGGCGGAAGGACCCCGGCCCCTCAACCGCCAGGAACTGCGCGTGCCCGCCCGAGACCAGAAGCAACAGGTAGGGAAAGGCGATGCCGTCGGTCAGCCGCGGCGTCAGCGCATGCGCGGCCAGGTGATTGACGCCGACCAGAGGCAGCCCGGTCGCGGCGGCAAGCCCGCGCGCCAGCATCACCCCCGCGAGCAGCCCGCCGATCAGCCCCGGCCCGGAGGTCACCGCGATGCCGTCGAGGTCGCGCAGGCCAACCCCTGCCCGGCCGAGCGCGGCCTCCACGGCAAGGTCGAGCTTCTCGGCATGGGCGCGCGCGGCGATCTCGGGCACGACCCCGCCGAAGGCGGCGTGCAGTTCGGCCTGACCGAGGACCACCGAGGCCATGACCTCGCCTGGCCCGGCCCCGTCACCGGCCGGGGCGCGGACGACCGCCGCGGCGGTGTCGTCGCAGCTTGTCTCGAGCCCGAGGAAGATGGGCGTCCGGTCCATCGGCGGCCTTGTTCGGGGCGCGTGCGGGGCGTTGCCGGCCCGCCGGCCGGCAGGTAACAGGGGGCAGGTAGCACCGGGTTACCGGCCATGCAACGCGCGCCCGCGCCTGTCGTCCTTCTGACCCGCCCGCGCGCGGCCGCCGAGCGCTTCGCCGCCATGCTGCGGGCGCAGGCCGAAGGGGCCCGGATCCTCATCGCCCCCCTGATCGAGATTGCCCCCGTCCCCTTCGCCGCCGGCCGGCCGGCCCGCGGCCTGGTGTTCACCTCGGCCGAGGGCGCGCAGCATTTCGCCGCCGGCGATCCCCGCCGGGATCTTCCGGCCTGGTGCGTGGGCGCGCACACCGCCGCGGTCGCCCGCGGCCTCGGTTTCGATGCGGCGGATGCCGGGGCCGACGCCGATGCGCTGGTCGCGGCCCTCGCGGCGCGGCCGCCCGCCGCCCCGCTGCTGCACGCCCGCGGCGTCCACTCCCGCGGCGACGTCGCCGCGCGGCTGTCGGCCGCCGGCCTGCCGACCGCCGAGGTCGTGGTCTACGACCAGCGTTCCCTGCCACTGTCGCCGGCGGCCCGGGCGGCGGCGGCGAGCAGCGCACCGCTGGTGGTGCCGCTCTTCTCCCCCCGCACCGCCGCGCTCGCCGCCCTCGTGTTGCGCGACGCCGCGGCACCCGTTCGGGCGGCCGCGATCAGCCCGGCGGCGGCCGCGGCCTGGGCCCGTGCCGGCGGCAGGCCGGCGGCCGTTGCCGCGCGCCCCGACGCCGCCACGATGCTCGCACTGACCGGACGCCTCCTTGCCGCAGCCCGTCCGGCTTGAGGGCCCGGGGGCGAGGGGATAAGGTTCCGCCCATTGCAGACGGGGGGCGCGCGCGCCTGCCGTGGGAATCGAGGGGCGGGCATTTGCCAAGATCGAAGACGCCGAAGCAGCCTTCAGCCCGGAGCGCGGAGACCGGCGACGGCGCCTGGCAGCGAGCGGATGCCGAATCGATCGCCACAGATCCCGCCGCGGCTGCAGCCGACAGTGACCGGCCCGACCCGGGTGCAGTGCCCGAGCCGGGTGCAGTGCCCGAGCCGGTTGCGGATGCCGCCGCGGATGCGGCCGGGACCCGCCAGCCGGCAGCATCGCCGGACGACCCGCCCCCGCCCGCCGAACCGCCCGCAGAACCACCTGCACCTGCCGGAGAGCCGGCAGCGGCCGCCCCGCCACCGCCGCCGGGGCGGTCCGACGGCGCCGGGCCGCAGCCCTCCCCCGGCTTCGGGGCGCCGCCGGACGAGCCGCCGCCACCGCCCCTCGGACCGCCCCCCGATCCGCCGCCCGCCGCCGCCGCCCCGTCCGGGCGCGGCCGCGGGGGCATCGGCACGCTCCTCGCTGCGGCGGCGGTCGCGGCGGGGGTGGGCTATGTCGCCGGCCGGGCTCCGCTGCCCGAAGGATGGCCCTGGGCGAAGGGGCCCGAGGCCGAGCGGCTGGGCGCGGTCGAGCTGTCGCTCGCCGCCGCCGGAACCGAAACCGCCGCCGCTGCCTCCGCCGCTGCCGCCGCTGCGGCCGAGGCGGCGCGCGCCGGCGCCGCGGCCGAATCCACGGCCGCCGCGCTCGCCGCCACCGAGGCCCGGCTCTCGGCGCTGGCACCGCTTGCCGACCGCGTCGCCGCGCTGGAGGCCGGCGCGACCGGCGGGGCAGCCCGCCTCGCCGCACTCGAGACGGCGCGCAGTGACCTCGAGGCCGCGGTGGCGGGGCTTGCCGAGCGCATCGCGCTGGCCGCCGCCACCCAGGGCGGGACGCCCGACCCGGCACTGACCGGGGCGCTCGAGGCGCTGCGCAACACGCTGGCCGATGCCGCAACGAGCCTTGCAGCGCAGGAGGCGCGGCTTGCCGCCGCCGAGCGCCAGGGGGCGGAGGCCGCCACCGCCGTTGCCGCGCTTCAGCAGGCGGTGGCCGCGCTGCGCGGCGACGTCGCCGACGCGGCCGCCTCGGCGCGCGCCGCCGCCGAGGCCGAGGCCGCCGGACTGCGCGCGCAGGCCGAGGCCGAGGCACGGGCCGCGGCGGCACGCTCGGCCCTCGCGCGGCTCGATGCCGCGCTCAACGAGGGCGCGCCCCTCTCTCCGGCGCTGGAGGCACTTGCCGCCGCCGGGCTCGCCCCGCCGCCTGAGCTTGCGGCCCACGCAAGCGGCGTCGCGACGCTCGCCGCCCTTCAGGCCGCCTTCCCCGACGCCGCCCGCCGGGCGCTGGCCGCCGCCCGCGCCGCGGCACCGCCGGCCGGCGGTGCCGCAGGCCGCCTCGGCGCCTGGCTCGAGGCGCAGCTCGGCGCCCGCTCGACCACGCCGCGCGCCGGCGACGACCCCGACGCGGTGCTCTCGCGCGCCGAGGCTGCGTTGCGCGCCGGCAACCTCGCCGCTGCGCTGGCCGAACTCGACACCCTGCCCGAGGCGGCGCAGGACCCGCTCGCGCCGTGGCGCCAGGCCGCCGAGGCACGGCAGGCGGCGCTTGCCGCCGCGGCCGGGCTTGCCGCCGCCCTGGCGGCGAACTGAGGACGAACGCATGATCTGGCTGCTGCTCAAGGTCGTCATCTTCCTGGGCGCGGTAGCGGCGCTCACCTGGGGGTTCGGGCTGCTGATCGACCAGGGCGAGGGCATCCGCATCGCCGCCGGCGGCGTCGAGCTGACGCTCGGGCCGGTGCAGGCGGTGGTCGGGGCGCTGACCCTCCTGCTCGCCCTCTGGCTCCTGCTGATGACGATCGGCCTGACCGTGGCCCTGATCCGCTTTCTCAACGGCGACGAGACGGCGCTGTCGCGCTACCTGTTCCGCAACCGGCTCAAGAAGGGCTACCAGGCGCTGGCCGAGGGGCTCCTGGCCGTCGCCGCAGGCGAGGGCCGGGCCGCCCTCGCCCAGGCCGCCCGGGCAGAGCGGCTGCTCGACCGCCCCGAACTGACCGACCCGCTGACCGCCCAGGCCGCCGAACTGGCCGGCGACCGGGCGCGCGCGGCAGCCGTCTACGGCCGCCTGCTTGCCAGCGAGCGCACGCGTTTCGTTGGCCTGCGCGGCATGCTGCGCCAGAAGATCGGCGAGGGCGACAGTGCCGCCGCGTTGGCGCTTGCCAAGGAGGCCTTCGCGCTCCGGCCCCGGCACGAGGAGGTGCAGGACATCCTGCTGCGGCTGCAGGCCGAGGCGCACGACTGGAAGGGCGCCCGCGCCACCCTCGACGCCAAGACCCGCGCCGGCGCCCTTCCGCGCGATGTCTACCGCCGCCGCGACGCGGTCCTGGCGCTGCAGGAGGCGCGGGACGTCTTCGCCGAGGGCAACTCCATCGAGGCGCGCGAGACCGCCATCGCCGCCAACCGCCTGTCGCCCGACCTCATCCCGGCGGCGGCGATGGCGGCGCGCGCCTACATCGCCGCCGGCCAGCCCAAATACGCCGCCCGCGTGCTGCGCAAGGCGTGGGAGATGCGCCCCCACCCCGACCTCGCCGCCGCCTTCGCCGAGATCGCCCCCGACGAAAGCCCGCGCGCCCGGCTGAAGCGGTTCGCCCAGCTCACCGACGCCAGCCCCGACGATCCCGAATCGCGGATGCTGTCGGCCGAACTGCTGATCGCTGCCGAGGACTTCCCCGCCGCCCGGCGGGCGATCGGCGGGCTGGTCGCGAAGCGGCCGACGGCGCGGGCGATGGCCATCATGGCCGCCATCGAGCGCGGCATGGGCGCCGACGATGCGGTGGTCCGTGGCTGGCTGGCGCGGGCGCTGACCGCGCCGCGCGGTCCGCAGTGGGTCTGCGACAAGTGCCACTCGATCCACGCCGCATGGGCGCCGACCTGCCAGAACTGCGGCGCCTTCGACACCATGTCCTGGACCGAGCCGGTCGAGACCACCGGCCCTTCGCCGACCCAGACCGAGATGCTGCCGCTGATCGTCGGCACCCCCGCCTCCCGGCCCGGCGATGGCTCCGCCGACGGCACGGTCGTCGAGGCCGAGGCCACCGCCCCGCCCCGGCCCGACTGACCTCGCGGCGCCGGGGCAAGATGGGGCTACACAGCGCCCCCGAAGGATGCTATCCGCCCCCCACCGGGCTCTGGCCGCCCGGCTGGTCCCGCACGCCCCGCGCATCCCGCGGCTCGCAATGCGAAAGACGTGCGGTGCCAGTCGGTTGGAACGCCGCTTGTACAGCGCGCAAGGCCATAGTAGGGGCTCGTCAGGGAAGGATGCCGGTGTAGCTCAGCTGGTAGAGCACGTCATTCGTAATGATGGGGTCGGGGGTTCGAGTCCCTTCACCGGCACCATCCTTCCCCCGCGCCGGTCATGCGGTACGCCCTCCGCGCAGCGTTGGCCGCAGCCCCGGCGGATGCGCCGTGGCGCGGCGCCGTGCCCGTTCCACCGCCGGGCATCCGGGCGACGGGCCGGCCGGTCCCCTCACGGCTCGGGGACCAGCACCTCGCGCTTGCCCACATGGTTGGCGGCCGAGACGACGCCCGCCTCCTCCATCTGCTCGACCAGCCGGGCGGCCTTGTTGTAGCCGATGCCGAGCTTTCTCTGGATGTAGGAGGTCGAGCACTTGCGGTCGCGGGCGACGATCGCCACCGCCTGGTCGTAGAGGCCCTCGTCGGCGCCCTCGCCGCCCAGCCCCAGCGCCGTCTCGACCTCGGATTCGCGCTCCTCCTCGGGGCCCTCGAGCACGCCCGCCACATAGGCCGGCGGCCCGTAGCTCTTGAGGTGGTTGACGATCTCCTCGACCTCCTCGTCCGAGACGAAGGGGCCGTGGATGCGGGTGATGCGCGCGCCCCCGGCCATGTAGAGCATGTCGCCCATCCCGAGAAGCTGCTCGGCCCCCTGCTCGCCCAGGATCGTGCGGCTGTCGATCTTGCTCGTCACCTGAAACGAGATGCGGGTGGGGAAGTTGGCCTTGATGGTACCGGTGATGACGTCGACCGAGGGCCGCTGGGTGGCCATGATCAGGTGGATGCCCGATGCCCGCGCCATCTGTGCCAGGCGCTGGATGCAGGCCTCGATCTCCTTGCCCGCGACCATCATCAGGTCGGCCATCTCGTCGACGATGACGACGATGTAGGGAATGGCGACGGGCGCGAACTCCTCGGTCTCGTAGACCGGATCGCCGGTCTCCTCGTCGAAGCCGGTCTGGATGGTGCGGCGGAACATCTCGCCGCGCGCGAGCGCCTCGCGCACCCGGCCATTGTAGCCCTCGATGTTGCGCACGCCCATCTTGGACATCTTGCGGTAGCGCTCCTCCATCTCGGAGACGACCCATTTCAGCGCCACCACCGCCTTCCTGGGGTCGGTGACCACGGGACTGAGCAGATGCGGGATGCCGTCGTAGACGCTCAGCTCCAGCATCTTTGGGTCGATCATGATCAGCCGGCATTCCTCGGGCGAGAGCTTGTAGAGCAGCGACAGGATCATGGTGTTGATCGCCACCGACTTGCCCGAGCCGGTGGTGCCGGCGATCAGCAGATGCGGCATCTTCGCCAGGTTCGCGACCACCGGCACCCCGGCGATGTCCTTGCCCAGCGCCAGCGGCAGGCGAAGCTGGCTGTCGCCGAAGTCGCGCGCGGCAAGGATCTCGCGCAGCAGCACCTTCTCGCGGTGGGCGTTGGGAAGTTCGATGCCGATGACCGAGCGGCCGGGAACGGTCGACACCCGCGCCGACAGCGCCGACATCGACCGCGCGATGTCGTCGGCCAGGCCGATCACCCGGCTGGCCTTCAGCCCGGGGGCGGGCTCGAGTTCGTAGAGCGTCACCACCGGGCCCGGGCGGACGCTGACGATCTCGCCCTTGACGCCGTAGTCGTCCAGCACGCTCTCCAGCATCCGCGCGTTCTCGGCCAGCGCGGAATCCGACAGCTGCGGCCGGCTCTGCCCGACCGAGTTCGACAGCAGCGACAGCGGCGGCGGGTCGTAGACGGGCGGGGGGTCGTCGAGAAGCAGGCGCGGCTGCGCCTCTGCCTGCGCCTTGCGCGAAGGCGCGGGCCGCCTGGGCGCCGGCTGCACCACGCGGCGGACCTCGGCCGAGAGCGGCGGCTGGAAGGCGGCGGCGAGGTCCGGCCAGTCCTCGCCCGCCCCCTCCTCGCCCGCGTCGGGCGCGCCGCCGGCCCCGCCCGCGGCAAGCGGGTCGTGCGCCGGCACCGGCGGGGCGGCGGCCGGCGCCGCCCGGGCGATGAAGGTCGAGACGGCGCGCAGGCTGCCGGGCAGCGCCTCGGCCGCCGGCGGGTCGGCAGGAACCGGCGCCTCGGGCAGGGCCGGCGCCGCGGGCAGGTCCGGCGCCGCGGTCGCGGCGGGACGGTGCCCGAAGACCGACCGCGCCGCCGCTGCCACCGCCGACAGCGGGGCCGAGAGCACCGAGGGGCTGGCCGCCGGCACGGCGACGGCGGCCGGTGCGGCAGGGGCCGCCGGGGCGGTCCGGCCGGTATCGGCGATCAGCGGCGGCGGCCGCCGGTCGCGGGCAAGCGGCGGGTCGCGCCGGCCGGCCGGCCCGGCGGCGGCCGGACGGGCAGCGCCACGGGTCGCCCGCAGGCGGATCAGGTCGGCGATCTTGGCCCGCACGCGCGCCTCCGACGGCCCGCCGCCGGCAGCGGCGGCGGCCTCGGCTCCGGCCGGCGGCAACGGCTCGACCAGCTCGGGGACGGGCTCGGCCGGCGCCGACGGGACCGGCCCGGACGGCCGCGCCCCGGTGGCGTCGGCCGCGGGCCGCACCACCGGCGGCACCCGCGAGAGATAGCCCGCGCCGCGCGCCGGCCCGCCCTCGGCACCGGAGGCACCGGCCGGACCCGGGGCAGCGGCAACGGCGGGGGCCGCGGGCAGGGCGACCGTCTCTGGCGTCACCGCGGTCTCGGGCGGGCGGAGGATCGCGGTGCTGCGGAACGGCCGTTCGGGCGTCGGCGCGGCCTGGGCGGTGCCGCCCGCCGGCCGCGGCGCCGGCGCCAGCACCGGCGGCGCGGCAGGCGTCTGGCGCGGCGGCGCCGGGCGCACGACCGGCGGCTCGGCGCGGTTCGACAGGATGCGGGGCCTCTCGGGCAAGGCCGCGGGCGTGCCCGCGCGCTGGGCGGCCGGCGCGGGCACCGCGAGAGGCACGGGCATGCCCGCCGGCGCGGGCACGGGCACGGGCACGGGCACGGGCGGCACCGCGGCGCGCACCGAGGTCGCCGCCGCGCGGATGGAGCTGCGGCGCGCGGCCCAGGCCGCCGCGCCCGCCCCCAGCCCGGCCCGCACGCCACGCAGCGCCAGCCTCGCGCCGAGGCCCGCAAGCGCCACGCCCCCGGCATAGACCGCGACGAGGCCCAGCAGCAGGAACCGGGCCAGCAGCCGCATCTCGCGCCGGTCGAGGCCCAGCACATAGAGCGCGAGCGCCACCATCGCGGCCAGCACCGCCACCGACAGCAGCCGCAGCCCGAAGCTGGCCGTCACCGGCGCCACGCCCAGCACCGCGCCCAGGACGGTGTCGCCGAAAAGACCGCCCAGTCCGAACGAATGCGGCCAGTCCGCCCCGGGCGTCAGGGTCGAGGCGAAGACCGCGCCCAGCGCCAGCGCGATCGGTGCGAAGACCACCCGCGACAGCGCCCGCTCGGCGCCCCGGTGGGCAAGATGGCGCCCGCCCCAGATCGCAAGGAGCGGCACAAGCCCCCAGGCGGCCAGCCCGATGACGATCATCAGCGGCGAGGCGATCGAGGCCCCGGTGCGCCCCAGCAGGTTCGCCGCCGGTGCGTCGGTGGCCGCAAGCCAGCTCGAATCGTCGGGCCGGTAGCTGGCCAGCATCGCCGCCACGGCGACGGCCAGCACGACCAGCAGCAGCCCCAGAGCCTCGCGCCCCCGCCGGGACAGGAGGGCCTGCGCCTGGGCGTTCAGGAACGGGTCGCGGTGGCGGATCTGGTAGGACGCCATGCTGTCTCCTCACCCGAAAAGGCAATCGCGCAGCCGTTCGAGGCCGCGGCACATCTCGTCGACCGGCGCCACCATCGCGACGCGGACATGGCCGGCGCCCGGGTTCACCCCGTCCACCGTCCGGCCAAGGTAGCCCCCCGGCAGCACCCGCACCCCGGTCTGGCGCCACAGCTTCAGCGCCGCCGCCTCGCCGTCGGCGACCGGCAGCCACAGGAAGAACCCCCCGCCCGGCGGGCGATAGCCGGGAACGGCGCCCAGGATGGCATCCGCCGCCCGGTACTTCTCGGCATAGAGCGCGCGCGAGGCCGCGACATGGGACTCGTCGGCCCAGACCCGCGCCGAAACCTCCTGCACCGGCAGCGGCAGCGGCGCCCCGGCATAGGCGCGAAGCTGGCGCATCGCGGCGATCCCTCGCGGACCGCCGGCGACAAAGCCCGATCGCAGGCCGGGAAGGTTCGACCGCTTGGACAGCGAATGGAAGACGAAGACGCGCTCGGGGTCGGCCCCGACCTGCGCGGCGACCTGCAGCGCCCCGGCCGGCGGCGCGTCGCGCCACACCTCCGAATAGCATTCGTCAGCGAACAGCGCGAAGTCATGGCGCTCGGCCAGCCCGATCAGCCCGGCAAGGTAGCCCGCGTCGGCCACCGCGCCCTGCGGGTTGGACGGCGAGCACAGGAAGGCGATCGCGGTCCGCTCCAGCACCTCTGCGGGCACCGCAGCGAAATCGGGCAGGAAGCCCGTCGCCGCCGTGGCCGGCAGATAGACAGGCTCGGCGCCGGCCGCGAGAGCGGCAACGGCATAGACCTGGTAGAACGGGTTCGGCATCAGCACCGCCGGCCGCCTGCCCCGCCGCGATTCGGGGCACAGGGCGATGACGGCGCCGAACAGCCCCTCTCGGGTGCCGTTCAGGGCCATGATCCGCTCGGGTCCGGCGGCGACGCCGTAGCGGCGGCCAAGCCAGGCCGAAATCGCGGCCAGCAGCGCCGCAGAGCCCTCGTTCGGCGGATAGACCGAAAAGCCCGCGATCGCCGCGGCCATCGCCTCGGCAACGAACGGCGGCGGTGGGTGGCGCGGCTCGCCGATCGTCATGTGCACGACCTCGCCGCCCGCCGGATGCCCGTCAAGCAACCGGCGCAGGCGCGGGAATGCATACTCCGGCAGGTCGGAAAACCGCCGCGGTAGGTCCATCTTCTGCCTCATGCCCGGGGTCTGAAACGCCCCGTTTCGCGTGACGATAGCGGCGGCGCTGCGGCCGGTCCACAATTCGGCCGCAGTATCGGGCGGTTGCGCGGCGGAATTGTGGCAGGATTGCCGCGCGGCCCGGGCCGGCGCGCCGATGCCGGCCCGCAGGCACCGGCACGGTCATGCCGTATCGGTCAGGCCAGTGCCGCCTCCATCGCCGCGGCCAGCACCAGAAGCGGTGCCTCGCCCTTCGGCAGGCCCATCAGCATGATCCCGGTCATCGGCGGGCCGGCCGGCAGCGTCATCGCCGGCACGCCCAGAAGGTTGGCCATGCGGGTGTTGCGCTGCGTCAGCAGGTTCTCGTGGGCGTAGTGCTCGACGTCCGCGGCGGCGCGGTCCGCGAAGGGCGGCAGGTTCGGTGTCGTCGGCAGGATCACCGCGTCCGCGCCTGCCACCCGCCCGGCCCAGAGGGCGCGCAGCGCCCGAAGCCGATGCCAGCCGGCGACGTGGTCGACCGCGCTCACCCCCGCGCCGCTGCGGAACCGGGCGAGGATCGGCGGATACATCAGCTCCGGTCCGGCCTCGATCACCTCGCGCCAGATGCCGTAGGCCTCGGGGGCGACCAGAACCGCAGACAACGCCAGCGCTTCGGCGACCTCGGACGCGGCAAGCCGCTCCACCCGGGCGCCGGCCGCCCCAAAGCGCGCGACCGCGGCCTCGAAGGCGGCCGCGGGCTCGGGGCGCAGGTCGTCAAGCGCCACGGTCTCGAGCACGAGCAGCCTGCGGCCGGCCAGCGACGCCCCGGCAAGGCCGGGGGCCGGGCCGCCGCCCAGCGCCGCGAGCATCAGTCCCGCGTCCTCCACCGTCCGGGTCAGCACCCCGACGGTGTCGAAGGACGGGGCCAGCGGCAGCGCCCCCTCCAGCGACAGCAGCCCGTGCGTCGGCTTGAACCCGACCAGCCCGTTCCACACTGCCGGCACGCGTGCCGAGCCTCCGGTGTCCGAGCCGACGGCCGCCGCCGCCAGCCCGAAGGCCACCGACAGCGCCCCTCCGGAGGTCGACCCCCCGGGCAGGCGCGCAGGATCGAAGGCGTTGGGCGGCGTCGCCGTCATGGGGTTCAGCCCCAACCCCGAGAAGGCAAGCTCCGACAGATGCGTCTTGCCCAGGCAGACAAGTCCCTGCGCGGTGGCGTCGGCAAGCACGCGGGCATCGGCTTCCGGCGTCCGCCCGGCCAGCAGCCGGCTTCCCGCCTCGGTCGCCACCCCCGCGGAATCGAACAGGTCCTTCCAGGACACCGGCACCCCGTCCAGCGGCCCGCGCCGCGCCCCGGCCCGGGCACGGGCGCGCGCGGCCTCCGCCTCGGCCAGCGCCCGCACCGGGGTGGTGCGGGCATAGATGCGCTCGGCCTCCGGATGGGCCGCGACCGCCGCCAGAGAGGCCTCGGCCAGCTCGACGGGGTCAAGCGTCCCCGCGGCGATGGCGCGCCCCGTCGCCGCCGCCGACAAACCCTGCCACGCGCCCATCGTTCGCCTCCTGCCCTCTCGCGGCGGCAAGCCTAGCGGCGCCGCAGAGCATGGACAATCCCGGGAGGGCGCGCATATCTGCGGCCATGACCGATGCCAGCCACGACGTCCTGATCTGCGGCGGCGGCCTCGCCGGCGGCAGCCTCGCGCTCGCCCTCGCCGGGTCCGGGCTGAGGGTGGCGCTGGTCGACGCGCTGCCGCTCGCGGTACGGGCCGATGCCGCCTTCGACGGCCGCGCCTACGCCCTCGCCCACGCCTCGGTGCGGATGCTGCGGGCGCTGGGCGTCTGGCAGCAGGTGGCGGCCCTCAGCCAGCCGATCCTCGGCGTGCGGGCCGTCGACGGGCGCGTCGGCGCGCCGCCCTCGCCGCTGGCCCTGTCGCTCGGCGACGAACTCGAGGAAGGCGCTCTCGGCGCCATGGTCGAGGACCGCGTGCTTCGACCCGCGCTGATGGCCGCCCTCGCTGCAGCGCCCCGCGTCACCCAGTTCGCCGGCGCGCGGGTCATCGCCCAGGAGACCGGCCCCGGTGAGGCCGCCGTCACGCTCGACACCGGCGCCCGCCTCGCCGCGCCGCTCCTCGTCGGTGCCGACGGGCGGCGCAGCGGCACGGCGGCCCGCGCCGGCCTGCGCCGCACCGTCACCGCCTACGGCCAGACCGCAATCGTCTGCGCGATCACCCATGACTGCCCGCATGGCGGCATCGCCTTGCAGCGATTTCTTCCCGCCGGCCCGCTCGCCATCCTGCCGCTTCCCGGCAACCACGCCTCGATCGTCTGGAGCGAGGCCGAAGCCCAGGCCGCCGCACTGCTCGCCCTGCCCGCCGAGGACTTCCTCGCCGCCCTCGCCCCGCGCCTCGGCCACGGGCTGGGGCGGGTGGCGATGGCCGGGGCGCGCTGGTCCTACCCGCTCGAGCTGTCGCTGGCCGAGTCCATGGTCGCCCCGCGTCTGGCGCTGGTGGGCGAAGCCGCCCACGCCGTCCACCCCGTTGCCGGCCAGGGGCTCAACCTCGGCCTGCGCGACGTCGCGGCTCTGGCCGCGGTCCTGGCCGAGGCGCGCTCCCGCGGCGAGGATCCGGGCGGCGCGCAGGTGCTGGCACGCTACGCCCGCTGGCGCGGCTTCGACACTGCCGCGATGGCCGCCGCGACCGACCTCTTCACCCGCGTCTTCTCCAACGACCTGCCCGGGCTGCGCGGCCTGCGCCGGCTGGGGATGGCGGCGGTCACCGCCGTCGGCCCCCTCCGCCGTGCCCTCGCGCGCGAAGCCGCCGGGCTGGCCGGCGACCTGCCGCCGCTGATGCGTGGCGAGGCCCCGGGCGGCTGAGCCCCGGCCGCGGCGCGCCCCGGCCGGCCGCCCTACCGCAGCAGGATCGCGCGGAAGTCGTTGACGTTGGTGCCGGTGGGCCCGGGCACGAACAGGTCGCCCAGTGCATCGAAGGCGGCCCAGGAATCGTTGCCGGCAAGCAGCGCCGCGGGGTCCAGCCCGCACGCGCGCAGCCGCCGGACGGTGTCGCCGTCGGCGAAGGCGCCGCCGTTGGCCTCGCTGCCGTCGATGCCGTCGGTGTCGGCGGCCAGCGCGGCGAAGGGCAGGCCCGCGGCCGCGATCGCCAGCGCCAGGGCAAACTCGCCGTTGCGGCCGCCGCGGCCGCCGCCGCGCAGTGTCACCGTCGTCTCGCCCCCCGACAGAATCGCCACCGGCCGCGCGAAGGGGCGGTTGCGCAGCACCACCTCGCGCAGGATGGCGGCATGCACCCGCGCCACCTCGCGCGATTCCCCCTCGACTGCGTCCGACAGGATCGCCGGGGCCAGGCCGGCCGCCTGTGCCGCCGCCGCCGCCGCCTCCAGCGAGCGTGCCGCCGAGGCGATCACGCGCACCTCCGCCCCGGCGAAGGCGGGGTCGGCTGGGTCGGGCGCCGGGGCGCCGCCGGCGGCAAGGAAGCGCACCACCGCCGCCGGCAGGGCCACGCCCCAGGCGGCGGCAAGCGCCAGTGCCCCGGCCGGGGTTCCCGGGGCGGGCACGGTCGGGCCCGAGGCGACCTCGGCGGGGTCGTCGCCGGGCACGTCCGACACGACCAGGGTGACAATCCGCGCCGGCCGCGCCGCCAGCGCAAGCCGGCCGCCCTTGATCGCGCTCACCTGCCGGCGGATCGCGTTCATCACCCCGATCGGCGCGCCCGAGGCCAGCAGCGCCCGGTTCAGCGCCTGCTCGTCGGCCAGCGTCAGCCCGGTTGGCGGCGCGGGCAGCAAAGCCGAGCCGCCGCCGCAGACCAGCGCCACCACCAGATCGTCGGGCCCCAGCCCGCGCACCGCCGCAAGCAGCGCGGCGCTGGCCGCCAGCCCGGCCGCGTCGGGCACCGGATGGGCCGCCTCCAGCACCCGGATGCGCGTGGTCGGGCAGCCATAGCCGTAGCGGGTGACGACCACCCCCTCGACCGGCCCCTCCCACAGCCGCTCGAAGGCCGCGGCCAGCTGTGCCGCCCCCTTGCCGGCCCCGACCACGACCGTCCTTCCGGCCGGCCGCGCCGGCAGGTGCGGTGCCAGCGCCGCGGCAGGGTCGGCCGCGCGCACCGCCGCATCGAACAGGCGGCAGAGAAGGGCGCGGTCCTCCCGCCGCATCCCCCCGGCGGTGGCCTCGGCGTCCATCGACGGTTCCCCTCCCTGCAGCGGCCGCCGCACCCTGCCCGCGGGCCGCGCGCTTGACAAGGCCGCCCCGCCGCGGGATGACGGCCGCCGACCCGCAACCGGGCGTTCCGTAGGCGCCAGACCGACGAGGAGAGCCGTGCCATGGCCGACATCACCCTGACCTTTCCCGATGGCGCGGCGCGCAGCTTCCCTGCGGGCATCACCCCGGCCGAAATCGCCGAGTCGATCTCAAGGTCGCTCGCCCGTCGGGCGATATCGGCGCGTATCGACGGCGCCCACTGGGATCTCCAGTGGCCGATCACCGCCGACGCCCGCATCGCCATCAACACCATGGACGACGAGGGCCCGGCGCTGGAGCTGATCCGCCACGACCTCGCCCACATCATGGCCCGTGCCGTGCAGGACCTCTGGCCGGATGTGAAGGTCACCATCGGCCCGGTCATCAAGGACGGCTGGTACTACGACTTCGACCGCGAGGCGCCATTCACCCCCGACGACCTCGGCGCGATCGAGAAGCGCATGCGCGAGATCATCGCCGCCCGCGACCCCGTGCGCACCGAACTCTGGGACCGCGACCGCGCCATCGCCCACTACCGCGCGGCCGGCGAGCCCTTCAAGGTCGAGCTGGTCGAGGCGATCCCCGCGGGCGAGCCGATCCGCATGTACTGGCACGGCCACTGGCAGGATCTCTGCCGCGGCCCGCATCTCCAGAACACCGGCCAGGTGCCGCCCGACGCCTTCCGGCTGATGAGCGTTGCCGGCGCCTACTGGCGTGGCGATTCCCGCAACCGCCAGCTCCAGCGCATCTACGGCGTCGCCTTCCGCAGCCGCGAGGGGCTGAAGGCGCATCTGACCATGCTCGAGGAGGCGGCGCGGCGCGACCACCGCCGACTCGGCCGCGAGATGCAGCTGTTCCACTTCCAGGAAGAGGCGCCGGGGATGGTGTTCTGGCACCCCAACGGCTGGACCGTCTACCGAGCGCTCGAGGACTACATGCGCCGCCGCCTTCGCGCCGCCGGCTACCGCGAGATCCGCACCCCCCAGGTCGTCGACCGCAAGCTGTGGGAGGCTTCCGGCCACTGGGCGAACTACCGCGAGAACATGTTCATTACCGAGATCGACGAGGAGCATGCCAGCGAGAAGCGGGTCAACGCGCTCAAGCCGATGAACTGCCCCTGCCATGTGCAGGTGTTCAACCAGGGGATGAAAAGCTACCGCGACCTCCCGCTCAGGCTGGCCGAGTTCGGCGCCTGCCACCGCTACGAGGCGCACGGCGCCCTGCACGGGCTGATGCGGGTGCGCGGCTTCACCCAGGACGACGCCCACATCTTCTGCACCGAGGGCCAGATCGAGGCCGAGTGCGCGGGCTTCATCGGGCTCCTGTCGTCGATCTACCGCGACCTCGGCTTCGCTCGCTTCGACATCAAGCTGTCGACCCGGCCCGAGGTCCGCGCCGGCTCCGACGAGACCTGGGACCGCGCCGAGGCCGCGCTCGAAAGCGCGATCCGCAACATCACCAACGCCTATGTCGTCGATCCCGGCGAGGGCGCCTTCTACGGCCCCAAGCTCGACTTCAAGCTGACCGATGCCATCGGCCGCGAGTGGCAGTGCGGCACCTTCCAGTGTGACTTCGTGCTGCCCGAACGGCTGGGCGCCGAATACATCGGCCCCGACGGCGCCCGCCACCGGCCGGTGATGCTGCACCGGGCGATCCTCGGCAGCTTCGAGCGCTTCATCGGCATCCTGATCGAGAACTACGCCGGCCGGCTGCCGTTCTGGCTTGCCCCGGTGCAGGCGGTGGTGGCGCCGATCGTCTCTGAGGCCGACGACCATGCCCGCGCCGTGACCGCGGCGCTTGTCGCCGCCGGGGTCCGGGCCGAGGCCGACCTCAGGAACGAGAAGATCGGCTACAAGGTCCGCGAGCATTCGCTGGCCAAGGTGCCTGTCATCCTTGCCGTCGGCCGGCAGGAGGTCGAGGCCGGCACCGTCGCGCTTCGCCGCCTCGGCGAGGACGGAACCGAGTCGCTGACCGTCGCCGCCGCCGTCGCGCGACTGGCCGCCGAGGCGGTGCCGCCCGACCTGCGCGCCGGCTGACCATGCGCAGGCCGCGGTCGCGGGCGGCGCGTCAGTGCGGGTCCGGGCGCCGGGCGAGCAGCGCCAGCAGCCCGCCCAGGCCGCACATCGCGATCGGGAACATCGTGAAGACACCGAAGCCGAAGGCATGGTACATGCCCGCCGCCGAGACCAGAAGCAGTACCCCGCCGGCAAGGTTGGCCGACCGCGCCATCGCCCCGCCGGCGATCGCCAGCACCGGGGCAAGCAGGCTCACCAGCCGGATCAGCGCGGGGTCGTCCACCGTGATGCCCACCTCGGCCAGTTCCTCGTAGCGGGCCACGAGCTCGGTATAGCCGTAGCTGAAGAAGCCCACCAGCATGCCCCAGAGCCCGCCGATCACACCCAGCATCAGGGCCGCGTTGCGCATCCGTCCCTCTCCCCGGTCACCGGCCAAGCCATAGCCGCCCCCCGCCCGCGCCGGAAGGGCCCGGGCACCGGCGAGGCGGGCTTGTCCGTTGCTTTTTTCGCGCGTTCGGGCATTCTCGGGCGTGTGGGATCAGACTTTCCGCGACCGCCTCCTGATTCAGGCTGCCGGACCACCGGAAGACCTGGCCGCATGTCCCGGGCGCTTGGTGCCCCGGGGAACTGTTGGAGATGGGAGAGGCGGCATGCCTACCGGCACCGTTAAGTGGTTCAATGCAACGAAGGGGTATGGCTTCATCGCGCCGGACGGCGGCGGCAAGGACGTGTTCGTCCACATCTCGGCCGTGGAACGGGCCGGGCTGACCGGGCTGAACGACAACCAGAAGGTCAGCTTCGAACTCCAGTCGGGGCGCGACGGGCGCTCGTCGGCCACCGACCTCAGGCTTCTCTGACGGATCGGGCCGTCAGGCCCGCCATGCCCCGCGGCCGCCGGGCCGCGGGGTTCGGCATTCCGCCCCCCCCGGCGCTCAGGCCCGCAGCGCCCCGAACCGCGGAACTGCCACACCCAGCGCCGCCAGCGCCGTCGCCGCGATGTCGGCGGGCGCAAGGCCGGCCGCACGATACATGGCCTCAGGGCTCGCCTGGTCGATGAAGCGGTCGGGAAGCGTCATCGTGCGGATGCGCAGACCTGCATCCAGCCTCCCGCTGCGCGCCAGCCAGTGCAGCACCTGCGCGCCGAAGCCGCCCTCCGCCCCCTGCTCCACCGTCACCAGCGCGGCATGATCGCGCGCGAGGCGGTCAATGAGACCGGTGTCCAGCGGCCTGGCGAAACGGGCGTCGGCCACGGTGGCCGACACCCCGCGCACCGCCAGCCCCTCGGCGGCCGCGAGGCAGGCGGCCAGGTGCGCCCCGTAGGACAGGATCGCCACCCCCGTGCCCTCGCGCACCACCCGGCCGCGGCCGATCTCCAGCGGCTGGCCGCGGGCGGGAAGCTCGGCCCCCGTCCCCTCGCCGCGCGGGTAGCGGAAGGCGATCGGCCCCTCGTCCCAGGCCGCCGCGGTCGCCACCATGTGGACAAGCTCGGCCTCGTCGGCGGCGGCCATCACGACAAAGCCGGGCAGGTTGGCCAGGAAGGCGATGTCGAAGGCACCCGCATGGGTGGCCCCGTCGGCACCCACCAGCCCGGCGCGGTCGATGGCGAAGCGCACCGGCAGGCCCTGAAGCGCCACATCATGCACCAGTTGGTCGTAGCCGCGCTGCAGGAAGGTCGAGTAGATGGCGCAGAACGGCCGCATCCCCCCCGCCGCCAGCCCGGCGGCGAAGGTCACCGCATGCTGCTCGGCGATGCCGACGTCGAACACCCGCCGCGGAAAGCGCCGCTGCATCAGGTTGAGCCCCGTGCCCTCGGGCATCGCCGCGGTCACCGCAACGATCCGGGGGTCGACCTCGGCCTGCCGCGTCAGCGCCTCGCCGAAGACCCTCGTGTAGGCCGGGGCCGACGCCGCCGCCTTTGCCTGCGCACCCGAGGTGACATCGAATCGCGCCACCCCGTGGTACTTGTCGGCCGAGGTCTCGGCCGGCCTGTAACCCTTGCCCTTGACCGTCACGGCGTGGATCAGGATCGGCCCGTCGGCGCGCGCGCGGACGGCGCGCAGCACGCCGAGGAGCTGGCCCATGTCATGGCCGTCGATCGGCCCGACGTAGGAGAAGCCCAGTTCCTCGAACAGCGTGCCGCCCCCCGGGACGCCCGTCACCAGCTGCCGGGCGCGGCGGGCGCCCTCGCGCAGCGGCCCCGGCAGGGCCCGCTCGAAGCCTTCGGCCATCTCGCGGAATGCCGCGAAGGGCGTGTCGGCCCACAGCCGGGCAAGGTAGCGCGACATCGCCCCGACCGGCGGGGCGATCGACATGTCGTTGTCGTTCAGGATCACGAACAGCCGCCGCCCCTCGTGGCCGGCGTTGTTCAGCGCCTCATACGCCATGCCGGCCGACATCGCCCCGTCGCCGATCACCGCGATGGCGTCGCCGACCGGCCGGCCCAGGCCGCGGGCCACCGCAAAGCCCAGCGCCGCCGAGACCGAGGTCGAGGAATGGGCCGCGCCGAAGGGGTCGTATTCGCTCTCGCTGCGCCGGGTGAAGCCCGACAGCCCGCCCTCCTGGCGCAGGCTGCGGATGCGCGGGCGCCGGCCGGTGAGGATTTTGTGGGGATAGCACTGGTGGCCGACGTCCCAGACAAGCCGGTCGAAGGGGGTGTTGAAGACGGCATGGATGGCCACCGTCAGCTCCACCACGCCCAGCGACGAGCCGAGGTGGCCGCCGGTCTCCGAGACCGCGGCGATCGTCTCGGCGCGCAGCTCCTCGGCCAGCCGCACGAGCTCGTTGTCCGGCAGGGCACGCAGGTCGGCAGGGCAGGCGACGCGGTCAAGTGTGGGCGTCTGCGGGCGGGTCATCGCGGCATCCTCCGGTCAGGGGCCCCGGCGCGGGCGGTGGCGAGAGAAAAGGGCGCCGTGCACGGGGGCTGCCCGGCACGGCGCGAGTTTCCTGTAGCCAACAGGAAGGGAACCGGGGCACGGAGGCCCCGCAATCCGGGCCTGGCTCTCGGCCCGAACCCCGTGCGGGCGGCGGTGGCGCGCATGGCCACCGCCATCCCTCAGTCCTGGGCCGGCTGGCCGGCCGGCGGCTCGGCCGGCGCCTCCTCGGCCGGCGTTTGGGGTGCAGTCCCCGGTGCCGGCTCGGGGGCGGGCGGCGGCGGGGCCGGCGGCGCGCTCGAGGCGAGCTCGGGCCAGTCCGAGATCATGTCGGCACCGCCCATC
Source organism: Paracoccaceae bacterium (assembly GCA_023383015.1). GTDB lineage: Bacteria > Pseudomonadota > Alphaproteobacteria > Rhodobacterales > Rhodobacteraceae > JAHDXW01. Next base: position 25,310 of record JAHDXW010000001.1, read on the forward strand.
GGTCGCTGATGGCCCTTGTGGCAGGTGTTGCACGCCGCCTTAGGCCCGTCGCCCAGCGGGCCGAGCCGAGCGGCCGGCAGGTCGGCCGCGATCGGCGCCAGCCAGTCGTTGTTCAGTTCCAGCACCATCTGGATTCCCAGCGAGGCGTTGGACCACTGCGCCGTGACCTCGCCCTGCCCGGCATAGAAGGCCCGGCTGTTGTGGCAGAACACGCAGTTCACGCCCAGCGAGTTGGCGAAGTAGTTCATCAGCGCGAAGGTCCGCTCGGTGTTCTGCCAGGTCGGCAGGTCGGGCGTGGTCTCGACCCGGGCGGCAAGGTCATGCACGGTGATCTGCGCGCCGTCGACGAGGTATTTCTCCAGCGCGTCCGACGGCAGCGAGGTGTACTGGCTGGTCAGCGTCACCCGGTTCTGCACCGACGCCCAGCCGGCGGTGGCCTGCGTGACCGGCGGCGTGCCGAACCAGACGCCCGAGGGCACCGGCTCGCCGCGGTGGCAGGTGAAGCAGTTCACACCCGCATCGGTCCCGTCGTCGGCATAGGCATTGACATGCCCCGACCAGGCCTCGTTGAGCGTCCGGGTCATCTCGATCATACGCCGCGCCACGACGGTCTGGTAGGTCTCCTCGCCGTCGAAGAGCGTGGGAATGCCGGTCCACTCCCGCATCGCCGCCACCACCCGCCCGTAGTTCGCCACGGTGAGGTCGGCGAGCAGCGGCTCGGCATCGGCGATCGCGTCGCGCGCCAGCGGGTCGCCGGGCTGCGGCACCACCGGCGGGGTGCTGGAATAGGCTGCGGCGGTGGGGTCGGGGCGGGCCGCAGCGGCGGCGAACTCGGGCACCGACATGCCGGTGCCGCGGGGGCCGGTCTGGGTCGAGACGGTGGCGAGCGCCCCGCCCCAGGTGACCACGATCCAGGCCCCGATCAGCCCCGCGCCGACGACGCCGACGATGATCCCGGGGCCGAAGACGTCGCGCGGGTTGTTCCTGTTCCAGCTGTCGAACCACTTGGGGAGCATCTCAGCCTCCGTTTCCTTGATAGGCCTCGTAGCCCCAGGGTCCGTCGTAGGCCGGGGCGAAGTTGTGCTCCTGCGCCCAGATGAACCAGTTGTCGACGACGGTGCCGGTCAGCAGGATGCCGATGCCGCCGGTGATCGGCGTCAGCACGGCAAACCACCAGGCCCAGCGGTGGATGCCCTCCATCGTGGCGTTGAAGCCCATCGTCCAGCGCCAGAACAGGGCCGCGCGCTCCGAGGCGGTGCCGCGGTCGACGATCTGCTCGAGCTCGCGGTCGCCGCCGAAGCGCGAGACCGCGAGAATCGTCGCCCCGTGCATCGCGAACAGCAGCACCGAGCCGTAGAGGAAGACGATCGAGAGCGCGTGGAAGGGGTTGTAGTAGAGGTTGCCGTAGCGGATCGAGAACGCCGTGGTCCAGTCGAGGTGCGGGAAGATGCCGTAGGGCACCGCCTCCGACCACGACCCCATCAGGATCGGCCGGAGCAGGCCCAGGACCAGGAACAGCCAGATCGCCGCGGCGAAGGCCCAGGCGACATGCTTGCCCATCCGGTGCATCTGCGCCAGCTGGTAGACCCGCAGCCACCAGGTGCAGACCGAGATTAGCAGCATCAGGCTCGCGATGATGTACCAGCCGCCGTCGTCCAGCGGCGGGATGCGCAGCCCGTATTGCGGGCTCGGCGGCTCGAGGGCAAGCCAGAACAGCTGCCGGATGAACTCGGCGATGTCCCAGTTCACCTGCGCCAGCATGTTGAAGCCGATGATGTTCAGCCACAGCGTGCCGGTGGCCAGCGAGATCAGGCCCCACATGCCAAGGTAGATCGGACCCAGCTGGGCGTTGCCGATCCAGCCGAGCAGCGCCGAGAAGCCGGGCCGGCCGGCCCGCTCGGACATCATGTCCTCGGCGTTGTCCATCCCCCATTCAGGGGCGCCGCGCACCTGCACCTGGGTGAAGATGTTCTGATACTCGGCCATGGCTCACATCCCCCCTGCCGCGCGTGCCGCCGGCCAGATCGGCAGGTCGAGCCACCAGTTCCACCATTCCGGCCAGCCCTTGGTCCACACCGGCCCGGAGATGATGATGCACACTGCCGACCAGAAGCCGGCGTTCAGCGCCAGCAGCAGCCCCAGCCGGTGGATGCCCAGCGTGCCGACCGAGTAGCCGATGAAGTCGCGGAAGAAGGTGTCCTCGTGGTCGGGCGTCTTCATCTCCTCGCCCGGCTCGGGGTTGGCCGCCGAGAGGATGAGGCCGCCGTGCAGCGCCAGCGCCAGCGTGGTGGTGAAGAAGAACGTCACCGCCAGCATGTGCGCCGGGTTGTAGTGGAAATGCAGGTAGGCGTAGCCGGTGTTCGACACCCAGTCGAGGTGGCTGAAGATGCCGTAGGGAAAGCCATGCCCCCATGCGCCCATCAGCAGCGGCCGGAACACCACCAGCGTGACATAGGCAAGGATGGCGAAGCCGAAGGCGAAGGGCACATGGTAGCCCATCCCGAGCTTGCGGCAGATCTCCACCTCGCGCAGCGCCCAGGAGACGAAGGCGCCGATCGCGCAGATGGTGATGATCTGCCACAGCCCGCCCTCGTTCAGCGGCGCCATCGCCAGGCCGTGCCTCAGGTCGGGCGGCGCGATCGAGATCAGCCAGGGGTTCCACTCGCCCTGTTGGGCGGCCCCCCACAGGATCAGCGCGGTGCCGAGGACGGAGAAGAAGATCGTCGTGACCCCGAAGAAGCCCACGTAGAAGGGACCCACCCAGAAGTCGAACAGGTCGCCGCCGATCAGCGTCCCTCCCCGGACGCGGTACTTTCGTTCGAAACTCAGCAATGCCATTGCGTCTGACTCCGCTCTTGGCGGCCTTGCCGCCCGAACCCTCGTTCTTGGCGGTCCTGCCGCCGGGGCCTCAGCCGTCGATCACGCTTGCGTCTCTGCCGCGGGCGGGGCCGGGCCCCGGCCCCGCCCGTCGGCATGGCATGGGCGACGCGCCCTAGCGCGCGGCCGCCGCGGCGCGCGCGGCCGCCGCGTTCTGGAACCAGTTCACGCCGTTCGAGAGCACGACGAGATGGATCAGAACCGCCAGCAGGAACAGGAACACGCCCTGTGCCACGAACACGCGGCGGGGGTCGAAGACCATCCAGATCTTGTAGAACTTGGCCATTCGCGGGTCCTCCTCAGAACCAGGGCGCCCAGATGTACGTGGCGATGTGAGCGACGATGGCCACGGCCGTGAACAGCCAGAGCCCGCTCATGTACACCGAGTGCAGTTCCTGCGCCTGCTCGTCGGTCAGACCCGTGAACGACAGGTCGGATTTATCAGCCATATTTCCTCCGGAACATCAGACTGATGCCGCGCGCCCCGCGGCCGGGCCCCGGCAGGGCCTCATTGCCCCGCCGGCACGTCCGCCCCTCCCCTAGGTCGGGAGAGGGGTGAACCTCGTGTCCCGCCCGGGCCGGCCCGGGCGGGAAGGTCGCTGTGCTGCCGCGTCATGCCGAGAAGATCATCGGGGTGATGATCCGCGCCTGGCTCCAGGCGCGCGCCACCGGCCCGCGGTCGGGCCAGTGCCCCCCTCGCAGCAGCGACAGCGCCCAGGTCAGGGTCGCAAGCGGCAGGGTGGCCAGGAAGATCAGGCCGAAATAGACACGGAATTCTGCCCGCGACGGCCGGACCGGCCGGGTGAGGTGAAAGTCGGACGTCTGGTCGCTCATGTGCCGTCTCCCCTTGCTGTCGGGTTCGCTCGGTCGGCCCGCAGCGCCTCGACCGTCTCGCGGACGACGCGCTCGGCCCCTGCCGCCTGGGCGGCGCGCTCGGCGGCGTCGCGCAGGCTCTTGGCGGCCGAGATGCGGGTCAGGATTGGATGCTCGGCCACGATCCGGTCGAGCGCCGCCTGGGCGTCGGCATCCCAGGGAAAGTCGCGGTGCAGGGTCGCGGGCGTGGCGGCCGCGCGGTCCATCTCGGTGGCCAGCGGCAGGACGTGGAACAGCGCATCGAACAGCGCGTTGCACACTTCCTGCACAAGGTAGGTGGCGCCGGCGTAGCCCATGAAGGGCGTCCCTGTCGCCCGCCGGATGGCGGCTCCGGGAAATCCCGCGGGAATGAACGCCGGGCGCGGCCCGAAGCCCTGCGCAAGCTCGGCCAGGTACATCTTCTCGTTGATCGAGCCCATCACCACCAGCGGGTGCCGCGCGCGCAGCAGTGCCCGCACCTCCTCGTTGTTGGTCTTGCGCCCCCGCACCCGGGCGACCGCGAAGGCGCAGGGCAGGCCGAGATCGCCCTCAAGGAAGTGGCGGACGCCGCGGGCGTAGGTCTCCGAGGCCACGATCGCGAACGAGGCGGTGGCGAAGAAGTCCTGCGTGACCGACCGCCACAGGTCCCACACCGGCTTGATGGTGGAATGCTTCTCCCGGGCGATGAACGGCTCGGGGTCGAGGCCGAGCATCCCGCCCAGGGCCTGCAGGAAGCGGGTGGTCGAATCGATCCCCACCGGCGCCTGCAGGTAGGGCTTGCCCAGCAAATCGGCCAGCCCGCGGCCGAACTCGCGGTACATCACCACGCTGGCGTCGGCGTTGACGAGCTTGTTCATGTCCGCAAGGTGGGAACCGAGCGGCATGACCATGTTGACCTCGGCGCCGATCCCCTCGACCAGCCGGCGTATCTCGGCAAGGTCTGAGGGCATGTTGAAGACGCCGTACATCGGCCCGAGGATGTTGACCCGCGGCCGCGCCCCCTCCGGCCGCCTCGCCTCGGGCGGCATCCGGCCCTTGGTCATGCCGAATTCGGTGAACAGCCATGTCATCGCCCGGTCGGCGGCTTCCCACTGGTCCTCGTCGATCGTCCGCGGCAGGAAGCGCTGGATGTTGGTGCCATGCGGGGTGACACCGCCGCCGATCATCTCGGCGATGGAGCCGGTCACCACCACCGCCGGCAGCGCGGGGTCGAGCGTGCCCCAGGCGCGCCGCATCGCGCCCTCGGTGCCCTTGCCCATCTCGTCCTCCGAAAGCCCGGTGACGACGATCGGCAGCTCGTGCGGGGGCAGCGCGTCGGTGTAGTGCAGCACGCTCGTCACCGGCAGGTTCTCGCAGCCGACCGGCCCGTCGATGACGACCTGCAGGCCCTTGACCGCCGTGAAGGCATAGACCGCACCCCAGTAGCCCCCGGCACGATCGTGATCGACGACAAGCATCAGATCATCTCCTCGGCCTGCTCGGCCCGGCGCCGCTTCTCCAGCTTCTTCAGGTGCAGCGCCCGGAACTGCGGCTGGAGGTTGGGCTGCCCCTCCCAGACGCCCGCCGTCTCGCCGGCGCCCACACCCTCGAAGAAGGCGCGCATCCGTTCCATCCGCCCGCCGTTGCCGATCGACGCGTTCACCACCTCCTGCAGGCTGCCGGCGCCGGCCGGCCCCATGAGCGGCCGCGCCGAGATGAGGTTGGTGAAGTAGAGCGCGGGGATGCCCCGCTCCTTCGCCTTCTGCACCACCGGGGTGGTGCCGATGGCAAGGTCGGGCCGCACGGCCTCCACCGCCGCGCAGTCGTCCTCGAGGCTGGCGCGGTACCTCACCGTCACGCCGCGCGCCTCCAGCCACTCGCGGTCGGCCCGGCTGGCCTCGGTCCGCCCGCAGGCGGTGCCGACATAGGCCACCTTCGCCCCGCACTCGACCAGCAGCCGCGCCACCAGCAGCTCCGACCCCTCATAGCCCGACAGCGTGATTGTCCCCTTCACCGGCGCGGCGGACAGCGCCGCCCGGATCGCCGGCAGGAAGGCGTTCTGGGCTGCCGCCACCCTTGCCGCGGCGATCCCGAACGTGTCTCCGACAGCCGAAAGCCAGGCCGCGGTGCCGTCATGACCAACCGGCGCCGAGCCCACGGCCGGCCGCCCGGCAGCCGCGAACTCGCGCAGCGCGGCACTGTAGAAGGGGTGGATCGCCGCCACCCCGATGCCGTCCAGAGCGGCATAGAGCTCGCGCCACTCGCGTGCCGGCACCACCGGCCCGGCGGCAAGGCCCATCGGCGCCAGCATCGCCCCGATCATCACCGGATCGGCCGGGAACATCTCGCCCAGCAGCGCCAGCGTCGGCCGCTCGCCCCGCCCGCCCGCCGGCGCCGCCACCGGCCCCGCCTCGGCCTCGGCGCGGGCATAGGCCAGCATCGCGCCGGCCAGAACGTCCTTGGCCTCGGCATGGGTCGGCACGCCGAAGCCCGGCACGTCGATGCCGACGATCCGCACGCCGTTGATCGCCGCCGGCAGCAGCTTCAGCGGCACGCCCGAGGCGGTCGGCACGCAGAGGTTGGTCACCACGATCGCGTCGTAGCGGTCGGGGTCGGCGAGCAGGTGCACCGCCTCGCGGATGTCCTCGAACAGCTTGCCTGTGACCAGCGTCTCGGAGTTGAAGGGCACATAGCCCACCGACCGCCTGGCGCCGTAGAAATGGCTGACGAAGGTCAGCCCGTAGACGCAGCAGGCCGAGCCCGACAGGACCGTGGCCACCCGCCGCATCCTCAGGCCGACGCGCAGCGAGCCGAAGGCCGGACACATGCTCTGTGGCTGGTCGTGGGGCCCGCGGGGGTAGTCGGCGGCAAGCCGGTCGAGCAGTTCCGACCCGCCTGCTGCGCGCGCTGCCCGCGCCAACTCCGCGGCGCCGGCATGGCAGCCCGCCCCGCCCGCCGGCATTGCCGGCTCCGCCTCGGCCGCGCCTCCGTCACGCGCGGCGCCCGCAATCACCGGCGCGGCATGGGCGGCGTCATAGGCGAGCTCGCCGCCCGCCGCCGCCATCCGGCCGGCCGGATCAGACTCTCGGGGCCCGCATGGTGCCGCCTTCCGCGCCCCGGGCCGGCCAGGGTCAGGCATCGTCATAGACCACTTCGAGCGACGGCCGCGGTGCATAACGCCGGCCGCGCATGTCGGCATCGGTCGCGGGCTCCAGCACGAATGCGGCCCCGGTGTCCTTTCCGTCGAACAGCGCCAGCAGCCCGTCATGGCTCAGCGGCTTCGGCCGCACCGGCGGGGCTGCCCCGACATTGTCGGCCAGCGCCTCGAACAGCCCGCCCCAGCGGCTCTGGCGGCTGCCGACGATCTCGTAGCCCGCCGACTTCCGGCGCAGGTCGTCGTCGGCCGGAATCGCCGCCAGCACCGGAATGCCTGCCGCCTGCGCGAAGGCCTGCGCCTGGCCCGCCCCGTCGTCCTTGTTGATGACGATGCCGGCGACCCCGACGTTGCCCCCCAGCTTGCGGAAATACTCGACCGCCGAGCAGACGTTGTTGGCGACATAAAGGCTCTGGAGGTCGTTCGAGCCGACGATGATCACCTTCTGGGCCATGTCGCGCGCGATCGGCAGTCCGAAGCCGCCGCACACCACGTCGCCGAGGAAGTCCAGCAGCACGTAGTCGAAGTCCCAGTCGTGGAAGCCGAGCTTCTCGAGCAGCTCGAAGCCGTGGATGATGCCGCGCCCGCCGCAGCCGCGCCCCACCTCGGGCCCGCCGAGCTCCATCGCGAAGACACCGTTGCGCTTGAAGCAGACGTCCCCGATCCGCACCTCCTCGCCGGAAAGCTTCCTGCGCGCCGAGGTGTCGATGATGGTCGGGCAGGCCTTGCCGCCGAACAGCAGGCTCGTGGTGTCCGATTTCGGGTCGCAACCGATCAGCAGCACGCGCCGGCCGGTCTCGGCCATCATGTTCGACAGGTTGGCGAGGGTGAACGACTTGCCGATCCCGCCCTTGCCGTAAATGGCGATGATCTGGGTCTTGCGGGTCGGCTCGGCGAGGGGGATCCCGGGCAGCGGCTCGGCCGCCTCGGCGCGCAGCCGGTCGTCGAAGGCCTTCAGTGGCGGCACGTCGAGGGTCATGCGGTTCCCCAGTTCAGGATCATCTTCAGGCATGCGGGGTCGCCGAAGGCGGTGGCATAGGCCGATGGCGCCGCCGCCGCAGGCCGGGCGTGGGTGATCAGCCCGCCGAGCGACAGCGCCCCTGCTTCGACCAGCGCGCGCGTCGCCGCGAGGTCGTCGCGCGTCCACTCGGCCGCGATGCGCAGCCGCGCCTCCTTCATGAAGGCCGGCGGGAAGGCAAAGGAGAGCGGCGCGGTGTAGAACCCGGCCAGCACGATCTCGCCGCCCCGGCTGATGCGCCCGACCAGGCTGTCGAGCAGCCCGCCGTTGCCGGAGGCGTCGTAGATCGCGCGATAGTCGCGGCGGGGGTCGGCGTCGGGGTGCAGCACGCGGTAGCTCTGTGCGCCTTCGGCCCGTGCAGGGTCGGTTTCCCACACCACGGGTGGCGGTGCCCCGGCCGCGACGGTGAGCCGCGCCAGCAGCCGGCCCAGCACGCCATGGCCGACGATGAGCTCGGGCAAGGCCCGGTCGAGGCCCGCCATGGCGTGGCGTGCGGTTGCCGCAAGCGCCAGCAGCGCGCCCTCGGCGCCCAGACGCGGGTCGATCCGCGTCACGCGCTCGGCCGCCGTCACCAGCCGCCCGGCGGCGCCGCCGAACAGGCCGCGCACATTCCCGAAGCAGTTCGCCCCCGGCACGAAGACATGCTCGCCCGCGCGGAACCCGCTCTCCCGCCCGGCCTCAACCACCTCGCCCGCCGATTCGTAGCCGGGCACCAGCGGATATCCCATGCCCGGGAAGGGCGGCATCGCGCCGCTCCAGAACAGCTTCTCGGTTCCGGTCGAGATCGCCGAATGGCGGATGTCGACGACGATGTCGCCCGGCCCGGGCGCCGCCAGCGCCAGCTCGCCCAGGCGCAGGTCGCGCGGCCCGTCGAGGATCACGGCAGTCATGTGCATCGCGCGCCCCCCTCTCTGCCGCCGGTGCGGGCGTCGTGCCGCGGGACAGCCCCGCAGGGACACGACACGTGTAAGCTTAACTTGACAGTCGTGACTGTCAAACAATTTGGACAGCTCCGCAAAAGAAATTGCCGCTCCGGGTCATCCCGGCCGTCGCGCGGTGACCACCGAGGTCACGAAGGCACGGCGCGGCCGCGGGCAGCGGATGGCGGTGAAGCCGGCCGTCGCCAGTGCCGCGGCAATCTCGCCCTGCGAGCGCGCCCGGCCGGTCCCCATCGCCATGCAGTAGAAGGCGAAGTAGGTGTCGCCCGGGCGCGACGGCCGCTCACCGCCCGACATCGGCTCGGACACCAGGACCAGCCCGCCCGGCGGCAGCGCCGCATGCACCCGCGCCAGAAGCCCCGCCACCGTGGCGTCGGCGTGGTCGTAGAGCACCCGCACAAGGCTGACCGCATCGGCGCCTTCCGGCAGCGGGTCGCTGCGGAACGAGGCAGGAAAAGTCTCTATCCGCGCCTGCAGACCCTGTTCGGCCAGGCGCCGGCCGGCCGCCGCGACCACCTCGGGCAGGTCGACCAGCGTCAGCCGCAGCCGTGGTCGGGCCGCCGCGACCGCGGCCAGGAAGGCGCCGGTGCCGCCGCCCACGTCCATCAGATGGGCGACACCGGCGGGAAGCTCGGGCAGCGTGTCCTCGGCCACCAGCTCCTGGCTGTCGGCCATCAGCCGCGAGTAGCGCGCCGCTGCCGCCGGATCGGCGGCCGCAGCCGCCCCCAGCACATAGGGCCAGAAGGACGCAAGCTCCGTCTCCCGATCGCCGCGCAACAGCGCCACCGGGTCGGCGAGGTCGCGGTAGAACACCGCGTGATGGCCGATCATGCCGGCAAGCCCCGGCACGGCTGCAACCGCGGCGCCGCGGGCCGAGGCCATCCAGCCGCCGCCGGCGCGCTCGGCAAGGCCCAGCGCGGCGGCGGCGCGCAGCAGCGCCTCCATCCGCGCCGGCGCGATGCCGCATTCGGCCGCCAACGTCGCTGCGGTGGCCGGGGTGTCGCGCAGCCGGACCAGCAGGCCGAGTTCCACCAGCGCGCGCAGGACCTGCGCATGGACGAACCCCGCCACGATGTCGAACAGCGCCTCGCCCTCGGCCCGGGCGATCCGGCCGACCAGCGGCAGCCGCGCCGCCAGCTGCTGGAATCGGCGGCTTCCCGCCAGCCGGTTGCGCCAGCCGCGCCAGCCGCCCCGCCCGCCGGTGCGACCCTCAGGGCCCATGCCGGGCGGCGACGACCGGGGTCAGCCGCTCGGCCTGCCGGCGGACCATCTCGGCCAGCATCGCCTCGCCCGGGCAGGAGGGGATGGAGGCGATCGCCCCGGCGAGGATGTCGCGCAGGTGGCGCACCGCACCAGCCGCCCCGAGCAGCGCCACCGCGTTCGGCCGGCCGTGGCGGGCATCCTGTCCCGCGGGCTTGCCGAGGCTCGATTTCTCGCCCAGTGCATCCTTCAGGTCGTCGGCCACCTGGAAGGCCTCGCCGATCCGCGCCCCGAGCTCGTCCCATGGCTCGGGATCCTGGCCGGCAGCCAGCGCGCCCATCCGCGTCGCGGCGACAAACAGCGCCCCGGTCTTGGCGCGGTGGTAGGCGCCAAGGTCGATGGCGTCCTCGCTTTCCCAGCCCTGGCCGGCGCAGATGCCCCCCGGCATCCCGGTCTGCCCCGCCAGCGTCGCCGCCAGTGCCGCCGCCCGTTCGGGCCCCTGCCGCGCGGCCCGCGCAAGGGTCTGGAATGCCAGCACGATCAGGCTGTCGCCGGCCAGCACCGCAATCGCCTCCGAGAAGGCGCGGTGCAGCGCCGGCCGGCCGCGGCGCAGGTCGGCATCGTCAAAGCAGGGCAGGTCGTCGTGCGCGAGGCTCGCGCAGTGGATCAGCTCAAGCGCCGCCGCCGCGGCATCGGCCAGCCCCGGACGATCGTCGCCGCATGCCTGCGCCACCGACAGCAGGATCGTCGGCCGGATGCGCGCGCCTCCCGGCGTCACTGCATAATGCAGTGCCGCTGCCAGCCGCCCCGGCGCCGCCGGCCCCTGCGCGGCGCGCACCGCCTCTGCCAGCGCGGCCTCGATCCGGCTGTGGATGGACATGGCGGCACCTCCGGCCCAACCGTTATGTCATTCATGACTGACGTTTCACTTGTCAATCAGACTGGACAGTCTATCCTCCCCTGTCAAGCAGGGAGGGGCGTCTTGGCGAGGGCCGCGCAGCAGCAGGTGGTGGTGATCGGGGCCGGCATGGGCGGGCTCGCGGCGGCCATCGACCTCGCTGCGGCCGGCCTTGCCGTCACCGTGGTCGAGCGCGCGGACGGCCCCGGCGGCAAGATGCGCACCCTCCCCTCGGCCGCCGGCCCGGTCGATGCCGGGCCCACCGTCCTCACCCAGCGGGCAGTCTTCGACGACCTCTTCGCCGCCGCCGGTGCCCGCCTCGACGCCCTTGCGCCGCTGGTGGCCGAGCCCGTGCTCGCCCGCCACTTCTGGCCCGGCGGCGCCCGGCTCGACCTGTCGTCTGACCGCGACGCCTCGGCCGCCGCGGTCGCCGCCTTCGCCGGTGCCGCGGATGCCGCCGCCTTCCGCGCCTTCGCCGCCAGGGCCGGGCGGCTCCGCGCGGCCTTCCAGGCACCGGTGATCGCCGCCTCGCGGCCCGACCGCCCCGGCATCGCCCGGGCGCTCCTTCGCGCGCCGGGTCTCCTTCGCGCGATGGCCCCCCTCTCCAGCCTTGCCCGCGTCACCGCTGCAAGCTTCCGCGACCCCCGGCTCGCCCAGCTCTTCGCCCGCTACGCCACCTATGTCGGCGGCGCCCCCGACCGCACCCCGGCCCTCCTCATGCTCATCTGGGCCACCGAGGAGCAGGGGGTCTGGCGGGTCGACGGCGGAATGCACCGCCTCGCGCTGGCCATGGCCGGCCTTGCCCGCAGCCGCGGCGCGGCCTTCCGCTTCGGGGCCGAGGCGGCGGCGGTCGAGGTCGCCCTCGGCCGTGCGGCGGCCGTGCGGCTGGCCGACGGCACCAGCCTGCCGGCGGCAGCGGTGGTCTGCAACGCCGACCCGCGGGCGCTTGCCCTCGGTCTCCTCGGCCGGCCGGCGGCCGCGGCGGTGGACGCCGCGGCGGTGGCCCCGCCAAGCCATTCCGCGCATGTCTGGACCTTCGCCGCCCGCCTCGCGGGGCTGCCCCTCCTGCACCACAACCTCTTCTTTCCCGCCTCCCCCGGCAGCGAGTTCGCCGACCTCGCCGCCGGCCGGATGCCGCGGGCGCCGACGCTCTACCTCTGCGCCCAGGACCGCGGCGCCGGTCGACGCGCCCCCGCCGGCCCCGAGCGCGTGCAGATCATCGCCAACGGCCCGCCGCTCGCCGGAGCGCCGCCGGACCCCCGCCGCGCCGCCGAGGAGGCCGAACGATGCCGGATGCAGGTCTTCACGGCTCTGGCGCCCTTCGGGCTGCGGGTCGATCCCCGGCCGGACACCGGATCATTGACCACGCCGGCGGATTTCGCGGCGCTGTTCCCGGGCTCGGCCGGTTCCCTCTACGGCCCCAGCCCCCATGGGCTGACGGCGTCGCTCAAACGGCCGACGGCGCGCTCGCGCCTGCCTGGCCTCTACCTGGCGGGGGGCGGGGTGCATCCGGGTCCGGGCATTCCCATGGCCACGCGCTCCGGCAGGCACGCGGCCGCGGCGATCTTGGCGGACCTTGCTTCGACATCGCCGTCCCGCCCGACGGCTATGCCTGGTGGTATCTCGACGCCATCAGCCACGACGGCGCGCGGGCGGTCTCGGTCATCGGCTTCATAGGCTCGGTGTTCTCGCCCTGGTACCGCTGGTCGGGGCGGCGCGATCCGGCCGACCACTGCTGCCTCAACGTCGTCACCTGCGGCCCCGGCGGGCGCTGGACGATGACCGACCGCGGCCGCTCGGCGCTCCGCCTGTCGGCCGATTCGCTTCGGATCGGCCCCTCGGCCATGCACTGGGACGGCCGCCAGCTGACGGTGGAGATCGACGAGGCGACCTGGCCCCGCCCGGGACGGCTGCGCGGCCGGGTGGTGCTGACGCCCGCGGCCGTCACCGCGGTCGAGGCGGCACTGACGCCCTCGGGCGCCCATGTCTGGCGACCTTTTGCGCCGGTGGCCGAGGTCCGGGTCGATCTCGACCGACCGGGCTGGACGTGGGACGGCCACGGCTACCTCGACGCCAACTTCGGCACCGCCGCGCTCGAGGCCGACTTCGACTTCTGGACCTGGGGGCGCTTTCCGACCGCCCGCGGCGCGGTCGTGCACTACGACGCCCGCCGGCGCGACGGCGGCGAGCTTGCCCTCGGCGTCGCCTTCGACCGCGAGGGTGGGGCATGCGAAGTCAAGGCGCCGCCGGCGGCCGCGCTCGGGCCCACGCTCTGGCGCCTGGCGCGCACCACCCGCGCCGACGCCGGCTACCGGCCGGCCGTGGTGCGCAGCCTCCTCGACGCCCCCTTCTACGCCCGCGCCATGGTGCGCAGCCGCTTCGACGGCGACGAGACGGTGGGCGTTCACGAGTCGCTCGATCTCCGCCGCTTCCGACACCCCTGGCTGATGCCGATGCTGGCGCTCCGGGTGCCGCGGCGGGCGCGCTGGACGCCTCCGGGCTGAGGCGCGGCCGCCGGCCCCTACCCCGGGCTCATCCCGCGCAGCCGCTCGGACCGGCGGCGGAGCAGTTCCACCGCCGTCAGCAGCGCCACCGACACCACCACCAGCACCGTCGCCACCGCCAGGATCGAGGGCGAGATCTGCTCCCTGATCCCGTTCCACATCGCCCGCGGGATCGTCTGCTGGTCATGTGCGCCTATGAACAGCACCATCACCACCTCGTCGAACGAGGTGACGAAGGCGAACAGCGCCCCCGAGATCACCCCGGGCAGGATCAGGGGCATCTGCACCCGGAAGAAGGTCCGCACCGGTCCCGCGCCGAGCGACGCGGCCGCCCGCACCAGGCTGCGGTCGAAGCCGGTCAGCGTCGCGGTGACGGTGATGATCACGAATGGGATGCCGAGCGTGGTGTGGGCCAGGATGATGCCGAGGTAGGTTCCCGCGAGCTTCCAGTCGAAGTCCAGCCGCAGCGCAGGCGGGTCGAGCGCGAGCTTCGGCAGCGGCAGTCCCGGATTGGAGTAGAAGAAGAAGACGCCGGTGGCCGAGATGATGATCGGCACGATCATCGGCGAGACGAGGATCGCCATGACCGCCTTGCGCGCCGGCATCTCCGAGCGGGCCAGTCCCAGCGCCGCCAGCGTCCCGAGCACCGTCGCGAGCACGGTTGCGAACACCCCGACGATGGCCGAGTTCTTGGCCGCCCGCACCCATGTGGCGTTGTTCCAGGCGTCCGCCCACCAGCCCGCATCGCGCGGCGCATCCGGCGCGACCATGCCGAAGGTCAGGAGGTTGTCGTACCAGCGCAGCGAATAGCCCTCGGGATCGAGGGTCAGCATCCTCTCGGTGAAGGTGAAGTAGGGCTCGGCGTTGAACGACAGCGGGATGATGACAAGGATCGGGGCGATCAGGAACAGCAGCACCAGCCCGCAGATCACCCTGAAGGTCAGCGCCCACAGGCGTTCGAGCGCGCTGGCATGCGACGGGATCGCGGCCATCGCCCTAGCCCAGCTTCATGTTGTCGATGCCCACCAGCCGGTCGTAAAGCCAGTAGAGCAGAAGCACCGCCGCCAGCAGCAGCGCCGCCAGCGCCGCCGCGAGCGACCAGTTGAGCGTGTTCTGCATGTGGAAGGCGATCTGGTTCGAGATCAGCTGCCCCGACGCCCCGCCCACAAGCGCCGGCGTGATGTAGTATCCGACCGCGAGGATGAAGACGAGCATCGCCCCCGCGCCGATCCCCGGCACCGTCAGCGGCAGGTAGATGCGGCGGAACGTCGTCCAGCTTGTCGCCCCCAGCGAGCGGGCGGCGCGGGCATAGGCCGGCGGGATCGTCTTCATCACCGAGTACAGCGGCAGGATCATGAACGGCAGCAGGATGTGGGTCATCGCCACGATCGTTCCGGTCTGGTTGTACATCATCGACAGCCGCCCGCCCTCGTCCACGATTCCCAGCGCGACCAGGACGTTGTTGACCACTCCCTGTCCCTGCAGCAGCACGATCCAGCTTGACGTGCGCACCAGGAGCGATGTCCAGAACGGCAGCAGCACCAGGATCATCAGCATGTTGGCCCGCCGCACGGGCAGCGTCGCCAGGAGGTGCGCAACCGGGAAGCCGAGTGCCAGGCAGACCACGGTGATCACCGCCGACAGCGCGAAGGTGCGCAGGAACAGGCTGACATAGACCCGTTGCTCGGGCGCCACCCGCACGATGCCGCCCCCGGCATCGCGGCGCAGGTCAAGGGCCGCGAGGTAGAAGTTGGCGGTGTAGCGGGCCGAGGCCCCGCGCATCACCGTCCACAACTCCTCGCGCCCCCAGTCGGGGTTCAGCGCCAGCAGGGCCTCGCGGTATGGCGGCTCCAGCCCGCCGGCCGCGCGCCCGGTGGCGGTGAACAGCGACCGCGAGCCCGGCAGCTCGTAGTTGATCCGCGTGCCCACCGTGCCCACCGTGCGGCTGGCCGCGGCCAGCCGCAGGTCGGCAGCCAGCGCGGCAAATGCCGCCTCGTCGACCGGCGTGCCGCGCGGGTTGGCGGCGAACCATGCTGTCAGCTCCGGCATGTTCGCCGCGAACTGGACGTTGTTGACCGACCGCAGCAGCATCTGCCCGATCGGCCAGACAAAGCTGACGAGGACGAACAGCAGCAGCGGCGCCACCAGCAGCGCGGCGCGCAGCCGCGCCCGCCGTGAGGCGCGCGCCAGCGCCGCCCTCAGCGGCATCCCGTCCGCGGTGGTCAGCGCTGCCGCCCCCGGTTCCGCCATCGCCCCCTCGCGTCAGGGGGGCCGGGACGCGCCCGGCCCCCGCCGCCCGGCCTTCAGTTGGCCAGAAGCCAGGCGTTGAAGCGCTCGTTCAGCTCGGCGTCGTAGTCGACCCAGAACTCGTAGCTCGAGAACAGCGCGTTGGTCAGGTTCTCGGGCGAGGTCGGCAGGTTCGGCGGCATCGGCGTCTTGCCGTCGATCTGGAACACGCCCACAAGCGGCGCCGACGACCGGCGCGTCGGGCCATAGCTGATCCACTCCGCGGCGCGGGCGAGCGGCTCGGTCGAGGTCGCGAAGGCGATGAACTGCATCGCCGCGTCCTTGTTCGGCGTCCCGCGCGGCATGGCATAGCCCTCGGGCTCGTAGACCTGCCCGTCCCAGACGATGGCGAAGGGCTTGCCCTCGCCGACCGCGGCGTTGAAGATCCGCCCGTTCCAGGCGATCGTCATCACCACCTCGCCGTCGGCCAGAAGCTGCGGCGGCTGCGAGCCGGCCTGCCACCACACGATCTCGGACTTGATGGTGTCCAGCTTGGCAAAGGCGCGGTCCACTCCCTCCGGCGTGCCCAGCACCGCATAGACCTGGTCGGCGGGAACGCCGTCGCCCATCAGCGCCATCTCCAGCGTCGCCTTGGCGCCGCGGCGCACGCCGCGCTTGCCGGGGAAGCGCTGCAGGTCGAAGAAATCGGCAATCGTAGCCGGCGGGTCGCCGGCGAACTTGGTGGTGTCGTAGGCGTAGATGGTGGCGAAGACGTCGGTGCCGGCCATGCATTCGGTCAGCGTGCCGGGCAGGAAGTCGTCCACCGCCGGCGTGCCGTCGGGCGCGGGGGGCAGCGACGCGGGGTCGATCGGCTCCAGCAGCCCCTCGTCGCACATCCGCACCGCATCGGCGTATTCGATCGAGGCGACGTCGACGGTGACGTTGTTGGCCTCGACCATCGCCTTGATCGGCGTCGCCGGGTTGTCGGCATCGACCGAGATCACGCGGATGCCGGTCGCGGCCGTGAACGGCTCGTGGAAGGCCTTCACCTGGCTGTTGGTGTAGGCCCCGCCCCAGCCGAGGACGGTGATCTCCTGCGCCGCCGTGCCCGAGGCGAGCCCGAGCGCCAGTGCCGAGGTCGCCAGCAGCGTTCGTGTCGTCATCGTCGTTCTCCCATGTTGTCCGTCCGGTCGTCGCGCCCGCCGGCCCCCGGACGGGCCCCGGCGGGTGTCATCTCAGGCGGCGTCGAGCGCCCGGCAGTCCTCCGGCCGCCAGCCGATCTGAATCCGCGCGCCCGGCACCAGCCGCACGGCGTCCGGCGCGTTGCGGTACTTCATCACGAAGTCGTCGTTGCCGGCAACGTTCAGCCGCACGCGGAAGATGTCGCCCATGTAGATGAATTCCAGCACCTCGGCCTCGACCAGATGCACCCCCCGGGGCAGCCGCTCGGGCCGCACCTCTACCCGCTCCGGCCGGATCGACACGCGCGTCCGCACGCCCTGCCGCGAGACGTTCACGGGGCGCGCGTCGATCACCGTCCCTCCGTCCAGCCGCACCGTGCAGCGCTCGCCGGCGATGGTCTCCACCGTGCCATCGAGCGTGTTGTTCTCGCCGATGAAGCTGGCCACGAAGCTGTTCATCGGCTGCTCGTACAGCACCTCCGGCGCGGCAAGCTGCTGGATCACCCCGTCGTTGAAGACCGCGATGCGGTCCGACATCGTCAGCGCCTCACCCTGGTCATGGGTGACATAGACGACCGTGATTCCCAGCCGCTCGTGCAGGTGCTTGATCTCGAACTGCATGTGCTCGCGCAGCTGCTTGTCCAGGGCGCCCAGCGGCTCGTCCATCAGCACCAGTGCCGGGTCGAAGACCAGTGCCCGCGCGAGCGCGATGCGCTGCTGCTGGCCACCCGACAACTGCCCCGGCCGGCGGCCCGCGAACCCCTTCATCTGCACCATGTCCAGCGCCCGGGCGATCTTGGCCTCGCGCTCGGCCCGGCCGATGCCGCGCACCTCGAGCGGGAAGGCGAGGTTCTCGCCCACCGTCAGGTGCGGAAACAGGGCGTAGTTCTGGAACACCATGCCGATGCCGCGCCTGTGCGGCGGCACGGTGGTGATCGGCCGGCCACCAAGGCGGATCTCGCCGTGGGTGGCGGTCTCGAAGCCGGCAAGCATCATCAGGCAGGTCGTCTTGCCCGACCCCGAGGGGCCGAGCATGGTCAGGAACTCGCCCCGCGCGATGGCGAGGTTGAGATCCTTCACGACCAGCGTGACGCCGTCGTAACTCTTCTGGACGCGCTCGAACGCGACGAAGGTCCGGTCAATGTCATCCGGCGCCATGAAGCGGCCACTCTCCCCGTCTCCGGCGCGTCTGCGCGCGCCCTTCCCTGCGGTCTACCCGCAATGCAGGCCGCGATGCAACGCGAAGCTGCGCCCATCGCGCCGCACCGGCGCCCTCAGGCCGCCGCCTCGGCGCAGCCGGCGCCGAAGGGCTCGGGCTCGAGCGTCGCATGGGCGATGGCGTGGCGGCCGGCGAGCGCGGCGCGCGCGGCGCGCAGCACGCGCGCCTGGTCGGCGCCGTCGGCCAGCACCAGATGCGCCTGAACCGCAAGCCGCCCCTCGTCGATCTGCCACAGGTGCAGGTGGTGGACCGAGGCCACCCCCGGCACCGCCGCCAGCGTCGATGCCACCGCCTCCGGCCCCGGATCCTCCGGCGCCCCCAGCATCAGCAGGCGCACCACCGGGCGCAGCTCGCCCGCCACCATCCACAGGATGTATGCCGCGATCGCCAGCGTCGCGAGCGGGTCGATCAGCCGCCAGTCGTAAAGCAGGATCAGCGTTCCGGCCACGATCACCGCCACCGAGCCCAGCGCATCGGCAAGGTTGTGCAGGAAGGCGGCGCGGACGTTGGCGCTTTCCTTCGCCAGCCGCCAGGTCAGCGCCGCGGTCGCGGCATCGACGGCAAGCGCCACCGCGGCCACGGCGACGACCACCCAGCCCTCCACCGCCGGCGGGTCCAGAAGCCGCATCAGCCCCTCGGCGGCGAGATACAGTGCCACCAGCGCCAGCGCGGCGTAGTTGACGAGGGCCGCGATCGTCTGGGCCCGGCCGTAGCCGAACGACATCGCCGGCGTCGCCGCCCGCCGCGCCACCCGCCGCGCCGCCCAGGCGAGCAGGAGGGCGAGCGCATCGGAGAGATTGTGCATGGCGTCGGCCAGAAGCGCGATCGAGCCGGAGACCAGCCCGCCCGCGATCTGCACCGCCGTCAGACCGAGGTTGGCCGCCACTGCCCAGCCGAGCAGCCGGTCGCCGGCGGCATGGTGGTGGTTGTGGTGGCCCGGTCCGGTGTGGTCGTGCGGCATGGCTCAGTGCGCCTCCGCCCAGTTGGCGCCGTGGCCGGCATCGACCGTCAGCGGCACCGACAGCTTCACCGCCGGCTCGGCCGCCGCCTCCATCACCGCGCGGACGCGGGCGACGGTCTCGTCCACCGCACCCTCCTCGACCTCGAAGACAAGCTCGTCGTGCACCTGCAGCAGCATCGTCGCCGGCAGCCCCTCCAGGGCCGCCGGCATCCGTATCATCGCCCGGCGGATGATGTCGGCCGCGGTGCCCTGGATCGGCGCGTTGATCGCCGCGCGGCGGGCGAAGCCGGCGGTGGGGCCCCTGGCGTTGATCTCGGGGGTGTGGATCCGGCGCCCGAACAGTGTCTCGACATGCCCTTTCTCGCGGCCGAAGCCGATGGTGGCGTCCATGTAGGCGCGGATGCCGGGGAAGCGGGCGAAGTAGGTGTCGATGAAGGCCTGCGCCTCGTCGCGCGGGATGCGCAGGTTCCTCGCCAGCCCGAAGCCCGAGATGCCGTAGATCACGCCGAAATTGATCGCCTTGGCGCGCCGGCGCACCTCGGGCGTCATCTGCTCGAGCGGCACGCCGAACATCTCGGAGGCCGTCATCGCATGGATGTCCTGCCCCTTGCGGAACGCCTCCTTGAGCGCGGCGATGTCGGCGATGTGGGCCAGGATGCGCAGCTCGATCTGGCTGTAGTCGAGGCTCACGAGCCGCATCCCCGGCCCGGCGACGAAGGCCTCGCGGATGCGCCGCCCCTCCTCGGTGCGCACGGGAATGTTCTGCAGGTTGGGGTCGGTGGATGCAAGCCGCCCGGTCGCCGCCCCCGACTGGATGTAGGATGTGTGCACCCGCCCGGTCTCGGGGTTGATCGCCTGCTGCAGCGCGTCGGTGTAGGTCGACTTCAGCTTCTGCAGCTGGCGGTAGTCGAGGATGCGGCCGGGCAGGTCGTGCTCGGTGGCCAGATCCTCCAGCACGTCGGCGGTGGTCTGCCACTGCCCGGTCTTCGTGCGGGTGCCGCCGGGCAGGCCCATCCGGCCGAACAGGATCTCGCCCACCTGTGCCGCCGACTGGACGTTGAACGCCTCGCCCGCCAGAGCGTGGATCTCGGCCTCGAGCCCCGCCATCTTCTGCGCGAAGGCGGCCGACATGCGCGACAGCGTCCCGCGGTCCACCAGGATGCCCGCCATCTCCATCCCGGCCAGCACCGGCACCAGCGGCCGCTCCAGCGTCTCGTAGACGCTCGTCACCCGCGCCCGCGGCAGTTCGGGCCGGAACCGCTGCCACAGGCGCAGCGTCACGTCGGCATCCTCGGCCGCATAGCGCGTCGCCCGGTCGACCGGCACGCGGTCGAAGGTGATCGCCGCCTTGCCGGTGCCGATCAGCTCCTTGATCGGAATCGGGGTATGGCGGAGGTAGCGGTCCGACAGCTCGTCCATGCCGTGGCCGTGCAAGCCGGCATGCAGCGCGTAGGACATCAGCATCGTGTCGTCCACCGGCGCCATGCGGATGCCGTGGCGGGCCAGGATCTTCCAGTCGTACTTGATGTTCTGGCCGATCTTCAGGACCGCCGGGTCCTCCAGCGCGGGCCGCAGCCGCGCCAGCGCGTCGTCGCGGGCGATCTGGCCCTCCACCGGGGCGTCGGCATCGAACAGGTCGCCCCCCCTGCGATGGCCGAGCGGGATGTAGCAGGCCCGCCCCGGCGCCAGCCCCAGCGAGACGCCGACCAGTTCCGCCCGCATCTCGTCAAGGCTCGTCGTCTCGGTGTCGATGGCGACATGGCCCTGCTCGCGGATCGCCGCGATCCAGCGGTCCAGCGTGTCCAGGTCGCGGACGCACTCGTAGGCGTCGGGGTCGATGGGCGCGGCAGCGGGGGCCGGCGCCGCCGCGGCTGGCGTTGCCTCGGCCGCCGGGGGCGGCGCGACCTTCAGCTTCTCCGCCACCCGGCGGGTTAGGGTGCGGAACTCCATCTCGGCCAGAAACGCCATCAGCCGCCCGGGGTCGGGCATCCGCACCTCGAGATCGTCGAGCGTCACGTCGAGCGGCGTGTCGCGCTTCAGCGTGACCAGCGCCTTCGAGATGCGGATGCGGTCGGCGTTCTCCACCAGCGCCTCGCGCCGCTTCGGCTGGCGGATCTCGCCGGCGCGCTCCAGAAGCGTGTCGAGATCGCCGTAGTCCTGGATCAGCTGCGCCGCGGTCTTGATGCCGATTCCCGGGGCGCCGGGTATGTTGTCGACCGAGTCGCCGGCCAGCGCCTGCACGTCCACCACCTTCTCCGGCGGCACCCCGAACTTCTCGATCACCTCGTCACGGCCGATGAGGCGGTCCTTCATCGGGTCGCGCATCATCACGCCGTCGCCGACCAGCTGCATCAGATCCTTGTCGGAGGAGACGATGGTCACCCTCCCGCCGGCCTCGGACGCGTGGCGCGCGAGCGTGGCGATGATGTCGTCGGCCTCGTAGTTCTCGGCCTCCAGGCAGGCGACGTTGAAGGCCCGCGTCGCCTGCCGCGTCAGCGGGAACTGCGGCCGCAGGTCCTCGGGCGGTTCGGGGCGGTTGGCCTTGTAGTCGGGATAGAGCGCGTTGCGGAAGGTCGTCGCCGAATGATCGAACACCACGGCGATGTGCGTCGGTGCCTCGCCGCCGTTGTCGCGCGTGATCTCGTTCCACAGGATGTTGCAGAACCCCGCCACAGCTCCCACCGGCAGCCCGTCCGACTTGCGCGTGAGCGGGGGCAGCGCGTGGTAGGCGCGGAAGATGTAGGCCGATCCGTCGATCAGGTGCAGGTGATGGCCCTTGCCGAAGGTCATGCGCGCGGTCCTCTGGTGATCCGTCCAGTCTGGCACGACCGCCGGGCCGGTGCCACCGTCCACGGGCGTTCCCCCGCCGGTGCCGGCATGGCAGGATGGCGGCGCCGGCGGCGGGTTTCAGGGGGGCGGCGATGCGGATGGTTCTTGGCGGGCTCGCGGGCGGGTCCGTTCTGGCGGTCCTTGTCTTCGCCGGCGGCATCATCGGCGGCGATCTCCTCGGCGTCTCGCAGGCCGAGGGCGCCTATGCGATGGGCGTCGCCTTCGTCTGGACGCCGCTCGGCTTCGTCCTCGGCTTCGCCCTCGGCGCGGTCGCGGCCAGGCGCCGCTAGGGGGCGGCCGCCCCGGCTTCGGCCGGCCCGCCGCCCGCCCAACCGCAGGACAGGCCTCGACACCTGGTTAATGCCGACTTTCCATTCCTGCGATATCAAAGGCTTGCAGCCTGTCCCACGCGTGGGACGCTGGCCCCGCCGCGGCGCCGGCGCGGCGGCCGCGCCTCAGTGCCCGCCAGCCCCCTCGGCCAGAAGGAATCGCTTGTCGCAATAGGGGCATTCCACCCAGCCGGCCGCGGCGTCGATCGACAGCCAGACGCGGGGATGGCCAAGCGGCCCCTGGCCACCGTCGCAGGCGATGCGCCGCGCCTGCACGATCGCGGTCTCGGGGGCCTCATGGGCGGGGGCGGCGGCGCGGTCCATCGGGGGCTCCGGGGCATGGCGGGTCGGCGGGCGCATCATAGCGGGCCTGACGGGCCGGGCAAGGCGGGTGCGGCACCGCGGCAGTGCCGCCCGCGCTCACGGCCCGCAGGCGGCCAGCAGCGCGGCGTGGCGGGCGGCATAGCCCGCCCGCACCTCGGCCGGCGGACGCGGCCTGATCGTCCGGCCCGCCACCAGCGCGGGGTCGGGCCGCCCGAAGAAGCGGTCGGCCTCGGCAGCCGTGAAGCCCGCGATCTGCGTCGCCTCCAGCCAGGCCGACAGCCTGTCGGCCCGCTTGACCACCCGCGCCACCGCCTCGGGCAGGCTGGCCGGCAGGCCGAAGCGCAACCGGATCGCTGCCGCCAGCCGGGCGTCCAGCTCGGCATAGCCCGGCCCGATGGCCGCCTTCACCGGGCTGATCATGTCGCCGATGACATATTCGGGGGCGTCGTGCAGCAGCGCCGCCAGCCGCCAGCGCGGCGGCGCCTCCGGCGCGATCCGGCCGAACAGCTCCTCCACCAGAAGCGAATGCTCGGCCACCGAATAGGGCCAGTCACCGGTCGTCTGGCCGTTCCAGCGCGCGACGAAGGCCAGCCCGTGGGCGATGTCCTCGACCTCGATGTCGACCGGCGTGGGGTCGAGCAGGTCAAGCCGGCGCCCCGAGAGCATCCGCTGCCATGCCCGCGCCGGTCTTGCCATCGCCCCGCCGCTCACGCTGCCTGCACGGGGGCGCTCAGGCTGCGCCGCGCGCAAGCAGCACGACGCCCGAAAACGATAGTGCCGCGCATCCGGCAGCGGGCCGCACCGGGAGCGTCCGGAAGTCTGCCGGATCGCAGATCGAACCGGGCCTTGGCGATCGCCGGGCCACGGGCATGCGGCCCAGGCTCATTCCTGCCGTCCCCCGGGCTGCCGCAGCTTGCGCAGGACGACCTGCTTGGCCTGCACCATCACGATCACCAGTTCCTTCGCGTGACGGCCGAGGAAGTCGTGCGCGGCGAAGGCGACGCCACCCTTCCACCAGCCGCCGAGGCCGTAGTCGTCAAGCGCGATGATGCCGACCGGCACCACCTTGGCGAGGGCCATCTCCATGTCGGCCAGCGCGCCTTCGTAGCGGTGGTCGCCGTCGATGTAGACGAAATCGAGGCTCTCGTCGTCAAAGCGGGACATCACGTCCGACGAGGAGCCGCGGCACAGTTCGACCTGGCCCGAGGCGATCTCGGCCGCGAAGCGTCCGCGCACACCCTCGTAGAGGCTCGGCATGTCGTTGGACGACCCCGCGGCGTACGACGCCTCGCGGAGTGTCGGGTCGTCGCTGTTCTGCCAGGGATCTACGAGGTAGAGCTTTGCGGGCTTCGCCACATCGAGGATGCGGCGCGAATAGTCGCCCCTGAACACGCCGATCTCGACCCCGGTGCCGCCCGGGCGGAAATGCCTGAGCACGTTGACCCGCGCACGCGGTCCAAGCCCCGCCGGCGCTGCCGCGCCCGGTTCCCGGGAAGCCTTCGGATCGGGCCGGACGCCTGCCGTCGGTCGGGCCGTCGACATCGCTCCCTCCGGTCGCGGCTACGCTGTTTTCTGGTCTACGGGCTGCTCATTGTGAGGGTCAATACCAGATGGTAAGTCAGCCGCGACCCGATCTGAAGGAGTGGACGCAGGTGACCGATTATTTGGTGAAGGACATCGCCCTCGCCGACTTCGGCCGCAAGGAGCTGATGATCGCCGAGACCGAGATGCCGGGGCTGATGGCGCTGCGCTCGGAGTTCGGCGAATCGAGGCCGCTCACCGGCGCGCGCATCGCCGGCTCGCTGCACATGACGATCCAGACCGGCGTGCTGATCGAGACGCTGGTGGCGCTCGGGGCGCAGGTGCGCTGGGCCTCGTGCAACATATTCTCCACCCAGGACCACGCCGCCGCCGCGATCGCCGCCGCCGGGGTGCCGGTGTTCGCCCGCAAGGGCGAGAGCCTGAAGGAGTACTGGGAGTACACCGACCGGATCTTCCAGTTCGCCGAGGGCACCGCGAACATGATCCTCGACGACGGCGGCGACGCCACGCTCTATGTGCTGATCGGCGCCCGTGTCGAGGAGGGCGAGACGGCCCTGATCGCCAGCCCCGGGTCGGAGGAGGAGGAGTGCCTCTTCGCGCAGATTCGCAGGCGCATGGCCGAGACCCCGGGCTGGTTCGTCCGCCAGCGCCACGCCATCCGCGGCGTCTCGGAGGAAACGACGACCGGCGTCGCCCGGCTCTACAAGATGATGGAGAAGGGGCACCTGCCCTTCCCCGCCTTCAACGTCAACGACAGCGTCACCAAGTCGAAGTTCGACAACAAGTACGGCTGCAAGGAAAGCCTCGTCGACGGCATCCGCCGCGCCACCGACACCATGATGGCCGGCAAGGTCGCCGTGGTGTGCGGCTACGGCGACGTCGGCAAGGGCTCGGCGGCCAGCCTGCGCGGCGCCGGCGCCCGCGTCGTGGTGACCGAGATCGACCCGATCTGCGCCCTCCAGGCGGCGATGGACGGCTACCAGGTCGTTACCCTCGAGGACGTGGTGCGCTCGGCCGACATCTTCATCACCACCACCGGCAACAGGGACGTCATCCGCATCGAGCACATGCGCGAGATGAAGGACATGGCGATCGTCGGCAACATCGGCCACTTCGACAACGAGATCCAGGTCGCCGCCCTGCGCAACCACAAGTGGACTAACATCAAGGACCAGGTCGACCTGATCGAGATGCCCTCGGGCAACCGCATCATCCTACTCTCCGAGGGGCGGCTGCTGAACCTCGGCAACGCCACCGGACACCCGAGCTTCGTGATGTCGGCCTCCTTCTCCAACCAGGTGCTCGCCCAGATCGAGCTCTGGGCCCGTGCCGACCAGTACGAGAACCGGGTCTACGTCCTGCCCAAGCACCTCGACGAGAAGGTGGCGCGGCTGCATCTGGCCAAGATCGGCGCGAAGCTCACCGAACTCCTGCCCGAGCAGGCCGACTACATCGGGGTCAAGCCCGAAGGGCCGTTCAAGCCTTCGCACTACCGATACTGATCGCGTGCCAGCCGGGGGCCGTCGGCTGCACCGGGCCGCCGTGCGCACCGCGGCCGGGCACCTCGGCCCTTTTCGCGGCGCCGCCGCTCGCATAGGCTCGCCGCCAGGGCGGGACAACCGCCCCTGACCAACGAGAGCCAACGAGGAGACCGCGATGAGCAAGCGCGACGAGCTGATCAGCCGCTACGCCGAGGATCTGCGCACCAAATGCGGCATGACGCCCGACATGGGCCTCCTGACCAAGGTCACGATCGGCTGTGGCCCGACCATCTACAACCCCGACTCCGCCGTCGTTGCGGCCAGCGACAGGGCCGAGCTCGAGCGCGTCAGGACCAGCTTCCTGATCAGGAAGCTCGGCCTTCCCGACGGCCCCCAGCTGATGGACGCCATCAACGCGGTGATCGACACCTACGGCCGTTCCGAGCGCAGCAAGTATCGCGCGGTGATCTACTACATGCTCGTCAAGCACTTCGGCAGGGAAGCCGTCTACGGCTGACGGCCGGCGGCCGGTGGTTGGGCCGAAAGACGGCAATCGCTGAAAATCGCGGGGATATTGCGGTTGCGGCGGGGCGCTGCGGAGTGCAATCTGCCTGCAACAGGCCAGAACGGCCGGGACCTTGACAGTCACGTGTGGTGCGAAGGGAGCACGTGGGGTGATGGGGGGTTCCGGTCGGGGTCCGGGGCCCCCCATCTTTTTGCGGGCCGCCGGCGCTGTCAGTAATCGCGCTCGAAGAACAGCCCGATGCCGGTGCGCCCGTCCGAGGTGGCGGTGCCGCGCACGGTCAGCGACGGGCTGACGTCGATGTTCAGCCGCACCGCGCTGCGCCCGTCGGCGCCCACCGTCACGTCGGTGTAGATGTTCTCGGTCAGGTAGCGGCCGGCCCGCACCGCCGCGGTTCCGTCGGCATCGGTCGAGACGTCGAGATCGTCCAGCCCGAAGCCGCGGCGCAGCCGGCCGACCACGCCCTCGCCCCCGCGCCCGGCAAGCGTCGCCACCGCCGAGGCAAGCTGCGCCGCCTGCAGGGCCGAGATCGTCTCGATCCCCTTGCCGAACAGCAGCCGCGCCAGCACCTCCTCCTCGGGCAGTTCGGGCGCCGAGAGGAAGCGGATGGCCGGCTCGGTCGCCTCGCCCTCGACCTCGATGCGCACGGTGATGCCCTCGGCCTCGGTCACCGCCGCAAGCCTCAGGTAGGGAGCGAACTGGCCCTGCAGCTGCGCCTGCCCCTCGGTCAGCTGGAAGCGCCGGCCGAGCAGGTCGAGCCGCCCGCGGATCAGCGAGAAGCCGCCGATCGGGACCACCGCCGCGGTCGTGCCGGCAAGCTCCAGGGCGCCTCCGAGCTCGGCGTCGAGTCCGCGGCCGCGGACGAAGATGCGCCGCGGTGCCTCGATGCGCAGCGCCAGCGCGAAGGGGCGGGCCGGGGCGGCGGCGTCGTCCGCGGCGGCGGCGTCCAGCCCGGCCCGGGCGCGGGTGGCGCGCACCTCTGCCGGCTCGCCGACATGGCGCAGCGGCGGAACCGGCGCCGAGCCGCCGAGGCCGGTGGAGGGGATGCGCAACTCGGTCTCGTCCAGCCCCAGCGTGCCGGCGATGCGCGCGCCGCCGGCGAGCGGCCCGGTGACCGACAGAGCGCCGCTCACCCGCGTGTCGTAGAGCGCGGGGTCGGTGAAGCGCGCCCGCTCGAGCCGCGCCGAGAGATCGGCCGCGAAGGGGGCCGACAGCGCCACCGGCCCGTCAACGGCGATCCGCCCGCCGCCCTGCACCCGGCCGGCCGCCGACAGGGTCGCCTGCCCGCCCGCAAGCGTCACGGCAAGCCCGAGATCCTCGAGAGTGACGCCATAGGTCGGGTCGACCAGCCGCGCCCCCTCGGCGGTCACCTGCCCCGACAGCGAGGCCGCCGCCAGCGGCCCGCGCAGGGCAAGGTCGAAGCGCGCCGCCCCGGCGACCGAACGCGGCATGATGAAGGGGTTGGCAAGGCCGAGCACCGCCCCGCCGGTGACGGCAAGGTCGGCGCGGCCGAGGTCGGGCGCGACCCCGCCGGCCAGCCGTACCGCGATTCCCCCCGGACCATCGGCCCGCAGGTCGAGCGTGTAGCCGGCCGGCCCCTGGCCGATCGTGCCCCCAGCCGTCAGCGGGCCGGGAAAGCCGGGCAGCAGCGTCGCAAGGTCGGCCAGCCGCGCCGACAGCGTCACCTGCCCGGCCGCGCCATCATGCGTCCCCGAGGCCTCGGCGGTCAGCCGCGGGCCGGTCAGCGCCAGCCGGTTCAGCCGGATGCGCCCGCCCTCCTCCTCGGCCTCGGCCAGCAACCGCATCTCGCCCGACAGGATCGCGTCGGCCGCCGGGTTGCCCAGCCGCAGCGACCTGCCCACCCCGCCCAGCCGCAGCCGCCGGACCGCCCCGGCCTCGACCAGCCGCGCCTCGGCCGTCAGCGCCCCGCCCCACCCCGGGCCTGCCCGCGCGAGGTCGGATGCCACGAGGTCGGCGGCAAGGTCGCTCGCCCCCGGCCGGATGCGCCCCGAGGCGCGGGCCGCAAGGCCGCCGGCCTCCAGCGTCGCCCAGGCGATGTCCACCGTCTCGCCCTGCCGACGGGCGTCCAGCGTGATCCGCGTCTCGCCCGCCAGCAGCCGGTCGAGCGGCGCGATCCCGGCCGACAGGCCCCGGCCGCTGCCGGCGAGCGCAAGGCGCTGCACGCCTGCCGCATCCTCGGCGTCAAGCCGCGCCGCCAGCGCCCCGCCAAGACCCAGGCCCAGCCGGCCGAGGTCGGGCAGGATGACGTCAAGCCCCAGCCGCGCAACCCCCCCGGCGAGGCTGGCCGCCCCCCGCGCGGCGACCCCGGCCGCCTCGACCGACAGCGCCGGGACCTCCACCGCCCCGTCGCCGCCGCGCCGGGCCTCGAAAGCGATCGACGCCTCGCCGGCCAGCAGCCGCTCCACCTCGGGCACGCCCAGCGCCACGTCGCGCAGGCCGCCCGCGAAGCTCAGCGCCTGTTCGCCGCCGGCAAGCCGCGCTTCGATCCGCCCCGCCAGTGCCCCGCCCCAGGGCGGGCCCAGCGCGGCAAGGTCGGCCAGCGCGACATCCGCCGCAAGCCGGCTTCCCGACGCCCCGGCCTGCCCGGCGCCCCGAAGCCGCAGCGCCCCGGCATCGACGGCCAGCATGCCGATCCCCACCTCGGCGCCCCGGCGGGTGGCCTCGAGCGTGACGGTGCTGGTCCCGGCAAGCAAGCGGTCAAGCTCTGCCACGCCCACGGCAAGGTCGCGGCCCTCGGCCCGCAGCCGGATCGCCTCGGCCCCCGCCCCGCCCGGCGAGAGCCGCAGGTCGGCCTCGGCCGCCCCCCCCCAGCCGGGCCCGAGCGCGGCAAGGTCGGCGAAGGTCAGCCGCGCCACGAGGTCGCTGCCCGCCGGCCGCAGGACGCCGGAGCCCTCGGCCGCGAGGCTGGCGGCGGCGACGGCGAAACGCTCCACCGTGATGTCGTCGCCGGCCCGGCGCAGCTCCGCGGCCACGGTGGCGCGGCCCGACAGCAGCCGGTCGATCTCGGCGATGCCGATGGCAAGCCCCTCGGCGGTTCCCTCGACGGCCAGGCTCTGCGCGCCATCCGCCTCGCGCAGGCTGGCCGTGGCTGCGAGCGCCCCTCCCCAGGGGCGGCCCAGCGCCGCCAGGTCGGCGAAGGCGACCTCGGCGGTAAGCGCGGTCGCCCCGGGGGCGATGCGCCCGGCGGCCGCCGCGGCCAGCGTGCCGGCCGCCACCTCCAGCTGCTCGACCACCAGCGCCGCCCCCTCGCGCGTGCCGGCGAAGGTGATGCGGCTTTCCCCCGCGAGCAGCCGGTCAAGCTCGGCGATGCCGGTCCTCAGATCGCGGCCGGTGGCGCTGAAGGCGATGCTCTCCCCGCCCGGGGCGCCGCGCGGGCGCACCGCAAGCCCCGCCTCCGCCGCCCCGCCCCAGCCCGGCCCCAGCACTGCGAGATCGGCAAACGACAGCCGCGCGTCGAAGCTCGAGCCGGCGGAGCGGATACTGCCCGCCCCGTCCAGCCTCAGCGTCGTGGCCGCCACCGACAGCGCCCGCACCGTGGTTCCGCTGGCGTCGCGCAGGAGGTCGAGCGCCACCCGCGACCGCCCGGCGAGCAGCCCGTCGATCTCGGCCACCCCCAGCGCGAGGTCCTGCCCGGCCAGCGCCACCGCCCCGTCGGTCGCACCCGAGGCCGGCTCGAACCGGCCGCGGAAGCTTGCCAGCCCGTTGCCGCCCAGCGGCTGGCCGGCCAGCGCCGACAGCCGCGCCAGGTCATCGAACCGCAGCAGGCCGCGGCCCTCCACCGCCAGGGGCCCGCCGGTTCCCGCATGCAGGATCAGCGCCGCGCTCACCCCGTAGCCGGCGCCCTCCACCCGGAGGTCGGGCAGCACAAGCGGCCGGCCCTGCTGCCAGTCGGCCACCGCCCGGCCGCGCAGCACCGGTCCCAGCGCCTCCGCCAGCGCGGGGTCGGCCGGCCGAAGGCCGGTGCCGTCGAGGTCCACCGCGGCATGCACCCGCGGCCCCCCGGGCCCGCGTGCGATCCGCCCCTCGCCGGCCAGCACCAGCCGGTCGAAGGCCATCGCCGGCCCGTCGAAGCCCACCACCTCGGCCGCTAGCGTCCAGTCGTCCGAGCGTGCGGCGTCGAAGCCCATCCGCAGCTCGGCCCGCCCGACGCGGGTCGGCCCGCCGGCCAGCGGCAGCAGCAGTGGCGCGCCGTCGGCGGCGGCGATCCGCAGGTTCAGCTCGAAGGCCTGCGGCAGCCCGTCTGCGGCAACCGTCAGCCGCCCTGCCAGCCGCGCCGCGGCGGCGCTGGCGGCCAGCAGCGGCATCTCCAGCCGGCCGTCGGGATAGGCCGTGCCCTCGGCCACCAGCCGCGTCTCGGGGCCGAAGAAGCCGGCGTAGGCCGGCGCGACCAGCGCCGCCACCTCGCCGCCCAGCATGGCCCGGAAGCGCCGCTCGCCCCCCGGGCCGCCCGCGAGCGTCAGGCTGCCGGTCACCCGTTCCTGCCCGCCGGTCGCCAGCCGCATCTCGGCGCCGAAGGCGTCGAGCGGCCCCTCGCCCTGCAGCCCGAGCGCCAGCGCCGGCGCCCCCGGCAACCCGATCAGCCCCGCCGCGATCCCCTCCGGCCCCTCGTCCAGCGTCACCGCGAGCCGCAGCACCCGCGTCGCGTTGGCGAAGGCGGCATCGACATCGAACCGCCCCGCCGCCCCGTCAATGCGCTCCACCCCCAGCCGCGCCGCGCCCTCGCCGCCGGCCAGTTGCATCGTGCCGTCGATTCGCACCACGGCGGCCTGGCCCAGGACAGCCGCCCCGATCTCGACCCGCGCGGCCGCCACCGTGCCGATGGCCACCGACACCGGCAGGTCGGGCAGGCTGAAGCCTGCGGCCTCCGGCGCCGGCAGGCCGGCCGCATCGCCCCCCGCCTCCGGCATCCGCGGCAGCAGCACCTCGGCCGCGGTCAGCGCCTCGACCTCGATGCGCCCTGACAGCAGCGCGCCGCGGTTCCACTGCAGGGTCACGTCGTTCAGCGTGATCCAGACACCGGCGTCATCGGCGATCGACATCTGCCGGATGGTCGCCCGCGACGACAGGGCGCCGGCAAAGCCCTCGATGTGCACCACTCGCCCGGCGCCGGAAAGGTTGTCCTCGAGGAACCGGACGAGAAAGCCGCGCTCGTCCTCCTGCGCGGCCGCGCCGGGCGCCAGCAGTGCCAGCCCCGCGCCGAGTGCCGCTGCCAGGAGCGCCCGCATCAGAAGGCCTGTCCGATGCCGACGTAAAGCTGCACGCCCTCGCCGGTGCGGCCCGACACCGGGGCGGCGACGTCCAGCCGGATCGGCCCGATCCCGGTGTCGTAGCGCAGGCCGAGGCCGGCGCCCGCATGCCATTCGCCGCCGTCGAAGACACCCGCCGCCACCATCCCGGCATCGCCGAAGGCGACAAGGCCGATGGTGTCGGTCAGCTTCAGCCGCGCCTCGGCCGACAGGCCGAGGAAGCTGCGCCCGCCGATCCGCGTCGTGCAGCCCGGACCGCAGGTGACCTCCACCCCCAGCGACTGGAACGGCTGGCCGCGGACGCTGCCGCCGCCGCCGGAGTAGAACAGCATCTCGCGCGGCGTGCCGAGCAGCCCCGCCCCCAGCACCGCCCCCGCCTGCAGCCGCCCCGCCAGCACCAGCCGTCCCGTGCCCGGCCCCCAGTAGGCGCGTGCATCCAGCGTCAGGCGGGCGCCGCTGTCGGCATCCCCGGTCAGGCCGAGGAAGGGTGTCGCCCGCGCCTCGAGATAGAAGCCCTCATGCGCGTCCAGCGGCTTGTCGCGGCGGTCCCAGACCAGGCCGAGGGGGGCGGAGAGGATGCCGAAGGTCTCGGGCCCGAGGCCGTTGGTGACATGCTCGATGCGCAGCGCCAGCCCGCCCTCGACGCTCAGCCGGTCCGAGAAACGGTGCACGAGCCCTGCCTCGATGGCGCCGCGGGTGGCGGTGTAGTCGCGGTACTCCACCCGCCCGGCCACCGCGCCCAGCGCAAGCTCGGTGTCGGGGGTGAAGGTCGCCGGCCGCGTCAGCCGCGCCGCGATGCGGTAGGAAAGCCCGCCCTCCTGCGCGCCGATGCCGCCGATCTCGCCCTCGACGCGCAGCCGCTCGGCGCCGCCCATGAGGTTGCGATGCAACCAGTAGCCCGTCAGCTTCAGCCCCTCGAACGAGGCCAGCTCGGCCCCCAGCCCGAAGCGGCGCGGCTGTTCCTCGACCAGCGCGGCGGTGATGTCCATCCGCGCCCCGGGGCCGAGCGTCTCGGCCTCGGCCAGCGCGACCGAACGGAAGACGCCCGTGCGCCGCAGCCGCGCCGCGGCCTTCGCCAGCACCGCGGGGTCGAAGACCTCGCCCTCGGGCAGCCCGGCGATGGCGAGCACGCGCGCCGGGCGCATGCGGTCGGCGCCGCTGATGCGGAGCGCCCCGAAGCGCACCTGCGGCCCGGGCGCGACCAGGAAGCGCGCTGCGATCTCGGCCCGGCGGTGGTCGGCGACGATGTCCTGGCCGGCCGGCCGGGCCTTGGCGTGGCCCTGCGCCCGCCAGCCCTCCACCGCCGCCTCGAGCGCCTCCTGCATGGTGCCGCTGCGCGCCGGCGCGCCGGAGGCGAAGTCCCCGGGCAGAACCGTGCCGGGGGCGAGGGGGGCGATCTCGGCCAGGGCGAAGCTGAAGGGCGGGCCCGGCTCCACCGTCACCTCGACCGCGGCAACGCGGGCCGGCGCGGCCAGAGGGGGGATCTCGGCCGCCTCGCGCCCGTCGAGCGCGATGCGCACGACGCCGGAATAGTACCCCTCGCCGTACAGCGCCGCCACCAGCCGCGCATAGTCGGCGCGGGCGGCGGCGACGATCTCCTGGGCGTCCTCGACCCCCTCGCGGTTGGCCTGCACCAGCAGCGAGGCCGCCCGCAGCACCTCGCGCAGCCTGTCCTCCGCGCCGGGGGTGACAAAGGCGAAGCGCTCGATCGCCACCGCCGGCGCGGCGCCCAGCACCCATGCAAGCAGGGCGGCGGCCGCAAGGCCCCGCCCGGTCGCGCGCCGCAGAAGGCACCCCGTGACCCGAGTCAGCATACGCCGACAATGGCATGGCCGCCGCCCCTGAACAATGCGGCCGGGGCGGGCGGTGGCGGCGGGTCGGGGCACCGCGGGCGCGCGGGCCTTCCCACCGGCGCTTCGGCGTGCTTCACTCCGGTCCGGGCACGCGCAACGCGCCCGCCAGCAGAGGTGACATGCGGTGAAGCCCTGGCTGATCGGTGCCGCCGGCGCCGCCCTTGCCACCGCGGTCCTCGCCGCGGACGAGGCCGAGCCCCCGCCGTTGCCCGAACCGCTGACCGACGCCGCCTATCGCCCGGTCGATCCGGCCGCGGCCGGGCTCGGCCAGTTGCTCTTCTACGACCGGCTGCTGTCGGGCAACCGAGACATCGCCTGCGCCACCTGTCACCATCCCCGCCACGGCACCTCCGACGGGCTGTCGCTGGGGCTCGGCGCCGGCGGTCTCGGCCTCGGCCCCGGCCGCCGGCCCGACCCCGCCGCAGCCCGGCCGCCGCGCCGGCAGGCGCGCAACGCCCCGGCGCTGTGGAACCTCGGCGCCACCGAGCTCACCGCGCTGTTCCACGACGGCCGGCTGGAGGTTGACGAGAGCCGCGATTCTGGCCTGCGCGGCCCGGTGGCCGACGAGCTTCTGCAGGGCCTTCCGGGCATGCTCGCGGCGCAGGCGATCTTCCCCCTCCTGTCGCATGACGAGATGGCCGGCCCCCCGGGCAGCAACCCGGTGGCCGACGCCCTGGCCGAGGGGCGGATCACCGGCCCCGACGGGGCGATCGCCCGCATCCTCGCCCGCCTCGAGGCGCTGCCCGCCTATCGCGAGGGCTTCGCCTCCGCCTTCGACGACATCGCCGCGGGCGCTCCGATCGGCCTTGTCCATGTGACCTCCGCCCTGGCGGCCTTCATCGCCTTCGAGTTCCGCTCCGACACCAGCCTCTACGACCTCCACCTCTGGGGGGCCGAGCGGCTGGAGGAGGACGCCCGCGCCGGCAAGATGCTGTTCTTCGGCAGCGCCGGCTGCGCCGACTGCCACGCCGGCCCGCTGTTCACCGACCATGGCTTCCACGCCATGGGCCAGCCCCAGATCGGCCCCGGGCCCGATGCGGCATCCCTGGGCCACGGCCGCGACACCGGGCGCGCCCGGATCAGCGGGCGGGCGGCGGACGCCTATGCCTTCCGCACCCCGCCGCTGCGCAACGTCACCGTCACCGGCCCCTGGGGGCATGCCGGCGCGTTCACCGACCTCGCGGCGTTCCTGCGCCACCACGCCGACCCGGTGGCCGGCCTCGCCGCCTACCGGCGGCAGGCACGCCTTCCCCCGCCCGAGGATCCCGCCGACTGGGCGGTGATGGACGACCCTGCCGCCCGCGCGGCCATCGCCGCCGCGGTCACCCGGCCGCCGGTCGCGCTCTCGGCGGCCGACATCGCCGCGCTCGTCGCATTTCTCGACAGCCTCACTGACGAGGACGCGCTTGCCGGCCGGCTCGGCATTCCGGAGGCGGTGCCCAGCGGCCTTCCCGTGGATCGCTGATCTGCCCGGTTGCGCGCCGCCGGCACGGCACCACGATTGCGGGAATTCCGGGCCGGCGCTACCGGCGGGGTCTTTCCGCGGCCGGATCCCCGGCATCGCCGAGCCGCGCCAGTTCGCTGTCCAGCGCCGCGCCCAGAAGAACGACGAAGGCGCCGAGATAGAACCAGGTGAGCAGCGCGATGACCGCACCGATCGAGCCGTGGATCCGATTGTAATCCGCGAGCCCGGCAAGAAACTGCGAGAATGCGGCCGAGGCCGCCGCCCAGACCCCCACCGCGATCAGCAGCCCCGGCGTGATCAGCCGCGTGCGCTGTCGCGGCCGGTTCGGCCCGTGGCGGAACAGCAGCGCGACGCCAAGCACGATCACCGCGACGGCAAGCGCCCAGCGCAGCGCCGACAGCGCCAGCCCGGTCCACGGCCCGAGCGGCACGAAGGCCAGCACCACCGGCGCCACGACCACCGCCGCAAGCGCCACGATTCCCAGCCCCATCAGCACCATCGTCAGGGCCAGCGCCGCCAGCAGATGCCCCAGGCCGCCGCGGTTCTCGACCCCGTGCACCGCGTTCAGCCCCTGGATCATCGCCCCGACGCCCGACCGCGCCGACCACAGCGCCACCAGGAGCGACAGCACCGAGGCCCAGTGCAGTCCGACCTCGTTGGAGGCAACCAGAGTCGCGACCTGCGCCTCGATCAGTGCGAAGGCATCCTCCGGCACGAATTCGGCCAGCAGCCCCAGCTGGGCGGCGACTGCCGCGGGGTCGGCCCAGAAGCCCCACAGCGCGATCAGCGCGGCAAGGCCCGGAAACAGCGAGAACAGCGCGAAGAACGCGACGCCCGCGGCGATCAGGCCCAGATGCCGCTCGCCGACGATCCGCCATGCCCCGGCAAGCGCCGCCAGCCACCGACCCACGCCACCGCCTCCCGGGCGCGCCGGCCGGTCAGCCGATGCGCAGCCCTTCCAGCGAACGGCCTGCCGCCAGCGCCTCGACCACCCAGCCCGGGCGGCGCCCGCGGCCGCTCCACGTCAGCGCCGGGTTCTCGGGATGGCGGTATTTCGCGGCGCCGGTGGGGGCGGATTTCCTGCGTTTTGCCGGCGCCGGTTCGACCAGTTCGGCCAGGGACGAGAAACCCCGCGATCTCGCCAATTCCTCCAGCTCGCGCCGGGCGGCATCCTTGCGCCGCGCCTCGAAGCTGTCGATCGCGGCATCGACGCGCCGGCGCAATTTCCGCAGTTCGTCCAGCTGCATTCCGTCGAGGTCGATCTGTTCCATTCCGGGTACCTTGCGATTCGTTCGGCATTCCGTGCCATTAAGCACCGGCGATTCGGCAAGGCAACCGAAAAGGAAACCGGCGAACTGGCCGCGTCCGGTTTCCGCCGGTCAGCCGACCGGGGCGACGCAGTCGCAGACGCGCATCCGCACCCGCTGGCCGACCGCCATCGGCGCGCCGGGGCCCGAGATCACCAGCATGCAGGTCTCGCCGTCCTGCACCCAGTAGATCTGGTCGTGGCCGCGGAACTCGCGCCCGACCACCGTCGCCGCGCCGGCGGCGTCGGGCTCAAGCAGGATCTGCTCGGGCCGCACCGCCAGCTGCACCGCCCCGTTTGCGGCCCGCGTCAGCGGCAGCCGGCCGAAGGGGGTGTCGGCCGCCATCCCCTCGGCCCGGCCGGCGACGATGTTCGACCGGCCGAGGAAGCTGGCCACGAAGGCGCTGGAGGGGTTGCGGTAGATCTCGTCGGGCGTGCCCAGCTGGCGCAGCTGGCCTGCCTCCATCACCGCGATCCGGTCCGACAGCGCCAGCGCCTCCTCCTGGTCGTGGGTGACGAGGATGGCCGCCGAGCCCGCGGCCTTCAGCAGCCGCCGCACCTCCTGGCGTGTCTCGACCCGCATCGTCGCGTCGAGGTTCGAGAACGGCTCGTCCATCAGCACCAGCGGCGGCGCCACGGCCAGCGTGCGCGCCAGCGCCACCCGCTGCTGCTGGCCCCCCGACAGCTCGTGCGGGCGGCGGGCGGCCAGATCTGCAAGCCCGACCAGCGCCAGCATCTCGCCCGCCCGGGCGACGGCGGCGGCGCGGCCCATCCGCCGCAGGCCGAAGCGGACGTTGTCCAGCACCGTCAGATGCGGAAAGAGCGCGTAGTCCTGGAAGACGAAGCCGATCCCGCGCGCCTCGGGCGGCAGCTGGGAGATGTCGCGCCCGCGCAGCAGGATGCGCCCCGCATCCGGCGTCTCGAAGCCGCCGATCAGCCGCAGCGTCGTGGTCTTGCCGCAGCCCGACGGGCCGAGCAGCGACAGAAGCTCGCCCTCGCCCACCGCGAACGAGACCCGCTCCACCGCCGCCGCCTCGCCGCGGCGGAACCGCTTCGACAGCCCCTCCACCTCCAGCAGCACGCGGTGCGGCCGCTGCCGGAAGCCGAGCGGCGAGGCCTCGGCCGGCAGGCGGAACGGGCGGGCGCAGGCGATCTGGTTCATCGGGCCGTCGTCATCCCCCTGGCAGCGGGCCGGGCGCGACCGCACTCCTAGCAATTGACTCAGCTATTTCCACAGGCGCCCGGAGTCAACGCCCGCGCGCGCCGCATTCATGCCGCAACCCCCGCAGGCGTCCTGCCGCAGACGGCCGGCGGCGCCCTCAGGCCAGGATCACCGCCGTCCCGGCAGCCGCTGCCACACGGGCGGCCGGCGCCGGCGGCGGCATGTCGGTGACCAGCGCGTCGACATCGCCCAGCCCCGCCACCCGCACCGGCGCCGCGCGCGCGAACTTGGCCGCATCGGCAACCAGCAGGCGGCGCCGGGCGCCCGACAGCGCCACCCGGCTGACTGCCGCCTCGCGCAGGTCGTAGTCAAGCAGGCTGCCCGCGGCATCGACCGCCGAGATGCCGATGATCGCAAGGTCGGGGCGGAAGCCGCGCAGCGCCTCGGCCGCCATCTCGCCGACCAGGCCCGCGTCGGCCTGCCGCAGCGTGCCGCCGGTGACGACCACATCCGCCCCGCCGCCCTCGGCGAGGATCGCCGCGACCGTCAGGTTGTTCGTCACCACCATCAGGCCGCGCCGCGCCAGCAGGGCGCGGGCCACCGCCTCGCAGGTGGTGCCGATGCCGAGGAACAGCGCCGCCGCCTCGGGCACCTCGGCGGCCGCGCGACGGCCGATCGCTTCCTTGGCCGCCTCGTTCAGCCGCCGCCGCTCGGCATAGGCGATGTTGGCGACACCCGAGGGCGGAATCGCCCCGCCGTGGACGCGCATCAGCCGGCCGGCGGCGGCCAGCTCGCCGAGGTCGCGCCGCACCGTCTGCACCGTCACCCCCAGCCGGCGGGCAAGCTCGTCGACCAGCACCCGCCCCTCGGCGCGGGCGATGGCAAGGATCTCCGCCTGCCGCAGGTTCTGCGCCATCCCTCGCCCCCGGTCGCGAAACGAAACCCTGATGCCACAATTCGCGCCAAAAGCGAACAGAAAAGTTGACAAAGCGAAAATGCTGCGCGACACCGCGCTGCACGCGGGGTGGTCCATGGCAGAACCGGTCGATCTGTTCGTCATCGGCGGTGGCATCAACGGCTGCGGCATCGCCCGCGACGCCGCCGGCCGCGGCCTGAAGGTCACGCTGGCCGAGATGGGCGATCTTGCCCAGGCGACCTCGTCGGCCTCGACCAAGCTTTTCCACGGCGGGCTGCGGTATCTCGAGTACTACGAGTTCCGCCTCGTGCGCGAGGCGCTGCGCGAGCGCGAGACGCTGCTTGTCGCGATGCCGCACATCGCCTGGCCGCTGCGCTTCGTGCTGCCCCACCACCGCGGGCTGCGACCGGCCTGGCTGTTGCGGCTTGGCCTGTTCATCTACGACCATCTTGGCGGGCGGAGGATCCTGCCCGCGACCCGCACGCTTGACCTGCGCCGCGACCCCGCCGGCGCGCCCCTGCGGGCAGGCTTCATCCGCGGCTTCGAGTACTCCGACTGCTGGGTAGAGGATTCGCGGCTGGTGGCGCTGAACGCCCGCGACGCCGCCGGGCGCGGCGCCCGCATCCTGACCCGCTGCCGCGTGACCGCCGCCCGCCGCGGCGCCGAGGCCTGGCAGGTCGAGCTTGCCCATGCCGACGGCCGCGGCGAGACGGTGGCGGCGCGGGCGCTCGTCAACGCCGCCGGGCCCTGGGCGGGGCAGGTCGTCACCGGCACGCTCGGCCTGAACACCCCCGCCCGCATCCGCCTCGTCCGCGGCAGCCACATCGTTACCCGCCGCCTCTTCGACCACGACCGCGCCTACATCCTGCAGGGCGCCGACGGCCGCATCGTCTTTGCCATTCCCTACGAGACCGACTTCACCCTGGTCGGCACGACCGACGTCGAGCACGCGGGCGACCCCGCCCTGGCCCGCTGCAGCGAGGTCGAGCGCGACTACCTCTGCGCCCTGGTGTCGGAGTACTTCCGCCGCCCGGTGACGCCCGCTGACGTCGTCTGGACCTATTCCGGCGTCCGGCCGCTTTACGACGACGGCGCGAAATCGGCCACCGCGGCGACGCGCGACTATGTCCTGCAATTCGACACCGCCGGCCCGCCCGCGCTCAACGTCTACGGCGGCAAGATCACCACCTACCGCCGGCTGGCCGAGGCCGCGCTTGCCCGCCTGGCCACCGCCATGCCCCTGCCGGGCGGCCCGTGGACGGCGGGCGTGGCGCTGCCCGGCGGCGACTTCGCGGTGGACGGGGTGGCGGCGCTTGCCGACCGGCTGCGTGCCGCCCATCCGTTCCTGACCAGCCGCTGGGCGCTGCGCCTCGTGCGCGCCTACGGCACCGAGGCCGCCGACGTCCTTGGCGGGGCGCCGGACGCCGCCGCCCTTGGCCGCGACTTCGGCGCCACGCTGACCGAGGCCGAGGTGCGCTGGCTGATGGCGCGCGAGTTCGCGCGCACCGCCGCCGACGTCGTCTGGCGCCGCTCGAAGCTCGGCCTCAGGATGACGGCCGACGAGATCGCCGCCCTCGACGCCTTCATGTCCGGAGCAGAGCCATGAGCCACATCCTGGCGATCGACCAGGGCACCACCTCGACGCGGGCGATCCTGTTCGACGCCGGCCTCAGGCCGGTAGCCGCCGAGCAGCAGGAGTTCGCCCAGCACTTCCCCGCCCCGGGCTGGGTCGAGCACGACCCCGCCGACCTCTGGGCGACGACGCTTGCCTGCGCCCGCGGCGCCATCGCCCGCGCCGGGCTTGCCGCCGCCGACGTCGCCGCGATCGGCATCACCAACCAGCGCGAGACGACCCTGATCTGGGACCGCGCGACCGGCGAGCCGATCCATCGCGCCATCGTCTGGCAGGACCGCCGCACTGCCCCCCTGTGCGACCGGCTGCGCGCCGAGGGGCACGAGGCGATGGTGCGCGCCCGCACCGGCCTCGTGCTCGACCCCTACTTCTCGGCCAGCAAGATCGCCTGGCTGCTCGACAACGTCGACGGCGCAAGGGCCCGGGCCGGGCGCGGCGAGCTGGCGTTCGGCACGGTCGAGAGCTTTCTCATCTGGCGGCTGACCGGCGGGCGGGTGCACGCCACCGATGCCACCAACGCCGCCCGCACGATGCTGTACGACATCCGCCGCGGCGCCTGGGACGACGACCTCTGCCGGCTGTTCGGCGTGCCCGCGTCGCTTCTGCCCGAGGTCAGGGACAACGCCGCCGATTTCGGCACCACGCTGCCCGACCTCCTCGGCCGGCCGCTGCCGATCTGCGGCGCCGCCGGCGACCAGCAGGCGGCGACGGTCGGGCAGGCCTGCTTTGCCCCCGGCATGGTCAAGGCGACCTACGGCACCGGCTGCTTTGCCCTGATGAACACCGGCGCCCGCCCGGTCGACAGCCGCAACCGGCTGCTCACCACGCTCGCCTACCGGCTGGACGGCCGGCCGACCTATGCCCTCGAGGGGGCGATCTTCGTCGCCGGAGCGGTGGTGCAGTGGCTGCGCGACGGGCTGAAGATCATCCGCACGGCGGCCGAGACCGAGGCGCTTGCCGCCGCCGCCGACCCCGCCCAGCGGGTCGTCATCGTGCCCGCCTTCACCGGCCTCGGCGCGCCCTGGTGGGATGCCGAGGCGCGCGGCGCGATCTTCGGGCTGACGCGCGGCACCGGCCCGGCCGAGCTTGCCCGCGCCGCGCTCGAGAGCGTCGGCTTCCAGACCCGCGACCTGATGGCAGCGATGGCCGCCGACATGGGCGGGGCGGCGGGGGCGGTGCTGCGGGTCGACGGCGGCATGACCGCCTCGAACTGGACGCTGCAGTTCCTCGCCGACATCCTCGGCGCCCCGGTCGACCGGCCGGTGGTGCGCGAGACGACGGCGCTGGGCGCGGCCTGGCTCGCAGGCATGCGCACCGGCCTCTGCCCGGGACCCGAGGGCTTTGCCGCCGCCTGGGCGCTCGACCGCCGCTTCGTCCCGGCGATGGAGGCGGCAACCCGCGAAGGACTGTGGGCCGTCTGGGATGACGCGGTCCGGCGGACGCTGACGCGGCCCCGCGCGGGCGGCTGACGACGGCAGCGCGCAGCCGTTCTGTCCGGCGGCCGGGGGGTCCGAGAGGGGCCGGCCGGGCGCCGGACGAATCCGGCAAGCGACCCGGGCCTGGCGCAAACGCGCCGGCGCGCCGGCGTGGCCCGTGCTAGTCTCGCCCGGCCGGTCCGGCCGCGGAGCGGCCTGCGCCCGCCCCCCGGGATCCCGCCCGGGAGGGAAGGACGGGGCCCCCGGCGGGCCGGTGTACTCCAGCCGGCCATGCGGGAGGCATGCCCATGCTCCGAGCCCACCGAACCCTCGCCGCCGCCCTCGCCGCGGCGCTTCTTGCCGGCGCGCCGCCTGCCGCCGCTGCCACCGGCGCCGAGGCGCTGGCCGAGGCCGGCATCCTGAAGCTGGTGTCCGGCGGCTACCACAGCTGCGCGCTGACCACGTCGCGGCGGGTGTTCTGCTGGGGAGCCAACGGCAACGGCCAGCTTGGCGACGGCAGCAACGTCAGCCGCCTCGAGCCGGTCGAGATCACCGCCCTCGGCGGCGGGGTGCGGGAAATCGCGCTCGGGGCCGCCAACAGCTGCGCGATCACCGCCGGGGGGCACGCCTTCTGCTGGGGTCGCGGCAGCGAGGGCCAGATCGGCGACGGCGCCAACACGGACCGCTGGTCGCCGACCGCGGTGCAGGGCCTTGGCGATGATGTGCGGGCGATCGCCGTCGGCCTGTACTTCGCCTGCGCCCTGAACCGCGTCGGGCGGGCCTTCTGCTGGGGCTCGAACGGCTGGGGCCAGCTTGGCGACGGCACGAACGGAAGCCGCAACCTGCCGGTGCTCGTCTCGGGCATCGCGGCGGCAACCGCGATCGTGGCGGGCACCGATCACACCTGCGCCCTTGACGTCGACCGCAAGGCGCTCTGCTGGGGCCGCAACCACCACGGCCAGCTCGGCGACGGCACCTTCACCAGCCGCAGCCTCCGCGCCCCGGTCGCGAACCTCGGCGGCGGCCTGCGCGAGTTCGTGGCGGGGCTTGACTTCACCTGCGCGGTGACGCGCCTGCGGCGGCTGATGTGCTGGGGCGGCAACGGGCGCGGCCAGCTGGGCGACGGCACCGGCACCGACAGCCCGCTGCCGGTCAGGGTGAAGCGGATCGGCCTTGGCGCCCACGGCGTCGCCGCCGGCGGCGCACCCGACGACGCCAAGCACGCCTGCGCGCTGAACAGCGGCGGGCGGCTTTTCTGCTGGGGCTCGAACATCTGGGGCGAACTCGGCGACCGCACCTTCACCGACCGCTGGCTGCCACGGCGCGTGGTGCGCTTCCGGGACGGCATGCAGATGGCCGCCGCGGGCGCCACGCACAGCTGCGCCGTGACCGCCGGCGGGCGGCCGTACTGCTGGGGCGACAACACCTACGGCCAGCTCGGCGACGGCACCAACGCCAGCCGGCCGGTGCCGGCCGAGGTTTCGGGCGACCTGCACCTGCAGGAGTAGAGCCTCGGGCGCGGCCGGCGGATGCCGGCAACAGACTGGCCGGGGGGAGAAATCCGGCTTTGACCGGGTCGGGCCGCGTGCTAGGGTCGTCGCGCCGGCCCGGCCTGGGGGCCACCGGCAGCCCCGTGCGGCATCGCCCGGGCGGGGCGCAGGGCACCCGGCCCGGGCGGCGCGCTTCATCCGGCCATGCGGGAGGCATGCCATGCTCCGACCCTTCGCCCTGCGCAGCGCGGCCCTTGCGGTGGCGGTCCTGACGCTTCTGCCCGGCCCCGCCGCCGCCGACATCGCATCCGCCCTGCCCGAGGCCGCCGTCCTCGACATCGCGCTCGGCCGCGAGCACAGTTGCGCACTGACGCCGTCGCGGCGGGTCTTCTGCTGGGGCTACGGCCTCTACGGCCAGATCGGCGACGGCGCAAACACCAACCGCTCGCTGCCGACCGAGGTCACGGCACTTGGCGCGGGCGTGCTGGCGATCGCGGCCGGCGGCCACACCACCTGCGCGATCAACGCCGGCGGCCGGCTGTTCTGCTGGGGCCGCGGCAATCGCGGCCAGATCGGCGACGGCGACTCGGTCGACCGCTGGACGCCCACCGCCGTGGAGGGGCTTGGCGACGACATCCAGGCGGTCGCGGTCGGCGGCGAGCATGTCTGCGCGCTGAACCGGCTGCGGCGGGTCTACTGCTGGGGCCGGGGGGACAACGGCCAGCTTGGCGACGCGTCGCTGGCGGACCGGTCGCTGCCGGTGCTGGTGCAGGGCCTGGCCGCCGGCACCCGCGCGATCGCGACCGGCGGCTACCACAGCTGCGCGCTCGATGCCGACGGCGA
Source organism: Paracoccaceae bacterium (assembly GCA_023383015.1). GTDB lineage: Bacteria > Pseudomonadota > Alphaproteobacteria > Rhodobacterales > Rhodobacteraceae > JAHDXW01. The sequence continues at coordinate 68,695 of JAHDXW010000001.1, forward strand.
GGCCTTCTGCTGGGGCTGGAACGCGCGCGGCCAGCTTGGCGACGGCAGCACCGACGACCGGACCAGCCGGGTGGCCGTCCAGGGCCTCGGCGCCAACCTCCGCCAGCTCGACCTCGGCGTCGATTTCTCCTGCGCGGTCACGGCGGCGGGGCGGATGTCGTGCTGGGGAGGGGGCGGCCAGGGCCAGATCGGCAACGGCGACACCGCAAACCAGCCGACGCCGGTCAGGGTCAGGCGGCTCGGCACCGGCATCCACGGCATCAGCGCCGGCGGCGGCTACGACTACGGCGGGCACGCCTGCGCGCTTGACGCGGCCGGCCGCGCCTTCTGCTGGGGGCGCAACGACGAGGGGCAGGTGGGCGACCGCTCGCAGACCGACCGCAGCCTGCGCCGGCGCGTCTCGCGCTTCGGCGAGGACATGCGGCTGATCGCGGCCGGCGGCTTCCACAGCTGCGCGGTCAACGGCCTCGGGCGGGCCTACTGCTGGGGCTACAACACCCGCGGCCAGCTCGGCGACGGCACGAACACCACGCGCGCAGCCCCTGCCCCGGTCAGCGGCAACCTGCACCGGCAGTGACGCCCCCGCCGGGGCGAGAAATCCAACACTTGTGCAGATCGGAATGCGTGCTAATGTCGCAGTGCCGACCCGGCCGGGGGTTGGCGGCCGGCAGCCCGCGCAGCGTGGCCCGGGCAGGGCAGGACGCAAGGCCGCGGCGGGGCGGCGCGTTTCGCGCAAAGCCACGGAGCCAGCCATGCGCCACCTTCGACAACGTCGCAGCCTGCGTCCGGCCGCCCTTGCCGCCATTGTCGCCCTTGTGCCCCTTGTCGCTGCGGCGGGGGGCCCGTCTGCCGCGCTGCCCGAGGGGGCGGTACTCGACATCGCCGCCGGCGTCCACCACGGCTGCGCGCTGACCCCATCGCGGCGGGTCTTCTGCTGGGGCCGGAACCATTTCGGCCAACTCGGCGACGGCACCAACGTCGAAAGTCACCTGCCGGTCGAGGTGACCGGGCTTGGCGCCGGCGTGCTGGCCGTCGCCGCCGGCGGCCACACGAGTTGCGCGATCTCGGCCGAGGGCCGGGCCTTCTGCTGGGGCAGGGGCGTAAACGGCCAGATCGGCGACGGCGACGCGACCGACCGCTGGACACCGACCGCCGTCGAGGGGCTTGGCGATGACGTGCAGGCGATGACGCTGGGCGAGGCGCATGTCTGCGCCCTGAACCGCCAGCGACGGGTCTACTGCTGGGGCGCCAACGGCTACGGCCAGATCGGCGATTCCTCCACCACCCAGCGCAACCTGCCGGTGCTGGTGCAGGGCCTGATCGGCGGCACGCTGTCGATGGCCGCGGGGCGGCTGCACACCTGCGCGGCCAGCGCCGACGGCGCGGCCTACTGCTGGGGCTGGAACGGCTGGGGCCAGATCGGCGACGGCAGCACCGCCGACCGCCTTGTGCGCACGCCGGTGACCGGGCTTGGCGAGGGAGTGACCGAGGTCGCGGCCGGCCATGGCCACAGCTGCGCGGCGACCGCGAGCCGTCTGTACTGCTGGGGCGACAACTCCCAGGGCCAGCTCGGCGACGGCAGCAACGACGGCCGGGCCCTCGCCGCGCCGGTGCGGCGGATGGGCAGCGGCGTGCACGGCCTGACGGCCGGCGGCGCCGAGCCGTGGTACCTGGGCGGGCACAGCTGTGCCCTGACGGCGGCGGGCCGCGCCTACTGCTGGGGGCGCAACGCCGAAGGCCAGGTGGGCGACCGCAGCTTCACCAATCGCAACCTGCGACGGCGGGTGTCGCGCTTTGCCGACGGCGTGCTGAAGATCGTCGCCGGCGGCTTCCACAGCTGCGCGCTGACCGGCGGCGGGCGCGTCTTCTGGTGGGGCAACAACACTTACGGCCAGCTCGGCGACGGCACCACGACCCAGCGCAGCCTGCCGGGGGCGGTGGGGGGGCGGATGCACATGCAGTGACGCGGGCGCCGCGGCGGGCCGGGGCGGGCCCGCCGCCGCCCGGCAGGCCGGATGCCCGACAGGACCTCTTTCCCCGAAGCCTCCGCGCCCGCCCCCGGGTGCCGGCAGCGGAAAGCAGCCGCGGATCGTGCAGGTGGTGGTCGGGTCCGCGCACGGCTGCGCGCTCGACGATGCGGGCGTGACGCGCCGCGCCTCGGCGCTGCCGCTCCGTCTCGACCGCGGGGTGCTCGACGCTGATCGTCCCGGCCGTCGCCGGCACCGTCAAGCGTGCGCCCAAACTGCCGGAGGGGCAGCCGGGCGGCAAATGCTGCCGGTGTCGCGGCACGCACGGCCGTCCGGGGAAGCGCGGGACGGCCGCCTGCCTGGGCCGCGGCGGGGCAAACCGACGGACGGACCGGCACCGCGGGGGGCGGAAAACCGTTGTCAGCCCGGCCGTCGCCTGCCAACCTTCGAAGGCGAGTCGCGCAGCGGCATTAGTCGTTTCTCTTTTTTTCTCGGGTCTTGGCCGGCACGGGCGAGGCTTGACCGTCCTGGCGCGTGGCCCGCTTCACCATTGACGAAGGATGAAATGAATGACGCGCGATCCCTTCCCTGCACTTCTTCTGACGCTTTGGACGGCGGCAACGTTCGTGCCCCTTCACTCGGCAGTGCATGCCGAAACGCCTCCACCCGCCGGCGCGCAGGGCTTCGGCGACACCGACCCCTCATCCGCCGAGACGGGCGCAATCGAATCCGCCGGCGTGCGCGACATCGCCGCCGGCGGCTACCACAGCTGTGCCGTGAGCGCCCGAGGCGCGGTCTACTGCTGGGGCTACAACACCGCCGGACAAGTCGGCGACGGCACCTTTGTCTCGCAACGCCTGCAACCGGTGCCGGTGACCGGGCTCGAGGGCCCGTTCCGTGCGGTCGCGGCGGGCTGGGACTTCAGCTGTGCGCTGAGCGAGGCGGGGCGGGTGTTCTGCTGGGGGGCCAACGGCGCCGGGCAGCTGGGCGACGGGACGAGAATGGGATCGGCGGTGCCCCGCGCCGTGCTCGGCCTCGGAAGCGGTGTGCGTGCGATCGCGGCGGGCGAAGGACATGCCTGTGCAATCGTTGCCAGCGGCAACCTGTTCTGCTGGGGAGGCAACAGTTCCGGGCAGGTCGGCGATGGCACCTTCTCCGACCGCGACACGCCCGCCCGCGTCCAGGGCCTGCGGGCCGATGTCACGTCGGTCGGGACAGGGTATGATCACACCTGTGCGATCGATCGGGGCGGACGCGCCACCTGCTGGGGCGGCAACTCCTACTACCAGCTGGGCGACGGCACGCGGACCGACCGCGCCGTGCCGACCCCGGTGGCCAGCCTTGCCAGGGCGGGGATCATCGCGGCAGGGGCGCGCCACAGCTGCGCGACCCTGCGCACCGGCCGGGTCGTCTGCTGGGGCTCGAACGCCGCAGGAGAGCTCGGCGACGGCACCACGACCGGCTCCCTCGTCCCGGTGCGGACCAGGCGGCTCGGTGCCGGCGTGCGGGCCCTCGTGGCCGGCGGATTTTCCTGGGCCGGCAACCTCTCCGGCGGGTTCAACTGCGCCCTGAACGAGCGCGGGCAGGCTTTCTGCTGGGGGAGCAACGGTGAGGGCCAGCTTGGCGACCGCAGCACCACCTCGCGCAGCCTTCCGGTCCGCGTCTCCCGCTTCGGCGAGGATGTGACGAAGATCGCCGTCGGAAGCAACCGCCACAGCTGCGGTATCAACCGGCTCGGCCGCGCCTTCTGCTGGGGCAGCAACCTCGAAGGACAGCTCGGTACCGGCAACCGATCGGACAGCATCGTGCCGGCGGCGGTGGCGGGGCGGCTGCACAGGCAGTGACGCGGGCGCCGCGGCGGGCCGGGCCAGCCGCCTCACCCTCCCTCCCCCGCGGCCGGCTCCGGCGGGCGGGGGTGCGGGGCGGCCCTGCCCGCGCCTGCCCGCGCCGCTGGCCCCACTCCGCGCCGTCCGGTCAGGGGGGGAAGGAGTAGTCGAGCGGCAGGTAGAAGGCGATGATCGACGGCCCTTCGACGCGGATCAGGGCGTCAAAGCCCGTGTCGCGCGGCGCGCGGCAGATCAGAACGAAGCGGTAGTCGCGCGCCTCGACCGCGCGCACGGCCATCTCCGAGGCGGCGTCGTAAAGCCCGAGGCCGATGCTGTCCAGGGCCGGAAAGGAACGGGACATGCGCTGCCGCGAGATCGGCACGGTGGTGTCGTCGGCCTGCAATTCGTGGATCGAGCAGCTTACCCAGACGCCGGTCAGCCAGGCCTTGGCGGTCCACTCCGCGGCCACCACCACGAAGCCCGGCGCCGGCGGCCGGATGCGGACCTCGACGATCCTTGTAAGAAGGCCCACAGCCTTCTCGATGGCGAAGTCGCCCCTGGCGACCCCCGACAGCGGCAGGCCGGGCTCGCCGGGCGGGCCCTGCGGCCCCTCGGGCCCCTGCGGCCCCTCGGGGCCCGGCGGGCCCTCGGGCCCCTGCGCGCCGTCGGCCCCCGGCGGCCCCTGCGGGCCCTCCGCGCCGGCCGGGCCCGGCGGGCCTTCGGCGCCCTGCGGGCCGTCCGCGCCCTGCGGGCCCTCGGCGCCGCGGGCGACGACCAGCGCCCAGAAGCTGGCGTTGCGCGACCGCGCCGGGTCGCGCCCGGTCGAGGGCCGGAGCGCCACATAGCCCGAGCCCCGCCGCTCGACGACGTCGTTTTCCCGGTAGTCGACGGTCGCGCTCCAGGCGCCGCGGTGGGTCCAGAGGCCCGCGGCCTCCTCCCCCGCCACCGGCACCCAGGGGCCGCCGGGAACGGCCGCAGGCGGCCGGCCGCGGCTTGCGTCACCGGCGCGCCAGAGGGCGCCGGCATGGCTGACGACGTCGCCGGCGCGGTAGGTGACATCGGCGCTCCAGCCGCCGCGGTCGCCGGCCACCGCGGCCACCGCCGCCGCCAGCCCGAGCGCCATCCCCGCCATGGCCGCCGCCACCGCCCGCCGCCCCGCACCGATCCCCGACATGGCCCCGCTCCCCGCCAGCCCGATTGCCCGCCGGCCCGCCCGCACCGGGCGCGGCGAGCCGATGCTAGCACGGGCTGGCGCGGCTGTCGCCTGCCGCGCTGCAGGTTCCGGCCGGGCGACCGGGCGCAACCGCGACCGCAATGGAGCGCCGGCCGTTCACCGCGCCGCCCCGTGCCCAACGCCACCGGCGGCCGGCCGGTGCCTGCCCAGGTGGCGAACGGCCGGCACCGGCAATGGGCGCACCGGCGCCGGGGCGTCCCCCCGGGGGGGTGCGGCGATCTGTTCGTGCCGATGCGCCACAGCGAGGGTATCGGGGCCCGCCGGGGCGCCCTATCTTCAATTCCCGACATGTGTGCATGCCACTGCCGCATCGGGCCCCTGCCGGGCCGCCGGGCGCGGCCCAGAGGAGAGGTCGACCAGCCGATGTCCAGCCGTGCCGCCGGCGGAAGTTGCCGCAGCCCCGCCCGAACCGTCATCGCCGCCGCGCTCCTGGCCGCCATCGGCGCCCCGGCTGCAGCCGCCGACACCCCCGAGGCGATCCGCGTCACCGGCGTCGCCGCCGGAACCTATCACAGCTGCGCCGTCACCGATGCCGGCCGCGTCTACTGCTGGGGCCTGAACAACTGGGGCCAGCTCGGCGACGGCTCGCAGTCGCAAAGCCTGCGCCCGGTCCGGGTGGTCGACCTGCCCCCCGCCGTCGCGGTCGCCGCCGGCGAGAACCACAGTTGCGCCATCACCGTCGGTGGTGCCGCCTACTGCTGGGGCCTCGGCGGCCAGGGCCAGCTCGGCGACGGAGGCACCCAGTTCCGGACCCGGCCGGTGGCCGTGCAGGGGCTGGACACCGGCGTCCGGGAGATCGCCGCCGGCAGCTTCCACAGCTGCGCCGCGACCGAGGCGGGCGCCGCCCTCTGCTGGGGCCTCAACGAAGACGGACAGCTCGGCGACGGCACCCGCGACGGCCGCCTGACGCCGGTGCCGGTGTCAGGGTTCGGCGGCGGCGTCACGTCCATCGACGGCGGCCGCGACCACAGCTGCGCGGTGCGCGCGGGGGGGGTGTACTGCTGGGGCGACAACCTCGCCGGACAGCTCGGCGACGGCACCGGCAACCCCAGCAACCTGCCCGTCCGGGTGAAGAGCTTCCGCACCGGCGGCTTGGACGTGACCGCGGGCCCCTTCCACAGCTGCGCCGCCACCACCGGAGGCGCCGCCTTCTGCTGGGGCGACAACGGCTCCGGCCAGCTGGGCGACGGCACCACCGACGGGCGGTACGTCCGCGTCCGGATGGCCCGGCTGCGCGGTGCCGAGGCGGTCGCGGCCGGCTACGGCCACAGCTGCGCGATGACCGGCGGCGGCGTCGTCCGCTGCACCGGCCTGAACGACTGGGGCCAGCGCGGCGACGGCACCAACGACACGGCTCTCGAGCCCCTGCCGATCCGCGGCCTGCGCGGCAAGGTCGCGGCGATCTCGACGAGCTACAAGCACAGCTGCGCCGTCACCGGGGACGGCCGCGTCTACTGCTGGGGCTACAACGTGCACGGCGAACTCGGCGACGGCACGACCTCGGCCCGCAACGTGCCCACCCGCGTCAGCTTTGCCTCCCGGCCCTGAGGCGCCCGTCGCCGGCGGGCGCGGCGGGGGCGCGCGTCCGCCTGTGCCGCGTCAGTCGGTGCGGTCGCGCGCGAACAGGTAGACCGCGCAGCCCGCACCCAGCGCCGCGGCGAAGAACAGGAACAGCGTCGCATAGGCGGCCTCGGGCCCGCCCCCGGCCAGCCCCGCGGCGTGGACGCGGCCGCTGACCACCTGCATCAGCCCCACCCCCCCGATCCCGAAGAGATTGAGCAGCGTCACCCCTCGGCCGACCAGGTGCGGCGGGAAGAAGGCGCGGCCATGCGCCATGATCATCGGGAACGAGGCACCGAAGAAGCCCACCGCCGCGGCCACCGCGGCCACCCCCGCCGCCCCCCCCGGCGGCGCCAGCGCCAGCACCAGCAGCGCCGCAAGCCCGAGCAGGTTGCCGGCCAGCACCACCCCCTTGCGGGTACCGAAGAGCCGGTCGAGCGGGCCGTATGCGAAGTTGCCGGCAATCATGGCAAGCCCCATGGCCAGCGTCACCCAGCCGATCGCGGCGATGTCGGCGCCGTGGATGTCGGCCAGGTAGGGGCCCAGCCACAGCCCCCGCAGCCCCGCCGCGGGCACGTAGTTGACCAGCATCAGCGGCAGGATCGCCCACAGCGCCGGAATCCTCAGGAGCGTCAGCACCGTTCCCTGCCGACCAGGCGGCGCCGCCACCCGCGGCGGGTCGGGAACGCGCCAGCCCGCCAGCGCCGACACCGCCAGCGTCGCCACCGCCATCGCCCACAGCGTCGGCCGCCAGCCGAAGGCCTCGACCGCCGCCGCCAGGGGCAGCGTGCCCAGGATGTTGCCGAGCGAGCCGAAGCCCAGCGCCGCGCCGGCCAGCGTGCCGAACATCCCCGCCGGATAGACCCGCGCGAACAGGTAGTAGAGCGACATCAGGACCGGCGACATGCCGACGCCGACCAGCGCCATCGCCGCATCCACCGCCAGCGGCCCGCGGGCGAGGGCCATCACCGCCGCGCCCGCCGCACCCACCGCGACCAGCGCCGCCGCGGTCCGGCGCGGTCCGACGCGGTCCAGCGCCGCGCCGACCGGAATCTGCATCGCGGCGAAGGTCAGGAAGAAGATGCCGTTGGCACGGGCAAGATCGTCTGGGGTTGCGCCGATCTCGGCCCCCAGAACCGGTGCCAGGACCGCCAGGAAGGCGCGGTAGAACTGGCTCAGCACGTAGCCCGCAAGCAGTACGGCGATGCCGAGACGCATGCCGCGGCCCCCCCCTTGATCCTGCCGTCGCGCCGTCCGGGATACTGGTCGGAGTGAGAGGATTCGAACCTCCGGCCCCCTGCTCCCGAAGCAGGTGCGCTACCAGGCTGCGCCACACTCCGCCGGCGAGCGGGGTAGTCGGTTTCGCGCCCGCGTGCAAGGGGTCGGTTGTGCCCCGCGCGCGGGGGCATGCGCGACGGCGCCCTTGCGCGCCGGGGCGTGCCCGTGCGAGGTCGGGCCATGCACGCCACCGGTCCCGCCTCCCGGCCTCACGCCGCCCCCGCCGGTCTCGTGCTGGCCGGCGGGCTCGGCCGGCGCATGCAGGGGGCCGACAAGCCGCTGCTGCAGCTGGCCGGCCGGCCCTTGGTCGCCCATGCCCTCGCCCGCCTTGCGCCCCAGGTCGGGATCCTCGCCCTGTCGGCCAACGGCGAGCCCGCACGCCTTGCCTCCCTCGGCCTGCAGGTGCTGGCCGACGCCGACGACAGCCGGCCCGGCCCGCTCGCCGGCGTGCTCGCCGGGCTCGACTGGGCGGCGGCGCGGGGCCATGCCGCCCTCATCTGCGTGCCCTGCGACGCCCCCTTCCTTCCGGCCGACCTCGCCGCCAGGCTCGCCGCCGCGGCCGCGCCGTCGGGGGCCGCGGTCGCCGCCTCGCCCGATGCGGGCGGCCGGCTGCGGCGGCATCCCACCGTGGCGCTCTGGCCCGTGGCCTGCCGGGCGGCGCTGCGGCAGGCCGTCGCCGGCGGGCTGCGCAAGCCGGGGCTCTGGGCCGAAATCCTCGGCGCCGGGGTCGCGGCCTGGGACGCCCGCCCGGTCGATCCGTTCTTCAACGTCAACACCCCCGACGACCTCGCCCGGGCCGAGGCACTCGTGGCCACCGGCTGCGGGGGCTGAGCGCCCCGTCCGCCCCCGCGGCACGATGGCCGGCCACGCTTGTCATCCCTCCCCGCGGCCGCTAGTCTTTCCGCCCTTCCGACGGACCGCCGCCGGCTGCGGAGGCAGGTTGCGACGGGCGGGGCCGGCGGGACAGGGAAGACCGCAACTTCCTCAAGCCGGGGGATCCCATGACCGCACGACATATCCTGGCCACCACGGCAAGCGTCGCCGTGCTCCTGGCCGCGCTGCCCGCGACGGCCCAGACGATGGACGAGCTGATCGCCGGCGCGCGCGCCGAGGGCATGCTGACGACCATCGCCCTGCCCCATTCCTGGTGCGGCTACGGCGACGTGATCGCCGGCTTCAAGGCCAGGTATCCGTTCCTGAACGTCAACGAGCTGAACCCCGACGCGGGCTCGGCCGACGAGCTCGAGGCGGTGCGCGCCAACCGCGACAACAAGGGCCCGCAGGCGCCCGACGTGCTTGACGTTGGCCTGTCCTTCGGGCCCGCGGCCCAGGCCGAGGGGCTGCTGCAGCCCTACAAGGTCTCGACCTGGGACACGATCCCGGCCGATGCCAAGGACGCCGACGGCCACTGGTACGGCGACTACTACGGGGTGATGGCCTTCGCGGTGAACACCGACCTCGTCGACGAGGTGCCGACCTCGTTTGCCGACCTGCTGAAGCCCGCGTACGCCGGCCAGGTGGCGCTGGCGGGCGACCCGCGCGCCTCCAACCAGGCGATTCTCGGCGTCCTCGCCGCCGGCATGGCGCGCGGCGCCGCGCCCGGGGCCGAGGCCGCCGCCGCCGGCCTCGAGTTCTTCAGGGAGCTGAACGAGGCGGGCAACTTCGTGCCGGTGATCGGCAAGGCCGGGACGCTGGCGCAGGGCACCACGCCGATCATCATCGCCTGGGACTACAACGCCCTCGCCTGGCGCGACTCGCTGGCCGGCAACCCGCCGGTCGAGGTGGTCGTGCCTTCCGACGTCACCCTCGCGGGCGTCTACGTCCAGGCCATCAGCGCCTACGCCCCGCAGCCCAACGCCGCCAAGCTGTGGATGGAGTACCTCTACAGCGACGAGGGCCAGCTCGGCTGGCTGGCCGGCTACTGCCACCCGATCCGCTTCAACGACCTCGTCGCCCGCGGGGTGGTGCCGCAGGAGATGATGGACAGGCTGCCCCCCGCCGACGCCTACGAGCGGGCGGTGTTCCCCTCCATCGACGCCGTCAACGCCAACTCCGCCGCCGTCAAGGCCGGCTGGGACACCGTCGTCGGCGCCAACGTCGTCCAGTAGCAGACGCCCGGCAACGGGGTGCGGCCCCGTCCCGCGGCCCCTTGCCGCGCCGGGCACCGGCGCGGCAAGGGGGACCGGTGTCACCAAACCGTCGCCGGAACCCTCTAGCAGTGCTTGTCAGCCGCCCCCGTCCACCGCTAGCTTGGCCGCCATCACAGACGGACCGCCGTCCGCCGCAGGGACAGGCCGCGCATGACGCGCCTGGCGGTGGACAGGGAAGGCCGCAGACATGCATAACCGGGGGATCCCATGACCGCACGACATATCCTGGCCACCACGGCAAGCGTCGCCGTGCTCCTGGCCGCGCTGCCCGCGACGGCCCAGACGATGGACGAGCTGATCGCCGGCGCGCGCGCCGAGGGCATGCTGACGACCATCGCCCTGCCCCATTCCTGGTGCGGCTACGGCGACGTGATCGCCGGCTTCAAGGCCAGGTATCCGTTCCTGAACGTCAACGAGCTGAACCCCGACGCGGGCTCGGCCGACGAGCTCGAGGCGGTGCGCGCCAACCGCGACAACAAGGGCCCGCAGGCGCCCGACGTGCTTGACGTTGGCCTGTCCTTCGGGCCCGCGGCCCAGGCCGAGGGGCTGCTGCAGCCCTACAAGGTCTCGACCTGGGACACGATCCCGGCCGATGCCAAGGACGCCGACGGCCACTGGTACGGCGACTACTACGGGGTGATGGCCTTCGCGGTGAACACCGACCTCGTCGACGAGGTGCCGACCTCGTTTGCCGACCTGCTGAAGCCCGCGTACGCCGGCCAGGTGGCGCTGGCGGGCGACCCGCGCGCCTCCAACCAGGCGATTCTCGGCGTCCTCGCCGCCGGCATGGCGCGCGGCGCCGCGCCCGGGGCCGAGGCCGCCGCCGCCGGCCTCGAGTTCTTCAGGGAGCTGAACGAGGCGGGCAACTTCGTGCCGGTGATCGGCAAGGCCGGGACGCTGGCGCAGGGCACCACGCCGATCATCATCGCCTGGGACTACAACGCCCTCGCCTGGCGCGACTCGCTGGCCGGCAACCCGCCGGTCGAGGTGGTCGTGCCTTCCGACGTCACCCTCGCGGGCGTCTACGTCCAGGCCATCAGCGCCTACGCCCCGCAGCCCAACGCCGCCAAGCTGTGGATGGAGTACCTCTACAGCGACGAGGGCCAGCTCGGCTGGCTGGCCGGCTACTGCCACCCGATCCGCTTCAACGACCTCGTCGCCCGCGGGGTGGTGCCGCAGGAGATGATGGACAGGCTGCCCCCCGCCGACGCCTACGAGCGGGCGGTGTTCCCCTCCATCGACGCCGTCAACGCCAACTCCGCCGCCGTCAAGGCCGGCTGGGACACCGTCGTCGGCGCCAACGTCGTCCAGTAGCAGACGCCCGGCAACGGGGTGCGGCCCTGCGGGGCCGCACCCGGTCTGCCCGCACCGCCCCAGCCCGGATGGCCGCACGCCGCCACTTCAGCTCCCTGCCGACCCCGCGCTGGCTGGGGCTGGTGCCGTTCTTCCTGTTTGCCTTCCTGTTCCTGATCCTTCCGGCGCTGACCATCGTCATCGGTGCCTTCCGCACCCCCGACGGCAGCGTCACGCTCGAGAACATCCTCGGCCTCAACACCCGCACCATCCGCAACGCCTACTGGGTGTCGATCCGCGTCAGCCTGTGGTCGGCGTTGATCGGCTGCGCCATCGGCTTTGCCATGGCCGCCGCCGCCGTCCTCGGCGGGCTGCCGCGGCAGATCCGCTCGCCCCTGCTCACCTTCTCGGGCGTGGCCTCGAACTTCGCCGGGGTGCCGCTGGCCTTCGCCTTCATCGCCACGATCGGCCCGGCGGGGCTCATCACGCTGTGGCTGCGCACCGAGTTCGGGATCAACCTGCGCGCCTACGGCTTCAACCTGTTCTCGACCACCGGGCTGATCCTGACCTACCTGTTCTTCCAGGTGCCGCTGATGATCCTGATCATCACCCCGGCGATCGAGGGGCTGCGCCGCGAATGGCGCGAGGCGGCGGCCACGCTCGGGGCGACGGGCTGGCAGTACTGGCGGATGATCGCGCTGCCGATCCTGCTGCCCTCCTTCCTCGGCACCTTCGCGCTGCTGTTCGCCAATTCCTTCGGCGCCGTCGCCACCGCCTTCGCCCTCGCCGGTCCGCAGCTCAACATCGCCCCGATCCTGCTGTTCTCGCAGATCCGCGGCGACGTCCTCGGCAACCCTGGTCTCGGCTACGCTCTGGCCTTCGGGATGATCGTCATCACCGGCCTTGCCAACGCCATCTACCTGTGGCTGCGGGCCCGCTCGGAGCGGTGGCTGAAATGATGCGCATCCTCGCCTGGGCGGCCTTCCTCCTCGGCTCGCTGATCTTCGTGGCTCCCCTGCTCGGGATGACCGAGTTCTCGCTGTCGATGCGCCGCGGCGTCTACTCGCTCGATGCCTACCGCTCGGTGCTCGCCGACCCGCAGTTCCAGGAGACCTTCCTCTATTCGGTGGTGATGGCGCTCTTCACCATCGTCTTCGGCGTCATGCTGGTGGTACCGACGGCCTACTGGGTGCGGCTGCGGATGCCCGGCCTGCGCCCGGTGGTGGAGTTCCTGACCCTGCTGCCGCTGGTGATCCCCGCCATCGTCCTCGTCTTCGGCTACATCCGCCTCTACAACACCTCCTCCTTCCTGCCGCTCACCGGCTCGGCCACCGGCACCAACATCCTCCTGATGTTCGGCTACGCCACCCTGTCGCTGCCCTACATGTACCGCGCCGTCGACACCGGGCTGCGCACCATCGACGTCGGCACCCTGACCGAGGCCGCCCAGTCGCTGGGCGCCGGCTGGGTCACGATCCTTGCCCGGGTGATCCTGCCCAACATCCTGGTCGCGGTGCTGTCGGGCGCCTTCCTGACCTTCGCCATCGTGATGGGCGAGTTCACCATGGCGGCGCTGCTGAACCGCCCCGCCTTCGGCCCCTACCTGCAGATCGTCGGGGCCAACAAGGCCTACGAGCCGGCAGCGCTGGCGGTGATCGCCTTCGGCATCACCTGGGCCTGCATGGGGCTGATCCAGCTCGTCACCCGGCTTTCGCCGCACATGAGGGCCAGTCGATGACCGCCTACCTCGAGATCTCGCGGCTCGAGAAGTCCTTCGGCACCGTCCGCGTGGTGAGGGACTTCACCCTCGCGATCGACCGGGGCGAGTTCGTCTCGCTGCTCGGGCCCTCGGGCTGCGGCAAGACGACGGTGCTGCGCATCATCGCCGGCTTCGAGGCGCTGACCGGTGGCGCCATCCGCATCGAGGCGCAGGACGTCACCCGCCTGCGCCCCAGCCAGCGCAACATCGGCATGGTGTTCCAGTCCTACGCGCTGTTCCCCAACCTGACGGTGGCCCAGAACGTCGGCTTCGGCCTGCGAGTCAAGGGCGCCCCCCGAGGCGAGATCGACGCGCGGGTGGCCGAGATGCTGGCGCTGATCGGCCTGCCCGACCTCGGCAGCCGCTACCCCTACCAGCTGTCGGGCGGCCAGCAGCAGCGCGTGGCGCTGGCGCGCGCGCTCGCCCCCCGGCCGCGGATGCTCCTGCTCGACGAGCCGCTCTCGGCGCTCGACGCCAAGGTCCGGGTCAGCCTGCGCAACGAGATCAGGGCCATCCAGCGCGAGCTCGGCATCACCACGATCTTCGTCACCCACGACCAGGAAGAGGCGCTGTCGATGTCCGACCGCATCGTGGTGATGAACGGCGGCATCGCCGAGCAGGTGGGCACGCCGTTCGAGGTCTACAACCGCCCGGCCACCCGGTTCGTGGCCAACTTCGTCGGCAGCCTGAACACCTTCGAGGCCCGCGTCGAGGATCCCGCGGCCGGCCGCGTGGCGGTCGCCGGAACGGCGCTGCAGCTGGCCGGCCCGCTCGATGCGGCCCGCGGCGCCGCACTCGGGCTGGCCCTGCGGCCCGAGGCCGTGCATCTCGGGCGCCAGCCGGGCCGCGAGATCGTCCTGCCCGGCCGGATCGAGGAGGTGGCCTTCCACGGCTCGGTCATCCGCCTGCGCGTCGCCGCCGGCGGGGCGCAGGTCGCGCTCGACACCTTCAACCGCCCCGACACCCCGCCGCCCCCGATCGGCGCGTCGACCGAGATCAGCTTCTCGGCCCGCGACGTGATCGTCCTCGGCGCCTAGGTCGGGCGCGCCCGCCGGGATGCCTCCGGCGGCGCCCGCCGGCGGCGCGGAACCTGCCGATCCGGCCCGGCAGGTTCCGGGTGATGACGCCGATCGGTGCGCCCAGCAGGATTGCCATGGCGTCCTCCCTCCCCGGGCGGGGGCCGGGCGCGGGCGGTTGCTGCGCGAACAGGCGGCGGCAACGCAACGGGCCGGGGCGCTCATGCAGGTGGTCGCCGCCCTGCAGTGCTGCCCCGATCCGACCCGGGGGCTGGAACGCGCGCTCGACCTCTGCCGCCGGGTGCCGGATGCAGACGCCGCGGCCCTGCTGCGCCGGGCCGGCCCGTACGCCTGCGAGACCCTCGTCGCCACTGCCCCCGACCTCTCCGGGCAGCGATGGTCGCTCGGCGACGGCGTCGCGCGGGGCCCGATCTGCATCGCTGATCTCGGTGCGGCCGGTCTTGCGGAAGCGATGCCGACGCCGGCGGCAGGCGTCCGGTCGCTGACTGCCGCGCCGGTCGTGGCCGACCCCGGCCGTCCTGCCGGTCGCGTTCTCGCGCCGACCGGCACGGTTTGCGAGCGACGCGCTGGCCTTCACGGAGCAGGTCGCCACGTTCCTCACTGCTGCCATCCGGGGCCGGCAGCGGCAGGACCGCGGTGCGCATCGGCCGGAAGCGGACGCTTGCGACGGCAGGCCCGCCTACGCCGGGATCTCGAACACCTCGCCGACTGGCAGAACCGGATCGTCCCGCTCGCGAAGGAGTTGCTGGGCGCGCCCGGACATGCACCCGATGCAGCCGTCGACCGGGCGCTGGCCGGAATCGGGGCACTGGCCGGATCGGACCGCACCCATGTCTTCCGGCTGCGTCAACCGGGCCGGTTCGACGACACCCATGAATGGGCCGCGCCGGGAATCGAGGCGATAATGGACCAGCCGGACGAGGTGCTGGGCGAGTGGCGGCCCGACCTCGAGGCCGGCCGTCCCGTCCACATCCCGGATGTCAATGCGCTGCAGGCCGGGTCAAGGGTGACCGCATCCATCGGTGACATCCTTGCCCTGCCCGACCACGCCTCGTTCGATTCCTGCGAGTTCGTGATGCCGGATCACGACGCGTTCGAGGATGCGGACACCGCCATCGACGCATATCCGGATGTCCGCCGGCGATTGCCGGAGATCAGCGTCATCATCGTCTCGCGCCACGTCAGGGATGACAACCTGATCACCGTCCGCCGGGCGATCCGTGGCGCGACGCAGCGATTCCCGCGCACTCCCGGCCGGCTTTCCCGCGGACTGGCCGCTGCGGCAGCAAACCGGCGCATGGCACTGCGCACCTGCGATGCGCCCAAGCCCCTTCGGCGCAACCGCTGGCCGCGCGGCGCGGCCGGCGTGATCCCGGGCAGCCGGCGTTGCGTGGGATCGCGGACCGATCTGGTGGCCCCGACCACGGCCCCGCCGGAACCTCTCTCGGCCGCACATCCCGGGTCCAGCCCGGGCCACGGGCACGGCGCCGGCCGGGCGGCGTGCACAAGACAGCCGTGGGCCTTCCTCAGCAGCCGTGCGGGAGATACGCCGGTGAGAAACCAGGGCCACGCCAACCCCGAGGTTCGGCGCGGAGAACCGCACTGGCTGCGCACCCGGACTCTGGCAGGCATCGACGCACGGCAGTCGCGGGGAAGCGTCCCGGCGTTCGGGCGTCTGCCCGATCAGCGCAACGGCCCCGACCTGCAGATGTCGGCCTGTGCGCGCGCGACGGGTTGCAGCACCGAGGACGCGCGCGCGACCTGCAAGCGGCACAAGCGGCAGCTCACGGCAGGCGGTCAATCGTTCACCCCGGGCTCTTGACCGATGTCCGGTCGCACAAGCGACGGGCTGACCCCGGCGATCCTGTCGGGGCTGCTCCGGGCGCTGCTGGTCTTCACCCCATGATGGCAGAGCCGGGGTTTCCGATCCGATGCCCCCGCCACCGGCTACGCCCGTGCGCTTCCCGCGGCAAGCACCGGCCGATCGTGAAGAATTTCTTGATCTGAACGTGACTCTCGTCTTGGATCAATGTGTTGATGTCCTGTCCCACGCATGGGACTGCCGCCGCTCCGTCCGGCTACTGGGCCGCCAGGTCGCGAACCGGCGCGATCAGCCGCCCGGTCACCTCGGACAGCGCCAGCGCCGCCGCCCCATGCGCCCACAGAAGGTCCCCCCAGGCATGGATCTCGATCGGCGGCGGCGGCCGGCCGGTGTCGATGGCCAGCGCCCCCAGTTCCGACAGCGTGTCGGCGGCATAGAGGTAGTCATACCGCATCCGTTCGCCCGACAGGATGATCAGCCCGGGGTCGAACAGGTTCACGACATTGGCGATGCCGACCGCCAGGTAGCGCCCCGCCCGCCGGAAGATCGACCGCGCCGCCTGGTTGCCCGCCTTGGCGTGGTCGAACAGGCTTTCCAGCAGCAGAGCCGTCCCGGCCCCGTCCTTGTGGCCCCAGTTCAGCGCCGTCGTCGCCTCCCGGGCCAGCGCGTAGTCCGCGACATAGGCCTCCAGGCAGCCTCTCTGTCCGCAGCGGCAGAGCGCCCCGTCAAGCTGCACCTTGGTGTGGCCGAGCTCCATGCCCAGCCCGTGCGCCCCGCGGTAGATGCGGTGGCCCAGCACCAGGCCCATTCCCACCCCGTGCTCGATGGTGACCACGGCGAAGTCCGCCAGCCGCCGTCCGGCGCCGAACCACAGCTCCGCCAGGGTGACGAGGTTGGCGTCGTTGTCGATGTGGACGGGCAGCCCGAAGCGTGCCGCCGCCGCGGCCGCCAGCGGCACGTCGCGCGCCGACAGCACCGGCGACCAGAGCGCCCGACCGGCCGCGCAGTCGACGAAGCCCGGCAGCCCCAGCCCCACCGCGGCGAGGTCCTGCGGAGCCATCCCGGCGCGGGCGGTGACCTCGGCAAGCAGGCGCCCGGCGCCCTCGAGCAGGGTGTCGAGGTCGGCCGGTCCGGGGGTGCGGGCGACCGACGCATCGGCGATCAGGTTGCCGGCAAAGTCGACGATCACCGCGGTATGCTCGCGGTCCGACAGCTTCATGCCGGCGACCCGGACGCACTCGGCCCTGACCCCCAGCGCCACCGGCGGGCGGCCGCGGTTCGAATCGGCTTCCCGCGGCACCGCCACCTCCTCGATCAGCCCGGCCTCGATCAGCTCGGAGGTGACCGTCGTCACCGAGGCGGGGCTGATCCCCAGTTCGCGGGCAAGCTGGACGCGGGCGATCTGGCCGGCGGCACGGATGCGCTCGAACACCTGCTGGCGGATCGGCCGCTGGCCGTCCGAGAGCGGCGGGATCAACGGGCCGCAGCCCGGCAGGCGCGGCGGCGGGTCGGCAGTGCGGCCGGGCCTCATTTCTTCGCTCGCCGAACGAAAATTTCCAGGAATCTCATCTCCAGACCATTCAGCGAGGCGTTCCTGCTGCGTTGCAGCGCAACCGGAGGCGGATGGCGGGTGTATCAGACCTTGCGCTGCAATTTTTATTTTGACAACTGAAATTATTCGCGGCAGGTTTGCGCCAGTCCCGGCGACTCCGCCGGGTCCGCCCTTCGCGGGGCGCAGATGGGGAGGATTCCATGAAGCGTTTGATTGCCGCCGCCGTTGTCGCCACGCTCGGCTTCTCGGGCGCCGCCCTGGCGCAGGGTCTGACCGTCGGCGTGAGCTGGTCGAACTTCCAGGAAGAGCGCTGGAAGACCGACGAGGCCGCCATGAAGGCCGCGCTCGAGGCCGGCGGTGCCCGCTATGTGTCGGCCGACGCGCAGTCGTCGTCGGCCAAGCAGCTGTCCGACATCGAGAGCCTGATCGCCCAGGGCGCGCAGGTGCTGATCGTGCTGGCCCAGGACACCCAGGCGATCATCCCCGCCGTGCAGGCGGCCGCCGACGAGGGCATCCCGGTGATCGCCTACGACCGGCTGATCGAGGATGCCCGCGCCTTCTACCTCACCTTCGACAACGTCGAGGTGGGCCGCATGCAGGCCCGCGCCGTGTTTGCCGCCCAGCCGACCGGCAACTACGTCATGATCAAAGGCTCGCCCACCGATCCGAACTCGGACTTCCTGCGCGGCGGCCAGCAGGAGATCATCCAGGCGGCGGTGGACTCGGGCGCCATCAAGATCGTCGGCGAGGCGTACACCGACGGCTGGCTGCCCGCCAACGCGCAGCGGAACATGGAGCAGATCCTGACCGCCAACAACAACAACGTCGATGCCGTGATCGCCTCGAACGACGGCACCGCCGGCGGCGTCGTGGCGGCGCTGACCGCGCAGGGCATGGCCGGGATTCCGGTCTCGGGCCAGGATGGCGACCATGCGGCGCTGAACCGGGTGGCGCTGGGCACCCAGACGGTCAGCGTCTGGAAGGACGCGCGCGACCTCGGCCGTGCCGCGGGCGAAATCGCGGTGGCGCTGGCCGGCGGGACGGCCATGGCCGACATCCCGGGCTCGGTCGAGTGGACCTCGCCCTCGGGCACCACGATGCGGGCGATCTTCCTGGCGCCCGTGCCGATCACCCGGGAAAACCTGCCCGTGGTGGTCGATGCCGGCTGGATCAGCCGCGAAGCGCTCTGCCAGGGCGTCGCCGCGGGCGGTCCTGTGCCCTGCAACTGACGCGCCGCCGGCGCACATGAGCACCCGCGCCCCGGGGACGGCCCCGGGGCGCGCGCGCGCTGCCCAAGCCCGCCGAGGAGCGCCCGATGGCCACCGCTGCCAATGCCCCCGTGCAGGTGTCGAACCGGGGTTTCCTGGCCTCGCTGGAGGTCGACACCCGACTTCTGGGGATGATCGCCGCCTTCGGGATCATCTGCCTCGCCTTCCAGGTCTGGACCGGCATCCGCGTCGTCCCCGACACGCTGAACCCGCTGGCCTGGCTGACGCAGGGAACCTTCCTGACGCCACGGAACCTGTTCAACCTGTCTATCCAGACCGTGTCGGTTGCGATCATGGCCACCGGAATGGTGTTCATCATCGTCATGCGCCACATCGACCTCAGCGTCGGCGCGCTGCTCGGCACCTGCTCGGCGGTGATGGCGATGATGCAGACCTGGGTGCTGATCGAGGGCCTCGGGCTGCCGCTTGGCGACCCGCTGGTCGCGCCGCTCGCCGTCCTGGCGGGGCTGGTCGCGGGCACGGTGATCGGCGCCTTCCACGGCTGGCTGATCGGCTACCTCACGATCCCTGCCTTCATCGTCACGCTCGGCGGCCTGCTGGTCTGGCGAAACGTCGCCTGGCACCTGACCGGCGGCCAGACGATCGGCCCGCTCGATCAGAGCTTCCAGCTGTTCGGTGGCACCAACGGCACGATCGGCGAGACCGCCTCGTGGGTGGTCGGCGGCATCGGCGTGCTGGCCGCCTTCTGGGCGCTGTGGTCGGCGCGGCGCGACCGCATCGCGCACGAATTCCCCGTCAAGCCGAAGTGGGCCGAGCTGACGGTCGCGGGGCTGGTCGCCGCCGCCATCCTCGGCTTCGTATTGATCCTCAACTCCTACCAGATCCCGACCCTGCGGCTGCAGCGGATGTTCGCCGACCGCGGCGAGGCGATGCCCGAGGGCTACACCGCCGCCTTCGGCCTGCCGGTCTCGGTCCTGGTGCTGCTGGCGGTGGCGGTGGCGATGACCGTCGTCGCCCGGCGCACGCGCTTCGGCCGCTACATCTTTGCCGCCGGGGGCAACCCCGACGCGGCCGAGCTGTCGGGCATCAACACCCGGCTGATGACGGTCAAGGTCTTCGCGCTGATGGGCTTTCTCTGCGCCCTGTCGGCGGTCGTGGCGTCGGCCCGGCAGACCTTCCATTCCAACGACATCGGCACGCTGGACGAGCTGCGCGTGATCGCCGCGGCGGTGATCGGCGGCACGGCGCTGTCGGGCGGGATCGGGACGATCTACGGGGCCATCCTCGGCGCGCTGGTGATGCAGAGCCTGCAGTCGGGCATGGCGATGGTCAACGTCGAGGCGCCCTACCAGAACATCGTCGTGGGCATCGTGCTGGTCTTCGCCGTCTGGGTCGACATCCTCTACCGCAAGCGCATGGGGCTCCGCCGATGACCACCGCCCGCGTTCCCCTCGTCGAGATGCGCGACATGCAGAAGGCGTTCGGCGGCATCCGTGCCGTCGACCATGTGACGATCGACCTCTACCCCGGTGAGGTGGTCGGCGTGCTCGGCCACAACGGCGCCGGGAAGTCGGTGCTGATGAAGATGCTGTCGGGCGCCATCCAGCGCGACGGCGGAGAGATCTTCATCAACGGTTCCAGGGCCGAGATCACCAACCCACGGGACGCGCGCAAGTACAACCTCGAGACGATCTACCAGACGCTGGCGCTGGCCGACAACCTCGACGCGGCCTCCAACCTCTTCCTCGGCCGCGAGCTGGTCACCCCCTTCGGCTTCGTTGACGATTCGACCATGGAGGCCGAGACGCGCAAGATCATGGCGCGCCTCAATCCGAACTTCCGCCGCTTCTCCGAGCCCGTCTCGGCACTGTCGGGCGGGCAGCGGCAGTCGGTGGCGATCGCGCGGGCGGTGTATTTCAACGCCAGGATCCTGATCATGGACGAGCCGACCGCGGCGCTCGGCCCCTACGAGACGCAGACGGTGATGGAGCTTATCGACGAGCTGCGCCGTCAGGGCATCGGCATCTTCCTGATCGACCACGACATCCACCAGGTGAAGGTGATGTGCGACCGGGCCCATGTGATGAAGAACGGCCAGCTGGTCGGGACGGTGAAGGTCGCGGACGTGACCGAGGACGACCTCCTCGCCATGATCATCGCCGGCAAGAAGCCCGAGCACATGGCGGCCTGAGATGTATCTGGGCCTCGACCTCGGGACTTCGGGGCTGAAGGGCATCGTCATCGACGACGCCCAGCGCATGGTGGCCGAGGCGTCGGCCCCGCTCGCCGTCGCCCGGCCGCGCTCGGGCTGGTCGGAGCAGACGCCGGCCGACTGGATCGCCGCGGCGGAGGCCGTGCTCGACCGGCTTGCCGCGACCGCGGGGCTCGGCGCGGTGCGCGGGATCGGGCTGTCGGGGCAGATGCACGGCGCCACACTGCTCGACGCCACCGACGAGGTGCTGCGCCCCTGCATCCTGTGGAACGACACCCGCGCCGCCGAGGAGGCGGCCGAGCTGGACGGCGACCCGATCTTCCGCCGCGTCACCGGCAACATCGTCTTCCCGGGCTTCACCGCGCCCAAGCTCGTCTGGGTCGCGCGGCACGAGCCGGAGACATTCGCCCGCGTCGCGCGGGTGCTTCTGCCCAAGGACTACCTGCGCCTCTGGCTGACCGGCGAGCATGCGGCCGAGATGTCGGACGCCGCCGGCACCGCCTGGTTCGACACCGGGGCGCGCGACTGGTCGGAGGCGCTGCTGGCTGCCTCCGGGATGGGCCGCTCGCAGATGCCGCGGCTGGTCGAGGGCTCCGAGGTTTCGGGGCACCTCCGGCCTGAGCTCGCCCGGCGCTGGGGCTTTGCGCCCGGCACGGTTGTGGCGGGCGGCGGCGGCGACAACGCGGCGTCGGGCATCGGCGTCGGCGTGGTGCGCGCCGGGCAGGCCTTCGTAAGCCTCGGCACCTCGGGGGTGCTGTTCGCGGCCACCGACGGCTTCGCGCCGGCGCCGGAGACCGCGATCCATGCCTTCTGCCACGCCCTTCCCGGACGCTGGCACCAGATGGGCGTGATCCTGGCCGCGACCGACGCACTGAACTGGTTCGCCCGCCTTGCGGGCGAGGGGCCGGCAGCGCTGACCGGGGCGCTCGGCCCCCTTGCCGCGCCGGGCGAGACCCTGTTCCTGCCCTATCTCGGCGGCGAGCGCACGCCCCTGAACGACGCGGCGATCCGCGGCGCCTTCGTCGGGCTGGGCCATGCCACCGACCGCGCCGCCGCCACCCGCGCGGTACTGGAGGGCGTGGCCTTCGCGCTGCGCGACTGCCGCGACGCGCTCGCCGCCACCGGCACCCGGCCCGAGCGGCTGATCGCCGTCGGCGGCGGGGCGCGTTCGGCATACTGGTGTGCGCTGATCGCCAGCACTCTCGGCCTGCCGGTGGCCCTGCCCGAGGAGGGCGACTTCGGCGCCGCCTTCGGCGCTGCGCGGCTTGGCATGATGGCGGCCACCGGGGCCGGGGCCGAGATCGCCACGCCCCCCGCCATCGCCCGCGCCTTTGAACCCGACCCCGTGCTCGCCCCCGCCTTCGACGCCGCCCATGCCCGCTGGCGGGCGGCCCGCGACGCCATCCGAGGACTGCCCCGATGACCGGCTACTTCGACGCCATCCCCCCCATCCTACACGAGGGCCCCGACAGCACCGGCGACTTCGCCTTCCGCCACTACGACCCAGATGCGGTGGTCCTCGGCCGGCGGCTCGAGGACCAGCTGCGCTTCGCAATCGCGTGGTGGCACGGTTTCGCCTGGCCGGGCACCGACCCCTTCGGCGGCCCGACGTTCGAGCGGCCCTGGTTCGGCGACGGCATGGCGCAGGCCCGCGCCAAGGCCGACGCGGCCTTCGACCTCTTCGCCATCCTCGGGGTGCCGTACTTCTGCTTTCACGACGCCGACATCCGCCCCGAGGGGCGCGACTTCGCCGAGAACACCGCCAATCTCGACGCCATGGTCGACTACATCGGCCAGAAGATGGCCGACGGCGGCCCGCGGCTCTTGTGGGGCACGGCGAACCTCTTCTCGCACCGGCGCTACATGGCCGGCGCGGCGACCAACCCCGACCCCGAGGTCTTCGCCTTCGCCGCCGCCACAGTGAAGACCTGCCTCGAGGCCACCCACCGGCTGGGCGGCGCCAACTACGTGCTCTGGGGCGGGCGCGAGGGCTACGAGACGCTGCTCAACACAGACCTCGGCCGCGCCCGGGCGCAGGCCGGGCGGTTCCTGGCGATGGTCGTCGAGCACAAGCACCGGATCGGCTTTCCGGGCACGATCCTGATCGAGCCCAAGCCGCAGGAACCCACCAAGCACCAGTTCGACTTCGACGTCGCCACCGTCTACGGCTTCCTGAAGGATTTCGGGCTCGAGCGCGAGGTGAAGGTGAACATCGAGCAGGGCCACGCGCTGCTTGCCGGCCACAGCTTCGAACACGAGATCGCGCTGGCCGCGAGCCTCGGCATCTTCGGCTCGATCGACATGAACCGCAACGACGTCCAGTCTGGCTGGGATACCGACCAGTTCCCGAATGCGGTGCCCGAGGTGGCGCTGGCCTATCACGAGATCATCAAGGCCGGCGGCTTCACCACCGGGGGCACCAACTTCGACGCCAAGCTCCGCCGCCAGAGCCTCGACCCCGCGGATCTCGTCCTTGCCCATGTCGGTGCGATGGACGTCTGCGCCCGCGCCTTCCGCGCCGCCGCGCGCATGTGGGAGGACGGTGCCATCGAATCCGCCCGCCGCGACCGCTATGCCGGCTGGGAGACGGCGGACGCGCAAGCCATGCTGACCTCCGACCTCGGCGTCATCGAGGCGCAGGTACGCGCCCGCCGCATCAACCCGGTGCCGCGCTCGGGCAGGCAGGAGCGGCTGGAGAACCTTGTCAACCGATACGTCTAGGGCGGATCCGGATCCGATGTTGCCGGACGGAAATATTGACTGGGGGATGCGTCTTTTCTAGCCTCGGATGCACTTAAGCTGATCTGTTCAGCTTTTCCGCCCGGCCGTCGTGGCGGGGCGAGGGTGCAACCCCGGGGGAGGAAACCGGACATGACCACTCAGCGCAGCACCGACCGGGCCGGCCGCGACGATACCGGCCTGGCCGTCGCCGTCAGCCGGCGTTCGGGCGTCAGCCGGAGGGGGTTTCTCGGCGGGACCGGCCTTGTGGCCATCACCGCCGCCGCCGGAGGAGCGATTCCATTCGCCGCGGGCCTTTCGGGTGGGCTGGTTCCCGCCGCGATGGCGCAGACCGCGCCCGCGCCCTTCGAGTTTCCCGGCAAGGTGACGGGGCTGAGCCTGCTGGGCGACCGGCCGCTGGTGGCCGAGACGCCCGAGCACCTGCTCGACGACGAGACCACGCCGATCGAGAAGTTCTTCATCCGCAACAACGGCACCCCCCCCGATCCGGTCGCCGACCCCGACTCCTGGCAGCTGACGGTCGAGGGCCTGGTCGACCAGCCGCTGACCCTGACGGTGGGCGAGCTCAAGTCGAGGTTCGAGAACGTCACCTACCGCATGGTCCTGGAATGCGGCGGCAACGGGCGCGCGTTCTTCGACCCGCCTGCCCGCGGGAACCAGTGGACGAACGGCGGCGCAGGCTGTGCCGAGTGGACGGGGGTGCGCCTTGGCGACGTGCTGAAGGCGGCGGGCGTGAAGCCCGGGGCGATCTACACCGCGCATTACGGCGCCGACACACATCTGTCGGGAGATCCCGCCCGCCTGCCGCTGTCACGGGGGGTGCGGCTCGAGAAGGCGATGGAGGAACACAGCCTGATCGTCTGGGGCATGAACGGCCAGCCCCTGCCCGAGATCCACGGAGGGCCGCTGCGGCTGATCATTCCCGGCTGGCCCGGCTCGGCCTCGCACAAATGGGTCAACCGGATCGAGCTGCGCGATGTCGAGCACGACGGGCCCGGGATGACCGGCACCTCCTACCGCGTGGCCATCAAGCCGATGATCCCGGGGGCCGAGCCCGAGTCGGGCAACTTCCGGATCCTCGAATCGATGCCCGTTCGCTCGATCATCTCCTCGCCGGCCAACGGAACCACCCTGCCTGCCGGCTCGCGGCGGCTGGCGCTGCGCGGCGCGGCATGGAACGGCGAGAAGGGCGTGCAGGCGGTCCACGTGTCGGTCGACTTCGGCGCCACCTGGCATGCGGCGATGCTGGCCGACCCGCGCAACCGCTACGACTGGCGCCGCTGGACCGCCGAGGTCGACCTGCCGCTGGACGGCTACTACGAGGTCTGGACACGGGCGACCGATGGCGAGGGGGTGATGCAGCCGCACGTCGCCGGCAACTGGAACCCGCAGGGATACGGCGGAAACCCGATGCACCGGATCGCCGTGCTGGTGGGCTGAGGTCCGGGGTGGCCCTGCGAACGGCCGTTGCAGGAGGGCGCCGCCGCCTGGCGGCGCTCGCCTGCGCCCTCGCCTGCGCGGCGCCGGCCGCGGCCTTCGAGTCGCCCGAGGAGCTTCCCGACGGCGAGGGACGGGACGACACGTTCTATTTCTGCTCGGCCTGCCACAGCTTCACCGTGGTGGCGCGCCAGGGGATGAGCCGGGCGCTCTGGGACGATACGCTGACCTGGATGTCCGAGCGCCACGGCATGCTCGAACTCGAGGGCGAGGAGCGGCGCCTGATCCTCGACTACCTCGCGGCGACCTACCCGCCGAAGGCGGCGAGCGGCTGGGTCAACCCCTTCGCCCCACGGAACTGAGGCGCGGCTGCCCCTGCCCCGGGGGCGCCCCCGCCGGCTGGGCGGGCGGCGCCAGGCGCGGGCCGATCCAATCCGCGATCGCCGCCGCCGCAACGGCCGGTGCCTCCTCGTGCAGCAGATGGCCGAGGTCGGGGAAACCCTTCAGCTCGGCCTGCGGCATCCGCGCCGCGGCGGCGGCCACCGTCGCGGGCGGCACCGCGCGGTCGCGGCCGCCGACCAGAAACAGCGCCGGTACCGCGATGCGCGGAAGATCGGCGGCCAGCCGCTCCAGTCGCCAGGCGGCCATCATGGCCAGCGTACCCCCGACATGGGCGCGGTCGGCCATCAGGCGGCGGTAAAGGCCCAGCCCTTCGGCGTCGAGTCGGCTGCCGGTCGACTCGATGATGCCGCGCACCGTCTCGGGGCCGGCACCGCGGACCAGGAACGGTGCGGTCAGCGGGTTGAGCGCCATGGCCCGCGCCAGTACCGGAAACAGCCAGCCGGCGACGCCGCGGAACGCGGCGAGCGCGGGGTTGATGCCGACAACCCCCGCCGGCGGCTCGGGCAGCGCCGCCGCCAGCCGCAGCGCCACCGCCGCCCCGGCGGAATGGCCGACCAGCGCTGCCGGCGCCGGCACCTCGGCTGCCAAGAGCCGGGCAAGGTCGGCCGCGATCGCCTCTGGCGTCAGCCGGCTGCGGCTGCCGCAGCGGCTGAACCCCTGCCCCGGCAGGTCGACGGCGACGACGCGGAAGCGCCCGGCCAGCAGCGGCAGCACCCGCCGCCAGCTATGCACCGAGGCACCGGCCCCGTGCAGCAGCACAACCAGCGGCCCCGTGCCGGCATCCTGCAGGTGCCAGCGGTGGGGCGGGCAGTCGACAAAGCGCGACTGCGCAGCATTCGGCCACCCGGAACCGTCGCGGGCCCAGTCCACCTCAGCCGCCGGCGCACGTCGGGCTCATCGGCCCAGCGCCGCCGCAACCGCGGCGCTGATCCGCGCCGAATCGGCCCGCGGCAGCGGCAGGCAGGCACCGCCCATCGCCGCCGCAAGGCGGGCCAGCGCCGGCTCGGGGCGGGCCCCGGTGTCGATCACCAGCGACGGCAGGGCCGCGGCACGCAGCAGCCGGGCAAGCCGCTCGGCGTCGGCGGCGGCGGCGGTGCGGTCGGCCCGCCCGTCCAGCGCGATGTTGGCGCGCCCGTCGGTCATCAGAGCGAGCGCGGGCGTCATCCCGCGCCCGCGGGCCGCACGCGACAGCGCGAGCGCCGCCTCGAGCCCGGCTGCGAGCGGCGTCGCCCCGCCGCCCGGCAGGGCGGCAAGCCGCCGCCTGGTCTGCACGAGCGAGCGTGTCGGCGGCAGGAGCACCTCCGCGGTCCGGCCACGGAAGGCCACCAGCGCGACATGATCCCGCCTGGCGTAGGCCTCGGCCAGCAGTCGCTCGACGGCACCCTTGGCCTCGGCCAGCCGGGCAACGGCGGCCGAACCCGAGGCGTCGACGGCGAAGATCACCAGCCGGTCGCTGCGCTCGTCGAAGCGGCGCAGGCGCAGATCCTCCGGCCGCAGGTGGACGAGGCGGGGGACTGCCGCCTGCGCCCGGCGCAGCACCTGCCAGGGCGCCGCCGCGCGCAGGGTCGCGACGAGATCGAGGCGCGCCTCGCCGGCAGGCCGGCCGGGGCGTGCCGGCAGCGGCCGGCCGCGGCGGTTGCCCTTGCGCGCCGCTCCGGCCCCAGTCCCGGCCGGCGCCGCCCGCGCCCCCCGCACCGCCGCAAGCCGGTCGAGAAGGCCGGCGGGCAAAAGCGCACGCGCCGCGGCGACCAGGATGTCGGCGGCGGGCGACGCGGCGGCGGGGTCGCCGCCCCTGCCCCCGGCATCCGGCGGCGGCCGCGGGGTGTCGGCGGCCTCGGCCTCCGGGGCGGGCAGGCGGGTGGCGCGCGGTGCCAGCACCAGTTCGACCGCAAGGCGCAGCTCGTCCGGCCCGGCCAGCGGCCGCCCGGACAGCGCCGCCGCCGCCCGGGCGGCCCGCAGCGCGAGAAGCGGGGCACGCAGGCTGTCGATGCCCAGCGCGAGAGCGACGCGGGAGAGGTCGCCGGCCGCACCCGGCGGCAGGGCGGTGGCGGCGAGCCGGGCCCGTGCGGGGCCGAGGGAAGCGAGGTCGGGGGCATCGGTGTCGCCCCAGGCCAGGCCGTCGAGCTCGACGTGCAGCGCCAGCCGGTCGGCCAGCGCCGGGGCCAGCGCCTCCTCGGGGCAGGCCCCTTCGTCGATGGCCACCAGCGCGTGGCCCGAACGGCCGTCGAGCGCCATGGCCAGCCGGGCGGCAAGCCCCGGGCCCGCCCGCTCGGCCATCGGCAACACCAGCGCGGCCGGCGCCGCAAGCAGGCCCGCGCGTGTCACCGGCCGTCCCTCGGCCAGCGTTGCCGCAAGGTCGAGCCCGCCGAACAGCGCCTCGTCGCCGACCGCGGGATGCAGGCGGACAGGCGGCAGCGGCAGCACCGCCAGCCCGTCGGTCAGCCGGTCGCGCACCGGCCCGGCCCGGGCGCGCAGCCACATCCCGCCCAGCCCGGCCGGATCGATCGCGAGCAACCGCAGCGCTGCCTCCGCCCGCCTCCAGCGCGCGGCGCCCTCGCTCACCCGAACACCTCTTCCACCGCCCGGCCGACGCGCGCGCCCGAGCCGGCCTCGTCCAGCGGGTCGCGGCGCAGCCGGTGGCGCAGCGCCAACGGTGCGATCCGCCGCAGATGCGCACGCCCGACCGTCTCGGCGCCCTCGAAGGCTGCCAGCGCGCGGGCGGCGCGCAAGAGCGTCAGCTCGCCCCGCAGCCCGTCCGAGCCCAGCGCCACGCAGAGTTCCGCACAGTCGCGCAGCACCGCATCGGGCGCACGGGTACCGCCGAGCCGGGCGCGCGCTGCAAGGATGGCGCGTCGCAGTCGCCCTTCCTCGCGCTGCCAGCGCCGCACGAAGGCCGCGGGGTCGGTCTCGTAGGCGTCGCGCCGGCGGATCACCTCGATCCGGGCCTCGATGTCGCGCGGGCTCGTCACCTCGACCGACAGGCCGAAGCGATCCAGAAGCTGAGGGCGCAGCTCGCCCTCCTCGGGGTTTCCCGAGCCGACGAGGACGAAGCGCGCGGCGTGGCGGATCGACAACCCCTCGCGCTCGACGACGTTGCGGCCCGACTGGGCGACGTCGAGCAGCAGGTCGACGAGGTGATCCTCGAGGAGGTTGACCTCGTCGATGTAGAGGTAGCCGCGGTTCGCGCGGGCGAGCAGCCCCGGCTCGAACGACTTCTCGCCGCGGGCGAGCGCGCGCTCGATGTCGAGCGCGCCCACCACCCGGTCCTCGGTGGCGCCGAGCGGCAGGTCGACGACCGGCGTCGGCCGCGCCACGATCCGGCGCGAGGCGACCTGCGCCCAGTCGGGCACATCCTCGAGCCGCGCCGAGTTCACCGGGCAGCCCTCCACCGCCCGGATCGGCGGCAGCAGCGCCGCCAGTCCCCTGACCGCGGTCGACTTGCCGGTGCCACGGTCGCCGAAGATCAGAACGCCGCCGATGCCGAGGTCGATCGCGGTCAGGACCAGCGCGGTCTTCATCTCCTCCTGGCCGACGATGGCCGTGAACGGGTAGGGGGCGGTCATGCGGGCATCCTCTCCAGCCGGGCGAGCGGGCTTCCGCCCTCCCAGGTTCCCGCCTCGCCCAGCAGGCGGAAGCGGGCGTAAAGCTCTTCGGCGAACCAGCGGCCCTCGCGCACGGCGCGGATGGCACGGGCATGGGGGCCGTCGGCACGGGCGAAGGCGGCCATCGCGCCGGTGTCGGGCCAGACCGAGAAGGTGATCTGGTGCAGGAGCGGTACCTCACCCATGCCGATCTTGAACGCCACCTGCGGATCGGCGCCGATCGCGTCGGAGATCCTGGGCACCCTGCCCCAGAACCGCAGCGCCACCGCCGGCCGCAGGGTGGCGCGGGTCAGCGCCGCAAGCGGGCCCGGCGCTGGCGGCAGCACCGCCTCGAACGGCGTCACTCCCGACCAGCGCCCGCGCACGGTTGTGGTGGCAAGAAACAGCGTCCAGGATTCGGCCGCGCGCTCGCGAAAGCGGGTCCAGCACTCGGCCGCCGCCGTCTGGGCCCGCGCCGCCTGCTCGGACGGCCAGACCGCGAGGATGGAGTAGACGGCGGTGTTGGGCAGCGGCGTGAAGCCCTCGCCTGTGCCCGAACCGCAGAGCTTCCAGAAGCCGATCCCGGGCGTGCGCGCGATCGCCGGGCGGGCCAGCCCCATCTGGGCAAGCGCCCAGGCCCGGGCAAGTGGCCCGTCGAAGCGGAACAGGCTCAGGCTGACGGTCTGAATCGCGGCCTCCCTCACGGGTGTGTCAATATACTCTGACAGTATTCGAGACCAATGGAAAGTCTGCTGGACGACATGACAACAATGGCCTAGCCTCATGTGTAAACCTATATGGACAGGAGAGGCGGATGGAGGCCCGAGTCGACCCCCGGCTGCAGGGCCAGCGGCCGCCGCGGGCGGTCGTGATCGGCGCAGGGCTGGGCGGGCTGGCCGCGGCGATGCGCCTCGGCGCCAAGGGTTACCATGTGACGGTGCTCGACCGGCTGGACACGCCCGGCGGGCGCGGCGGGGCGATCACCACGGGCGGATTCCGCTTCGACCTCGGGCCGACCATCGTCACGGTCCCGCAGGTGTTCCGCGAGCTGTGGGCGGCCTGCGGACGCGACTTCGACGCCGAGGTCACGCTCCGCCCGCTCGATCCATTCTACGAGATCCGCTGGCCCGACGGCAGCCGCCTTGCGCCCCGCGCCGACGCGGCCGCCATGCGCGCCGAGGTGGCGCGCCTGTCGCCCGGCGACCTTGCCGGCTACGACCGCTTCCTGCGGGACAGCGCGGCGCGCTACCGCTTCGGCTTCGAGAACCTCGGCCGCCGGCCGATGCACCGGCTGCGCGACCTGCTCGCCGCCCTGCCCACATTCGCCCTGCTGCGCGCCGACCGCTCGGTCTATGGCCATGCCGCGCGCCGGGTCCGCGACGAGCGGCTGCGCATGGCGCTGTCGTTCCACCCGCTGTTCATCGGCGGCGACCCGTTCCGGGTGACGTCGATGTACATCCTCGTCAGCCATCTCGAGGCGGCGTTCGGCGTGCACTCCGCCATCGGCGGGGTGGCGGCCATCGCACAGGCGATGGCACGGGTGATCGCCGCGCAGGGCGGCTCCCTGCGCCTAGGCGAGGAGGCCGACGAGGTGCTGGTGCGGGGAGGCCGGGCGGCGGGGGTGCGCACGCTGGCCGGCGAGGTGCTGAAGGCCGAGATCGTGGTCTCCAATGCCGACGCCGGGCATACCTACTCGCGGCTCCTGCGCAAGCTTCACCGCGGTCGCTGGACGGATGCCCATCTGGCCTCGCGTCGCTGGTCGATGGGGCTGTTCGTCTGGCACTTCGGAACCCGCGGCACCCGCGGCATGTGGCGCGACGTCGGCCAGCACACGATCCTGAACGGCCCGCGCTACCGCGGCCTCGTCGAGGACATCTTCACCCGCGGCCGCCTTGCACCCGACATGAGCCTTTATGTCCACCGACCCGCTGTGACCGACCCGACCGTCGCGCCGCCCGACGGCGACAGCTTCTATGCGCTGTCGCCGGTGCCGCACCTCGGCCATGCCGACCCGGTGGACTGGACGGCCGAGGCCGGGCCCTACCGGCAGCGCGTGCAGGCGGTGCTGGAGGCCGGCCTGCTGCCGGGGCTCGGCCGGCATGTCGCCGAGAGCCTGGTCTTCACCCCCGAGACCTTCCGCGACCGCTATCTCTCGCCGCTGGGCGCGGGCTTCTCGATCGAGCCGCGCATCCTGCAGTCGGCCTGGTTCAGGCCGCACAACATCTCGGAAGAGTTGCCGGGCCTCTACCTCGTCGGGGCGGGAACCCACCCCGGCGCCGGCCTGCCCGGCGTGGTGGCCAGCGCCGAGGTGCTGGCAAGGCTCGTGCCGGACGCGCGCCATGCGGCCGCGCGGGCGGCGCCGGCCGGGGCCGCCGGATGACCGCCGCGGCCGATCTGGCGGCCTGCGCGGCGGCGATCCGCACCGGCTCGCACAGCTTCCACGCCGCCGCGCGCCTGCTGCCGGCCGGAGTGCGGGCGCCGGCGCTCGCGCTCTACGCCTTCTGCCGCTGCGCCGACGACGCGGTGGACTGCTCCGGTGCGGAAGAGGATGCCGTTCAGCGGCTGCGCGAGCGGCTCGACCGGGTCTATCGCGGCCAGCCGGCCGATGCCCCGGCCGACCGCGCGTTTTCCGCCGCCGTGGCGGCAAGCGGCCTGCCGCGGATCCTGCCCGAGGCGCTGATCGAGGGCTTCGCCTGGGATGCGGCCGGCCGGCGCTATGCCACGATGTCAGAGGTGCGCGCCTATGCGGCGCGGGTCGCGGCGGCGGTCGGGGCAATGATGTGCGTGCTGATGGGCGTCCGGTCGGCCGACGCGCTGGCCCGCGCCTGCGACCTCGGCGTCGCCATGCAGCTGACCAACATCGCCCGCGACGTCGGCGAGGATGCCGCCGCCGGACGGCTTTACCTGCCCCTCGACTGGCTTGCTGCCGAGGGGCTCGACCCCGAGTCCCTCCTTGCCCGGCCGGAGCCCTCGCCTGCCCTGGGCCGGGTCGTCCGCCGCCTGCTGCTCGAGGCCGACCGGCTGTATTTCCGTGCCGAGCCGGGCATCGCCGCCCTGCCGCCCGGGGCGCGGCCGGGCGTCTGGGCGGCACGGCTGATCTATGCCGGCATCGGCCGTGCGGTGGCGCGGGCGGGCTTCGACAGCGTCACCCGCCGGGCCCGCACCGGGCGGGCGGCCAAGCTTGGCTGGCTTGCCGCGGCGGCGGCCCGCAGCGGCATGGGGCTGGTCCTGCCGCAGTCGCCGGTCCTCTACGCCCCGCCCCTCGCCGAGACCGCGTTCCTTGTCGAGGCCGCGGCTCGCGAGGCCCCGCTGCGCGCCGGCTGGCCGGCCGGGCGCGGCGGCAGCCTGCTGGCCGCGCTGGCCCAGCTCGAGGCGACCGACCGCGCCCGCCGCACCGCCGCTTCCTGACCCGACGGCCTTGACCGGCCACGCCGGCGCCCCAGATCCACCGGATGGACTGGGAATTCACCGCGCTGTTCGCCCTGTTCCTCGCCGCCTCGGCTGCCGCCGGCGCGACGGGGTCGCTGTTTCCGCCCGGCGAGTGGTACCGGCAGCTCGCCAAACCCCGCTGGACACCGCCGAACTGGCTGTTCCCGCTTGCCTGGTCGACGCTCTACCTCGCCTCCTCCTTCGCTGCGGCGCGGGTGGCGGGGCTGCCCGGCAGCGGCCTCGCGCTGGCCTTCTGGTCCCTGCAGGTCGCGCTGAACACCCTTTGGTCGCCAGTCTTCTTCGGCTTGCGCCGGATGCGCGCCGCGCTCGTCGTCCTCGCCGGGCTGTGGCTGGCGGTGGCGGGCATGGCAGTCAGCTTCCTGGCGCTCGACGTGCTCGCCGGGGTGCTGGTGCTGCCCTATCTCGCCTGGGTGACGGTTGCGGGCGCGCTCAACCTCGCGGTTGTGCGGCTGAACCCCGCGCAGATGCCTGCGCGCAGCTGAGCGGCGGGTTGCGCAAGGTCCGGGTCGCCCCGCCCGCCGGCGCCGGCTATCCTGGGCGCGGATGGAGGGTTCCATGCGCGACCATACCGACACCGGCGACGGCCCCGACCGCTATCACTACCGCGTGATCGCCCGCGCCCTGCGGCTGATCGACAGCGAGGGCCCGGCCCTCACCCTCGAGGCGCTGGCCGGGCGGCTGGGCATGAGCCCGGCGCATTTCCAGCGCGTCTTCTCGGCCTGGGTGGGGGTCAGCCCAAAGCGCTACCAGCAGTATCTCGCCCTCGGCCACGCCCGGGCGCTGCTGGCGGCGCGCCACAGCGTGCTCGATGCCGCGCTCGGCGCCGGGCTGTCGGGCAGCGGCCGGCTGCACGACCTGTTCCTGCGCTGGGAGGCGATGCGCCCGGGCGAGTTCGCCCGCGGCGGCGCGGGGCTGGCGATCGACTGGGGCTGGTTCGACACACCCTTCGGCCCGGCCCTGGTCATGGGCACCGACCGCGGCATCTGCGGGATCGGCTTCGCCGCCGAGACTGGCGAGCCGGCCACCATGGCCGATCTCGTCGCGCGCTGGCCGGCGGCCGCCTTCCGCGAGAACCCCGGCCGGGTGTCGCCCTGGGTGCAGGCGGCCTTCGCACGCCGTGGCGGCGGCGGGGCGGCGTCGGCTGACGGTGCCGAGACGCCGCTCGTGCTGATCGGGGCCCCGTTCCAGATCAAGGTCTGGGAGGCGCTGCTGGCCGTGCCGCCGGGCCATGTGACAACCTATGGCGACATCGCCCGGGCAATCGGTGCGCCGTCCGCGGTGCGGGCGGTGGGCACGGCGGTGGGGCGCAACCCGATTTCCTGGCTCATCCCCTGCCACCGGGCGCTGCGCCGCAGCGGGGCGCTCGGCGGCTATCACTGGGGCCTGCCCGTGAAGCGCGCCATGCTGGCCTGGGAGGCCGCGCGCGCCGAGGCACGGGCCGGCTGACGCAGCCGTGATCGGCGGCGCGCCGCCTGTGCGGTTGGCCTTGGCAGCGCGCCGGTGGTATGGATGCCGATCGAAACGGCACCTGCCCACGGGAGACACCCATGCGCCTGCGCACACCCGCCATCCTCGCTGCCGTCGCCGTGATCGGGCTGGCCGCGTGCGACCCTGCGGTGATGGGTCCCGAGAACGAGCGCACCCGCCAGGGCGCGGCCACCGGCGCCATCGTCGGCGGCGCGATCGGCGCGCTGACCGGCCCGCGCGACCGCGCCCTCGGCCGCGCCGCGGTCGGGGCGGTCATCGGCGGCGCGGTGGGCGCCGCCATCGGCGCGCAGCTCGACCGACAGGCGGCGGAACTGCGCCGCGACCTCGGCCCGGCGGTGGAGGTGCGCAACACCGGCGAGTCGCTGGTCGTGACGATGCCGCAGGACATCCTGTTCGACACCGGCAGCGCCCTCGTCCGTGCCGACCTGCAGCGCGACCTGCAGACGATCGCCGGCAGCCTGATGGCCTATCCCGACAGCCGGGTCGAGGTGGTCGGCCACACCGACAACGTCGGCACCGCCGCCTTCAACCTCGACCTGTCGCAGCGGCGGGCAAATTCAGTGGCGGCCGTCCTTGCCGGCGCCGGCGTATCGGCCGGGCGCATCCTCGCCTTCGGCCGCGGCGAGGACCAGCCGCGCGCCTCGAACCTGACTCCCGAGGGGCGGGCACAGAACCGCCGCGTCGAGATCATCATCCGCCCCGTCGCGGCCTGAGCCGCAGCCGGGCGGGGCGGCGGCCTACAGCCCGCGGAAGGTGATGGCGAGCGCCGCATGGTCGCTCGCGCGAGGGCGGTGGCGGCCGACGTCCTCGAAGCGGGGGCCGGCGTGGCGGCGCGCCGTGCGGGCAAGCCCCATCCGCAGGACCTCGGGCACCGCATCGGGAAAGCGCGCGGCCAGCGCCGGCGAGGCGATCAGCGCGTCGGGCCGGCTGTAGCGCTCCTCCTCCGGTGCGGGGCCGGGAAGGTGGAAGGTCCATCGGTCGGCCGGGGCAAGCCGCTCCATCAGGTCGACACCGAAGGGGGCGAGCAGCGGCGCCACCGCCGGCCCCCCGGCCCCGTCGCCCCCGGGTTCGTTCAGGTCGCCCATGACCAGCCACATGCCGCGCGCCGGGTCGGCGAAGCGGCGCTCGACCAACCGGCGCACGCCCTCGGCCTCGGCCCGGCGCACCGCCCGGGCGCGGGCCGCGTCGGGCCCCGGCGCCTTGAGGTGGACGGCGTAGATCACGAGCCCCGACACCTCGGCCACCAGGCAGTCGCGACGGAACAGCGGCCGGTCGGCGGGGACGCCCTCGGGGGGCACGATCCCCAGCCCGGCGGGGGTGGCGGCGGCATGGCTGGCCACCGCAGCGAGCGGCCGGCGCGAGAGCAGCGCGATGTCGCGGCCCCGCCCGTCGTTTCCGGGCAGGCAGACGCGGTGGGGGTAGTCAGGCGCTCCGGCCGCACGCAGGAGATGGTCGGCGAAGAAGTCGAGCGTGGCGCGGTCGAACACTTCCTGCAGGCACACGACATCGGCAGCGGCGGCGGCAATCAGCCGGGCCGTCAGCCGCCGGTCGGCAAGGTCCAGCGCGCCGGCCCCCGGGGTGGCGTCCTCGGGCACGTCGAGGTCGCGCGCCCCATCAAGCCGCGGCCGGCCCGCCCGGCGGCGCAGCCGCAGGTTCTGCACGTTCAGCGTCAGGAACCGCACGCCGCCCCGCCGCCCGGTCCTTCCGGTGCCAGCAGCACCCGCGGCTCGGGCAGTCCGCGGGCGAGGCCGGGCAGGGCAAGGGTGGCACCATCCGCCGCGCCCGCCCGCGCCCCGAGGCCGACCCGCGCCGTGGTGGCGTAGAGCGTGGAGAGCCCCGGCCCGCCGAAGGCCGGGCAGGTGACCTGCACCGCCGGCAGATCGACGCGGGCGACCTGCCGTCCGTCGGGCCCGAAGGCCGCCACCCCGCCGCCGCCCCACAGCGCGATCCAGGTCGCGCCGGTCGCGTCCACCACCGCCCCGTCGGGCTTGAACGGCTCGCCCGAGAGATCGAGAAACAGCTCTGCCTCGCCGGCCGGCCAGCCGTCGGCGCCAAGCGGCACGCGCATCACCCGCGACGTCGCCGAATCGGCGAACTGTGCCCAGCGCCCGGCCGGATCGAAGCAGATCGCGTTCGGAATCGACACCGGCGCGAACAGGCGGCGAAGCTCGCTCCGGTGCCAGCGCCAGATCGCCCCGGCCCCGCGCTCGGCCCCCTTGCCCATGGTGCCGATCCAGAAGCCCCCCGCGGGGTCGGCGCGACCGTCGTTCGACCGCGTCGCAGGGTTGCCGGCGTCGAGCGGGCACAGGTCGCGCCGTCCCCCGGTCGCAAGATCGAGCACGAAAAGGGCCGTCTCCGAGGCGACCAGAAGGCGGTCGTCGTCGATCCAGCCGGCGGCGCTGACATGCTCGTCCTGCTGCCATTCCCGCGCCCCCCCGCGGTCGCGGCCCAGCAGCCGGCGGCCGAGGATGTCGACCCAGAACAGCGCCCCGCGGCCCGGATGCCACAGCGCCCCCTCGCCGAGGGCGCAGATGCGGTCGTCATGGATCACGGCGGTCATCGCGGCCCCCTCGTTGCCCGGCGCGCCCAGCCTGCCCGCCCCCCGGCCGCCGGGCAAGGGGCCGCGGGCTTGCCCGTGCGACGCGGCCGGGGCAGGCTTGCGCCGCCGCACCGCCG
Organism: Paracoccaceae bacterium; assembly: GCA_023383015.1. Taxonomy (GTDB): domain Bacteria; phylum Pseudomonadota; class Alphaproteobacteria; order Rhodobacterales; family Rhodobacteraceae; genus JAHDXW01. The sequence continues at coordinate 105,387 of JAHDXW010000001.1, forward strand.
GGAGCCCCGCCATGACCGCGATCATCGACGCCCACCACCACATCTGGCGGCAGGCCGACCTTCCCTGGCTCACCGGCCCCGAGCAGCCGCGCATCTTCGGCCGCTACGGGCCGCTGCGCCGCGACTATGCGATCGGCGAATACCTCGCCGACATCGCCGGCTGCGGCGTCGTGCGGTCGGTCTATGTCCAGGCCAACTGGTCAACCGTGCGGGCGGCGGATGAGGCGCGCTGGGTCGCCGGCGTCGCCGCCGTGCACGGCTTCCCCCACGCCACGGTGGCCTTCGCCGATCTGTTGTCGCCCGACTGCGCCGACACCCTCGCCCTCCTGGCCACGGTTCCCGGCGTGCGCGGCATCCGCCAGCAGCTGCACTGGCACGCCAACCCGCTCTACCGCTTCGCGCCCCGCCCCGACCTTGCCGCCGACCCCGCGCTGCGCGCCGGTCTCGCAAGGCTTCCCGGGCTCGGCCTCCTGTTCGAGCTGCAGGTCTTCGCCGATCAGATGGAGGGGGCCGCGGCGCTGGCCCGGGCGCTGCCCGACGTCCAGTTCGTGCTGATGCACGCAGGCATGCTCGAGGACCTCTCCGCCGCCGGACGGACAGCGTGGCGAAAGGGCCTCGCCCGGCTGGCCGCCTGCCCCAACGTCGCCACCAAGATCTCGGCACTCGGCACCTTCGTGCACGCCGTCGACCCGCCGCTTGTCACCGAGGTCACCGCGGTGGCCACCGACCTCTTCGGCCCCGGTCGCTGCTGCTGGGGTTCGAACTTTCCCATCGAGAAGCTCTGGACCGGCTACCGCCGCCTGCTCGATGCGCATCTGGCAGCGCTGGCGCGGCTGCCCGCGGCCGACCGGCAGGCGGTGCTGCATGATACGGCTGCCCGGCTCTATCGACTCTGAGCCGCTCAAGCCGCTGTGACCCGTGCACCGCGAGCCGGCCGGCGCGCTTCCTTTCCCCGGCCGGACAGGATAGAGTCCCCGCCCAAGAGCAGCGGCGCCGGAGCGAGGGGAAAACTCCCGGCGGTGCCAGACCGTCGGCCTTGCAGGGGGCAATCATGCGTAACGATATCGTCTCGGCTCTGGGCCTGCTGGGGCTTGCCGCAGTCGTCCTGTCCGGCTGCACGGAGGGGCCGGGGCTGCCCTTCGGCCTCGGCAGTGCCGGCGCGGAATCCGGTACGCCGGCGGCCACGGAGGTGCGCATCGTCGAGCGCGACGTCGAGGCACCCGAGGTCTTCCGCATCAGCGAGCCCGGGCTGTGGGACGGCCGGCCGTCGCTCGGCGGGGTCTGGGTGGCCTATCCCGGGGTTCAGGATCCCGAGCGCGTGATCATCCGCAACCCCGGCAGCGGCGCCTTCGTGATCGGCGCGCTGTTCCGGCGCGAGCGCGAGAACCCCGGACCGCAGCTGCAGGTCTCCTCCGACGCCGCCGCCGCGCTCGGCATGCTCGCAGGGGCGCCGGCCGAACTCGAGGTCGTGGCGCTCCGCCGCGAGGAGGTGTCCGAGGCGCCCGAGCCCGACCCCACCGCCACGATCGAGCCCGGCGAGGTCGTGGTCGAGCCGCTGGACGCCCCGGCCGGGCCACTCCCGGACGCACCCCCGCCGCCGGCCGTGCCGCCACCGGCAGTGCCGCCGCCGGCCGAGACGCCCGCGCCGGCCGCCGCGCCGCCGCCCGCGACGACGGCGCCGACTCCCGCGCCCGCCGCCGCCGCCTCCGGCCGGCAGTTCCTGCAGATCGGGATATTCAGCGTCGAGGCCAACGCCCAGCGCGCCTCGCGCCAGATGGAGGGTGCCGGCCTGACCGCCGCCATCCGCCGCGAGGAGACCCGCGGCAAGACCTTCTGGCGCGTCGTCGTCGGCCCGACCGCCGGCGAGGACGACCGCCGCGCCCTCCTCGCCCGTGTGCGGGCACTGGGCTACACGGATGCCTATTTCGTCGCCCGCTAGAACGGGCGATCCGACGGAGACCCCTGCATGATGCCGGCGCCACATCGCCTTGTCCTAGCCCTGGCAATTGCCGTCCTTGCCGCGCTGCCGGCCCGCGCTGCATTCGAGACGCGCGCCACCGCCGCCTTCGTGCTCGACTACGCCACCGGGACGGTGCTGCTTGACAAGAACGGCGACCGCCCGGTGCCGCCGGCCTCGATGTCGAAGCTGATGACACTGTTCATGCTGTTCGAGGCGATCGACGACGGCCGGGTGCCGCCCGAGACTCCCTTCTCGGTCTCCGGCAAGGCCAAGGCGATGGGCGGATCCACGATGTTCCTCGACGAGCGCGACCGCCCGACGGCACGGGAACTGATCCTCGGCATCATCGTCAACTCCGGCAACGACGCCAGCGTGGCGGTGGCCGAGGGGCTGGCCGGGACCGAGGAGGCCTTTGCCCGGCTGATGAACGAGCGCGCACGCGCGCTGGGGCTGACCGGCACCAACCTCGTCAACGCGTCGGGTTGGCCGCACCCCGAGCACCGCATGTCGATGCACGACCTCGTGCGCGTGGCCGAGCTGATGATCCGCGAGCACCCCGACCTCTACCGGCTGTTCGCCGAGACCGAGTACGACTACAAGGGCCGCTCGCCGCAGAACCGCTTCAACCGCAACCCGCTCCTCGCGCTCGGCGTGGGCGCCGACGGGCTGAAGACGGGCCACACCGCCGAGGCCGGCTTCGGCCTTGTCGGCTCGGCGGTCCAGGGCGGCCGGCGGGTGATCTTCGCCATCACCGGGTTGCCCAGCGACCGCGAGCGGCGCGAGGAATCCGAGCGCATCATCAACTGGGCATTCCGCCAGTTCGTCGAGCGCCAGGTCGCGCCGGCCGGGCGGCGGGTGGCCGAGGCGCCGGTGTGGATGGGGGCGGCACCGACGGTCGGCCTCGTGCCGGCCGCCGAGGTCAAGGTGATTCTGCCGGCACTGTCGCAGGATGCCGTGACGGCGCAGGTGGTCCTTCGCGGCCCGGTGGCCGCGCCCGTCGTCGCCGGACAGCCGCTGGCCGAGCTGGTCGTCACCGCGCCCGAGCTGCCCGAGCGGCGCTTCCCGCTCTATGCCGAGGCCGATGTCCCGCGCGGCGGCCTGCTCGTCCGTCTCAGGACCGCAATCGCGGTGCTCTACGACCGCTTCGCCGGCCCTGTGGCGGGGCTCTAGGGGCATGGCCGCGGGCGGCGGGCGTTTCCTCAGCTTCGAGGGGATCGACGGCGCGGGCAAGTCCACCCAGCTGCGCCTGCTCGCCGGGGCGCTGGCGGCCGAGGGCCGGGCGGTGGTCACCACGCGCGAGCCCGGCGGCTCGCCCGGGGCCGAGGAGATCCGCCGCCTGCTGGTCGAGGGCGAGGGCGGGCGCTGGTCGGCCGAGACCGAGGTTCTGCTGTTCACCGCGGCCCGGCGCGACCATCTCGAACGCACCATCCTGCCGGCCCTGGCGCGGGGAGCGGTTGTGCTGACCGACCGCTTCGCCGATTCGACCCGCGTCTACCAGGGCGCGGCCCGCCCCGACCTCGCCGCCGAGGTCGAGCGGCTGCATGCCGCTTTCATCGGTCGCGAGCCCGACCTGACCTTCCTGATCGACATGGACCCGGCCGTGGCGCTGGCCCGCGGGCTGGCCCGCGGCGGCGCAGAACAGCGCTTCGAAGGACGGGGGGCGGGCTTCCAGGCGGCGCTGCGCGCGGGCTTCCGCACCCTCGCCGCCGCCCACCCGCGCCGCATCCGGCTGATCGACGGGGCCCGGCCCGCGGCCGCGGTGGCCGCCGAGGTGCTGGCCATCACCCGCGAGGCGCTGGCATGAGCGAGGCGCCGGCGCCGGAGGCCGACCGCGCCGACGGCGCCCCGCATCCCCGCCACGCGCCCGCCGTCTTCGGCCAGCACGCCGCCGAGTCCGCCTTCCTTGCCGCCCATGCCGTCGGGCGGCTGCCGCACGGCTGGCTGATCGCCGGGCCGAGGGGCGTCGGCAAGGCCACCCTCGCCTGGCGGATTGCCCGTTTCCTGCTCGCCGCGGCCCCCGAACCCGCCGGGCTGTTCGCCCCCCCGCCGCCGCCCGCAACGCTCGACATCGCCGCCAACCATCCGATCGGCCGCCGCGTCGCCGCGCTGTCCGAGCCGCGGCTGAAGCTCGTGCGCCGCGGCTGGGACGACGACCGCGGCAGGCTGCGGGCGGTCATTACCGTCGACGAGGTGCGCGAGCTCGCCCGTTTCTTCGGACTGTCGGCCACCGACGGCGGCCGGCGGGTGGTGATCGTCGATGCCGCCGACGAACTGAATCCCAACGCCGCCAACGCCATCCTCAAGCTGCTGGAAGAGCCGCCGGCCGGCGCGGTGCTGCTGCTCGTCTGCCACAAGCCGGCGGCGCTTCTGCCCACCATCCGGTCGCGCTGCCGGGTGTTGCGCTGCTCGCCTCTCGGCGCGGACGACCTTGCCCGTGCGCTGACCGGCGCCGGGGTGACGCCGCCTGCCGACCCGGCCGCGCTGGCCGAACTCGCAGGCGGCTCTGCGGGGGCGGCGGTGGCGCTGGTCGCCGGCGAAGGACTGGCGCTCTATGCCCGGATCGTGGCGCTGATGGCCGGGATGCCGCGGCTCGACCGGCCCGCCGCGATCGACCTGGCCGAGACTGCCGCGCGCGACCCCGCGGCCTTCGAAACGACGCTGGCGCTGATCGAGGCCTTCCTGGCCCGCCTCGCCCGCACCGGCGCGCTGGGCCGGCCGCCCGCGGCCGAGGCGGCGCCCGGCGAGGCCGCTGCCTTCGCCCGCCTTGCCCCCGATGCCGCCGCCGCCCGAGCCTGGGCAGAACGGGCGCAGACACTGGTGGCGCGGGCGCGCCGGGGCCGGGCGGTCAACCTTGACCCGGCGGCGCTTCTGGTCGATATCCTCCTCGCACTGAACGAGGGCGCCGCCCGCTGAGCCCGCCGTCCGGTCCATCCCGCGCCCCGGCAGCCCCGGCCATGACCGCCCCAGACACCGCCCCCCCGCCCGAGATCGTGGACAGCCACTGCCACCTCGACTTCCCCGACTTCGCGGGCGAACTCGAGGCGGTGATCGCCCGCGCCGCGGCCGCCGGGGTCACGCGCATCGTCACCATCGGCACGCGGCTGGCCGACGCGGGGCGGGTGCGTGCCATCGCCGAGGCGCATCGCGGCGTCTTCTACACTGTCGGCACCCACCCGATGAACGCCGCCGCCGAGCCGATGGTGCACCTCGAGGAGCTCGTCGCGCTGGCCCGCGAACCGAAGCTGGTCGGCATCGGGGAATCCGGGCTCGACTATCATTACACCCCCGAAAGCCGCGGCCTGCAGCAGCAGTCGCTGCGTTTGCACATCGCCGCCGCCCGCGCGACCGGCCTGCCGCTTGTCATCCACGCCCGCGACGCCGACGTCGACATGGCCCGCATCCTTACCGAAGAGCATGCCGCTGGCCGCTTCGAGGCGGTGATGCACTGCTATTCCTCCGGCCCGGCGCTCGCCGAGACGGCGCTCGGCCTCGGCTTCTACCTGTCGATGTCGGGGATCGCGGCCTTCCCGAAGTCGGACGCCCTGCGCGCAATCTTCGCCGCCGCGCCGGTGGACCGCATCCTGGTCGAGACCGACGCCCCCTATCTCGCCCCGCCGCCCTTCCGCGGCCGCCGCAACGAGCCGGCGCATGTCGTGCATACCGCCCGCGCAGGGGCGGTCTTGTTCGGGATGGACTACGCCGCCTTCGCCGCCCGGACCTCGGCCAACTTCGACCGCCTCTTCTCCCGCGCGGCACGGGCGCGGCGGGCCGCCTGATGGCGCGGACCGCCTTCCGCATCCTCGGCTGCGGCTCCTCGGGGGGGGTGCCGCGGCTGGGCGGCCACTGGGGTGCCTGCGACCCCGCCAACCCTCGCAACCGGCGCAGCCGCTGCTCGCTGCTCGTCAGCCGCGAGGAAGGCGGCGGCACTACCCGGGTGCTGGTCGACACGTCGCCCGACATGCGCACCCAGCTCCTGGACGCCGGGGTGGGAGAACTCGACGGGGTGGTCTACACCCACGCCCACGCCGACCATGTCCACGGCCTCGACGACCTCCGACAGGTGGTCTTCAATATGCGCCGGCGGCTGCCGGTGTGGGCCGACGGGCCGACGCAGGAGGCTCTGCTGGCCCGCTTCGGCTATGCCTTCGTCCAGCCGGACGGCTCGCCCTACCCGCCGATCCTCGACCTGCACGCTATCCGCGGGCCGGTGACGGTGCCGGGCGCGGGCGGGCCGGTCACCCTCGCCCCCTTCCGTGTCAGCCACGGGCCGACCGAGGCGCTCGGCTTCCGGATCGGCAGCGTCGCCTACCTGCCCGACGTGGTGTCGATTCCCGACGCCAGCTGGCCAATGCTCGAGGGGCTCGACGTCTGGGTCGTGGATGCACTGCGGCGCACACCCCACCCGACCCATGCCCATCTCGCGCTGACACTCGACTGGATCGGCCGTGTCCGCCCCGCCCGCGCGATCCTGACCAACATGCACATCGACCTCGACCACGACGCCGTGGCCGCCGAGACCCCCGACCATGTCATGCCCGCCCATGACGGGATGACCTTCTGGGCCGAGGAGTAGCGGCCCCGTGCAGGCGCTCCTCGGCGTCATCCTGCCGGTCTTCCTCGTCATCGGCTTCGGCTATCTGGTGGCCCGGCGCGGCTGGTTCGGCGATGCGGCTGTGGACGGGCTGATGCAGTTCACCCAGCAGTTCGCGATCCCCTGCCTGCTCTTTGCCGCCCTCGCCCGGCTCGACCTCGCACGGGGCTTCGACCTGGCGCTGATCGCCTCGTTCTACGGCGCCGCGACGCTGTGCTTCATCGCCGGCCTGCTCGGGGCGCGGCTGCTGTTCGGCCGGCCGTGGGAGGACGCGGTCGCCATCGGCTTCGTCTGCCTGTTCTCCAACTCGGTCCTGCTCGGCCTGCCGATCATGGAACGCGCCTACGGCGCCGGGGCGCTGGAGGGCAACTTCGCCATCATCGCCCTGCACGCGCCCTACTGCTATGCCCTCGGTCTGGCGGCGATGGAGACGGTGCGCGCCCGCGGCGCGCTGGCCGGCCTGCCGCAGCGAATCGCCCGCGCGGTGTTCCGCAACGGCCTGGTGCTCGCGATCGCCGCGGGGCTGACCGTCAACCTCACCGGCCTGCCCCTGCCCGGGGTGGTCTGGGACGCGCTCGACCTCATGATCCGCGCCGCGCTGCCCGCGGCGCTGTTCGGGCTCGGCGGCATCCTCTGCCGCTACCGGCCCGAGGGCGACCTGCGCACCATCGCCTATGTCTGCGCGGTGTCGCTGGTGCTTCACCCCGCGCTGGTCTGGATCTTCGGCCGGGGCCTCGGCCTCTCCGAGGCCGGGTTCCGCTCGGCGGTGGTCACCGCCGCCATGGCGCCGGGCGTCAACGGCTATGTCTTCGCGAGCCTCTACGGGGTGGCGCGCCGCGTCGCCGCCTCGGCGGTCCTGATCGCCACCGCCGCCTCGGTGGTCACCGCCTGGCTGTGGCTGACGCTGCTCGGCGGCGGGCCGTGAGCGCGCGCCCGCTTGCCCGGCCGCCGCGAAGCGGGCAGAAGGCGGCCATGGCCCGCCAGACCGACTACCACGTGCTCCGCGCGATCTTCACCCGCTTCCGCGCAGCCCGGCCGGAACCGAAGGGCGAACTCGAGCACCTCAACGCCTACACGCTTCTCGTCGCGGTGGCACTGTCGGCGCAGGCCACCGACCGCAGCGTCAACGCCGCCACCCGCGGCCTGTTCGCCGTCGCCGACACCCCCGGCGAGATGCTTGCCCTCGGCGAGGAGGGGCTGATCGCCCACATCCGCACGATCGGCCTCTTCCGGAACAAGGCCCGCAACGTGATGCAGCTGTCCCGGATCCTCGTCGAGCACTACGGCGGCGAGGTGCCGTCGTCGCGCGCGGCGCTGCAGTCGCTGCCGGGGGTGGGGCGCAAGACGGCGAACGTCGTGCTGAACATGTGGTGGCACCTGCCCGCACAGGCGGTCGACACCCACATCTTCCGGGTCGGCAACCGCACCGGCATCGCGCCGGGCCGCACGCCCGAGGCGGTGGAGCGGGCGATCGAGGACAACGTCCCGGCCGAGTTCCAGCTCCACGCCCATCAATGGCTTGTCCTGCACGGGCGCTATGTCTGCACCGCCCGCAAGCCGGCCTGCGCCTCCTGCGTGATCAACGATCTCTGCGCCTGGGAAGGGAAGTCCGCGTGAAACGCTTCAAGGTCGCCGGCATCGGCAATGCCATCGTCGACGTCTTCGGTTCGGTCTCTGATGGCTTCCTTGCCGACCACGGCATCCGCAAGGGCATCATGACGCTGGTCGGGCGCGACCGCTCCGAGACGCTCTATGCCGCCATGGGCGCCCGGCGCACCGCCGCCGGCGGATCGGTGGCCAACACCCTCGCGGGGCTCGGCAACCTCGGTCTTGCCACCGCCTTCGTCGGCCGCGTCGCCGACGACGAGCTCGGCCGCTTCTTCGCTGCCGACACCGAGCGGCTGGGCACCGCCTTCCCCAACCGGCCGGTCGCCGACAGCGGGCTGCCCACCTCGCGGTCGATGATCTTCGTCACCCCCGACGGCGAGCGGTCGATGAACACCTACCTCGGCATCTCGGCCGAGGTCTCTCCCGGCGACGTCGACGAGGCGGTGATGGCCAGCTCGGAGGTGGTCTTCCTCGAGGGCTACCTGTTCGACAAGGACGAGGGGAAGGAGGCGTTCCTCAAGGCCGCGCGCGCCTGCCGCGGTGCCGGCGGGCGGGCGGGCATCGCGCTTTCGGACCCCTTCTGCGTCGACCGCCACCGTGCCGATTTCCGCCGGCTGGTCGCCGCCGACATGGATTACGTCATCGGCAACCAGTCCGAATGGGTCTCGCTCTACGAGACCAACGACCTCGCGGACGCGCTCGCCGCCGCCGCCGCCGACTGCCCGCTGGTCGTCTGCACCCGTTCGGGCGAGAGCGTGATCGCCATCGAATTCGGCACGCGGGTGGAGGTGCCGGTGAGGCGGGTCGTGCCGGTGGATGCGACCGGCGCGGGCGACCAGTTTGCCGCCGGCTTCCTCTGCGGGCTGGCCACCGGGCGCGACCTTGCCACCAGCGTGCGAATGGGCATCGTCGCCGCGGCCGAGGTCATCGGCCACCTCGGCGCCCGCCCCGAGGCCGACCTCCGGGCGCTGTTCCGGATGGAGGGATTCCTCTGACGGCCACGCGGCCAGCGCGAAAATCCTTCGCACGAAGGATTTTCCCTTCCAGCGCACAGCCCCCGCGAAACCCCTTGGCCGGCAGGCAGGCCCGCAGACCCCGTGGGCCGGCACCGGGGGAAGCATCCGCGATGCGCGGGGGCGCAGGGGCCCGGGCGAAAATCCTTCGTGCGAAGGATTTTCCCCGTCCGCCACCGGCCGCCGCTACTCGCCCAGTTTCTTGTGCACCTCGTCGAGGTCGATCGGCCCTGTCGGCATGTGGCTTGCCGGGTTGTCGAAGTCGTAGCGGAAGAGCTGGAAGTCGCGCTTGTAGATCTCCCACATCAGGTGTCGGGAGAGGTCGTCGAAATAGGCCTCCACCGGATGGGCGCGCTTCGGCCCGTGGCCCTCGCTCTCGTTGAAGCGCGGAATTGCGGCAAGGTCCACCTTGACCGGCGTCGCCACCCGGTCGAGCACCGCATGCATTCCCTCCTCGAACCGCTCGATGGGAAAGACCAGGTCGTACCGGCCACCGTTGGCGATGAAGGTAGCGATATGGCTCGACATCGCCGACCAGTGGATGTCGGGCTCCATCGGCTTCTTCCAGCGGATGGTGTCGCGCGCGAACAGGAGGAACCTGCGGAAGCTCGCGATCTGGTCGAAATCCGCGAAATCTGCCTCGGGCGTGCCGGTCGTGACGCCGTAGCGCTGCGCGAGCAGCGGCACGAGGTTGCCACGGTAGCGCTTCCCGTTCCTCTGGACGCCGCAGATCTTGTCGAAGAACGACGACAGGATGCGGCTGTAGGGGTTCCTGACGGCTGTGAAGGCAAAGCTGCGGTGGCCGCGGACGTTGGCCTCGATCAGCGGCTGGCTGTCCTCGCGCGACCATTTGTGCAGCCCGTCGGCGGCATCATGGATGTCGCCGTCGTAGAAGCGCCCGTGGTCCGAGTAGTGCATCACCTGGCCGATGGTCGAGCAGGCGCATTTCGGGACGACCCGGTAGACCATGCTCTCGCTCTCGGTCATCCACGTGCCCGGAAAGCCCATTGCCGCGTCCCCCTGTCCCCGCCGCCCCACCCTCGGCGACAACAGCAAAGAAACGCTGTCACTTCAATGCCGGATCGGGGTAGGTCTCGGGTCGGCCGGGGTACGTCCCGGGGGATAGGAAGCCATGGCCCGGATTGCCTACGTCCTGCTCGTGCACCGCGACCCCGACGGCATCATCGCCCAGGCGCAGCGTCTGACTGCGGCTGGCGACTTCGTGGCGATCCACTTCGACGCCAATTCCCCGCCCGCGCAGTACGATGCTATCCGCCGCGGCCTTGCCGACAACCCCCGCGTCGCCTTCGCCGGGCGGCGCATACGCTGCGGCTGGGGGGAATGGTCGCTGGTCGAGGCGACGCTCGAGGCGGTGCGCGCGGCGCTGGCCGCCTTCGCCGGAGCGACCCATGTCTACATGATCTCGGGCGACTGCATGCCGATCAAGTCGGCCGAGTACATCCACACATGGCTCGACCGCAGCGACACCGACCACATCGAGAGCTTCGACTTCTTCACCTCGGGCTGGATCAAGACCGGGATGAAGGAAGAGCGGCTGATCTACCGCCACTTCCTCAACGAGCGTCGCCACAAGCGGCTTTTCTACGCCAGCCTTGAGCTGCAGCGACGCCTGGCGCTGAAGCGGCCGATCCCGCCCGACATCGACGTCATGATCGGCTCCCAGTGGTGGTGCCTCAGGCGCGCGACGCTCGAGGCGATCCTGGCCTTCCTGGCCACCCGCCCCGACATTCCCGCCTTCTTCAGGCGGACGTGGATTCCCGACGAGACCTTCTTCCAGACGCTGGTACCGCATCTCGTGCCCGACGCCCAGATCAGCCGGCGCACGCCCACCTTCCTGATGTTCACCGACTACGGCATGCCGGTGACCTTCTATAACGACCACTACGACCTGCTTCTGAGCCAGGACTTCCTGTTCGCCCGCAAGATCTCTCCCGAGGCGGTCGAGCTCAAGGCGCGGCTCGGCGATCTCTACGCCGCCGCGGGGGCGCGGTTCAGCATCTCGGGCGAGGGCCGGCGCCTGCACGGCTTCCTCACCGGGCGGGGCCGGATCGGGCGGCGCTTCGCCCCGCGCTTCTGGGAGACCGAGGGTTCGCTCGGCCGCGAACGCGAGCTCCTGATCGTCGCCTGCAAGAAGTGGCACGTCGCCAAGCGGCTGGTCGGGCGAATCCGGCAGGCGACCGGCCTGCCCGCGGTTGACTACCTGTTCAACGAGGAGGGAACCGCGCTGCCAGACCTCGGCGGCATCCAGAACACGATCGAGAAGCGCACCCGCCACCGGCGGGCGCTGATGCGGCTGCTGTTCGACTGGTTCGGCAGCAACCGGCTGGTGATGTGCCTCGACACCGCCAACATCGACCTGCTGCAGGACTTCTACGCCGACAAGGCGACGACGCGGCTGCTTGAGGTCCAGTGCAGCTTTTCCGACGACTACCTGGTCGGCCATGCGCGCCGGGTCGGCCTGGCCGGATGGGAGACGCCGCGCTCCACCATCTCCCGGCTGCTTCCGACCCTGCGCTACGACATCCAGTTCGAGAGCGAGCAGATTCGCGACGCCGGCTTCCCGCATGTGCACCGGCTGTACGAATCCGCGCCGGGCGAGCAGAACACCGCCGCGTTCGCCGCCTTCCTCGGCATCGCCGAGGCGACGGCGCGCGCGATCGTCGAAGCCGAAGGCCTGTTTCTCGACTGACCACGGAAAGGACCGCCATGCCCTATGCCTACGATCCCGCCAACATCTTCGCCCGCATCCTGCGTGGCGAGATTCCCTGCGCGAAGATCCTCGAAACCGAGCATTCGCTTGCATTCCGCGACATCCGCCCGCAGGCGCCCGAGCATGTCCTGGTGATCCCCAAGGGCCCCTATGTCACCTTCGACCACTTCACCGCCGCCGCCAGCGATGCAGAGATCGCCGATTTCGCCCGCGCCATCGGCCGGGTCTGTGCGATGCAGCAGTTGGCGCCGGGCGATTCGGGCGGCGGCTACCGGCTCATTGCCAACGCCGGCGAGGCCGGCATCCAGGAGGTGCCGCACCTCCACGTCCATGTCCTCGGAGGGCGGGTGCTGGGGCGGATGCTGCCCTACGCCGGCTGAAGTGTGGCGCGGTGCCGCCCGCGCTCAGCGCGGGCTGCGCTTGGCCAGGATGCGCTGCAGGGTGCGGCGGTGCATGTTCAGCCGCCGCGCCGTCTCGCTGACATTGCGGTCGCACAGCTCGTAGACGCGCTGGATGTGCTCCCAGCGCACGCGGTCGGCCGACATCGGGTTCTCCGGCGGCGGCGGCAGGTCGGCCCCGCGCGCCAGCAGGGCGTTGACGATGTCGTTGGCGTCCGCGGGCTTTGAGAGGTAGTCGGTGGCGCCGATCTTGACCGCCGCGACCGCGGTCGCGATCGCGCCGTAGCCGGTCAGCACCACCACCCGGCAGTCGGGCCGGCGCGCCCGCAGCGCCTCGACCACGTCAAGGCCGTTGCCGTCCTCGAGCCGCAGGTCGACGACCGCATATGCCGGGGGCCGGGCGCCGGCGGCCGCCCTGCCCTCGGCCACGCTGGCCGCCGTCTCGACGTCGAAGCCGCGCTTCTCCATCGCCCGCGCGAGCCGCTTCAGGAACGGCTCGTCGTCGTCGACCAGCAAGAGCGACCGGTCATCGCCGAGATCGGCGTCGGGCTCCTCGTCCATGCACGGCCTCCCGTCAGCTTCCTTCCCGCTTCTAGGCCGGAAGGTGGCGGCGGTCAAACATGCCGGCAGAATGCGCGCAATCAGGATGCGTCGATGAAGCAGCCCACCGTCTCGGCCATCGCCTCGGGGGTCGTCTCGCGGCGGAAGAACTCGACGAAGCCGTGCCCGGGAAGGGTGAGGTAGGTGAAGGTGCTGTGATCGACCAGATAGAGCCCGTCGCCGGTATCCTCATGCGCCTTGTAGTAGGTGCGGTAGGCCTGTGAGGCGGCGCGAACCTGCTCCTCGCTGCCGGTCAGGGCAACGACACCGCCATCGAGGAACTCCACCCAGTCGGCCAGCCGCTCGGGCGTGTCGCGCCCGGGGTCGATCGAGATGAACACCGGCGTGACCTCCACCCCCCCCGCGCGCAGGATGTCGGTCGCCGCCACGTTGCGCGCCATGTCCCAGGGGCAGACGTCGGGGCAGAAGGTATAGCCGAAGTAGATCAGCGACGGCCTGGTCAGCACATCGGCGTCGGTCACGGTGCGCCCGGTGTGGTCAACCAGCGTGAACGGCCCGCCGATGGCCGCCGCCCCGCCGGCCACGGCCGAGGCACGGCATTGCGCGAAACGGTCCGCCGCGCGGCCGGTCAGCACGAAATACAGCAGCGTGCCGAGCAGCGCCGCCACCAGCGCCGCCGCCGTTCCGGCATAAAGCCGCATCATCGACCGCTCCGACATCGCCTCCGCGCCCATCCCCCGAGTCATTCCCCTGCCCGCGCGCGGCGGGCGCCCGATTGATCGGCCGAACGCGGCCCACTAACAATGGGCAGGCGTGTCCCTGTGACACTTGGACCCGCCTGCAAGGATCGCCGCGATGCTGTCGCCCACCCTCGGCCTGTCCGCCCGGGACACCCGCAGCGACTGGATCCGGCTGCGCACGCTGATCCTGCTGCGCTGGCTCGCGATCGGCGGCCAGCTTCTGGCCATCACGCTGGCGCATCGCCGCTACGGGCTCGACCTGCCGCTGGGGCTCTGCTACCTCGTCGTCGGCGCGGCGATCGTCGCCAACCTCATCGCCGTCTTCGTCTTTCCCGAGAACAAGCGACTGACCGAACTCGAGGCGCTGCTGACGCTGCTGTTCGACGTCGCCCAGCTCGCGCTCCTGCTCTATCTCACCGGCGGGCTGACCAATCCCTTCGCCCTGCTCGTGGTTGCCCCGGTGACGATCTCGGCGACCATCCTCACGCTCCGCTCGACGGTGCTGCTTGGGGTGACGGCGATAGGTCTGATCACGCTGCTGACGTTCTTCCACCTCCCGCTCCGCCTGCGGAGCGGCGAGGTGCTGATGGTGCCGCCGCTGATCGAATTCGGCACCTGGCTGGCCATCGTCATCGGCATCGGCTTCCTGGGCATCTACTCGCGCCGCGTCTCGGTCGAGATGCGCTCGATGTCCGAGGCCCTGCTCGCCACGCAGATGGCACTGGCGCGCGAGCAGAAGCTCACCGACCTTGGCGGTGTCGTAGCCGCCGCCGCGCACGAGCTCGGCACCCCGCTCGCCACGATCAAGCTTGTCTCCTCAGAGATGATCTCCGAACTCGGCGACCGGCCCGAGCTGCGCGACGACGCCGAGCTGATCCGCAGCCAGGCCGACCGCTGCCGCGACATCCTCCGTTCGATGGGAAGGGCCGGCAAGGACGATTCCCACCTGCGCCACGCCCCCCTCGGAACCGTCGTGCGCGAGGCCGCCGAACCCCATGCCGCCCGGGGCAAGGCGCTGCATTTCCAGACCCGCGGCCCCGAGGACGACGGCCGCCAGCCGCTGGTGCGGCGGGCCCCGGAAATCATCCACGGGCTGCGCAACCTGGTCCAGAACGCGGTCGACTTCGCCCGCGGCGAGGTCTGGGTCGACGCCGAATGGTCCGAGACCGAGATCACCGTGCGCATCGCCGACGACGGCGACGGCTTTCCGCCGCAGGTGATCGGCCGCATCGGCGACCCCTTCATGCGCAGCCGCCGCCCGGCGCCGGATTCCCGCCGCCCCGAATACGAAGGCATGGGGCTCGGCCTGTTCATCGCCAAGACCCTCCTCGAGCGCACCGGGGCGCGGCTGCGCTTCTACAATGGCGCCGATCCCTTCCTCACCGCGGCCGAGCGGCACGACCGTTCCGGGGCGGTCGTCGAGGTGGTATGGCCGCGGGCGCGGATCAGCCCGCCGCGGCCGGAGGCGCTGGGCGAGAACCGCCCGATCACGTCCTGAGCGCCCCCGACTCGGCTTAACCGCCATTTAACCAATGCCGGCGAGGCTCGGGCACGGGTTGCAGAAGGCACGCGCGATGGCGGACAACTGGCTGATGGCGGTGCTTCTGGCCGGCAGCTGCCTGGCGGCGGCCGGATGCGGTGTCCTCCTCCTCTGGGCCCTCCCGCCGCACCGCGCGCGGCCCGTCGCGGTTCCGTCACCGGGGCCAGAACAGGCGGTGTTCCTCTTCGACGGCGAGGCACTCGTCGACGCCACCGCCCCGGCTAGGGCGGTTCTGGCCATGCTTCCCGACGCCGGTCCGCCGCTGCCGCGCCTGCTTGCGCATCTGCGCCGGCGACTGCCGGGGATCGACGCGGCGCTCGCCCGGCTGCCCGCCGAGGGCGAGGTGGAGGTCGCCGCCGACGGCGACGAACCCGTCGCCCTGCACGCGCAATGGCGCGACGGCGTCGTCCGGCTCACCCTGTCGGGCGATCCGGGCGGGCCGCGCACCATCACGCTCGACCATGTCAGCCACCAGCTGATCGAACGCGAGCTTGCCGAGTTGCGGACCACGGTCGAGCAGGCGCCGCTTCTTGTCTGGCGGCAAGCCGCCGACGGCGCGGTCACCTGGGCCAACCGCGCCTATCTTCTGCTCGCCGCCGAACGCGACGTCGAGGCCGAGGTTCTCACCTGGCCGCTGCCGCGCCTGTTCGAGGCGCCGCCGACCGAGGCCATGGCAGGCACTTCGGCCCGCCGCCGCACCCGCGTGCGGACCGGGGTCGAGGGCCGGATGCGCTGGTTCGACCTGCACAGCCTGCCGCTCGGCAGCGAGCTGCTGTGCTTCGGCCTTCCGGCCGACAGCGCCGTCCAGGCCGAGTCCGCACTGCGCGAGTTCGTGCAGACCCTGTCGAAGACCTTCGCGCATCTGCCCGTCGGGCTGGCCGTGTTCGACCGCAGGCGGGAGCTGATGCTGTTCAACCCCGCGCTGGCCGAGCTTACCGCCCTCAGCCCGGAGTTCCTGTCGGCGCGGCCCAGCCTCGCCGCATTTCTCGACGGGCTGCGCGACAAGCGCCGCATCCCCGAGCCACGGGATTACCGCAGCTGGCGCGAGCGGATCACCGCGCTCGAAGAGGCGGCGGCCTCCGGCCACCACGAGGAGACCTGGACGCTGCCTTCTGGCCAGACCTACCGCGTCACCGGTCGGCCCCACCCCGATGGCGCCGTGGCCTTCCTGATCGAGGACATCTCGGCCGAGATCACCCTCGCCCGCCGCTTCCGCGCCGAGATCGAGACGGCGCAGGCGGTGCTTGACACCCTCGACGAGGCGGTGGCGGTGTTCTCGCCCTCCGGCGTGCTGGTGCTGACCAACGACGCCTACGCCCGCCTGTGGGGAACCGATCCCGGCCGCAGCCTCGGCCAGATCGGCATCGCCGAGGCAGAGAGGTGCTGGCAGGCGATGGCCCGCCCGACCCCGGCCTGGGCGGCGGCCAGGCGCTTCGTCGCCACCCCCGGGCTGCGCCCGCCCGAGACGGGAGAGGCCGAACTCCTCGACGGGCGCCGGCTCCGGATGCGGCTTTCCGGTCTGGCCGGCGGAAGCACACTGGCCAGCTTCCGGACCCTGCAGGCCCCGGCCGCCGGCCAGGGCGTGCCGGCGGGCGGGGCTTCACGCCGCGCCCGTGCCTGACCGCCACCGGCGCCCGCTGCCCAGCCACGGCCGGACGCACCGCCTGCGTCCGCGCGCCCCTCCGCCGGACCCGCTCCCGCGGCGACGCTCCGGTCCCCGCGCCGTCGCACCTGACCGCAGTCGCCGCCCGCTGTCTGCCGCCCCCCGTCTCCCCGCGGCGCCCCCGTCCGCCGTCTGCCGCCCGCCGCCGCCGCAGCTTCCGCAGCCGCCTGCGCCCCGCCGCCGCAGCTTCCCTGCCGCCTCCCGCTTGCACCCGGCCAAGCCGCTTGCCAAGCTGTGGCCATGGCCAGGATGACCGCGCCACCCGCCACGCCACCCGCCGAACCGGCCGAACCGGCCGCCGGCGCCGTCGTCCTCTGCCTGCCCGATCCCGCCGCCACCGACCGGCTGGGCGCCTGGCTCGCGGCAAGGCTCGGCGCGGGCGACGTGCTCCTGCTCGACGGCCCGCTCGGCAGCGGCAAGACCCATCTCGCGCGGGCGCTGATCGGCGCCCGCCGCGCCGCCGCCGGCCTGCCTCGGGAAGACGTGCCCTCGCCGAGCTTCACCCTGGTGCAGACCTACGACGACGGCGCCGGCGGCATCTGGCATGCCGACCTCTACCGCCTGCACGGCCCCCCCGAGGTGGCCGAACTCGGCCTCGCGGACGCCTTCGGGGCCGCGCTGTGCCTGGTCGAGTGGCCTGACCGGCTGGGCGGGCTTGCCCCGCGCGACGCCCTGCGTCTCCGCCTCGCCCATCTGCCGCCCGGCGCCGGCGAGGGGCGGCGGGCCGAGCTTGCCGCCCCTCACCCCCGCCATGCGCCCCTGCTCGCCGCGCTCGCCGCCGCGGCGGGGGCGATCGCCGGGTCATGACCTTGCCCGGCCCCGCCCGCCCGGCGCATGCCGCGGCCTTCCTGGCCGCTGCCGGCTGGGGCACCGCCGCGCGCCGCCCGCTCGCCGGCGACGCCTCGCCCCGCCGCTACGAGCGGCTCGTGCTGCCCTCCGGCGCGACGGCGGTGCTGATGGACGCCGACCCTGCCACCGGCGAGGACGTCCGCCCCTTCCTCGCCATCGCACGCCACCTCGCGCGGCTGGGCCTGTCGCCGCCCGCGATCCTTGCCGAGGATGCCGCCGGCGGCTTCCTGCTCCTGGAGGATCTCGGCGACGACCTCTTCGCCCGGCTCTGCGCCCGCGACCCGGGGGCCGAGCCGGCGCTCTACGCCGCGGCGGTGGACGCGCTCGTCCACCTGCACCGCCACGCCGCGCCCGCGGGGCTGGCCGCCTATGATCCGGCCACCATGGGCACGCTCGCCGGGCTGGCCGCCGAATGGTACCGCACCGGCGCCACCGGAGCGGACATGGGCAGTGCCGCGGCCGAGGCCGGGGCGCTGGCTGCTGCCACCGCCGACGCCCTGGCCGCCCTCGCCGGCGGCTCTCCGGTGCTGGTGCTGCGCGACTTCCACGCCGAGAACCTGCTGTGGCTGCCCGGCCGTGCCGGGCCCGCCCGCGTCGGCCTGCTCGACTTCCAGGACGCCCGCGCGGGCCATCCCGGCTACGACCTTGTCTCGCTGGCCGAGGACGCGCGCCGCGACCTCGCCCCGGGCCTCGGCACGGCCATTGCCGATCGCTACGCCGCCGCCGCCGGCCTGCCGCGGCCAGAGTTTGCCGCCGCCTGCGCTGCCCTCGCCGCCCAGCGCAACCTGCGCATCCTCGGCGTCTTCGCCCGGCTGGCGATGCACCACGGCAAGCCGCAGTACGTCGCGCTGATCCCCCGCGTCTGGGGGCATCTGACGGGCGACCTCGCCCATCCCGCGCTCTCCGGGCTGGCCGCGGTGGCGCGAGCCACGCTGCCCGAGCCCACACCCGAGCGCCTTGCCCGGATCGTCGCCCGATGCGGCAGCGTCCCGACGCGCTGATGCTGTTCGCCGCGGGCTTCGGCACGCGGATGGGGCCGCTCACCGCCGGGCGGCCGAAGCCCATGATTCCGGTGGCGGGCCGGCCGCTGATCGACCGGGCGCTGGCGCTGGCCGCGGCCGCCGGAACCGGCCGCATCGTCGTCAACACCCATTACCGCGCCGACGCCATCGCCGCCCATCTCGCCGGCCGGCCGGACATCCTCATCGCGCACGAACCCGCCATCCTCGAGACCGGGGGCGGCCTCAAGGCGGCGCTGCCCGCCCTCGGCGCCGACGCCGTGCTGACGCTCAACGCCGATGCCGTCTTCACCGGGGCGAACCCGCTCGCATCGCTCGCCGCCGCCTGGCCCGCGGCGGCCGAGGCGGGGGCCGAGGCGCTGCTCCTGCTCGTGCCGGCGGCGGCCGCGCGCGCCCACGCCGGGGCGGGCGACTTCGCCCTCGGCCCCGACGGCCGCATCGCCCGCAGGGGAGCCTTCGTCTACAGCGGGGCGCAGGCGATCGCCGCCGCGGCGGTGGCCTCCCATCCCGGCACGGTCTTCTCGCTCAACGCCGTGTGGGACGGGCTCATCGCCCGCGGCGCGGCCTTCGGCCTCGTGCACCCCGGCGGCTGGTGCGACGTCGGCACCCCGGCCGGCATCGCCGAGGCCGAGGCGCTGCTGGCCGAGGTCGGGGATGGCTGAGGGGCCGGTCTTCGCCCTGCCGCCGGGGGCCGACTTCGCCCGCGCCTTCGCCGCGGGGCTGACGGCGCGCTTCGCCGGCGCCCCGCCCGAGGAACTGGCCAGGGCGGAGGTCTACCTCGCCACCGGCCGCATGCGGCGCGCCGTCGCCGCGGCCCTGGCCGCGGACGGCGCGCGTCTCCTGCCGAGGCTGCGGCTGGTCACCGACCCCGGCGCCGCACTGCCGCTCGCCGGCCTGCCGCCGCCCGCCCCGCGGCTGCGCCGGCTGCTCGACCTCGCCCGCCTCACCCGGGCGGCCCTTGACCGCAGCCCCGACCTCGGCCCGCCCGCCGCCGCCTTCGCGCTGGCCGAAAGCCTTGCTCGGCTGATCGACGAGATGGCCGAGGAGGGCGTCGCCCCCGCCAGCCTCGCCCTTCTCGACGTCGGTGGCCATGCCCGCCACTGGCAGCGGGCGCAGGCCTTCCTCGCCATCGTCGCGGGCTACCTCGCCGGCAGCGCCGGCGCCCCCGACCCAGGCGCGCGCCAGGCCATGGCGGTGGCGGCGCTGGAGGCCGGCTGGGCGGTCGCGCCGCCCGCCCATGCCGTGATCGTCGCCGGCTCCACCGGCTCGCGCGGGACGACGGCGGCGCTGATGGCCGCCGTCGCCCGCCTGCCCGCCGGGGCGGTGGTGCTGCCCGGCTTCGACGACGCGATGCCCGCCGCCGCCTGGGCCGCGCTCGCCACCGACGATGGCGCCGAGGACCACCCCCAGACGCGCTTCCTGCGCTTTCTCGACCGGCTCGGGATGGCGCCCGCCGACGTTGCCCCCTGGATCGCCGCCACCCCCCCCGATCCCGCACGCAACCGCCTCGTCTCGCTGGCGCTGCGTCCTGCTCCGGTCACCGACGCCTGGCGGGCCGAGGGGCCGGGGCTGGGCAACCTCGTCGGGGCCGTCGCGGGGCTCACGCTGATCGAGGCGCCCTCGCCCCGGGCCGAGGCGGCGGCGCTGGCGCTTCTGATGCGCGAGGCCGTGGGCGGGGGGCGGCGCGTCGCGCTGGTCACGCCCGACCGCGGTCTGACGCGCCAGGTGGCTGCCGCGCTCGGCCGCTGGGGCATCCGCCCCGACGACAGCGCCGGCCAGCCACTGGCCCTGACCCCGCCGGGGCGGCTGCTGCGCCAGACCGCGGCGCTGTTCGGCCGGCAGGCCGAAGCCGCCGCGCTGCTCGCTGTGCTCAAGCATCCGCTGGCACATGGCGGCGCCGGCCGCGGCCCGCACCTGCTGCACACCCGCGAGCTCGAACTCTGGCTGCGCCGGGGCGGCCCGGCCTATCCCGACGCGTCCGACCTCGCCCGATGGGCGGCGCTTGCCGAGGGTCGCGCCGGTTGGGCCGCCTGGCTGTCCGGGCTGCTGTCCTGCCTCGCCGATGCCGCCCCCGCGCCGCTTGCCGAACGCTTCGCCCGTCACCTGCGGCTGGCCGAGGGCCTGGCGGCCGGGACCGGCGCGGGAGGCGCTGGGTTGCTGTGGGACGGCGCCGCCGGCGAAGAGGCGAGGTCCGCGATCGACGCCCTCGGCCGAGAGGCCGCCACCGGCCCCGAGGTGACGCCGGCCGACTATCTTGCGCTGCTCGAGACGCTGTTTTCCGGCCGGGCGCTGCGCGAGACGGTGGCCGCCGACCCGCGGGCGATGATCTGGGGCACCATCGAGGCGCGCGTTGGCGGGGCCGACCTCGTGCTGCTCGGCGGGCTGAACGAGGGCAGCTGGCCGGCCGCACCATCGCCCGACCCCTGGCTCAGCCGGCCGATGCGACGGGCCGCGGCACTCCTGCTCCCGGAGCGCCAGATCGGGCTTGCCGCGCACGACTTCCAGCAGGCGGTTGCCGCGCCGCAGGCGGTGCTCAGCCGCGCCATCCGCGATTCCGACGCGCAGACCGTCCCGGCCCGCTGGCTCAACCGGCTGATGACGCTGCTCGCCGGCCTGCCCGGCGGCGCGGACGCCCTGGCCGCCATGCGCGGCCGCGGCGACCGGGCGCTGGCCCTTGCCCGCGCCCTCGAGCGCCCCGCCGTCGCCCAGCCCCGCGCCGGGCGCCCCGCGCCCCGCCCACCGGCCGCGCTGCGCCCGCAGTCCCTGTCGGTGACCGAGGTCCAGACCCTCATCCGCGATCCCTACGCGATCTATGCCCGCCACATCCTGCGCCTGCGCCCGCTTGACCCGCTCGGCCCCGATGCCGATGCGGCGCTGCGCGGCGAGGTGCTGCACGGGGTGATGGCGCGCTTCCTGCGCAACCGTCCGGGCGACGAGGCGCCGGCCGCGGCCGCCGCCCGGCTTCTTGCGCTCGCCGACGACGAGCTTGCCCGCGAGGTGCCCTGGCCGGCGGCCCGACGGCTCTGGCGGGCGCAGTTTGCCGCCGTCGCGCCCTATCTCCTGGCCCGCCTCGCCGCCGCCCCTGGCACCCCCGCCGGTATCGAGATCCGCGGGGTGCTGCGCATCGACCCCCCGGGCACGATGCTGACCGGCCGGGCCGACCGCATCGACCGGCTGCCCGACGGCCGGCTGCACGTCATCGACTACAAGACCGGCAGCCTGCCCACCCTGGCCGAGATGGAAGCCTTCGACAAGCAGCTGCTGATCGAGGCGGCGATGGCCGAGCGCGGCGGCTTTGACGGCCTCGCCCCCGCCCCGGTGGCCCGGATCAGCCACATCGGCCTGCGCGGCGAAGCCACCGAGCGCTGCACCGAGCTTGCAGCCGACGCCACCGCCCGGCTGTGGGAGGGGCTGTCGCGGTTGCTGGCGGCATACGGCCCGGGCGGGCGGCCCTATCTTTCCCGTCGCGCCGTCAGGAGCGAGGGCTGGGCCGGCGACTACGACCACCTCGCCCGCTTCGGCGAGTGGGAGCCGACCGACCCGCCGGCGCCGGAGACCGGACCATGACGACCGACCATCCCGGCACCCGCCAGCGGCAGGCCGCCGACCCCGGCGCCTCGGTGTGGCTGTCCGCCAACGCCGGCTCGGGCAAGACCAAGGTGCTGATCGACCGCGTCGCGCGCCTTCTGGTCGAGGGGGTGGCGCCGCAGCGCATCCTGTGCCTGACCTACACCAAGGCCGCGGCCGGCGAGATGCAGAACCGCCTGTTTGCGCGCCTCGGCGGCTGGGCGATGCTCGACGACGGCGGGCTTGGCGAGGCGCTCGCCGCGCTCGGGGTCGTGGGGCCGCTCGCCCCCGCCCGACTCGCCGCCGCCCGCCGGCTCTTCGCCCAGGCGATCGAGACGCCGGGCGGGCTGCGCATCCAGACCCTGCACGCCTTCTGCGCCTCGCTCCTGCGCCGCTTTCCGCTCGAGGCCGGCGTCAGCCCGGCCTTCACCGAACTCGACGACCGCGCCGCCCGGCTGCTGCGGGCCGATGTGCTGGAGACGCTCGCCCGCGACGACCCCGCCGCACTCGACGCGCTGGCCCGGCTCGCCGGCGGCGCCGAGGTGGGCGAGCGGCTTGATGACATCGCCGCCGGACGGAGGAACTTCCGCTACCGTCTCGACGAGGCCGGCGCGCACGCCGCCTTCGGGCTGCCGGCCGGCTTCGACGAGGCAGCCCTTTGCGCCGCCGCCTTCGACGGCAGCGAGAGCCCGCTACTGGCTGCGCTGGTGCCGCTGCTCGACGCCGGTACCCCGACCGACGTCAGGGCCGCCGGCCGGCTCGCCGCCCTGCTGCCGTGGACGGCCGGTGCCGCCGTGCTCGAGGCGCTCGAGGGCGTGCTCCTCTACGGCTCCGCGGCGAAGGCTGCCTTCGGCGCCAAGACCGGTGCCTTTCCAACCAGGCAGACTCGGTCGGCGCTCGGCCCCCTGCTCCAGCCCCTCGAGGCGCTGATGGCGCGGGTCGAGGCCGCCCGGCCGCTGCGTCTGGCGCTCGAGGCGGCCGTCCGGACGGCGGCGCTGCACCGTTTCGCCGGCCCCTTCCTCGACGCCTATGCCGCGGCCAAGGCACGGCGCGGCTGGCTCGATTTCGACGACCTCATCCTTGCCGCCGCCGACCTGCTCGCCGACCCCGGTCGTGCCGCCTGGGTGCTGTGGCGGCTGGACGGCGGCATCGACCACATCCTTATCGACGAGGCACAGGATACCAGCCCCGCGCAGTGGTCGCTGGTCGAGAGCCTGACCCAGGAGATGACGGCCGGCGAGGGCGCACGCGCCGGAGGGCGGACGCTTTTCGTCGTCGGCGACCGCAAGCAGTCGATCTACTCGTTCCAGGGCGCCGACCTCGCCGCGTTCGACGGCACGCATCTGCGCTTCCGCGACCGCCTCGCGGGCTCGCCGCGGCCCCTGCTCGACCTCACGCTCGAGTATTCCTTCCGCTCCTCGCCCGCGATCCTCGGCGTCGTCGACCTGACCTTCGACGAGCGCCGGGGCGCGGGTCTCGGCGGCGAGGTGAAGCACCGCCCCTTCCTGCACGGCCTGCCCGGCCGTGTCGACCTCTGGCCCGTGGTACCCAAGCCCGAGCGGGCCGAGGATCCGGCCTGGGACGACCCCGTCGACCGGGTCGAACCCGACCACCCCGAGAAGCTGCTGGCGCGGATGCTTGCGGCCGAGATCGGCCGGATGCTCGGCACGCCGGTTGCCACCCGCGAGGGCCCCCGCCCGCTGCGGGCCGGCGACGTCATGGTGCTTGTCCGCCGCCGGTCGGTGCTCTTTGCCGAGATGATCCGCGCCTGCAAGGAGCTCGGCCTGCCGGTCGCGGGGGCCGACCGGCTGCGCGTCGGCGCCGAGCTTGCGGTGCGCGACCTCGCCGCGATGCTGTCCTTCCTTGCCCTGCCCGAGGACGACCTCGCGCTCGCCTGCCTGCTGCGCTCGCCGCTGCTCGGATGGGACGAGGGCGCGCTCCTCGCCCTTGCCCAGCCCCGCCCGCCCGATGCCAGCCTGTGGCAGGCGCTGCGCAGCGCCGGGGCGGCGCACCCCGACAGCATGCGGTTTCTCGACGACCTCCGCGCCCATGCCGAGTTCGAGCGGCCCTTCGACCTTGTCGAGCGCGCACTCGTGCGCCACGACGGCCGGGTGCGGCTCATCGCCCGGCTGGGGGCCGAGGCCGAGGACGGAATCGACGCCTTCCTCGCCCAGGCACTGGCCTACGAGCGCACCGAGGTGCCAAGTCTGACCGGCTTCCTGCGCTGGATGGAGACCGGCGATCTGGAGATCAAGCGCCAGCTCGACGCCGCGGGCGACCTCATCCGGGTGATGACGGTGCATGGCGCCAAGGGGCTCGAAGCGCCGGTTGTCATCCTTCCCGACACCGCCGTGCGCCGCCCGCCGCGCGCGCCGGCCATCGTCTCCACCGATGCCGGAGCGCTCGCCGGCATGGCCCGCGAGGATTCGCCGCCTGCCCTCGCCGCAGCCGCGGCCGTAGCGGCCGCCCGGGCGGCGGCCGAGGAGGACCGGCTGCTCTATGTCGCCATGACGCGGGCGCAAAGCTGGCTGATCGTCGCCGGCGCCGGCGATACCGGCAGGGACTGCTGGTACTCGCGCATCGCCGCAGGGATCGAGGCGGCTGGCGCCACCGCCCTTTCCACCCCCGCCGGCCAAGGCCTGCGCCACGCCCAGTTGCCCTGGCCCGCCGACGCCCCTGCCGCGCCGCCCGCGGCCGGGGCCGCGCCCGGGCTGCCCGGCTGGCTGCGCCTGCCCCCGGCGCCGCCCGCCGCCGGGGTCGTGCTCCTCTCGCCATCCGGCCTCGGCGGCGCCAAGGCCCTCCCGGGCGAGGTCGCCGGGCTGGAGGCCGAGGCCGCGCTGCGCCGCGGCCGGGCTCTGCACCTGCTGCTCGAGCACCTCCCCGGATGGCCCGAGGAAGGCCGCGCCAGGCGCGCCGCCGACCTCGTCGCGGCCGCCGACGATCCGCCGCCGCAGACCGACCTTCCCGGCCTTGTTGACGAGGCCGCGCGCCTGCTTGCCGACCCCGCGCTGGGCTTCCTCTTCGCCCCGGGGGCGCTCGCCGAGGTGCCGCTCACCGCCGCCCTGCCCGAGCTCGGCGGGCGGCGCATCCTTGGCCAGATCGACCGGCTGCTCGTCCTGCCCGGCCGCGTGCTCGCGGTCGACTACAAGTCGAACGCCATCGTCCCCGACCGGCCCGACGCGGTGCCCGAGGGGCTGCTGCGGCAGATGGGCGCCTATGCCACCGCCCTGGCCCAGATCTACCCCGGCCGGAGGATCGAGACCGCACTCCTCTGGACGGCGTTGCCGCGGCTGATGCCGCTGCCTTCCGCCCTCGTCATGGCGGCCCTGCACCGGGCCGCGGCTTGACGCCCGCGGGGGGCGTCCATAGGTTCACCTCGCCCCGGAATGCCCGGAACAGGAGATGCCCATGGCCACCGTTGCCGTCACCGATGCGACCTTCGACACCGAGGTGCGCAAGTCGCCCATTCCCGTTGTCGTGGATTTCTGGGCCGAATGGTGCGGCCCCTGCCGCCAGATCGGCCCGGCGCTCGAGGAACTTGCCCGCGAGTACCAGGGCCGGCTGAAGATCGCCAAGGTCAATGTCGACGACAACCCCGGCACCCCGGCGCAGATGGGCGTGCGCGGCATCCCGGCGCTGTTCCTGTTCAAGGACGGCAAGGTCGTCTCCAACAAGGTCGGAGCGGCGCCGAAGGCCAGCCTGAAAAGCTGGATCGACGGCGCCATCTGAGGCGCCGCCGTGGCCGCGGACCCCTGGCACGGCACCACGATACTCGCCGTCCGGCGCGGCGGCGAGGTGGTCGTCGCGGGTGACGGCCAGGTCAGCCTCGGCCAGACCGTGATCAAGGGCACGGCGCGCAAGCTGCGCCGTCTTGCCCCGGGCGGCGCCGAGGTGGTTGTGGGCTTCGCCGGCTCCACCGCCGATGCCTTCGCCCTGCTCGAGCGGCTGGAAAAGAAGCTCGAGGCCGCGCCCGGCCAGCTTCAGCGCGCCTGCGTCGAGCTTGCCAAGGACTGGCGGACCGACAAGTTCCTGCGCAACCTTGAGGCGATGCTGATCGTCACCGACGGCGCCGAGATCTATGTCGTCACCGGCGCGGGCGACGTGCTCGCCCCCGAGCACGACGTTGCCGCGATCGGCTCGGGCGGCATGTTCGCGCTCGCCGCCGCGCGGGGGCTGATGGAGGGCGACCTCTCCGCCGAGGCAATCGCCCGCAAGGCCATGGCGATCGCCGCCGACATCTGCGTGTATACCAACGGCAACCTGACGGTGGAGCGGATCGGCCGCTGAACGGACCACGCGGTTGCCCTTGCCGCCTGCCGGCCATACATGCTGCCCGGCGGCCTGCATCGGCCGGACAGGCGGACGCAACGAGGCGCCCATGACCACCCTCACCCCCCGCGAGATCGTCTCCGAGCTCGACCGGTTCATCATCGGCCAGCGCGAGGCCAAGCGCGCGGTGGCGGTGGCGCTGCGCAACCGCTGGCGGCGCCGGCAGCTCGGCGCCGACATCCGCGACGAGGTCTATCCCAAGAACATCCTGATGATCGGCCCGACCGGCGTCGGCAAGACCGAGATCTCCCGCCGCCTCGCCCGGCTGGCGCGGGCGCCGTTCCTCAAGGTCGAGGCGACGAAGTTCACCGAGGTCGGTTATGTCGGCCGCGATGTCGACTCGATCATCCGCGACCTCGTCGATGCCGCGATGATCGAGACGCGGGCGCGGATGCGCGAGGAGGTGCGCGCGCGCGCCCAGCGCGCTGCGGAGGATCGGGTCATCGAGGCGCTGGCCGGGCGCGACGCGCGCGAGGGCACCCGCGAGATGTTCCGCCGCCGCCTGCGCGCCGGCGAGCTTGACGACACCGCGATCGAGCTCGACCTCGCGCAGGCCGGCGGCCCGGCGTTCCCGTCCATGGCAATGGGCGGGCCCGGGATGGAGATGCAGATGCAGGGCCTGCAGGATCTTCTCGGCCGCGCCTTCGGCGGCCGCAGCATCCGCAAGCGCCTGACCGTCGCCGAAAGCCACGAGCTTCTGGTTGCCGAGGAGGCCGACAAGCTGCTCGACGATGATGCCGTGAAGGCCGCGGCACTCGCTGCCGTGCAGGACGACGGCATCGTGTTTCTCGACGAGATCGACAAGGTCTGCGCCCGGGCCGAGACCCGCGGCGCCGATGTCAGCCGCGAGGGTGTGCAGCGCGACCTGCTGCCGCTGATCGAGGGTACCACCGTCTCGACTCGCTACGGCCCGGTGAAGACCGACCACATCCTCTTCATCGCCTCGGGCGCCTTCCACATCGCCAAGCCCTCCGACCTTCTGCCCGAACTCCAGGGCCGGCTGCCGATCAGGGTGGAGCTGCGGCCACTGACCGAGGCTGATTTCGTCCGCATCCTCACCGACACCGACAACGCGCTGACGCGGCAGTACACGGCGCTGATGGCGACCGAGGGTGTGACAGTCGGCTTCACCGCCGACGGCATCGCAGCCCTCGCCCGCATCGCCGCCGAGGTCAACCGCAGCGTCGAGAACATCGGCGCCCGCCGGCTCTACACGGTGATGGAGCGGGTCTTCGAGGAGCTCTCCTTCACCGCCCCCGATCGCGCCGGAGAGACGGTCACCGTCGATGCCGCCTTCGTCGAGGCCCATCTCGGCGATCTCGCCCGCTCGCCCGATCTCAGCCGCTACGTGCTTTGACGTTGCTGGTGGCGGCGACGGTGCCTTGGGCATAGTGTTGCCGGCACCGAATCCCTCACCAGGTCATGGAATGGTGCCGCGTTTCCTGTTCGTCTGTCTCATTGTCGTGCTCGGCGGCTGCGCGCCGCGAGGGGTCATCACCCTGATGCCGCAGGCGGCCGAGGTGGCCGTCACCCGCACGGTCTTCGTCGGCACCACCCGCGCCGCCGAGGCCGGGCCCGACGGCTTCGGCCCCGACCGGGCACGCACGGCCCATTTCGGCCGCTACGACATCGCCATACCGCCCCGGCGCGAGCCCGGCGGGGTCGCCTGGCCGCGGCCCGGCCGCACGCCCGACCCGGCGTCCGATTTCGTCACTGTCGCCGCCGAGCCCTTCGCCGATGCCGTCGACTTCCGCCGCGGCCTGCGCGGGGCGCTGGCCACCAAACCGGCGGGCGGTCGCGACGTGATGGTCTACGTCCACGGCTACAACACGCGCTATGCCGAGGGCATCTATCGCCTCGCCCAGCTTGCCCATGATTTCGACCTGCCCGGCGTCGCGGTTCACTACGCCTGGCCGTCTGCAGGCAAGCCGCTTGTCTACGCCTACGACCGCGATTCCGCGCTCTACGCCCGCGACGGGCTGGAAGCGCTCCTCACCGAGATCACCGCCTCCCGCCCCGATCGCATCGTGCTGGTCGCCCACTCGCTCGGCTCCGCGGTCACGATGGAGACGCTGCGGCAGCTGTCCATCGGCAGCCGGCGCGACGTCCTGTCGCGCATCGGCGGGGTGGTCCTCATCTCGCCCGACATCGACATCGACGTCTTCCGCGCCCAGGCCCGGCGGATCGGTGCGCTGCCGCAGCCCTTCTTCATCTTCACCTCGCGTCGCGACCGGGCACTGGCCATCTCGGCGCTTCTCACCGGCCAGAACGAACGGCTCGGCAACGTCACCGAGGTCTCAGAACTCGCCGAGTTCGACGTCACGGTGCTCGATGTCTCGGCCTTTTCCACCGGGCTGGGGCATTTCGCGCTGGGGGATTCGCCGGCGCTCATCCGCCTCCTGTCGGTGCTGGGCGACGTCAGCGCCGCTTTCAACCGCGACCCCTGGGCGCGGCCGGGGCTTCTGCCGGGCACCATCCTGACCGTGCGGCGGGCCACGCAGATCATCTTGCAGCCACTCGAGACACTCGCCGAAGAGGTCGACTAGCGCCGCCGCCGCTACCTGCGCCGGCGCAGGCTGACGTAGAATGCCCCGGCGCCGCCGTGACGAAGATGCGCCTCGGCGATGCCGCTGACCGCGGCCGCCAGCGGCGGTGTCCGCAGCCATTGGGGGACTTGCCGGCGCAGCATCCCGGGGCGCTCGGGGACAGGGCCGGCGCCGTCCTCGCGCGTCCGGCCCTTCCCCGTGATCACAAGAACGAGGCCCAGGCCGCGGGCATGCGACCGCTGCACGAAGCGGGTCAATTCCGGCTGGGCCTCGGCCAGCGTCAGCCCGTGAAGGTCGATGCGCGCCTCGGGCGCCACCGTCCCGCGGGCCAGCCGCGCCAGCCGCCGCCGGTCCAGCGGCGGCGGCGGCGCCTCCGAGGCAAGGACGATCCGCGTGGCCGGCCCCTGTGCCGCACGCTCGCCGATGCCGAAGGACTCCGGGACGGCGGGCACCGCCGGCAGCGTGGCCACGGCCCCGTCGGCGGCGGATTGCGGCGACCGGGCGGGGCCCAGCGCCGCCGGCAGCGGCGGGTGCAGCGGGCGCACGGTCGCTGCCAGGCGCTCCCACAGCGCGGCATCGTCGGGGCCGAGCGGCAGATGGCGACGGCGTGTCATCCGGACGCTCCGGCCTCGCGGCGGGACGCGGGCCTCACTCGCCGGTGGCGACCAGCTGCCAGTTGGGGTCGTCGACGCCCATCCTGCGGGCGAAGGTCCAGACGTCGCGCTGGCGCTTGATCTCGTTGGCATCGCCCTCGACGACGGTGCCGTTGCGGTCGCGCACGACCGAGATCAGCTCGCCCACGAAGCGCAGCGTGATCTCGCCCTCGCCGGTCTCGCGGCTGAAATTGGCATCAACCAGCGCCATCTCGCGCACGCCGACAAAGTTCGCCTGCACCGTCAGCCCCTCGCGCTCGCGCATCTCGACCACGGCATGGAAGCTCTCGTAGACGTCGCGCGACAGGAACGGGATAACCGAGTCCAGGTCGCCCTTCTCGAAGGCCATCAGGATCATCTCGTAGGCCTGACGGGCCCCGTGGAGAAACTCGCCGACGCCGAAGCCGGGCTCGGCAATCTTCATTGCCGCAAGTGCCTTCGCGGCCTTGCTGCCGTCCTTCACATGGTCGGTGATGTCGGAATCGACCCCGCCCTCGATCACCTCGAACTCGCGCCGGCCGCGCGCGGGGCTCTCCCCCGGCATCGGCAGAGGCGGCTTCTCGAAGCCCTCGCGGGTTCCCAGCACGCTCCTGAGCCGCAGGATCAGGAAGACCGCGATCGCTGCAAGAACCAGAAGCTGAATGACGGCGGAACTCATCTTGTCCTCGATCGGTCGGGCCTTGGTGCATGGCGCTGCCCGCCCCTATGTAAGGCAGGCACCCCGGCAAGTCCACCGCACCCCCGGGGCCGGGAGACCCAGGATGTGGCTTTTCCTGCTGCTGCTCGCCGTTCCGGTAGTCGAGATCGCGCTGTTCGTCCAGATCGGCGGCTGGCTCACCCTCTGGCCGACGCTGGCGATCGTTCTCGCGACCGGAGCTGCCGGCGCAATCCTGATCCGCCGCCAGGGCCTGCGCACCCTCGCCGACCTGCGGGCTGCGGCCGACGGGCTGCGCGACCCCCTCGGCCCGCTCGCGCATGGGCTTGCAATCATGGTGGCCGGGCTGCTGCTGATCACACCGGGGTTCATGACTGACACGGTCGGGCTGCTGCTGCTGGTGCCGCCGCTGCGGGCGGCGCTTCTGCGCCGGGCTGCTCAGGTGCTGGCAGCGCGGGTCGTGACGGTGCGTGCCGGCGGCGTCCGGCCTGCGCGCGAAGATGTGATCGACGGTGAGTATGTCGACATCACCGCCCCGCCGCCCCGGGCCGGCACCACCCCCCTGCGTAGCCGCCATTGAGGCGCCCGGGGCAAGCTGCTAGAGACAGCGCCGCGAGCGACAGGAGGACGCAAGGATGGCAGACAACGGAAACGGCGGCGCGCAGCCGCAGGCCGGGGCGCAGCCGGGCGCGCAGCCGGGTGCCGTCCGCATGCAGGTCCTCGGGCAGTTCATCCGCGATCTGTCGTTCGAGAACCTCGTCGCGCAGAAGGGCCTGCAGGGCGGCGACGTCCAGCCCGAGATCCAGGTGCAGGTCGCGCTCGACGGGCGCAAACGCGGCGTCGAGCACCAGTTCGAGGTGTCGACCAAGTTCACCGTCTCCTCGACCAACAAGCTCAAGGGCGAGCGGCTCTTTCACCTCGAACTCGACTATGGCGGGGTGTTCCACATCGAGGGCGTGCCCGAGGCGCAGATCCACCCGTTCCTGATGATCGAATGCCCGCGGATCCTGTTTCCCTTCGCGCGGCGCATCATCTCGGACCTGACGCGCGACGGCGGCTTCCCTCCGCTCAACCTCGACGTCGTCGACTTCGTCGCGCTCTACCGCCAGGAGCTTGCCCGCCGCGCCGCGCCGCCGGCGGCCAAGCCCGCGGTGTCCTGAGCGTTCAGTCGCCCGCCGCCCATAGCGCAGCGGGGCCGAGTTCGGCCACCAGAGCTGCATGGGCGGCGGCTTCGGCCTCGCTCAGCCGCGGCGGCAGCGGGCGCGGGCGGGTGCCCCGGCGCGTGCCCGCGCCCGGACGCCCGGCGGCGCCTGCTGCGGCGTCGAGCACCAGCCCGGGCTGGCGCCCGCCGATGAGCTCCAGATACACCTCGGCCAGCAGACGTGAATCCAGCAGCGCCCCGTGCAGCGCCCGCCCGGCATTGTCGACGCCGAAGCGCCGGCAGAGCGCATCCAGCGAAGCGGGCGATCCCGGAAACCGCTGCCGCGCCAGCGCCAGGGTGTCGACCACACGCGCCCAGCCGATCTCGGCATGGCCCGACGCAGTCAGCTCGGCGTTCAGGAAGCGCAGGTCGAAGGCGGCGTTGTGGATCACCAGCCGTGCCTCGCCGATGAACGACAGGAACCGTCCGGCCTCGTCGCGGAACCGCGGCTTGTCGGCCAGGAAGGCGTCGGTCAGGCCGTGGACCGCCTCGGCCTCGGGCGGCATCGGCCGCTCGGGGTTCAGATAGGCGTGGAAGGTCGTGCCGGTCGGCAGGTGGTTGAGCAACTCGACCGCGCCGATCTCGACGATCCGGTGCCCTTCCGCGGGCTCCAGCCCCGTCGTCTCGGTATCGAGCACGATCTCACGCATGCCCGCTCACCCTGCGCGCGGCGATCTCGTCCATGATCCGGCCCACCGCCGCGCGCGCGACCTCGGGCGTGGTGGTCTCGATCACCCAGGTGGCGCGCCGGCGCTTCTCGGCATCGGGCATCTGCCGGGCGAGAATGGCATCAAGCTGCGCCGCCGTCATCCCCGGCCGGGCAAGCACCCGCGCCCGCTGCACCTCGGCGGGCGCGCTCACCACGACCGTGGCGTCCATGCCCCGCTCGCCCCCGGTCTCGTACAGCAGCGGCACGTCAAGCACCACAACCGGCTGTCCGGCGCGCTCGGCCGCCGCCAGGAATGCGGCCCTGTCGGCGGCCACCAGCGGGTGCACCGCAGCCTCGAGCCGCGCCAGCAGCCCGGGATCGCGGGCCAGCGCGGCGCGCAGCTGCGCCCGGTCGACCGCCCCCCCGGCGGACGCCCCGGGCACCAGCGCTGCGACAGCGGGCACCGCCGCCCCGCCCGGGGCATAAAGCCGGTGCACCGCGGCATCGGCATCCCACAGCGCTGCGCCGGCCTCGGCGAACATCGCCGCCGTGGTCGACTTGCCCATGCCGATGGAGCCGGTCAGGCCCAGAAGGAACGGCCGTGCCATGGCGATCAGAACGCGCCCAGGACCGCCGCGCGGGTCTCGGAATCGACCACCGGGCGCACACCGAACCAGCGCTCGAAGCCCGGCGCCCCCTGGTGCAGCAGCATCCCCAGCCCGTCGACGACCGTGCATCCGGCTGCCTCGGCGGCCTCCAGCAATGCGGTGCGCAGGGGGTTGTAGACGATGTCGCAGACCAGCGCCCGCGGCGACAGCGCATCGAGCGGGATCTTGAACTCGGGCTTGCCGACCATTCCCAGCGAGGTAGTGTTGACCACCGTCAGCGCGCCTTCCAGCATCGCCCCGGCCTGAACCCAGTCATGCACGATGATCTTCGAGCCGAACTCCGAGCGCAGCGATTCCGCGCGCGAGCGGGTGCGGTTGGCGAGCCGGATCTCGGGCGCGCCGGCCTCGATCAGTGCCACGATGACCGCCCGGGCCGCGCCGCCCGCTCCGAACACGGCCGCCGGCCCCGCCGGGGCGTACCACTGCGGCGCTTCCTGCTCGATACTCGCGATGAATCCGTAGCCGTCGGTGTTGTCAGCGTGTATCTTGCCGTCCTTCCGGAAGATCAGCGTGTTTGCCGCGCCGATCAGGGCGGCGCGGTCGGTGACGACATCGGCGATCTGGATCACCGCCTCCTTGTGGGGAATGGTCACGTTCACGCCCACGAAGCCTGCCTTCGGCAGGGCCGCCAGCACCTCGCGCAGGTCGGCCTGCGACACCAGCATCGGGATGTAGTGGCCGCGGATACCATTGCTGCGAAGCCAGTGGCCATGCAGCAGCGGCGAGCGGCTGTGGGCGATTGGATAACCGATCACCCCCGCCAGCGGGACGCCCGGCTCGCTCATCCCGGCAACTCTCCGCGCACGGTCAGCACGTCCAGAATCTGGATCAGCGGCAGCCCGAGGATCGAAAAATGGTCGCCCTCGACACGGGAGAAGAGGCGCACGCCCTCCTCCTCGATCTTGTAGGCCCCCGCGCTCTCGCACAATCCAGCGCCATTCCGCGCCAGGTAGCCTTCAAGCCAGAAGTCCGAAAAGGACCGCATGGTCAGGCGTGCCTCCCCCACATGCCGCCAGACGGGTCGTGCAGAGTGATATAGCACGGCCGCCGCGAACAGGCGGTGCGACCGGCCGCGAAGCGCGCGCAACTGTGTCCTTGCTGCATCAATGTCGACAGGCTTGCCCAGCACTGTCCCGTCGAGGTCAAGCACCTGGTCGCAGCCGAGGACGAGAGCGTCGGGGAACCGCTCGCTCACCTTGCGCGCCTTGTGCTCGGCCAGCGTGTCGGCCACTTCGCGCGGTCGCGCCGCCTCCGCGGCCAGGGCAAGGCGTACCGCCTCCTCGTCGATGCGCGCCGGCACCACCTCCACGGCAACGCCCGCTCGGCGCAGCAGGCTGGCACGGATCGACGAGGCGGAGGCGAGAATCAGGGACATTCCGGTGGAAAAGCTGCCTTCGGGATGGTGGACGGGTCCGGGACCGCCGGGCGCCCGGCGCGTCGGCCTTTGCCGCCCCCGCCGCGCACTGTCAACCATCCCCGCCATGTCCACCCCACACCTGCCGTCCGGGGCAATTTCCCCTGCCTGCGGTTGTCCACAGCGCCGCCCACAGCCCCGCCCGTCATCCGGCCGCGCCGGCGCGGGGTGCTGCAGCGCCCCTCCACAGCCGGGGGACAGGTAGGGCGGGCGCCGGCGGCATGTGGGTAGCCCCGTGGACAGGCCGCGTGCTCCACAGCCCGGGCCGGCACAACACCATCATCATCCTTTTCTTTCATTTACTTCCTGATAGATGGTGCGGCGGAGGGTGGCACATCCGATGAGCGAGTTCCTGGCAGCCGTCTATCCCTGGACAAAATCCCTCCATGTCATCTCGGTGATCGCCTGGATGGCCGGGCTGTTCTATCTGCCGCGGCTTTTCGTCTACCATGTCGAGGCGGTCGGGACCGGCAGTGCCGCCGACGGCCTGTTCCAGACGATGGAGCGCAAGCTCTATGGCGTGATCATGAACCCCGCGATGGGTGCGACTTGGCTATTCGGCCTCGTTCTGGTGTTCACGCCGGGTGTGGTTGACTGGGCAGCTGGTTGGCCATGGGTCAAGGCGGCGGGCGTGCTGGGGATGACCTGGTTCCACCTCTGGCTCGGCCGCCGCCGCCGTGACTTCGCGGCCGGCACCAACCGGCTTCCGGGCCGCCGCTACCGCATCATGAACGAGGTGCCGACGCTCCTGATGGTGGTCATCGTGGTAGCGGTGATCGTGCGCTTCTAGCCGCGTTGACTCGCACCGGCGCCGGGGGTATGGAGCCGCACCCGCCGTCCGGCGGTTGTTTCCCCGCGACACCTCCAGCGCCATCCGGTTGCTCAGCGCAGGCCCTCCCATGTCCGAACGCCTGAACCTTTCCGATCTTAAGGCCAAGAGCCCGGCCGAGCTCCTCGCCATGGCCGAGGAACTCGAGATCGAGAATGCCTCGTCCATGCGCAAGGGCGAGATGATGTTCTCGATCCTCAAGGAGCATGCCGAGGAGGGGTGGGAGATCGGCGGCGATGGGGTGCTCGAGGTGCTCCAGGACGGCTTCGGCTTTCTCCGCTCGCCCGAGGCGAACTACCTCGCGGGGCCTGACGACATCTATGTGTCTCCCGACATGATCCGCCAGTACGCGCTGCGCACCGGCGACTCGGTCGAGGGCGATATACAGGCCCCGCGCGAGAACGAGAGATACTTCGCGCTGACGCGGGTCACGCGGATCAACTTTGACGATCCCGAACGTGCCCGCCACAAGGTGCACTTCGACAACCTCACGCCCCTCTATCCCAACCAGCGGCTGAAGATGGAGATCGAGGATCCGACACTGAGGGATCGTTCCGGGCGCATCATCGACATCGTCGCACCGCTGGGAAAGGGCCAGCGGGCACTGATCGTTGCGCCGCCGCGGACGGGCAAGACGGTGCTCCTCCAGAACATTGCCCATTCGATCGAGAAGAACCATCCGGAGTGCTACCTGATCGTGCTCCTCATCGACGAGCGGCCGGAGGAGGTCACCGACATGCAGCGGTCGGTGAAGGGCGAGGTCATCTCGTCGACCTTCGACGAGCCGGCAACCCGGCACGTCGCGGTGGCCGAGATGGTGATCGAGAAGGCCAAGCGGCTGGTGGAGCACAAGCGCGACGTTGTCATCCTGCTCGATTCGATTACCCGCCTCGGCCGCGCCTTCAACACCGTCGTGCCGTCGTCCGGCAAGGTGCTCACCGGCGGCGTCGACGCCAACGCGCTGCAGCGGCCGAAGCGGTTCTTCGGCGCGGCGCGCAACATCGAGGAGGGCGGGTCGCTCTCGATCATCGCGACCGCGCTGATCGACACCGGCAGCCGGATGGACGAGGTCATCTTCGAGGAGTTCAAGGGCACCGGAAACTCCGAGATCGTGCTCGACCGCAAGGTCGCCGACAAGCGGGTCTTCCCGGCGATGGACATCCTGAAGTCCGGCACCCGCAAGGAGGAGCTGCTGGTGGAGCGCATCGACCTGCAGAAGACCTTCGTTCTGCGCCGCATCCTGAACCCGATGGGCACCACCGACGCCATCGAGTTCCTGCTCTCCAAGCTCAAGCAGACGAAGACGAATACCGAGTTCTTCGACGCGATGAACAGCTGACGCAGGGGCGATGGACACGATCTTCGCCCCGGCCACGGCAAGGGGCAGGGCCGGTCTCGCCGTGCTGCGCCTCTCTGGCCCATGCAGCCATGCCGCCGTGCGCCGGTTGGCGGGCCGCGTGCCGCCGTCGCGGCGCCTGGTGCGCGCCGGTCTCCGTGACGCCGCGGGCAGCCTTCTCGACGATGCGATGGTGGTGGTGTTCGACGCCGGGGCAAGCTTCACCGCCGAGGAGGCGGCCGAGCTGCACCTCCACGGCAGCGCCGCGGTCGTGGCCGCGGTGCTTCGCGTGCTCGGGGCGATGCCGGGGCTGCGGATGGCCGAGCCCGGCGAGTTCGCGCGACGGGCGCTGGAGAACGGGCGGCTTGACCTGACGCAGGTCGAGGGGCTGGCCGATCTGATCGAGGCCGAGACGGAGGCGCAGCGCCGCCAGGCGATCGCGGTAGCCGGCGGTGCCCTCGGCCGCCAGGCCGAGGGCTGGAGGTCCGACCTCTTGCGCGCGGCTGCGCTGGTGGAGGCGACGATCGACTTCGCCGATGAGGATCTGCCGCGGGACGTCACGCCCGAAGCGGCGGCCGCGGTCGACCGGGTGCGCTCGGGCCTCGCGGCCCTTCTCGCCGGCTCCGCGGCGGCCGAGCGGGTGCGCGACGGCTTCGAGGTCGCCATCGTGGGCCGGCCCAACGTCGGGAAGTCCACACTTCTCAACGCGCTGGCGGGCCGGGAGGCGGCGCTGACCTCCGAGGTCGAAGGTACGACACGGGATGTCATCGAGGTGCGGATGGATATTGGCGGACTTGCCGTGACGCTGCTCGACACAGCCGGGCTGCGGCCGACGCAGGATGTGCTTGAGGGCATGGGCGTCGCGCTTGCACGACGGCGGGCCGCCGCGGCCGACCTGCGGGTGGTGCTCATCGACGACCGCGGCCTTCCCGACGGCTTTGCCACCGCCGAGGGCGACATCGTTGTGCGTGCGCGTGTCGACCGGCCGCAGGACGGGCCGGGTGTCTCAGGGCTCACCGGCCACGGGGTCGCCGCGCTGCTCGACGCCATAGGGGCCAGGCTTGAGGGCCGTGTGGCCGGCGCCAGCAGCCTGATCCGTGAACGTCAGCGGCAGGCGGTGACACGGGCGGCCGGCGCGCTGGAGCAGGCAGCTATCGAGCTGTCGGCCCCGTGCCCGCGCGCCGAACTTGCGGCCGAGGATCTCCGCTCGGCGATCCGGGCCCTTGAGGGGCTTGTCGGGCGGGTCGACGTGGAACATCTGTTGGACGAGATCTTCGCGCGCTTCTGCATCGGGAAGTGAGGGGTGTTTCACGTGAAACAGGCGGATGTCGTTGTGGTCGGCGGCGGCCACGCCGGGGCAGAGGCCGCCCATGCCGCCGCGCGCCTCGGTGCCGCGGTGATCCTTGTCACCCTCCGCCGCGCGTCAATCGGCGTGATGTCCTGCAACCCGGCCATTGGCGGCCTCGGGAAGGGCCACCTCGTGCGCGAGATCGACGCGCTCGACGGCGTCATGGGCCGGGTGGCCGACCGGGCCGGCATCCAGTTCCGGCTGCTCAACCGGCGCAAGGGGCCGGCCGTCCAGGGCCCGCGCGCCCAGGCCGACCGGGCGCTCTACCGCGAAGCGATGCAGGGAGAGCTCGCTGCGTCGTCAAATCTGACGATCGTCGAGGGAGAGGTCATCGATGTCGCGATGGCCGGCAACCGCGTGACCGGCGTCACGCTGGCCGATGGAAGCGCGCTGGGCTGCCGCGCGGTGGTGCTGACGACGGGCACCTTCCTGCGCGGGGTCATCCATGTGGGCGACGCCTGCCGGCCCGGGGGGAGGGTGGGCGAGGCGCCTGCGGTGCGGCTTGCCGAGCGGCTCGACGGCTTCGGCCTCCCGCTCGGCCGTCTGAAGACCGGAACTCCGCCGCGGCTTGACGGCCGAACCATCGACTGGGCGGCGCTGGAGATGCAGCCGGGCGACGACGAGCCGGCCATGTTCTCCTTCCTGCATGACCGGCCATTCGCACGGCAGGTCGCGTGCGGGATTACCCACACCAATCCCCGGACGCATGCGATCATCCGCGCCAACCTCGCGCGCTCGGCGATGTACGGCGGTCACATTGCGGGTGTCGGCCCCCGCTACTGCCCGTCGATCGAGGACAAGGTGGTGCGCTTTGCCGAGCGCGAGGCCCACCAGGTCTTTCTCGAGCCGGAGGGTTTGACCGACCACACCGTCTATCCCAACGGGATCTCCACCTCGCTGCCGGCCGAGGTGCAGGAAGACTACGTCCGCTCGATCCGGGGGCTCGAGCGTGCTGTGATCCTGCAGCCGGGCTACGCCATCGAATACGACTATGTCGATCCCCGCGCCCTCCGTCCGAGCCTGGAACTGCGCGCGGCCGAGGGGCTGTTCCTTGCCGGGCAGATCAACGGCACCACCGGCTATGAGGAGGCGGCCGCCCAGGGACTGGTCGCCGGACTGAACGCGGCGCTGCACGCCACCGGCCGGCCAGCCGTCACCTTTGCGCGAAGCGACAGCTACATCGGTGTCATGATCGACGATCTTGTCACCCGCGGGGTCGCCGAGCCCTACCGGATGTTTACCTCGCGTGCCGAGTTCCGCCTCAGCCTGCGTGCCGACAACGCCGACCAGCGGCTCACGCCGGTGGGGCTCGCGCTCGGATGCATCGGCGAGGTCCGGCGCCGGGCCTTCATTGACAAGGCGGCGGCTCTGGCGAGCGGCAGGTCGCTGCTGGAACGGGTGAGCGTGACGCCGACACAGGCCGCGGCCGCGGGCATCGCGTTAAATCAGGACGGTCAGCGCCGCAGCGCCTTCACGCTGCTCGGTCTTCCCGATGTGGGCTTCGACCGGCTGACCGCACTGGTTCCCGGGGTCGAAGCGCTCGCACCCGAGATCCGGCGCCAGCTTGCGAACGACGCCCTCTATTGCGGCTATCTCGAGCGGCAGGCCGACGAGGCTTCGGCGCTGCGCCGCGACGAGGCGGTGGCCATTCCCGATGGCTTCGACTATGCCGCCCTCGCCGGACTTTCGGCCGAGCTGCGGGGCAAGCTCGGGCGTGCCCGTCCGGCGACGCTTGGCCAGGCGGCGCGGATCGAGGGGATGACACCCGCGGCCCTGACGCTGATCCTTGCCACCCTGCGCCGCAACGCCCGGCGCCGCGCTGGATGAGTGCCGACCGCGACCGCTTTCTCGCGGCCTTTCCGGTCGCTCCCGTCACGCTCGCGCGCCTCGACGGCTTCGTGGCGCTGCTGGGGCGGTGGAACGCACGCATAAACCTCGTGGCCCGCGGCACGATGGCCGAGCTCTGGTGGCGGCATGTCGGCGATTCGGCCCAGCTGCTCCCCCTCGCACCGCCGTCCGCACGTCACTGGGCCGACCTCGGCAGCGGCGCGGGCTTCCCCGGCCTGATCGTGGCGATTCTGGCGGCGCAGTGCCGGCCTCAGCTGTGTGTCGCGCTGGTCGAGAGCGACCGGCGGAAGGCTGTCTTCCTCGCGACGGCGCTGCGAGAGGCAGGAGTGGCAGCGACAGTCCACAACGCCCGCGCGGAGACGCTCGCGCCTCTCGGCGCCGATGTCGTGTCCGCCCGCGCCGTCGCCCCGCTTTCACGCCTCTTTCCGCTGGCCCGGCGGCACCTTGCGGCGGGCGGGGTCGCGATCCTGCCCAAGGGCGCGGCACATGCAGCGGAGCTGGCCGAAGCCCTTGCGTCCTGCCCGGCCGAGGTCCACAAACATCCCAGCCGGACCGACCCGGACGCCGTGATCCTGGAAGTGCGAGGACTCTCCCGTGGCTGAGGCCGCCCCCGGACCCCGAATCATCGCCGTTGCGAACCAGAAGGGCGGCGTCGGCAAGACGACGACCGCAATCAACCTCGCCGCGGCCTTCGCCGAACTCGGCCGGCCGGTGCTCGTCGTCGATGTCGACCCCCAGGGTAATGCCTCCACCGGCCTCGGGCTGGAGCCGTCGCGGCGCCGTGCGACCACCTTCGACCTGCTTGTCGAGGGTGTGCCGCTGGCTGATGTCGCGGTCGACACGGCCACCCCCGGTGTCGCACTCTGCCCGTCCACGACCGACCTCGCCTCGGCCGACGTGCAGCTTGTCGACAACGAACGGCGCTCGTTCCTGCTGCGCCAGGCGCTGCGCGCGCCCGGTGCCGGCCTCGGCCGCTGGCACTACGTTCTGGTGGACTGTCCGCCGTCGCTAAGCCTCCTGACCGTGAACGCGATGGTCGCCGCCGACGCGGTGCTGGTACCGCTGCAGGCCGAGTTCTTTGCGCTGGAGGGACTGTCGCAGCTGATGCTGACGGTCCGGCAGGTGCGCCAGACGGCCAACCCGGCGCTGCGCATCGAGGGGGTCGTTCTGACGATGCACGACGCCCGCAACAACCTCGCGCAGCAGGTCGAGGCCGATGCGCGCGCAACGCTGGGCGAACTCGTCTACCGGACGGTCGTGCCGCGCAATGTCAGGGTCAGCGAGGCGCCATCCTTCGCGCTTCCGGTGCTTTCCTATGATTCCGGGTCGCGCGGAAGCCAGGCCTACCGGGCACTGGCGCGCGAGATGCTGGCGCAGCATGGCGCTGCCGTCGAGGAGGCAGGGGCATGACCGATCGCCGACCGGATCGCCCGCGGCTGGGCCGCGGCCTCTCGGCTCTGATGGCCGATGTCATGGGCCCCGCGCCGGCGGAGGATGCCGCTCCCGGCCGCCTTCCGCTGCGGGTCGGGGTCGACCGTATCCGCCCCAATCCCGAGCAGCCGCGCCGCGCGTTTCCGCAGGAGGCGCTGGAGGAGCTTGCCGCCTCGATCCGGGAGCGCGGCGTTCTCCAGCCCCTGATCGTGCGCGAGATCCCGGCCGACTCCGGCCAGTTCGAGATTGTCGCCGGCGAGCGTCGCTGGCGCGCGGCGCAGCTTGCGCAGGTGCACGAGGTTCCGGTCATCGTCCGGGACCTTTCCGATTCCGAGGCGATCGAGGTCGCCATCATCGAGAACGTCCAGCGGGCCGACCTCAACCCCATCGAGGAGGCATCGGCCTATCGCCAGCTCATGGACCGCTTCGGCCACACGCAGGAACGGCTCGCCGAGGCTCTGGGCAAGAGCCGCAGCCATATCGCGAACCTGCTCCGGCTGCTGTCGCTGCCAGAGGAGGTGATCGAGCATGTCCGTCAGGGCCGGCTCTCGGCCGGCCATGCGCGCGCGCTGATCACCCTGCCCGACCCGGCAGTGGCGGCGCGGAAGGTCATTGCCGCGGGCATGTCGGTGCGCCAGGCGGAGGGTCTTGCGCGGGCCCCTGCCTTGGCACCCCGTGCCCGCACACCGGGGAAGGACGCGGACACCAGGGCGCTTGAGGAGGACTTGACGGCAAGCCTCGGCATGCGGGTGACCATCGAACATCGGCCCCAGGATGGGACCGGGACGATGACCGTCCGCTATCCGTCGCTGGCCGCGCTCGATGCACTCTGCCGGGCGCTCAGTGCAGCCGGCGGCGAGGAGTGATCAGGCCGCCAGCAGTTCGATGATGATGCGGTCGAGCAGAAGGCGCCCCTGCGGGGTCACCCGCAGCCGGTCCCCGGCACGCTCGAGCAGCCCCAGTGCCTCAAGCGCGTCGGCGCGCCCGAAATTGATCGCGCCCGCCGGACCCGAGCCCCGGCCGATGGCGATGCCGTCGGCGAGGCGCAGGCCCATGAGCACGCGCTCCTCTGCGGCCTCCGTCGGTGCAAGCGCGGCGCGGCGGGATTCGCCATTACCCCTTGCCTCGACCTCCTGCAGCCACTTGGCCGGGTCGCGGTGACCCTCGGTCGCCAGTCGGCTTCCGTTCAGCGTCAGCCGCCCATGGGCGCCTGGCCCGATGCCGGCGAAGTCGCCGCACTCCCAGTAGATCAGGTTGTGCCGGCAGGCGTGGCCCGGGCGCGCGTGATTGGAAATCTCGTAGGCGGGAAGGCCGGCGGCGCCGCAAAGCTCCTGGGTGATGTCCCACATCTCGGCGGCGCGGTCGTCGTCGGGCAGGCCGGACATCCGCCCGGCCGCAACGCGAGCGGCG
Organism: Paracoccaceae bacterium; assembly: GCA_023383015.1. GTDB lineage: Bacteria > Pseudomonadota > Alphaproteobacteria > Rhodobacterales > Rhodobacteraceae > JAHDXW01. Next base: position 147,944 of record JAHDXW010000001.1, read on the forward strand.
AAGGGCGTGCCATCCTCGATCGTCAGCTGGTACAGCGAAAGGTGATCAGGCTCCAGCGCCAGCGCCGCAGCGAGTTCGGCGCGCCAGGCGGCAGCGGTCTGGTGCTGGCGGGCATAGATGAGGTCGAAGCTTGCCCGCGGGAACACCTGGCGGGCAAGCGCAAATGCGGCACGCCCCTCGGACGCGCAGTGCTGCCGGCCGAGCAGGCGCAGTGCGTCGTCATCAAGTGCCTGCAATCCCACCGAGACGCGGTTGACCCCGGCATCGCGATAGGCGCGGAAGCGGCTGCTCTCGACGGACGTCGGGTTCGCCTCGAGCGTGATCTCGGGGTCGTTTGACATCGGCCAGGCGGCGCGGACGGCCTCGAGCAACCCGGCGACCAGCTCCGGCGCCATCAGGCTGGGGGTGCCGCCGCCAATGAAGACGGTCGACAGCGTCCGCGATCCGGTCTCGGCGGCAAGGCGGGCAATCTCGCTGCGGTAGGCGGCAAGCCAGCGGTGCTGGTCGATGCCCGCGGCGACATGGCTGTTGAAGTCGCAATACGGGCACTTCGCCCGGCAGTAGGGCCAGTGCAGGTACAGGCCGAAGCCCGCGGCGGGCTCCCCGTCCATGGTCAGCCCCGGAAAGCCGTCGCTTCGATCTCCAGCCGCATCTCGGGGCGGATCAGCCCCGCGACATACATGGTGGAGGGCGGGCGGATGTCGCCCAGGATCTCGCGCAGCACCGGCGCGATCCGGGCGGCGACATCCTGCGCCGCCAGTATGTAGGTCACGCGCACGAGGTCGGGAAGGGCAAAGCCCGCCTCGCCGAGCACACCCTCGATGGTACGAAAGCAGGCTCGGGCCTGCTCGGCTGCCCCGTCGGGCATGCGCATGCTGCGATAGTCATAGCCCGTTACCCCGGCGACGAAGCACCATCCGCCCTTCACCAGCGCGCGGGAGTAGGCGAACTCGGCCTCGAAGGGCGATCCGGTCGAGATGCGTTTCACGTGAAACATCCTTCCATCAGCTTGCGGAACGCGACGGCCCGGTGGGAAATGCGGTTCTTTTCCCAACGATCCATCTCGCCGAAGGTGAGGTCACGGCCGTCGGGCAGGAAGACGGGGTCGTAGCCATGGCCGAGGCTGCCCCGCATCGGCCAGACGATCCGCCCCTCAACCGCGCCGTCGAATGCCTCGTCATGGCCGTCCGGCCAGGCGAGAACAAGCGTGCAGCGGAAGCGCGCGCGCCGCGGCTCCGGCGCGCGGGCATCCTCGAGAAGCCGCCATGTACGCGTCATCGCCTGCACGAAGTCGCGGCCGGCGGGTGTTTCGGCCCAGTCGGCGGTGTGCACCCCGGGCGCGCCACCCAGCGCGTCGACCTCGATCCCCGAATCGTCGGCAAGGGCGGGAAGCCCCGCAGCCCGCGCCGCCGCATGCGCCTTGATCCGCGCATTGCCGAGAAAAGTCGTCTCGGTCTCCGCGGGCTCCGGCAGCCCGAGCTCGGCCGCGCCGACGGCAGTCACCCCGCAGGGGGCGAGAAGGGCGGCGATCTCCTCGAGCTTGCCCCGGTTGTGTGTCGCCACCACCAGCCGGTCCCCGGCGAACCGCCTCATCCCAGCGCGCCCTTCTGCGCGGCGACCAGCGCCGCAGTGCCGGCGCGGGCAAGCTCGACCAGCCGGTCGAGGTCGGGCCGCCCGAATGTCGCGCCCTCGGCCGACAGCTGAATTTCCACCAGTTCACCCCGGCCGGTCATGACGAAGTTGCCGTCGACCCCGGCCTCGCTGTCCTCGGCATAGTCGAGGTCGAGCACCGGCTGGCCGCCGTAGATGCCGGCGCTTACCGCCGCGACATGGTCGGTCACCGGGTCGGAGGCGATGGCACCGGCCCGGCGCAGCCGGTCGGCCGCAAGCCGCAGCGCCACCCAGCCGCCGGTGATCGCCGCACAGCGCGTGCCCCCGTCGGCCTGGAGCACGTCGCAATCGATGGTGATCTGGCGCTCGCCCAGCGCCGCCATGTCGACGCCCGCACGCAGCGCGCGTCCAATCAGCCGCTGAATCTCCACCGTCCGTCCGGCCTGGCGGCCGGCAGCGGCCTCGCGCTTGTTGCGCGTCGTCGTGGCCCTGGGCAGCATCCCGTACTCGGCCGTTACCCAGCCAAGGCCGCTGTTGCGGCGGAAAGGCGGCGGCCGGTCCTCGATCGAGGCGGTGCACAGCACATGGGTGTCGCCAAGCCGGATCAGGCAGGAACCCTCGGCATGCTTGGTCACCCCGGTCTGGATCGTGATCGCCCGCAACTCGTCCAGTCGCCGCCCCGATGGCCGCATGCCCGCCCCTCCGTCCGTGATGGCCGCCACATAGCGGCGGCAGGCCCCGGGATGCAAGCGGCGCCGGCCCCCCGGTTGACGCCACGCCACACCGGCACCTATCTTCCTTGGTCCGACGGAGCATGCGGAATGGGTAACGACGCACGGCTGCTTTCCGAACTCAACGACCGGAGCCGCGAGGTCTTCCGGCGGGTGGTCGAGGGTTACCTTGAGTCCGGCGATCCGGTCGGCTCCCGCACGCTCACCCGCACTTTGAGCGAGAGGGTGTCGGCCGCCACCATCCGCAACGTCATGCAGGACCTCGAGTACCTCGGCCTGCTCGACAGCCCGCATGTGTCCGCCGGGCGGGTTCCCACGCAACTCGGCCTGCGGCTGTTCGTCGACAGCCTGCTCGAGGTTGCGCCGGTAGCCGAGAACGACCGCGACAAGCTCGACGCCACGCTCGGCGCCAACGACGGCGATGTCGGCATCGTGCTCGACCGGCTCGGCTCGGCGCTCTCGGCCATCACCCGCGGCGCGAGCCTCGTGCTTGCGCCCAAGCACGAGGCAGCGATCCGCCACATCGAGTTCGTGTCGCTGGCTCCGGACCGGGCGCTGGTGGTTCTGGTGTTCTCCGACGGCCATGTCGAGAACCGCGTCTTCACCCCGCCGCCCGGGCAGACGCCCTCGTCGATGCGCGAGGCGGCGAACTTCCTCAACGCACTCGCCGCCGGGCTCACGATCGGCGAGCTGCGCACGCGCATCGCCAGCGAGATCGCGCGCCGCCGGCAGGAGATCGATTCGCTTGCGCGCGATCTCGTCGAGAGCGGCGTGGCGTTGTGGGAGAACATGGGCGACCGCGGCGAGCGGCTGATCGTGCGCGGCCGCAGCAACCTGCTTGGCGTCGCCCAGGTCGAGGATCTTGCCCGCATCCGTAGCCTCTTTGACGATCTCGAGCGCAAGCGCGACATCGCCGAATTCCTCGAGCTGACCGAGAAGGGCGAGGGCGTGCGCATCTTCATCGGATCCGAGAACAAGCTCTTCTCACTTTCGGGTTCCGCTCTGGTGGTTTCTCCCTATATGAACGCTGACCGTAAGATCGTGGGTGCAGTGGGCGTGATCGGGCCGACGCGGCTGAACTACGGGCGCATCGTCCCGATTGTCGACTACACCGCTCAGCTGGTCGGGCGCGTGCTCGCCGACCGCGGCAAGGGGTAGGGAATGACCGTTTCGAACGTGAACACAGGCGCGGAAGGCCAGCCGCAGGCCGGCGCGACGGAACCGGACGCCGCGGCAGCCGCCGCCGCCGAGGCCGCTGCGGCCGAGATCGCCCGGCTCGAGGCCGAGAACGCCGAGTTGCGCGACCGCTTCATCCGGGCACTTGCCGAGGCCGAGAATGCCCGCAAGCGCGGCGAGCGCGAGCGGCGCGAGGCCGAGCAGTATGGCGTCACCCGCTTCGCACGCGACATGCTGCCGGTCTACGATAACCTTCGCCGGGCACTGGACGCCGCCGGCCCCGAGGCGCGCGCGGCCGGCCAGGCACTGATCGAGGGCGTGGAGCTGACGCTGCGCGACCTGCAGCACAGCTTCGAGCGCCACGGCATCCGCCGCATCGCCCCGGCTCTCGGCGCAGCGTTCGACCCGCAGCTTCACGAGGCGATGTTTGAGGCGCCGGTGCCGCATGTGCCGGCCGGCGGCATCATCCAGGTCATGACCGAGGGCTTCCTGCTGCACGACCGGCTGCTGCGGCCGGCGCAGGTCGGCGTGTCCTCCTCCGCACCGGCCCCGGTCAAGTAGGCCCTCCCCGCGGCAGCAGCGCCTTCAGCTCGTAAAGCACCGCCAGGGCCTCGCGCGGCGACAGCGCGTCGGGGTCCAGCGCCGCCAGCCGGGCCTCGGCCGCTGACGGCCCGGTGCGGGGGGCCGGCGCGGCGGCACGGGACGCTGCGGCAAAAAGCGGCAGGTCGTCGATCACCGCCGCCCGCCGCCCGCCGCCCTCGCGCTCCCCGCGCTCCAGCACCTCCAGAACGACCCGTGCCCGGCCGACAACCGCCTCGGGAAGCCCGGCCAGCCGCGCCACCTGCACCCCGTAGGACCGGTCGGCCGCGCCCGGCCGCACCTCGTGAAGGAACACCAGCTCCCCCTGCCACTCGCGCACCGCGAGCGTGGCATTGCACACCCCGGCCAGCCGTCCGGCCAGCGCCGTCATCTCGTGGTAATGGGTGGCGAACAGGCCGCGGCAGCGGCTGACGTCGTGAAGGTACTCCAGCGTCGCCCAGGCTATCGACAGCCCGTCATAGGTGGCAGTGCCGCGGCCGATCTCGTCCAGGATCACCAGCGCCCGGTCGTCGGCGGCATTCAGGATGGCCGCCGTCTCCACCATCTCGACCAGAAAGGTCGACCGCCCGCGCGCCAGGTCGTCGGCCGCGCCTACCCGGCTGAAGATCTGGCTGACCAGCCCGATCCGGGCCCGGCGTGCCGGCACGAATGAACCGGCCTGCGCAAGCAGCGCGATTAGCGCGTTCTGGCGCAGGAAGGTGGACTTGCCGCCCATGTTCGGCCCCGTGACAAGCCAGATCGCGGCGTCGCCGGCGGTGCCGGATGTCAGCAGGCAGTCGTTGGCCACGAACGGTTTGCCGGCACGGCGCAGCGCGGCCTCCACCACCGGGTGCCGGCCGGCCTCGACCAGGAACGCCCGCCCCTCCTCCAGCTCCGGCCTGCACCAGCCGTCCTCGACGGCCCGCTCGGCAAAGGCCGCATGCAGGTCCGCGACCGCAAGGGCACGTCCGGCGGCGGCGACTGCCGCTGCCGCCTCCAGAACCCGGGTGCGCATCTCCTCGAAGATGCGCCGCTCGATCTCGAGCGCCTCCGCACCGGCGTTGAGGATGCGCGATTCCAGCTCCGACAGCTCGTCGGTCGCGAAGCGCAACGCATTGGCCGTGGTCTGGCGGTGGCGGAAGCGCCCGGCCAGCGGCGCCGAAAGCATCCGCTCGGCATGCGTCGCCGTTGTCTCGACATGGTAACCCAGCACGTTGTTGTGCCGGATCTTCAGCGAGGCGATGGCGGTCTCGGCCTGGTAGCGAGCCTGCATTCCTGCGACCACCCCGCGCCCTTCGTCGCGCAGCCGCCGGGCCTCGTCCAGCGTCGGGTCGTGGCCCGCGCGCACGAAGCCGCCGTCGCGCACCAGCGCGGGCGGCTCCTCCACCAGGGCTGCGGCCAGCGCCCCGGCCAGCGCCTCGTGCCCGGAAAGCCCGGCCGCCGCCGCCTCCAGCGCCGCAGCACCGCAGCCGGCCAGCATGCCGGCGATCGCCGCGCCTTCCTCAAGTCCTCGCCGAAGCGCGGCAAGGTCGCGCGGCCCTCCGCGCTCGAGCGCCAGCCGCGACAGCGCCCGGTCGATGTCGGGAACCCGCCGCAGCCGCTCGCGCAGCCGCTCGCGCAGACCGGCATCCTCGACCAGCAGCGCCACCGCCGCCTGCCGCGCGCGCAACTCGCCAAGCTCGCGCGAGGGCGCGGCCAGCCGCCGCTCCAGGAGCCGCCCGCCGCCCGCCGTCAACGTCCGGTCGACCGCCGCCAGGAGCGAGCCCTCGCGCCCCCCCGCCTGCGCGGCGGTGATCTCGAGGTTTCGCCGCGTCGCCGCGTCGATCTGCACGCTCGCCCCCGGCTCCTCGCGCCGCGGCGGCTGCAGGTAGGGCAGCCGGCCCTTCTGTGTCAGCTCGAGGTAGTCCGCGATCGCCCCCAGCGCTGCCAGCTCCGCCCGCCCGAAGGTGCCGAAGGCGTCGGGCGTCCGCACCGCGTAAAGCGCCGCAAGCCGCTGCTCCGCCGCAACCGAATCAAAGCTCGCCCGGCCGAGCGGCGTCACCACCGCCCCGACCTCCGCGGCCAGCTCCGCAACCCAGCCCCCGCCGCCCTCTGCCACCAGCAGCTCGCGCGGGCACAGCCGGGCAAGCTCGGCCGCCAGCCGCGGCCGCGGACAGGCAATCACCGTCAGGCCGCCGGTCGAGATGTCGGCCACCGCCAGCGCCGCCTCCTCGCGCACCTCCGCCCAGGCGGCGAGGAAGTTGTGCCGGCGTGCCTCGAGCAGGCTCTCCTCGGTCAGCGTTCCGGGGGTGACGAGGCGAACCACCTCGCGGTGCACCACCGCCTTCGCCCCCCGCCGCCGCGCCTCGGCGGGGTCCTCCATCTGCTCGGCCACCGCGACGCGAAAGCCCTTGCGGATCAGCGTCAGCAGATAGCCCTCGGCGGCAGCCACCGGCACACCGCACATCGGGATGTCCCGCCCCGCATGCATCCCACGTCGGGTCAGCGCGATGTCCAGCGCCGATGCCGCCGCGACCGCGTCGTCGAAGAACATCTCGTAGAAATCGCCCATCCGGTAGAACAGCAGCGCGTCGGGATGCGCGGCCTTGATCTGCAGATACTGCGCCATCATCGGCGAGGCGGTGTCGGTCACGGCGCATCCACTTCCTGCGGCAGCCGGGCGAGCCTAGGCCAATCCCCCCGCGAAGGGAATCGCTTGACCCAGATCAACGCTGCCGGCGCGGCGCCCCGCCATCCTCGACATCGACGCATAGCGATTGGAGGATGTCATGCGGCGCAGCATGTCGGTCTTGGCAATTCTTGCCTCCGCCCTCGCGGCCCCCGCCGGTGCGGTGACCGAGGCGGACGCCACCGCCACCTCTCGCGACCGCATCGCGCTCTGCCAGGACGCCGGCCGCGAGATTGCCCGGCAGGCCGACCTGCACCGCGCCGAACTCGACGCCTGGAAGGCGTTCCGCCAGGGGCTGCGGGCCGAACTCGGCCGCGGCGCCGCACGGCTTGGCGACGAGCACCGCCGCGCCCGCGCGGTCGAGGACCGGGCCGCCTCCGCGGCCGCTGGGCTCGTGCCGCTTGGTGGCGATGCGGCGCATGTGCCGCACATCGGCTGGGGCATCTTCGGCTACTTCGAGCAGCGCCGCGCCGACACCAACCGCGCCATCGCCGAGGCCGAGGGCACGGTGGGTGCCGGCGAATACGGCTTTCACGTCGCCGGCCAGGGCTGGATGACCGGCGATGCGCTCGACGCCGCCATCGCCGCCGACGCCCAGCGCCGTGTCGACCATGATGCCGCCGTCGGTGCAGGAACCTTCGCCGTGGCCTACCCGGGTCTCGGCTGGATCGACCGCAACGGCGTGGAGGCCTGCATCGCCGCCGCCGAGCAGGAGATCGCCAACACCCGCGCCACGATCGCCGCGGGTGAATACGCTGTCGCCCTGCCCGCGCTCGGCTGGGTGACCCGGAATTCCGTGAACGCGATGATTGCGGCCGCGGAAGGCGAGCTCAGGGGCATCGAGGACTCGCTGCGCGCCGGCACGCTCGGCATCGCACGCCCCGGCCGCGGCTGGTTTGACGGCAACGGCCTTGACAGCTGGATCACCGCGAACGAGGCGGCACGGGCCGATGTCGCCCGCCTCCTGGGGTCCGGCACCTACGGCTATCCCTTCCCGACCGCGGGCTGGCTCGACCGAAACGCCATCGACGCCCAGGTCGCCGACCGCGAGAACGGCATCGCCGAGGTCCGCCGCCTGTCCGACAGCGGCACCTATGGGGTGCCCGGGGCGCTGGGCTGGGTCGACGCGAACGGCGCCCGCAACGCCCTTGCCCTGCCCACCTGCCGGGAGAACGGGCCCCAGCCCTGCGTTCCGGCCGAACACCGGCCGCATTACGAGGACGCGCTGCGCCGCATCCCGATTGCGGTTGCCACCGACATCGCCATCCGCCAGCTCGAGGTTGAACGGCTGCGCAGCTGGCGCGCCGCGCTCGAATCCCACGCCACGCCGGACTACGACCGGCTCGCCGTCGAACGCAGCCTCCTCGGCGTGCTCGAGGCCGAGTTCGACATCGATCTCGCTGCCAACCGCACCCGCATCGAGCGCCACATTGCCTGGCTGCGCCGCAACCTCGAGATGATCCCCTGATATCGCCGGGCCGCGGGCGGGCAGTGCCCGCTCCAGCCCCGTCCGGCGGCCGCCACCCTGGACCGGAATCTCCGCAATCGTCGCGTCGCCGGTGACGTCGCGCCATACCCGGCCGCCCGCGTCCAGACGCGCGAACAGGGCGGCGAAGCTCGCCGCCCGTGTCGTCCCGATCCCGGTCAGGTCCGGGCCGAGGTTACGCGCCGATTTCTTGGGGTACCCAAACCGGTCACCGCGCTTCGGCCACACGTCGGCGCCGTCGCTGCCTCGCGCGCGGCAGCGGCGAAACCGGTCGGTGCGGTGCTCATGGCACGGCCGAGCCTGGCGCGCCGAGGGGACGGTGGCCAGGGCCGGGCGCCTCGCCGCGAAAGCCTTGACAAGGACTTGATGATGCTCAACCACATCAGTGGTTTCAATGGGTTGCATCCTGTCCCACGCGTGGGACGCAGCCCGTCCCCCGGCAACGGCAAGGCCGGTCCGCCCTTGCCCGCGCGCCCCGAAGGGGCTAAGTGCGGCCGCTGACCGCCGCCCTGAACGGAGCATCCCCATGGCCGCCCCCGACGCCCCCAGGAAAGTCGTCCTCGCCTATTCGGGGGGCCTCGACACCTCGATCATCCTGAAATGGCTGCAGACCGAGTACGGCTGCGAGGTGGTGACCTTCACCGCCGATCTCGGCCAGGGGGAGGAACTCGAACCGGCCCGGGCCAAGGCGCTCACCCTCGGCATCCGGCCGGGGAACATCTACATCGACGACCTGCGCGAGGAGTTCGTCCGCGACTTCGTCTTCCCGATGTTCCGCGCCAACGCGCTTTACGAGGGCGCCTACCTGCTCGGCACCTCCATCGCCCGCCCGCTGATCGCCAAGCGGCTGGTCGAGATCGCCCATGCCACCGGCGCCGATGCGGTCGCCCACGGCGCCACCGGCAAGGGCAACGACCAGGTCCGCTTCGAGCTGACCGTCGCCGCGCTCGACCCCGCCCTGCGGGTGATCGCCCCCTGGCGGGAGTGGACGCTGCGCAGCCGCACCGAACTGCTCGCATTCGCCGAGGCCCACCAGATCCCGATCGCCCGGGACAAGCGCGGCGCGGCGCCGTTCTCGGTGGACGCGAACCTGCTGCACACCTCCTCGGAGGGCAAGGTGCTGGAAGACCCCGGCGAGGAGGTGCCCGACTACGTCGCCCAGCGCACGACCGACCCCGAGAAGGCCCCCGACACGCCCGAGTTCGTCGAGATCACCTTCGAGAAGGGCGACCCGGTCGCCGTGAACGGCGAGGCGCTGTCGCCCGCCGCGCTCCTCGCCCGGCTGAACGACCTCGGCGCCCGCCACGGGATCGGCCGCATCGACCTGGTCGAGAACCGCTTCGTCGGCATGAAGTCACGCGGCCTCTACGAAACCCCCGGCGGCACCATCCTGCACGAGGCGCACCGCGGCATCGAGCAGATCACGCTCGACCGCGGCGCGGCGCATCTGAAGGACGAGCTGATGCCGAAGTATGCCGAGCTGGTCTACAACGGCTTCTGGTATGCCCCCGAGCGGGAGATGCTGCAGGCCGCGATCGACTGCAGCCAGCAGCATGTCGCCGGGACCGTCCGCGTGAAGCTCTACAAGGGCCTCGCCCGCACCGTCTCCCGCCGGTCCGACCGGAGCCTCTACTCGATGGCCCATGTCACCTTCGAGGAGGATGCCGGCGCCTACGACCAGAAGGACGCCGCCGGTTTCATCCGTCTGAACGCGCTGCGGCTGAAGCTGATCGCGGCCCGCCGGGCGCGGCTGGGCTAGGGCCGCCACCGGCCCCGGCGGCGACGCCGCCCGACGGCGGGGGCGGCCGCTACCGCCCCTGTCCGGACACGCCCGCGGCCACTGCCGCCTCGGCCTGCAGGAGTGCCGAAACGACCCGGACCGGCACCGACAGCTCCGAAAAGGCGCGGCGGATGTTCTCGGCGAGCCGATCCTCGCCGGCAAAGGGGTTGGCGATCCGGAAGAGGTCGCGGTCGAGGCGCAGCGCGACATGGGTCATGCGCCCGTCGCTCATGGCCGAGTAGAGCCGGGCATGCCCGCCGATCCCGCTGACCATTCCCTTCAGGGCATCAAGCACCGCCGCCAGCGCCGGCGTGTCGGCCGGGTTGGACGAGGGCGCCCAGACGCCCAGCACCTCGCCCGAAGGGCCCGTGAGGTTGCGCACACGGGTCAGGTCGGCAACCCCGATGCGGATCGCCGGGCCGCGCGTCTCGCGTTCGACAGCGAGGAAGAAATGCGGCAGTGCAACGAGGTTCGGCACCGCCGCGACGATGCCCCGAAAGGCGGTGCGGGAGTCCGTGCCGCCGGCCGACAGTGTCACCTCGGCGAAGCGGATCGTGCGGCCGCCGATCGCCCCTTCGACGACATCGTCCACGATCCGCTGCGACGCCCGGGGCAGCAGCCGTTCGGGCAGGGAGTCGAGAAAGGCGCGATCGTCCTGGCGGTAGGACAGCCCGATGGCGCGGGCGAGGCCGGGCATGACCAGTGCCTCCACCCGCCGGCGGGTGCGCCGGAACACCATCAGCGCGCCGACGCCGGAGACGATGAGCACGCCCGCCGACCATCCCGCCCCAGCCGGGCCGATCGCCGCGACGGGGACTGCCGCCAGCGCCACGGCCACCGCAGAGATCTGCCCGATCCTGCGCAGCCCAGCCCGCCCCTCGGCCCGCAGCCGGGGAAGTAGATCTGCCACGGCCACCCCGACGTCGGACGGGGCAGCGGCGGGGGATGCACCTCTCGCGGCGGCGGTCAACCGGCCGGCCCGGGTCGGATGCGGCAGGCGGCGAGGCGGTCGTAAGCGGCAAGGCCAGCCTCGGCAAGCCTTGCGTAGTCGGCCTCTAGCGCAGGCAGCGGACCCTCCGGTTCCTCGAACCCGGTCGAGCGGCGGACGGCGCCGTACCAGTGCGGCGCCCAGACGCCGTCGTGGGGCTTGGGCCCCGCCTCCCAGGCCAGCATGCGCGGGGTGAAGGGGATGGCGAGTGCGGCGCAGAGTCCGGCGAGCGCGCCGGGCGGGTCGGCGCGGATGTCGGCCGAATCGATCACCGGCGGCGCCCGCCCGAGCCAGCCGGCGACCTCGTCGAACAGCGCCGCCTGCTGGATGAAGCCGAGGTCGGCAAGTGTGGGAGCCTCGCGCTTGCGGACGTAGCTGGCCACAACCCGCGCCGGGTGGCGGATGAGAAAGACATTGGTGCAGGCACGCATGAAGCCGCGCGGGAACTCCGGCAGCATGTGCATCGTCATCTGCTTCTGGTAGAAGAGCGGCCGGCCGGCCGGGCCGTCGGCGGCGCAGGCCGCGCCAACCCGAACCGGGTCGGGGTCGTGTGTGGCAATGATTGCCTCGCGCATGGGGTGGTCAAGCCCGGTGGCCGCAAGGTAGGCGGCGTAGAAGGGCTCGTCCCAGACGTCGCAGTCGCCACGGGCCGCAAAGGCATACATCAGCGCGGTCGAGAGGTTTCGCGGCCCCGACCACATCGCGATGCGGCGGGTCATGCCGCCACCAGCGCCTTGTAGAGGTCGCGGATGCGTGCGGTGACCGGGCCGAGCTGACCGCTGCCGATGATCCGCCCGTCGATCATCCCCACCGGCGTCTGTGCCCCGAAGGTGCCGGTCAGGAAGGCCTCGTCGGCGGAGTAGGCATCGACCAGCGTAAAGTTGCGCTCGAACGCCGGAATCGCGTGGCGGCGGCAGAGCATCAGCACCTTGGCGCGGGTGATGCCGTTGAGGCAGTAGTCGCCCGTCGAGGTCCAGACTTGGCCCTTGCGGACGATGAAGACATTGCAGGCATTGGTGGTGTTCACGAAGCCGTGGACGTCGAGCATCAGAGCCTCGTCGGCGCCGGCCTTCTGTGCGGCGATGCAGGCGAGGATGCAGTTCAGCTTGGAGTGCGAGTTCAGCCTGGGGTCCTGGCTCATCGGCAGGCCCCGGATGTGGGGCACGGTGGCCAGCCGCACGGGCCGCGGAAGCCTTGGCCGCGAATGCTCCATGATGATCGCGACGGTCGGGCCGGAGCGCGAGAAGTGCGGGTGCTGGAAGGGGCGTGCCTTGATCCCGCGGGTCACCATCAGCCGTGCATGGGCGTCGCTGTGCATGCCGTTGGCGGCCCGCGTCGCCTCCAGCGCCGCCAGCAGCGCGGCGCGGTCCATGCCGATGTCGAGGTCGATGGCACGGGCGGCCTCGAACAGCCGGTCGAGATGCTCGTCCACGAAGGCCCAGCGGCCGTTGTAGAGGCGCAGCCCCTCCCAGACCCCGTCTCCCATCATGAAGCCCGAATCGTAGACGCTGACGCGCGCCTCGGCCTTGGGCACGAGCGTGCCGTCCAGCCAGAGGATCAGCCGGTCGTTGCGCGCATCCTCCTCGGCTTCATGCGTGCCGGCGTGATCGGCCGCGGTCGTCTGCATGGGTCACCTCCCGCTGTCGCGAACAGCGTAGAGGCCCACCGCGGTGGCGCCAAGGGCGCGCGCGGCACCGCTGGCGGCGTCAGGCGGCGGCGCGGCCCAGAAGGTCGTCGGCCTCGGCCAGGAAGACGGCGCGCGAGCGGTCGTAGACGGCGACCAGCCCGGCGACATCGACCGCGGCGGCCTCGCCCGCCGCGGCCCGTTGCTCGCCTGCGTGACAGAGGGCCCCGAATGCGGCGAAGCCGAGGTTCAGCGCGCTGCCCTTGAGGAAGTGGAGGTCCGATTCGAGACGCGCAGGATCCGGCTCTGTGCGCAGGCGCCCCACGACCGCATCGACCTCCTCGAGGAACAGCTCGACAACGTCGCCGAAATCGTCGCTTCCCACCTCATCGCGAAGGCGTCGCGCGCGCGCCCAATCGATCATCACACCCTCCAACCATGCGGTCAGCCTCCACCCACCGCGGCCAGACTACTGGCACGACGCTTAACGAAGCCTGCCGGCCCGATGCCGATTCGCGGGCAATTTTAGTCCTTCACGAAGGATTAGCGCGCGGCTGTCAGGCAGGGCCGGAGCGGTCGCGCAAGGCGGGATTCGGTGCCGTGACGAGTGTGGTGGCAGAGGCGGCGGCAGAGGCGGAGACGCCGGTGGTGCTGGTCGTGGACGACAGCCGGATGCAGCGGCGCATCCTGTCGGCCTCGCTGCGCCGCTGGGGATACCGGGTCGCCGAGGCAGCCTCGGGCGAGGAGGCCCTTGCGCTCTGCGCGCGCGAGCGGGTGGACCTTGTCGTCAGCGACTGGATGATGGAGGGGATGACGGGCATCGCCTTCTGCCGCGCGTTCCGCGGAATGGCACGTGATTCCTACGGCTATTTCATCCTGCTGACGACCAAGAGCGAGGCCGGCGAGATCGCAGCGGGGCTAGATGCGGGCGCCGACGATTTCCTGACCAAGCCCGTCAACGCCGACGAGCTGCGCGCGCGCATCGTCGCGGGCGAGCGCATCCTGCAGATGCAGCGCGAGCTGAAGGAGCAGAACCGGCTGCTGTCGGCAACGCTGGGCGAGTTGCGTGCGGTGTACGCCGCGCTCGACCGCGACCTGGTCGAGGCGCGCAAGCTGCAGCAGTCGCTGGTGCGCGAGCGCCACCGGAGCTTCGGCAACGCGTCGCTGTCGCTGCTGCTGCAACCTTCGGGGCAGGTCGGGGGTGACCTGGTGGGCTATCTGCAGTTCAGCCCGCGCCGGGTCGCATTCTTCTCGATCGACGTCTCGGGCCATGGCGTGGCCTCGGCGATGATGGCGGCGCGGCTGGCCGGCATGCTGTCGTCGGCCACGCCCGAGGGCAACGTCGCGATGGTGTTCGGGGCCAGCGGCCCCGTCGACCCATGGCCGCCGGAAATGGTGGCGGCGCGGCTGAACCGGCTCCTGCTCGAGATCGTGCAGGTGGACCAGTACCTGACCTGCGTCTATGCCGAGACCGATCTGGGCAGCGGCCGGCTGTCGCTGGTGCAGGCCGGCCACCCCAGCCCGATCCTGCTGCGGGCCGACGGACGGCTTGAGCGGCTGGGCGACGGCGGCATGCCGGTCGGGCTGATGCCGGCCGCGCGCTTCGAGCGGATCGAGACCCGGCTCCGCCCCGGCGACCGGCTGCTCGTGATGTCGGACGGCTGGACGGAATGCGGCGCCCCCGACGGCAGCCAGCTTGGCGAGGACGGCCTTGACGCGCTCGTGGCACGCAACGGCGGACTGCGGGGGCCGGCGCTGCTTGACCGCCTTCTGTGGGAGGTCGAGCGGCATGCCGACAGCGACCGCTTCGGCGACGACGTCTCGGCAGTGCTCTACGAGTTCGACGGCCCGCCCGCCGGTGCGGGCTGAACCGGGGGCAAGGCGGCCCGTCGGGTGCGCGGCGGCTCAGGAACGGCCGTTCAGGAACCGGTGCAGCATGGCGCGGTCGCCGGCGTTGCCGAGGCGGACGGCGGCGGCACCGGCCGGCATCCACACAGCCGCGTGGCCGTGTTCGGTCGGCGGGCCGACGCAGCGGACCGGGCGGGCAAGGTAGACGGTGCAGAGCTTCTCGGCCCAGAGGTCGTATTCGGGCATGTAGGTGAAGCGGCGGAAGGCGCCGAGGCGCCGGGCGACGGCGATGCGCCAGCCGGTTTCCTCGAACACTTCGCGATGCAGCGCCTGCAGCGGGGTCTCGCCGGGGTCGATGCCACCGCCCGGGAGCTGGAACTCCGGCACCGGTGCGTCCTGGTGCGTCAGCAGCACGTCGCCGTCCTGCCAGAGCACGGCATAGGCGCCGGCCCGCCGCCGGTAGCGCCGCCCCGCCTGCCGCCGCTCGCCGTACCGCGGGATCATCCCCGCCCCTTTGCCCGCCGCCGCGGCTGCCTATATAACGGTTGCGCCAGTCGCGCCATGCTCAAGGACAGATGATGACCCTCGGCTCCCGCATCGCGTGGGACGATACCGTCCTGCCGTTCCAGCTTGACCGTCCCGACATCCGCGGACGGGTGGCGAGGCTTGACGGGGTGCTGGACCGCGTTCTGGCGCAGCATGCCTATCCGCCCCCGGTGGAGGCGCTGGTGGCCGACGCCCTGTTGCTGACCGCGCTGGTCGGCCAGACGATCAAGCTGCGCTGGAAGCTGTCGCTGCAGGTGCGCGGCAACGGTGCCGTGCGGCTGATCGCCACCGACTACCTCGCGCCCGTCTCCGGCGGCGCGCCGGCGCGGCTGCGGGCCTATGCAAGCTTCGATGCCGACAGGCTGGACGGCGCCGCCCCGGGCTTCGGCCAGATCGGCGCGGGGTATCTGGCGCTGCTGCTCGATCAGGGGCGCGGCACGCTGCCCTACCAGGGGATCACCCCGCTGGCCGGCGGCTCGCTCGCGGCCTGCGCAGAGACCTATTTCGCGCAGTCCGAGCAGCTTCCCACGCGCTTTTCGCTCGACCACGCGCGCGAGGGCGGGCGCTGGCGGGGAGGCGGCGTGATGCTGCAGCACATGCCCAAGGCTGCGCTCCATGCCTCCGGCGACGGCGGGACGGGCGAGGGCGGGCTGATGGCGGCGGCTGACCTTCTGGACGGCGCGGAGGGCGAGGACTGGGCGCGCGCCAACCTGCTGCTCGACACGGTCGCGCGCGAGGAGCTTCTCGGCCCGGCGGTCCAGCCCACGGACCTTCTGGTGCGGCTGTTCCATGAGGAGGGGCCGCGGGTGTTCGACCCCCAGCCAGTGGGGTTTGGCTGCACCTGCTCGGTCGAGCGGGTGCGCACGACCCTGTCGATCTATTCGGCGCGGGACATCGCCACCATGACAACCGCCGAGGGGGTCGTGACCGCCGACTGCCAGTTCTGCGGCGCGCACTACGAGCTTGACCCGCGCACGCTGGGCTTCGAGGCCACAGGCGCGGCGGGCGGCGGGGAGGGGTGATGCCGGCCGATCCGCTGGTGGGGTTGCGGCGGGCGCTCGACCGGGCGCCGCAGCCGACCTCAGACTTCGACCTCAATCCGCGGTCGCGTCCGCCGGCCGACCGTCCGCTGCGTCCGGCGGCGGTGCTGGTGGGCATCCTGCCCGGGCCGCGGGCCGAACTCGTGCTGACCACCCGCGCCCAGCGCCTGCGCCACCACGGCGGCCAGATCGCCCTTCCCGGCGGCAAGCTGGACCGGGGCGACCCCGGGCCCGAGGCGGCGGCGCTGCGCGAGGCGCGCGAGGAGATCGGCCTTGACCCCGCAGCGGTGGAGCTCGTGGGCCGCCTGCCGCAGCACGAGACGGTGACGGGCTTCTCGGTGACGCCGGTGGTGGGGATCATCCATGCGCCTTTTGTGCCGGTGCCCGACCCCGCCGAGGTCGAAGAGGTGTTCCGCGTACCGCTGGCCCATGTTGCCGATCCCGGCCGCTACCGGGTCGAGGGCCGGATCTGGCAGGGGCAGGAGCGCAGGTATTGGGCCGTTCCCTGGGGACCGTACTACATCTGGGGCGCGACGGCGCGCATCCTTCGGGTGCTGGCCGAGCGGATGCGGGGATGAGGATCGCCGGCGACTGGCTGGCGCGGCCCGCGACCCAGGCGGTGGCGGCGATGCTGACGGGGGCGGGGCACCGGGCGCTGTTCGTCGGCGGCTGCGTGCGCAACACGCTTCTCGGCGTCGCGGTCTCGGATGTCGACATTGCCACCGACGCGCCCCCGGCCGAGGTGACGGACCTGGCCCGGGCGGCGGGGCTGCATCCGGTGCCCACGGGCATCGAGCACGGCACGGTCACCGTGGTCTCGGCCGGCGTGCCGCATGAGGTGACGACCTTCCGCCGCGACGTCTCGACCGACGGGCGGCGGGCGGTGGTGGCCTACACCGCCGATGTGGCCGAGGATGCGGCGCGGCGGGATTTCACCATGAACGCGCTCTATGCCACTCCGGACGGCACGCTGGTGGACCCGTTGGGCGGGCTGTCCGACCTGATCGCCCGGCGCGTGCGCTTTGTCGGCGAAGCGGCGGCACGGATTGCCGAGGATTACCTGCGCATCCTCCGCTTCTTCCGCTTTCATGCATGGTATGCCGATCCTGCCGGCGGCATCGACCCCGAGGGGCTGGCGGCTTGCGCCGCCGGCGCCGACGGGCTGGGGACGCTGTCGCGCGAGCGTGTCACCGGCGAGTTGCGACGGCTGCTTGCGGCGGCCGACCCGGCCCCGGCGGTGGCGGCGATGGCGGCTGCGGGGGTGCTGGGGCGGGTGCTGCCGGGGGCCGGGGCCGAGGCGCTGGCGCCGCTGGTGGCGCTCGAGGGCAGCCGCGTGCCGGACTGGCGGCGGCGTCTGGCGGTGATGGCGCCGATGATGGCGGACGCCGACCTGCGGCTGTCGCGTGCCGATGCGACCCATCTGGAAGCGCTCGGGACGGCGGTCGCGGGCGATGCGGGGCTGGCCGAGATCGCCTGGCGGAACGGCGCGCGGCTTGCCGAGGATGCCGCACTGGTGCGCGCGGCACGCGCGGGCGCGCCGCTGCCGCCGGGCTGGGAGGGCGAGGTCGCGCGCGGCGCGGGGGCGGTGTTCCCGCTGCGGGCGGCCGACCTGATGCCGCCGCTGTCGGGCCCGGCGCTGGGGTCGGCGCTGAAGGCGGCCGAGCGGCGCTGGATCGATTCGGGCTTCACCCTGACGCGGGAGGCGCTGCGCGGGGGTGCGGCGGGCGGCGCGGGACGGCAGGCTTGACGAAGGGCCGGCGGCGGGGCAGGAAGGTCAGCATTGCAGACATAACCTCCTGCCGATGCCGACAGACCTGCTTGCCCCGCTGATCATGCTGGCCTTCGCCTCGTCCTGGACCCCCGGGCCCAACAACGCGATGATGGCCAGCTCGGGCGCGACCTTCGGGTTGCGCGCCTCGGTGCCGCACATGCTGGGCGTGGCGCTGGGCTTTCCGCTGATGGCCTTCCTCGTGGCCCTGGCGCTGGGCGGGCTCTATCTGGAGTCGGCGCTGTTCCGCGACACGCTGCGCTGGGTCGGCGCGGCGCTGATGCTGTGGGTGGCGTGGCGGATCGCGGTGGCGGGCGGGGTGGCGCGGACGGCCGCCGGTGCACGGCCGATGCGCTTTCACGAGGCCGCGGCCTTCCAGTGGGTCAACCCCAAGGCCTGGGTGATGGCGCTCGGGATCGGGGCGCAGTTCGTCCGGCCCGAGGCACCGGTGGGTTCGGCGCTGGTGGTGATGGCGGTGTTCGCTGCCGCCGGGCTGACATCGTCGCTCGGCTGGACCGGCGCGGGCCACGCGCTGGCCCGCTGGCTGGAGCGCCCGGGCAGGCTGCGCGGCTTCAACCTGGTGATGGCGGGGCTGATCGTGGCAAGCATCGTGCCGATCGTTGCCGGCTAGGCAGCGGGGCGGTTTCCCTCGCCGCGCGCCCGAGCTATATGCGGCGGGCTAGAAGGGGTCCGTTCAGCCCGTGTTCCGTTTCTTCGAGACCCTGGTCGATCCTTACGCGCCCTATCGCGAGACCGACCGACCGCCGCAGCGGCTGTGGCCGTTCCTGCGCGGATACGTTGCACCCTTCCGCAGCGTGTTCGTTCTGGCCGCGCTGCTGAAGATGGTGGTCGCGGCGGGCGAGATCGCGCTGATCTGGTATCTCGGCCGGCTGGTCGACATCATTGCGGCCGGCGAACCGGCGGCGGTGGTGCAGGCCCGGGCGGGCGAGTTCGCGGTGGCGGTGGTGCTGGTGCTCGTTGTCAGGCCGCTGGTGTCGGGCATCGACGTGGCGCTGCTGCACAACACGATCCTGACCAACCTCGGCACGCTCATCCGCTGGCGCGCGCACCGGCACGTGCTGCGCCAGCCGGTCGGCTGGTTCGAGAACGACTATGCCGGGCGGATCGCCAACCGCATCATGCAGACGCCGCCGGCCGCCGGCGAGGCGGCGTTCCAGTTCATCGACGCGGTCACCTTCGCGCTGACGACGGTTGTGGGCGCGGGCGTGCTGCTGGCCGGGGCCGACCCGCGGCTGCTGCCGCCGCTGGTGGTGTGGATACTGCTCTATCTCGCGCTGATGCGCTGGACGATCACCCGCGCCGGCCCCGCCGCCAAGGCCTCGTCGGACGCACGCAGCGCGATCACCGGGCGGGTCGTGGACAGCTACACCAACATCCACGCGGTGAAGATGTTCGCCCATCACGACCGCGAGGTGGCCTATGCGAAGGAGGCGATCGAGACGGCGCGGCAGGCCTTCCAGCGCGAGATGCGCATCATCACCACGATGGACGTGACGCTGACGGCGCTGAACGGGCTGCTGGTGGTGGCCGTGTGCGGCCTGTCGGTCGGGCTGTGGTTCTCCGGCCAGGCGACGCCCGGGGTCGTGGCGGCAGCGACCGCGCTGGTGCTGCGGCTGTCGAACATGACCTACTGGATCATGTGGGCGACGACGAACCTCGTGCAGAACCTGGGTGTCGTCGCCGAGGGGATGGAGACGATCGCCCAGCCGGTGACACTGACCGACCGGCCTGGTGCCCGGCCACTCGCCCCGGGTGCGGGGCTGATCGAGATCGAGGACCTGCACCACCATTACGGGCGCGGCGCCGGCGGGCTGCGCGGGGTCAACCTGACCATCGCGCCGGGCGAGAAGATCGGGCTCGTCGGCCGCTCGGGGGCGGGCAAGTCGACCCTCGTCAAGCTGATCCTGCGCTTCTACGACCCCGAGGGCGGAACCATCCGCATCGACGGGCAGGACATCACCGCGGCGACGCAGGATTCCCTGCGCCGGGCGATCGGGATGGTGCAGCAGGACAGCTCGCTCCTGCACCGCTCGGTGATGGAGAACATCCGCTACGGCCGTCCCGAGGCGAGCGACGCCGAAGTGCTCGCCGCCGCCCGCCGGGCCGAGGCGCACGACTTCATCCTCGGTCTGAAGGATGCCGAGGGGCGGACCGGCTATGCCGCCCGGGTGGGCGAGCGGGGGGTGAAGCTGTCGGGCGGCCAGCGCCAGCGCGTCGCCATCGCCCGCACGATTCTCAAGGACGCGCCGGTCCTGGTGCTGGACGAGGCGACGAGCGCGCTCGACTCCGAGGTCGAGGCGGCGATCCAGGCGACGCTCTACGGGGTGATGGAGGGCAAGACGGTGATCGCAATCGCGCACCGGCTGTCGACGATCGCCCGGATGGACCGCATCGTGGTGCTCGACGACGGGCAGGTCGCCGAGCAGGGCAGCCATGCGGACCTGCTTGCGGCTGGCGGGCTTTACGCCCGGTTCTGGGCGCGCCAGTCGGGCGGGTTCCTCGGCACCCAGGCGCAGGAGGCCGCCGAATGAGCTATGATCCGTTCCGGCCGGCCGCCGGGGCGCCGCCGCGGCGGCTGGGCGCCTTCTTCCTGTGGTGCCTGACGGGTTCCTGGCCGCTCCTGATCGGGGCGGGCCTGGCCTCGGCGCTCGCCGGCACGCTCGAGGTCGCCTCGGCGCTGCTTCTGGGCGCGGTGATCGACGCGACGATGGCGGGCCCGCCGGACAGCTTCCTGGCCGACAACGCGCTCCTGATCGGAGCCTTCTGCGTCTTCTACCTGTTCGTCCGGCCGCTGGTGTTCGGGGCGTCCTCGGCCACCAACAACCTGTGGATCGCGCCGAACATCCTGCCGCAGGTGCTGGCGAGGCTGCACCGCTGGACCATGGGGCAGGCGGTGACCTTCTTCGACAACGATTTCGCCGGCCGGATCGCGACCAAGCAGATGCAGGCGGCACGCGCGGTGACCGAGGTCGCGACCGAGACGATCAACACCGTCGCCTTCGCGGTCGCCTCGATCCTCGGCTCGGTGCTGTTCCTGGTGGCAATCGATGCCTGGGTGGCGGCGGCGCTGTTTGTCTGGCTGCTGGTCTATCTGCTGCTGATCCGGGCCTTCCTGCCGAAGGTCAGGACGACGTCGACGGCCCGGGCGGCGGCGCGGGCGAACGTCACCGGGCAGGTCGTCGACACCATCACCAACATCAAGACGGTGAAGCTGTTCGCCCATCACGCCCATGAGGACCGCGCGGCGCTGGCCAGCATGGCCGCCTACCGCGAGCGCACGATCGCCTTCGGCATCGTCTCGACATGGTTCCGGCTGGCGCTGATGGCGCTGTCGGGTGTGCTGCCGCTGATCCTTGTCGGCGGGTCGGCGCTCTTGTGGCAGGAGGGGGGCGCAAGCCCCGGCGACATCGCCGCGGCCGGTGCGATCTCGATCCGCATCGCGCAGATGACCGGCTGGGTGAGCATGTCGCTGATGGGCATCTACGCCAACGTCGGCGAGGTCGAGGACGGCATGCGGACGCTGACCCCGCCCTACACGCTGGCCGACCGCCCCGGCGCGGCAGAGCTCGGGCGGGTGGCCGGCGAGGTGTGCTTCGACGGCGTGGGCTTTGCCTACGGCCGGCAGACGGGCGGGGTCGACGGCATCGGCCTGCGCATCGCCCCTGGTGAGAAGGTCGGCATCGTCGGTGCCTCGGGGGCGGGGAAATCGACCCTCGTCAAGCTTCTGCTGCGGCTCTACGACGCCGAGTCCGGGCGGGTGCTGATCGACGGGGTGGACGTGCGCGATGTCACGCAGGAGAGCCTGCGCCGGCAGATCGCAATGGTCACCCAGGAGACCGAGATGTTCAACCGCAGCGCGCGGGACAACATCCGCTACGGCCGGCCCGACGCCGGCGACGCCGAGGTCGAGGCGGCGGCACGGGCGGCGGAGGCGCATGAGTTCATCCTCGGCCTGCAGGACCACCGCGGCCGGCGCGGCTATGACGCCTTCCTCGGCGAGCGGGGGGTGAAGCTGTCGGGCGGCCAGCGCCAGCGTATCGCGCTGGCCCGGGCGTTTCTCAAGGACGCGCCGATCCTCGTGCTCGACGAGGCGACGAGCGCGCTGGACTCCGAGATCGAGGCACAGATCCAGTCGGCTCTGGCGCGGATCATGCACGGAAAGACCGTGCTTGCGATCGCGCACCGGCTGTCGACGCTGGCCGAGATGGACCGAATCGTGGTGCTTGACGCCGGCCGCATCGTCGAGGAAGGCGGCCACGCCTCGCTGCTGGCGGGCGGCGGCCTCTACGCCCGCTACTGGAACCGCCAGTCCGGCGGCTTCATCGGCCTCGCCGAAGCAGCAGAATGAGGCTCTGCATCGGCCGTCTGGGCCATCTTGGCGACGGGGTGGCGGAAGGGCCGGAGGGGCCGGTGCTGGTCGCCGGGGCGCTGCCGGACGAAGAGGTTGAGGGCGTGGTCGCGGCCGGCCGGATGGCCTCGCCGGCCATCCTTGCCGCCTCGCCGGCCAGGGTCGATCCTCTCTGCCCCCACGCCGCGGCCTGCGGCGGGTGCAGCCTGCAGCATGCCGACGAGCCCTTCGTGACCGCATGGAAGCAGGAGGTGGTGCGCAGCGCGCTGGCCGCCCAGGGGCTCGCGGCGCGCTTTCTTGCGCCGCATGTCTCGCCCCCCGGCTCGCGCCGGCGGGCGGTGCTGGCCGGCCGGCGGACACGGTCGGGGGTGGTCGTGGGGTTTCACGGCCGCGCCTCGGGCACGATCGTGCCGGTTCCGGGATGCCTCGTGCTGCATCCCGCGCTGCTTGCAGCGCTGCCGGCGGCGGCGGACGTCACCGACGCGGGCGCAAGCCGGCGCGGCGAACTCGACCTGGCGCTGACCCAGTCCGCGGCGGGGGTCGACGTCGCCGTGACCGGCGGCAGGCCGCTGTCCGCCGGGCTGCGCGAGGCGCTGGTGGCGGCCGCCGCACGCCACGCCCTGGCCCGGCTTGCCTGGGAGGGCGAGCCGGTGGTCGTCCGCGTCGCCCCGACGCAGCGCTTCGGCTCCGCCAGCGTCGTGCCGCCGCCGGGCGCCTTCCTGCAGGCCACCGGGGAGGGCGAGGCGGCCCTTGCCGCGGCCGTCGCCACGGCGGTGGGGCCGGCACGGCGCGTGGCCGACCTGTTCGCCGGCTGCGGCACCTTCGCGCTGCGGCTGGCCGGTTCGGCCGAGGTGCATGCGGTGGAAGGCGCGGCCCCGATGCTCGCCGCGCTTGCGGCCGGCGCGCGGGCCGCACCGGCGCTGAAGCCGGTAACGACCGAGGTGCGCGACCTCTTCCGCCGGCCGCTGCTTGCCCCCGAACTGGCGGGATTCGACGCCGTCGTGCTGGATCCTCCGCGGGCCGGCGCGGCGGCGCAGGCGGCCGAACTGGCCCGCTCGCCGGTGAAGGTGGTGGCGATGGTCTCCTGCAACCCGGTGACCTTCGCCCGCGATGCGCGCCTGCTGGCGGCGGCGGGTTTCCGCCTTGACTGGGTGCAGGTCGTCGACCAGTTCCGCTGGTCGCCCCATGTCGAACTTGCCGCCCGCCTGGAGCGGGTCCATATGGCGCAGCGCCGGGGCTGAGCGGGGGCCGACATGGACGGGCGCGGGACGGACATCGCCGGGGCGGGGGCAGTCTCGACACCTGGCCCGGCCGGCCTGCGGGAGCGGGTCGCGGAATGGGTCGAAGGCCCGCGGGTGCGCAGCGCCATCATCGGCGTCATCCTGTTCAACGCGCTGCTCCTCGGGATGGAGACGTCGCCGACGCTGATGGGTCTTGCCGGGCCGCTGATCCTGACCCTGGACCGCATCTGCCTGGCCATCTTCGTGGTCGAGATCGGGCTGAAGATCTTCGGCCGCGGCGCGGGCTTCTTCCGATCGGGATGGAACCTGTTCGACTTCGCCATCGTCGCGGTGGCGCTGGTGCCGGCGGCGCAGGGTTTCAGCGTTCTGCGGGCGCTGCGCATCCTGCGGGTGCTGCGGGTGATCTCGGCGGCGCCGCGGCTCAGGCGCGTGGTCGAGGGGTTCGTCTCGGCCCTGCCCGGGATGGGCTCGGTGTTCCTTTTGCTCGGACTGATCTTCTACATCGGCGCGGTGATGGCGACCAAGCTCTTCGGGGCGAGCTTTCCGGACTGGTTCGGCACCATCGGCGGGTCGGCCTATTCGCTGTTCCAGATCATGACGCTGGAATCCTGGTCGATGGGCATCGTCCGGCCGGTGATGGAGGTCTACCAGTACGCCTGGGCCTTCTTCGTGCCGTTCATCCTGATGACCACCTTCGCAGTCATGAACCTGCTGATCGGCCTGGTCGTGAACTCGATGCAGGCAGCCCATTCCGACGAGAGCGAGCGCGCCACCGAGGCCTGGCGCGAGGAGGTTCTGAGGCGGCTTGCGGCAATCGAGACACGGCTGCCGCATGCGCCGCATGCTCGCGAAGTCGTGAACGCGGAAGTGGCCGAAAATGCCAAAGATTTGCCGCGATCCTGAGGCTTTCGGGGCAACGGCAGGGCAGCTGCGGGCAGGGTGCGGGCGGTGATGCGGGCGACACGTCGGGGGTTTCTGGCGGCGGGGCTGGCGGTGCTGGCGGCCTGCGCGCCGCGCTCGAAGTTCCGGACCTACGACGGACCCGAGGTGACCGGAATCGTGGTGTCGAAGTCGGACCGGCGGATGTATCTCGTACATCATGGCCGGGTCCTGAAGCGCTATCGCGTCGATCTCGGCCGCGCACCGGCCGGACCGAAGCGGATCGAGGGCGACGGCAAGACCCCCGAGGGCACCTATGTGATCGACCGGCGCAACCCCGACAGCCGGTTCCACCTGTCGCTGGGCATCTCCTATCCCAGCGAGGACGACCGCGCCCAGGCGGCCGCCGTGGGGGAGTCACCGGGCGGCGACATCTTCATCCACGGCCGCAACGGCCGCGGCGGCCGTACCGACTGGACAGAGGGCTGCATCGCGGTGACGGATCGCGAGATGGAGGAGATCTACGCGATGGTGCGCGTCGGCACGCCGATCACGATCCACCCCTGAGGCGATGCGGCTCAGAAGGCCGGGGCCGGGGCTGCGGCCGGGGCCCCGATGACAAGCGTCCACCAGATCTTTCCCGTCTCCTCCTGGTAATAGCCGAAGCCCATCTCGCGGGCGGCGGGGTTGAGGAGGATGTCACGTGTCTGCGGCGCCTCCATCCAGGCGGCAAGGGTCTGCAGCTCGGTCTCGTAGGTCTCGGAGATCAGCTCGCCGAGGAAGGTGCCGCCGTAGCCGACCCGCCGCGCACGGTCGATCGGCGACGAGCCGTCGGAGCCGAAGTGCCAGGGGCGGTTCTGCACCGACATGTCGCGCGAGTGGGTGAAGCCGGCGGCGTTGAGTTCGGCGCTAAGCGCCAGAGGCGGTGCGGCGGCGGCCCGCCGCAGCGCGTTCAGCCCGTCCAGCATGCGGAACTGGATCGCCGCCGTGTCGCCCGGACGGATGGCGTAGAGGCGCGGGAGCGGCCGGCCGTCGGTGCCCAGCGGAACCGGGGCCGGGGACGCGCATGCCGCGACCAGGGCAGCGGCAAGAAGCGGAAGGATGGCGCGGCGCGTCATGGGCGGCCTGGCTCCGGCAGGGGGCGGACGCGCGAGGCATACAGGCTCTGCCGGCCGGCTTCAAAGCCCCTTGCGGTCACGCCGGCGTGACGGCTGACGGCGCCGTGAGTTGATGACCGTCGCCGTGCGGCATAGGTTCCACCGCACGACCGACAGGTAACGGAGCACAGGCATGGACATCCCGCCCCGCCCGGCGATCGGCCGCCGCGCCTTTCTTGCGGCCTCGGCCGCCTTTCTTGCGGCCGTGGCCATTCCCGCAGCCGCGCAGGATGGCACCACCGAGTTCGAGGGCCGCGCCGGCGAGACGGTGCGGCGCAACATGTCCGGGTTCCGCGCGCTGCGCTGGGAGCCCTATTTCGCCGACCTGCGCAACGGCGCCATCCTCGTCGACATCGACAGCCGCGCGGTGCATTTCTGGGGTGAGGGCGGTGGCGTCTACAAGCTCTATCCCTCGTCGGTGCCGCTGTCGGAGGATCTGACCCGGCGCGGGCGCACCGAGGTGGTCTTCAGGGATCCCAACCCGAGCTGGCGGCCGACCCCGGCGATGAAACTGCGCAACCCCGAGTGGCCGGAATTCGTCCCTCCCGGGCCCGACAACCCGCTCGGCACCCGGGCACTGCGGCTGTCCTGGCAGTACTACCGCATCCACGGGACGCACGACACGCGCAAGATCGGTCGGCGGTCGTCGAACGGCTGCATCGGGCTCTACAACGAGCACATCGAGGAACTGTTCGAGCTGGCGAAGGTCGGCACCCAGGTGCTGCTGATCTAGGGCGAGGCCCTGTCCGGCCGGCCGCCGGGCGCGAAGCGGCGGCCGGGCCGGGCTCAGCCGCCGCCGAGGGCAACGACCCCGTTCGGCCCGTCGCCGACGGGGTAGCTGGCCATCGGGCGGAGCGCGTCGAGATCGATCTCGCTCAGGCTGTCGGCGAGCGTATTGGTCACGAAGGCGCGGCGACCGTCAGCCGAGATCGCGACGCCATGCGCGCCAAGCCCGGCGGGAACGGTGGCAAGCACGCTGCCGCCGGCGGTGTCGATGATGCTGACGCTGTCGCCCGGACGCTCGGTGCTGCCCTGGTTGGCGACCACGAGCCGCGCCCCGTCGGGTGTCAGGGCAAGCTGGATCGGCCCGTCGCCGACGCCGACGCGGGCGGTGATGCGTCCGGAGGAGGGGTCGAGGGCGACCACCGCATCCTCGTCGCGCAGCGACACCCACACCGTGGCGCCGTCGGGCGCCACCGCCACCTGCACCGGCGCCGCGCCGACGGGCCAGCGGGCGACCTCGGCAAGGGTAGCGGTGTCGATGACCGAGACGCTGCCGCCGCCGGTATTGGCGACATGGATGCGCGCCCCGTCGGGCGACAGCCGCAGGCCGTGCGGGCCTGCCCCGGTCGGGATGCGCGCCACCACCGCCTGGGCGGCGAGGTCGACGACGGCGACCGCGTCCTCGCCCGAAAGCGTCACGAAGGCGCGCAGGCCGGCGGCATCGGGCACGACATGGGCGGGCGAGGCCCCGACCTCGACGCTCGCCGCCGGCCCGGCGTCCGGGGCGCCGGTGGCGACCAGCACAAGAAGGCCCGGCCCGGCCGCATCCCCGTGCGCGTCGTGGCCGTGGCCGTGGTCGTGGCCGCCGGCGGCGGCGGGGACGCCGACGGCAAGAAGCCATCTGCCGTCGCGGGTGGCATCGACGTTGTGGGGCTGGATGGGCAGTGCCACCGTTGCGCCGAGGTCGGTGCCGGTGGTGATGATGCTAAGCGACGAACCCGCTTCGTCGGCGGTCACCACAAGCACGTCGGCCGGCCCTGCCGCCGCCGGCCATGCGCAAGCCGCCGCAAGGCACCATGCCGCCGCCCTGCCGCGCAGCATCCGCCGCATCGACCCGCCCCGCCGCCGCATCGCCCGCCCTCCCTGTCCGAGGGCCGCAGGGTCGGCAGGTCGGGCGCCGCGGTCCTTGACCTATGTCAAGCCGGGCCCCGGATCAGCCCACCCATCCCGCGAGGTTCTCCCCGATCACCGCCGCCAGTGCGGCGATGTGGGCGTCGTCGTCGTTCAGGCAGGGGATGTAGGTGAAGGCCTCGCCGCCCGCTTGCTCGAAGCTCTCGCGGATCTCGCCGTGGATCTCTTCCAGCGTCTCGATGCAGTCGGCCGAGAAGGCGGGGGCGATGACGGCGATCCGCCTGCGGCCCTGCCGGGCGAGGTCGGCCACGGCATCGACGGTATAGGGCTTCAGCCACTCCTCGGGTCCGAAGCGCGACTGGAAGGTGGTCAGGATGCTGCCTTCGGGCCAGCCAAGCCGCTCGCGCAGGAGGCGCGAGGTCTTCTGGCACTGGCAGTGGTAGGGGTCGCCCTCGGTCAGGTAGCGCCGCGGCAGGCCATGATAGCTGGCCACGAGGATGTCGGGGCGCTGGTCGAGCGCCCCATAGGCCCGCCCGACCGACTCCGCCAGCGCCTGAATGTAGGCGGGATGGTCGAAGTAGGCCGGCACGGTGCGCACCGCGGGCTGCCACCTGGCGGTCATCAGGGCGCGGAAGAACTGGTCGCAGGCCGTTCCGGTCGTGGCGCCGGCGTATTGGGGATAAAGTGGGAAGAACAGCACCCTCTGGCAGCCCGCCGCCGTCATCGCCGCCAGCCGCGAGGCGGTAGATGGATTGCCGTAGCGCATGCAGAAATCGACGAGCACGCGGTCGCCGTAGCGGTCGGCCATTGCCGCCTTCAGCTTGGCCACCTGGTCCCGGGTGATCGTCATCAGCGGGCTTTCGCCCTTCTCGTGGTTCCAGATCGCGCGGTAGTTGGCGCCCGACGAGAACGGCCGCCGCGACAGGATCACAAGCTGCAGCAGCGGCTGCCAGATCCAGGGGCTGTAGTCGATCACCCGGCGGTCGGAGAGGAACTCGTTGAGATAGCGCCGCATCGACCAGTAGTCGTGGTTGTCGGGCGTGCCGAGGTTGGCGATCAGAACGCCCACCCGTTCGCCAGGCAGGGCGGGATGGTCGGCCGGCGCGTGCACGGGGCGGCCGGCGGCGCGCAGGGGCCGGGGCGTCGTGGGGGGGGTGGGATCGGTCATGTCCGCACCGGCGGGCCGGAGGGCTGGCTTGGCATCGAGCATCGCATCGTCCGTTCTTGGCAGAGGCATGCCGCCCCGCGCAAGCCATCTATCCCGGCGGCCGGCCGGGTCAATCGGCCGCAACGGCTCGACGCTGGAAGATGTTCGCGCTATCAGGGTCGTCATGCGGCAGGTCGAGCCCGTTCCCCCAGCCCTGCAGCCCGGCGACGCGGCATTCCTCGACTTCGACGGAACCCTGGTCGCCATCGCCGCACGGCCGGACGCCATCGCGGTGCCTCCCGGGCTGGTGCCGGCGCTCGAGGCGCTGCACGGCCGCCTCGGCGGGGCTGTGGCGGTGGTCTCGGGGCGAAGCCTCGGCGATCTCGAGCGGTGGCTCGCGGGCTTTCCGGGCTCGCTGGCGGGCAGCCACGGGGGCGAGCTGCGCGGGGCCGGCCGACAGGGGCCCGACGGGGCGGTGATTGCGGCGCTGCACGAGGCCGCGCGCCGCGCCGGCGCCGCCGAGAGGCTTCTGGTCGAGCTCAAGGCGCAGGGCGCGGCCTTCCATTTCCGCGGCCGGCCGGCGCTGGGCGCGACGGCGGCGGCGCGGGCCGCGGCCCTTGCCGCCGCCTTTCCCGGCTTTGCCGTGCAGCCTGCCAAGATGGCCTATGAGGTCAAGCCCGCGGATGCCCGCAAGGACCGGGCGGTGGCGCGGCTGCTCGACATGCCTCCCTTCGCCGGGCGGCGGCCGGTCTACGTCGGCGACGACGCCACCGACGAGCCCGCCCTTGCCTGGGTGGACGGGCGCGGCGGTGTTGCGGTCAAGGTCGGGCCGGGGCGCAGTGCGGCACCGTTCAGGCTGGAGGGTCCTGCGGCCGTCCTGGCCTGGCTGAAGGGCGAGGGGGCGTGAAGACGGAGCGACTGATCTGCGTGTCGAACCGCCTGCCGACGGGCGATGCGCCGTCGGGCGGCCTCGTTGTCGCTCTCGCCGACGTGCTGGCCGAGACCGGCGGCACCTGGGTGGGGTGGAGCGGCGCCTCCGCCGGAACCGCCTCGGCTGCGCTGGCGCCGGTCGAGGGCGGGCCCTTCCGGCGCCTCGCCTTCGACCTGACCGATGCCGAGGTCGCGGGCTACTATGCCGGCTATGCCAATGCGGTGCTGTGGCCGATCCTGCACGCCCGCGCCGACCTCATGGACATCGTTCACGAGGACCTCGCGGTCTACAAGGCGGTGAACCGCCGGCTGGCGGGGATGCTCATCGACGTGATTGCCCCCGACGACATCGTCTGGGTGCACGACTTCCATCTGCTGCCGCTGGCCTGGGAGCTGCGGGCGCTGGGCGCGGCCAACCGCATCGGGCTGTTCCTGCACACCCCGTTTCCGGCCCCGCAGGACATGGCGGCGCTGCCCAACGCCGGCGAGGTGGCGGGCTGGCTTTCCCAGCACGACCTCGTCGGCCTGCAGACCGAGGCCGACGTGCGCAAGTTCCGCGCCAGCCTCTCTGCGCTGGCCGAGGCGCGGGCGGGCGAGGACGGCATCGTGGAGCTGGGCCGGCGGGCGACGCGGGTGGCGGCATTCCCGATCTCGATCGACACGCGCGAGTTCGCGGAGCTGGCGGTCGCCGAACACCGCAGCCTGCCGCCCGGCATCGTCAAACCTGACCGGGCGCTGGTGATCGGGGTCGACCGGCTGGACTACACCAAGGGCCTGCCGCAGCGCTTCCGCGCCTTCGCCGCCTTCCTCGAGCGCCACGAGGACTGGCACCGGCATGTGTCGCTGCTGCAGATCTCGCCGCCGACGCGCGAGGGCGTGGCCGCCTACGACGCCATCCGCGACGAGACCGAGGCGCTTGCCGGGCGCATCAACGGCCAGTTCGCCGACATCACCTGGGCGCCCATCCGCTACATCCACCGTCATGTCGCGCGCGAGCGGCTGGCGGGTCTCTATCGGGCGGCGCGGGTGGCGCTGGTGACGCCCCTGATGGACGGCATGAACCTCGTCGCCAAGGAGTACGTCGCCGCCCAGGATCCTGCCGACCCCGGAGTCCTGGTGCTGTCGCAGTTCGCGGGGGCGGCCGAGCAGATGCAGGATGCGCTCCAGGTCAACCCCCATGACATCGAGCAGGTCGCCGCGGCGATCCACTCCGCGCTGGTGATGCCGCCGCGCGAGCGCCGCCGCCGGCAGGAGCGGCTGATGGAGGGGCTGCTGGCCCAGGACGTGCACTGGTGGAGCGCGGCGTTCCTGACGGCGCTGCGCGGCCCCCGGCCGTCGCAGCCTTCCGCCTAGCGGTCCGCGGACGGCCCGCCGGCCGGCCGCTCGACGGTGCCGAGTGCGTCGGCCAGCCGTGCGGCGGCCGAGCCGGGGCGCAGCGGGCGGGGCTGCGAGGGCGCCGGCGCCCATCCGGTGAGGAACAGCAGGTCGAAGCGCGCTGCGACCCGGCCGCCGGCGGTGCCACAGGCCGCGGCATAACGCCGCTCCGCCTCGTCCAGCACGGCAGGGCGCGTGAAGTGGCGCAGCCGGCCGGAGAGCGCGTTGGCCTCTCCCATTGCCCGCAGGTCGTGAAGCAGCGCGCGCGGCCCGGGGTAGCTGACCGTCAGCGTCGAGACGTCGGCAACCGGCATCGCCAATCCCGCCCGCTGCAGAAGCCCGCCCGCCTCGCGCAGTTCGGCCATCGGCAGGACTCGGGGCGAAAGCCCCCCTGTCGCCGCCGCTTCGGCCTCGGCAAGGCAGCCGCGCAGTGCCGCGAGCGTCTGGCCGCCGAACAGCACGGCCAGAAACAGCCCGTCGGGGCGCAGAGCCCGTGCGCACTGGATGATCTGGCCCACCGGGTCGGCCGCCCAGTGCAGCGCCAGCCCGTGGATGACGAGATCATGCGCCGCCGGCGCGAGATCGAGGATGTCGGCGTCTTCGGCGAGCCGCGCGCCGGGGAACGGGGGGCCCCAGATCCCGGGCCAGCCGGTGACCACGGCCGGCGATGTAAACGACCTGTTAACCTCGGCGAGCCTCTCCTGCACCTCGACGATGGCCGCGTCGTGAATAAAGCGGGCCGGCCCGCCGGGACGGCGGGCGGCGCGGTCGCGGTTGCGCAGCAGCGCGCTTCGGTCGGTGAGGTCGGGGCGCGACATGGGCGGGACGTAGGGCATGGCCTTCGGTCTGCAAAGCCTGATCGATGCGGTCCTGCCGCCGCAGTGCCTGTCCTGCCGCGAGGCGGTGGCCGAACAGGGCGGCCTCTGCCCGGCCTGCTGGCGCGAGACCCCGTTCGTCGCCGGGCTTGTCTGCGACGCCTGCGGGATTCCGCTTCCGGGGGACGAGGCGGCGGGCATGCGCGTGCTGTGCGACGACTGCCTTGCCATCGCCCGGCCATGGCGGCGGGGGCGGGCGGCGCTGCTTTATGCCGGCAATGCCCGCCGGCTGGTGCTGGCGCTGAAGCACGGCGACCGACTGGACCTCGTGCGGCCGATGGCGGGCTGGATGCTGCGTGCCGGCGCCCCGATCCTCACCCCTGGCATGCTGGTTGCGCCGGTGCCACTGCACTGGCTGCGGCTGGCGATGCGGCGCTACAACCAGGCGGCGCTGCTGTCTGCCGCCCTTGCCCGGGCGGCGGGGCTCGAGCACTGTCCCGACCTCCTGGTGCGCCGCCGGCGCACCGGCAGCCAGGACGGCCGCAGTCGGGTTGCCCGCTTCGCGGCGCTTGCCGGCGCGATCGCCGCCCACCCCCGCCGGCGCGATCGCATTCCCGGGCGCGAAGTGCTGCTAGTCGACGACGTGATGACCTCGGGCGCCACTCTGGCAGCGGCCGCCGAGGCCGCGCTCGCGGCCGGGGCGGCGACGGTGTCGGTGCTTGCTCTGGCGCGGGTCGCGCATCGGGACTAACCTTGGTGCCGGTCCCTGGCGGAGTGCCGACATGCCTGGCGTCGAGATCTACACCACCCCGCTCTGCGGCTACTGCCTGGCCGCCAAGCGGCTGCTGCGCGAGAAGGGGGCGGCCTTCACCGAGATCGACCTTTCGCGCGAGCCCGGACGGCGGGCCGAGATGCTGGCGCGCTCGGGCGGGCGGTACACGGTGCCGCAGATCTTCGTCGGCACCACTCATGTCGGCGGCTGCGACGACATTCACGCACTTGACCGGGCGGGCGGCCTCGACCCGCTGCTGGCGGGGGTGAGGTGATGCGCGCGGGCCTCGTGCAGCTGTCGGTGTCCGACGATCCGGTGGCCAACCTGAAGGTGACGCGGGCGCTGGTGCGGGAGGCGGCGGCGGGTGGGGCGGGCTTTGTGCTGACGCCCGAGGTTACCAACTGCCTGTCATCGGACCGCGCCCACCAGGCGCGGGTGCTGGTGCACGAGGAAGCGGACGCAACGCTGGCCACGCTTGCCGCGGATGCGGCGGCGCTGGGAATCTGGCTCCTGATCGGCTCGCTCGGCCTGCGTACCCATGACGCCGACGGCCGCTTCGCCAACCGCTCGTTCCTGGTCGCGCCCGACGGGCGTGTGGCGGCGCGCTACGACAAGATCCACATGTTCGATGTCGACGTGTCCGAGACCGAGGTCTACCGCGAATCGGCCGGCTATCGGCCCGGTACCCGCGCGGTCCTGGCCGAGACGCCGTTCGCCCGGATCGGCATGACGGTGTGCTACGACGTCCGCTTTCCCCACCTCTACCGTCGCCTTGCCAAGGCCGGGGCGGAGGTGCTGACGGTGCCGGCGGCCTTCAACCACCTCACCGGCGCCGCGCACTGGGAAAGCCTGCTGCGCGCGCGGGCGATCGAGAACGGTGCCTATGTCCTCGCACCCGCGCAGTGCGGCACCCATGCCGCCCACAACGGCCGGCCGCGGCGGACGCACGGGCACAGCCTGGCCGTCGCGCCCTGGGGCGAGGTGCTGGCCGACGGCGGCGAGGCGCCCGGGGTGGTGTTTGCAGAGATCGACCGGGCCGAGGTGGCGCGCGCGCGCGGCCGGGTGCCGTCGCTCGGCCACGACCGGCCCTTCGACGGGCCGTGACGGCCGATCCGGTCGATTCGCTGGCGGCGGCGCTGTTCAGCGAGCTGTTCGCCGCCGACCAGCTGGCGCGAAACCGGCTTGCGCGGGTCCTCCCCAGGGGAATGGAGCTGTCGCACTTCGCCGTGCTGCACCACCTCGCCCGGCTGGGGGAGGAGCGCACGCCGGCCCAGCTTGCCCGTGCCTTTCACGTCACCCGCGGGGCGATGACCAATACCCTCGCCCGGCTGGAATGGGCCGGGCACGTCCACATCCGCCCCGACTGGGACGATGCCCGCCGCAAGCTCGTGTCCATCAGCCCGGCGGGGCGGGCGGCGCGCGACGCCGCGCTTGCGGCGATCACGCCGGTGATGGCCGATGCGGTGCGGGCGCTGGGGCCCGAGCGGGTGCGTGCTGTGCTGCCCACGCTGCGCGGGCTGCGCGGCCGGCTGGAGGAGACGGGCTGAGGCCTGCCGCCTTCAGCGGAGGGTCGCGATCCGCCGCGGGGAGAGCAGGAAGGGCGCAAGCACGCCGCAAGTGTCGGCGAGCGGAAGCAGCGTGTCGGGAACCTCGAGCCCCGCGGTCGCGTCCATGAAGCGGGCGCGGGCTGCGGCGCGTGCGGCAAGGCGCGGGAAGTCGCGCGCGATCGCGGCCCGCAGGGCATCGTCGGCGATCACATAGCCGTCCTCCATGCGGGTCGAGAACCACAGCGGATGGGCGGGGATGATGTCGCACTGCATGGCCATCCCCGAGGCCATCGGAATGGGCGAGCCGGCACCAACCGGCGAGGAGACCCACTCGTCGTCGCCGATCAGATGGCCGGGGTTCAGCGTCACCCCGAAAGTCGCCGCGGGCAGGCGCGCCATCACCTCGGCCCAGACCTGCCCGCCGGTGACGCCCGGCCGCATCAGCGCCAGCCAGCGGGCGGTCGCGGCAAGGTAGGGCGCCACGAAGGCCTCGAGGTAGTCGCGCGCCGCCGCCGGCATGTCCTGCGGCCCCTCGGCCAGCCAGCCGGCGCGGCAGATGTTGGCGCCCCAGTGGCAGATGTTGAAGGCGACCGGCGCGCCATGGCGCAGCACCTCGCCGGTCGGTCCGGTCAGGCCCAGGGCGGCGCGGGCGCCGGTGGCGAAGGTGGGGTGGCAGCCAAGCGGCAGGCCGCCGACCGCCGCGGCCTCGACGGCGGCGAAATCGGTCATCCCCTCGCGCAGCGCGAAGACCATCCGCCGCAGTGCCCGCGCCGCCATCCCGTTGGCGTGCTCCATCCGCGCGATGTCGGCGGCGCCGACGCGGGCCCGCAGGCCGTGGCCGGGGTGCATGAACAGGTCCGTGGCGTTCTCCACCCGCCCGGCACGGGCGCGCAGCAGGTCGGCCATCACCGCCGGCAGGTCGAGCGCGCCGGCCGGGTCGTCGACCTCGCCTTCCTCCCAGTATTTCCACCCGGCGGTGCCGAGCCGGACGCCCGCGGGCACGGTGGCGCGGATGGCGGCGTCCAGCCGCAGACCGGGGTGGCGGGGCTGCGACAGCAGCGACAGCGAGGGGCAATGGATCACACCGATGTCCCCGGCTGCCACCGCCGGCGAGGCGGGGGCATAGCCAAGGCACTCGTTGCCGACGGCAAGTGCCGGCGGCCCCTCGGGCAGGACGACCAGGAAGGCTTCCTCGAATCGGGGGTCAAACCCCGACAGCCAGCGGAGCGTCGCGAAATGCTCGCGGTCGCCCCAGACCAGAAGCGCGCCAAGGCCGCGCGCGGCCATCGCCGCGCGGGTTGCGGCGAGTCGGTCGGCAAGTTCGACGCGCGACAGCGGCGGCGGCGGCTCGGGCAGGCCGAAGTCGGGCCAGTCGGATTCGATCAGGCGCATGGCGTCTCCCTCACAGGATGCGGTGACCTGCCGCGCGCAGCGCCGCGGCGACTTCCGCGATATGGGCCGGGCCGATGTTGCAGCAGCCGCCGACGATGCTTGCCCCGCGTTCCACCCAGCCCAGGGCGTGCCTTGCATACTCCGAAGGCGCGATCGCGGGCTGCGGACGCTGCCTGTCGACGACCGGCGTGCCGGCAGCACCGGCATCGCGCAGGAAGGCACCGGTCGGGCGCGCGAAGCCGTTTGCGTACCCCCCGAAGGGCAGTCCGAGGGCCGCAAGCGGCGCCATCGCCTGCGCCACCGCCGCCGAGGCCGAGCAGTTGACCAGCACCGCTGCCGGCCGGTGGCGGGCAATCACCGGGGCCAGCACGGCCAGCGGCTCGCCCGAGCGCAGTCGGGTGCCGTCATCGTCGTCGACGGTGACGGCAAGCCAGGCCTCGACGCCGGGTGCGGCGGCACGCACCCCTGCCAGCACGCCCTCGGCATGGGCCAGCGAGGCGACCGTCTCGGCGATGACGAGGTCGACGCGTCCGTCATGCAGCGCGACGATCTCGGCATAGGCCGGCACGGCCTCGGCGAGGGGCGGGAACGTCTCGGGCCGGTACGAGGTGACGAGCGGGCCGAGCGACAGCGCCAGCCGGCCGCGGCCGGCGGCCGCACGCGCCGCCTCGGCCTCGGCCAGCGCCTGCGCGTGCAGACGGGTGAACAGCGCACCGATGCCCGCACTCTCAAGCCGGTCGCGGTGCAGCGCGTAGCTGTTCAGCGTGACAATGCCCGACCCGGCGTCAAGGAAGGAACGGTGCACACTGGCCAGCAGGCCGGGATGGTCGCGCATGACCTGCGTCGCCCACAACGGCGTCGGCGCGTCGCCCGATCGCGCCAGCAGCTCCTGCCCGACGCCGCCGTCGAGAAGCGTCACGTCCATGGCCGCTCCCCTGACCCGCCTCCCCGCCGGCAGGCTAAGCCGGCCGCCCGCACGGGGGCAAGCCGGCGCGTCAGGCCCAGGGGCCGGGGGTGGTGCGCCGCGGCGCACCGGACGCCATCTTCCGCAGCGCCGCGACGCGGCTCGCTGTGGCGGGATGGGTGGCGAACAGCCGGTCGTGGGCGAAGGCGTGCAGCGGGTTGACGATGAACATGTGGGCCGAGGCCGGGTGCCGCTCGGCCGCGACGTTGTCGATCCGCCGCGACAGCCCGTCGATCCGCTCCAGCGCGGCCGCCAGCCAGAGCGGCTGGCCGCAGATCTCGGCGCCGATGCGGTCGGCCTCGTACTCGCGGGTGCGGCTGATCGCCATCTGCACCAGCATCG
This sequence comes from Paracoccaceae bacterium, assembly GCA_023383015.1. GTDB lineage: Bacteria > Pseudomonadota > Alphaproteobacteria > Rhodobacterales > Rhodobacteraceae > JAHDXW01. Next base: position 184,572 of record JAHDXW010000001.1, read on the forward strand.
CGGCAAGCGGCGCGAGAACCATCATCGCCAGCGTGCCGACCAGGCCCAGCGGGTTCTGCCGGCTGTCGCCGGCGCGGAAGATGAGGGCGAAGTTCGCCAGAAGCGAGATCGCCCCGGCGAAGGTGGCCGTCACCGACATCACCAGCGTGTCGCGGTTGCGGACATGGGCGAGTTCGTGCGCGATGACACCCGCGACCTCGGTGCGCGGCAGTGCGCGCAGCAGCCCCCGGGTGACGGCGACGGCGGCGTTCTGCGGGTTGCGGCCGGTGGCGAAGGCATTGGGCTGGTCGGATGCAAGCAGGTAGACGCGCGGCATCGGCAGCCCGGCGCGGTCGGCCAGGTCACGCACCATGGCGACCAGTTCGGGGGCGGTGCGGCCGTCGACCTCCTCGGCGCCGTGCATCGACAGCACCATCCGGTCGGAGTTCCACCAGGTGAAGAGGTTCATCGCCGCCGCGAGTAGAAGCGCGGCGATCGCCCCCGCCTCGCCGGCCAGCATCAGCCCGAGCACCGCGAACAGCCCGGTCAGCCCGGCCATCAGCAGCCCCGTGCGTACTGTCGCCATCCGAGCCTCCATCGCCCGGGATGTGATATGGTGCCGGGGGCGCGCGTCTCAAGTCGCCGGGCCCGCGGTGCGGGGGTGCACAGGTCCCGCGCGCGGGCCGGCGTTGCGGCGACGGGTCGGCCGCACGAGATGGCGGCCGAACGCGGACGGAGGAACTCATGACCCTCACCCCCAGCGCGGGCCTGCACCACGTCACCGCCCTTGCCGCCGACCCGCAGGCGAACCTCGACTTCTGGACGGGCGCAGCGGCGATGTCGCTGGTCAAGCAGACGGTCAACTACGACGACCCGGGGCTGATGCATCTCTACTACGGCGACGCCGCCGCACGGCCCGGCCGGATCGTGACGTTCTTCCCCCTGCCCGGGGCCGCGGGCGGACGGGTGGGCACCGGCCAGGCCGCGGCGGTCGCGCTTGCGGTCGCCCCGGACGGGCTTGACGCCATGCGCGAGCGCCTCGGCGCCGCCGGCATCGCGGCCCGGCCGGGGGAGCGCTTCGGCGAGCCCTTGCTGGCCCTGACCGACCCCGACGGGCTGCCCGTCGAGGTAATCGGGACCAAGTCCATGCCGGCCGGCGGGCTGCATTCGGTGACGCTGTGGGTGGATGAACCCGGTCCGGTCGCGCATCTGCTGGAGACGGTGCTCGGGCATGTGCCGGCCGGCGAGGCGGACGGACCCGAGGGGGCCCGGCTGCGGCTGGCGGTCCCGGGGGCGTCGCCGGGCCGCTTCGTCGACCTCCTGCGGCGGCATGGCGCGGAGCCGGGTCGCCCCGGTCCGGGCACGATCCACCACATCGCGTTCCGGGCCGCCGACGCCGGGGCCCAGGCGGCGATGGCGGCGGCCGCCGCAGCGCTGGGGCTGGCAGTAAGCGCGGTGCGCGACCGGACCTATTTCAGGTCGATCTACTTCCGTGCTCCGGGGGGAGTGCTGTTCGAGATCGCGACCGACGGCCCGGGCTTTGCCGTCGACGAACCCGCCGGCGCGCTCGGCCGCGGCCTGTGCCTGCCGCCGGCGCTCGAAGGGCGGCGCGCGGCCATCGCGGCCGGCCTGCCGCCGCTGCGTCGGGGGGCCTGAGCCGACCCGCGCCGGGGGCTGGCGCGGCGGGCGGGGCCGTGCTTGACTGCGCGCGATGTCTAGCGAGCGCGCAGCCGATCCCCCGCTTTCCAGCTTCCGCGTGCCGGCCACGTGGATCGACCACAACGGACACATGAACGAGGCGCGCTACCTGCAGGCGGCATCGGAGACAACCGACGCCTTCCTCGCCGCGATCGGGGTCGATGCGGCCTACGTCGCCAGCGGGTCCAGCTATTACACGGTCGAGACCCACATCCGCCACCTTGCCGAGGCGCACGAGGGCGACATCATCACCGGCCATCTGCTGCCGCTCGCCGCCGACTCCCGGCGGCTGCATCTGTTCGTCACGCTTCGCCGCGGCGAGACGCCGCTGGCGACGGTGGAGCAGATGCTGCTGCACGTCGACCGCGCCGCCGGGCGGGCCGTGGCGGCGCCTCCCGCGGTGGCCGCGCGGCTGCGGAACTGCCTGGCCGCATGGGGCGGGCAGCCAGTCCCCGAAGGGGTCGGCCGGGCGGTCGGTGCGCCGCGCGCCTCGGCCCGCCCGCGCCTCCGGCCGCCTCAGGGCCGGCGCGGCCGCACGGCAGCGGTGACGTAGTTGACCGACAGGTCGCGGTCCGACAGCCGCCAGGACCAGGCGAGCGGATTGAAGACAAAGCCCTTGCGGTCCACCGGCTCGAGCCCGGCGCCGGCCAGCAGCGCCTCGAGCTCGTCGGGCGTGATGAACTTTCGCCACTCGTGCGTGCCCTTCGGCAGCCAGCGCATCACCCATTCCGCCCCCACGATGGCAAGCGCGAAGCTGCGGGCGTTGCGGTTGATGGTCGAGGTCAGCATCAGCCCGCCGGGGTTCAGAAGCCCCGCGCAGGCGCCAAGATAGGCGGCGGGGTCGGGGACATGCTCGACCACCTCCATGTTCAGCACGACGTCGAAGCGTTCGCCCGCGGACAGCAGTTCCTCGGCGGTGCCGACGCGGTAATCGATCGCGAGGCCGGACTGGGCGGCGTGCAGCCGGGCGACCGGGATGTTGCGGGCGGCGGCATCGACGCCCGTGACCGCGGCGCCCAGCCGTGCCATCGGTTCGCACAGAAGTCCGCCGCCGCAGCCGATGTCGAGCAGCCTGAGCCCGGCAAAGGGCAGGTCCGCGCGGCGGTCGCGGCCGAATTCGGCGGCGACCTGGGCGGCGACATACTCCAGCCGGCAGGGGTTCAGCATGTGCAGCGGCTTGAACTTGCCCTCCGGGTCCCACCACTCGGCGGCCATGCGCTCGAACTTGGCGATCTCGGCGGGGTCGACGGAGGTGTCGGCAGGCATCGGCGGTCTCCGGTGGCGAAAGCGGGCGGCAGCCGTTGGCGCGGCGCCCGACCGCGGTATATAGGACGCTCATGGACAGGGTCTCCGGCCAAAAGCGCGCAGCCGAGTTCCTTTACCCGCCGGTCGACCCCTTCGACCAGCGGATGATCGAGGTCGGCCACGGCCATCGCGTCTATGTCGAGCAGGTGGGCCACCCGCAGGGAATGCCCATCGTCGTGCTGCACGGCGGTCCCGGCGGCGGCTGCAGCCCGGCGATGCGCCGCTACTTCGACCCTGCGGCCTACCGCGTCGTGCTCTTCGACCAGCGCGGCTGCGGCCGGTCGCGCCCGCATGCGAGCGTCGATGCCAACACCACCTGGGATCTCGTGGCCGACATCGAGCGCATCCGGGAGGCGCTGGGCATCCGTCGCTGGATCGTCTTCGGCGGCAGCTGGGGGGCGACGCTGGCGCTGCTCTATGCCCAGGCTCATCCCGACCGCGCGGCCCATCTGGTGCTGCGCGGCGTCTTCCTGATGACGCGGTCCGAGCTCGCCTGGTTCTACGGCGGCGGGGCGGGGCTGTTCTTTCCCGACCTCTGGTCGCGCTTTGCCGGCATGGTCCCCGAAGACGAGCGTGCCGACCTGATCACCGCGTACCACCGGCGGCTGTTCTCGGGCGACCTCATCCTCGAGACCCGATTCGCCAGGGCCTGGGCGGCCTGGGAGAACGCGCTGGCCTCGATCGACCACGAGGCCGGCACCGGCGAAAGCCCGGCCGACTACGCCCGCGCCTTCGCCCGGCTCGAGAACCACTACTTCGCGCATGGCGGCTTCCTGCGGCAGGACGGCCAGATTATCGCCGAGTTGCCGCGCATGGCCGAGGTGCCGGGGGTGATCGTGCAGGGCCGCTACGACATGATCTGCCCGCCGCAGGCCGCCTGGCGGCTGGCCGAGGGCTGGAAGCGCGGCGAGCTGCGGATGATCCCCACCGCCGGCCACGCGCTGTCGGAACCCGGGATCAGCGCCGAGCTCGTGCGGGTCACGAACGGGTTGCGCGGCAGGGGCACGGTTCTGGGGCTTTGACGGGCGGGGCAGGGCATGCGCTATGCAGAGGATCGACCGGCGGTCCTGGGGCTGACGACGGGGCCGGTGGCGGCCTGGCCCGAGGTGCTGCGGGCGATGGCGCGGTCGGTCGCCTACGACCAGGACCGCCCCTTCCGGGAGTTCTATGCCGGGGTGCTGGCCAAGGCCCGGCGGGCGATGCGCACGCCGCTGCCGCCGGTGGTCCTGCATGGCGAGCCGGTACTCGGGCTCGAGGCGGCGGCGGCGTCGCTGATCGCGCCCGGCGAGACCGTCCTGCTGCTGGTCTCGGGGGTCTACGGCAAGGGCTTCGGCGGCTGGGCGCGGCGCCATGCCGGCCGGGTGCTCGAGCTCGAGGTGCATTATGACGACGCGATCGCGCCCGCGGCGGTGGAGGCGATGCTCGCCCGCCACCCCGAGGTTGCGGTGGTCGCGGCCTGCGAGATCGACACGCCGTCGGGCACCGTGAACCCGATGCCGGCGATCGGTGCCGCGGTGGCGCGCCACGGCGCGCAGCTCATCGTCGATGCGGTCTCGGCCTTCGGGGGCATGGACAGCCACCCCGCGGGATGCTCGGCCGACATCTATGTCGCCGGGCCGGGCAAGTGCCTCGGCGCACCGCCGGGGTTGACGCTTCTGGGCGTAAGCGCGCGGGCCTGGGCGAAGATGCGCGCCAACCCCGCCGCGCCACGCGGCTCGTTCCTGTCGATTCTCGACTGGGAGGCCGCCGGCGACGGTGGCGCCTTCGCCCATACCCCCTCGATCGCCGAGATGTACGGGCTTGACGCCGCGCTCGACCTCTATCTTGCCGAGGGTCCCGAGGAGGTCTGGGCCCGCCACGCCGCGACCGCCCGGGCGATGCGGGCGGGGGTCTTGGCGATGGGGCTGTCGCTGTGGCCGGCGCGGGAGGCGATCGCGGCGCCGACGGTGACGGCTGTGCGCACGCCCCCGGGCATCGACGAGGCGGCGCTGAGGCACGAGGCCCGGGCTCGCTTCGGCGTGCTGTTCTCGGCAGGTCGGCGCGAGACCCTCGGGCGGCTGACGCGGATCGGCCACATGGGGCCGGCGGCGCAGCCCATCCATGCCGTCGCCGCGGTGGCCGCGCTGGGCGGGGCGCTTGCCGCGCTCGGCCATCCTGCGGATGCCGGCGCCGGCGTGGCGGCGGCGCTGGCGGCGATCGGCACGCAGTGAAACCCCGGCCAGTGGACAGGCCCGCGCGTTCAGGCAGAATGGCCCCTGCGGCGCGGAATGGCGGGCCGGCGCAAAGGAGGGTACGGGGATGCACAGCACATCGGCCAGGGTTTTCGGCGGGCTCCGGGCGCTCCTGCTCGGGGCGGCCGCGATGGGCGCGGGTGTCGCGGCCGCGACGGAGGCCGTGGCGCAGGAGGTCCAGCGCGGCGGCCGGCTGACGGTCGCGGCCGACACCGAGCCGCGCAACATCAATCCGGCCATGGTGGCCTCGAACGGGGTGTTCTTCGTCTCCAGCAAGGTGGTCGAGCCGCTGGCGGAGATGGATTACGAGGCAGGGCTGAGGGGCGTGCTCGCCGTCGGCTGGGAGGGGTCCGAGGACGGACGCACCATCACCTTCCGGCTGCGCGAGGGAGTGGCCTGGTCGGACGGCACGCCGTTCACCTCCGCCGACGTCGCCTTCAGCGCGATGGAGGTCTGGAAGCCGCTGCAGAATCTCGGCCGGGCGATCTTCGCCGACCTCGAGGCGGTCGAGACCCCCGACGACCACACGGCGGTGTTCCGCTTCACGCGGCCGACACCCCTGCAGCTGATCGAGAACGCCCTGCCCGCGGTCTCGGCGGTGCTGCCGCGGCACCTGTACCAGGGCACCGACATCGCCCAGAACCCGCTCAACAACGCGCCGGTCGGAACCGGGCCGTTCCTGTTCGCCGAGCATCGCCCGGGCGAATACTTCCGGCTGACGCGCAACCCCGGCTACTGGGGCGAGGGGCAGCCCTACCTCGACGAGATCGTCTACCGGGTGCTGCCCGATGCGGCCTCCAAGGCGGCCGCGCTCGAGACCGGCGACATCCAGCTCACCGCCTTCTCGGCGGTGCCGCTGACCGACCTCGCGCGACTTGACGCCATCGACGGCATCAGCGTCATCCCCGGGGGCTACGAGGGCATCACCTACCACATCACGCTCGAGATCAACCACCGCCGGGCCGAGCTTGCCAACCCGCTGGTGCGCCGGGCGCTGGCCCATGCCATCGACCGCAACTTCATCGTCGATGTGGTGTTCATGGGCTACGCCGCCGCCTCCACCGGACCGGTGCCGGCGACGGCGGCCGACTTCTACACTGCCGACGTGCCGGCCCATGCCTTCGACCCGGCCGAGGCCGAGCGGCTTCTGGACGAGGCCGGCTATCCCCGCGGCGCCGACGGCACGCGTTTCTCCCTGCGGCTGCGGCCGGCACCGTGGTTCCAGATGACGCGCGCCACCGGTGACTACGTCCGCCAGGCGCTGCAGCAGGTGGGCATCGCGGTCGAGCTGGTGACGGCCGACTCGGGCGCCCATTCGGTGGCCGTCTACACCGACCACGACTTCGACCTCGCGATCGGCTCGCCGGTCTGGCGCAACGACCCGGCGATCTCGACCACCATCCTGTTCCAGGGCGGGCTGCCGGCCGGCGTGCCGTTCTCGAACCAGTACGGCTACGACGATCCTGAGATGAACGCCCTGATCGCTGCCGCTGCGGCGGAACTCGACCGCGACCGGCGGGTGGCGCTCTACCACGACTTCCAGCGCAAGGCGGCGACCGACCTGCCGATCATCCACCTCGTCGACTTCACCTTCATCACGGTGGCCCGCGACGAGGTGAAGGGGGTGGCCAGCAACCCGCGCTGGGCGACCTCGTCCTGGGCCGACACCTGGGTCGCGCGGTGACCGCCGGGGGCGCAGGCTAGGCCGATGCCATGGCGCTTTCTCGGGCGCCGCCTCCTGCAGGCGGTGCCCGTGCTCGCCATCGTCGCGGTGGCGGTGTTCCTGCTTCTCGAACTGGCCGAAGGCGACGCGGTCGATGCCTACCTCGCCGGCACCGGGGCCGGCGATGCCGGTCTCGCCGCCGCCCTGCGCGAGGAATACGGGCTGACCGACAGCCTGCCGGTCCGCTTCCTGACCTATGCGGTGCGGCTGGCCACGCTCGACCTCGGCCATTCCTTCGCCTTCAGCCGCCCGGTCGCCGGGGTGATCGGCGAGCGACTGCCGGTCACGCTCCTGCTGATGGGGTCGGCGGTGATGCTGTCGGGCGCGCTCGGGGTGCTTCTGGGCGGGCTGGCGGCCTGGCGGGCGGGGCGGGCGGCAGACCTGTCGATCACGGTCGCGGCGCTGGTGCTGAACGCGATGCCGGGCTTCTGGCTCGGCCTGCTGGGTCTGATCCTGTTCGCGGTCAAGCTGCGCTGGCTGCCGCTCGGCGGCATCGGCACGATCGGCGCCGATCTGCCGCCCTTGGCCGCGGCGGTCGACCTTGCCCGCCACCTGGTGCTGCCGGTGGCGACGCTGGCGCTGACCTACCTTGCCCTCTACGTCCGGCTGATGCGGGCAGCAATGCTCGATGCCGCCGGGTCGGGCTGGGTGCTGGCCGCCCGCGCCCGCGGTCTGCCCGAGGCGCGGGTGCTGCTGCGCCACATGGCGCGGCCGGCGCTGTTGCCGGTGGTGACGATGATCGGGCTGCAGGCCGGCGGCATGCTGGGTGGCTCGGTGGTCATCGAATCCGTCTTCGCCATCCCCGGCCTCGGCCGCCTCGCGTTCGAGGCGGTCAGCCAGCGCGACCTGCCGCTCCTGGCCGGCATCCTCCTGGCCGGCACGGTGACGGTGGTCGCGGTCAACATCATCGTCGACCTGCTCTACCGCCGGCTCGATCCGCGGGTGGGCGACGCTGCGGCGCGCGAGGGCGGGCGGTGACGCCGCTGGCGCGCGGCACCGCGGCAGTGGGCGCGGCGCTTCTTGCCGCGGGCATCGCCTTGGCGCTGGCCGCACCCTGGCTTGCACCGGGCGACCCGATGAACATGGTGGGCCGGCCGATGCTGCCGCCCCTGGCCGACGGCCGCTTTCCACTCGGCACCGACCAGCTTGGCCGCGACGTCCTGGCCGGCCTCGTGCACGGGGCGAGGGTGTCGCTGGCGGTCGGCGCGGCGGCGGCGGCGGCGGCGATCGGCGTCGGAATCCTGGTCGGCACGGTCGCGGGCTTTCTTGGCGGGCTGGTCGACGATGCGCTGATGCGCCTGACCGAGGCCGCCCAGACCATCCCCACCTTCCTGCTCGCGCTCGCCCTTGTCAGCGTGCTCGGTGCCACGGCCGGCAATGTCGTCGTCGCCATCGCGCTCTCGTCCTGGCCGCCGACGGCGCGGCTGGTCAGGGCCGAGGTGCTGCGGGTACGCACGCTCGACTATGTCGATGCCGCCCGCCTGGCCGGGCGTGCGCCCCTGGCCATCGCCTTCCTCGAGGTGCTGCCCGGTGCGCTCGCCCCGGTTGTGGCGCTGGTCGGCATCACCGTCGGCGAGGCGATCCTTGTGGAAAGCGCCCTTGCCTTCCTCGGCCTCGGCGACCCCAACCTGCAGAGCTGGGGGACGATGGTCGCGAACGGCAGGGCGAACCTGCGGGTGATGCCCTCGCTGGTGGTGCTGCCGGGGGTGGCCATCGCCGCGGCGGTGCTGGCCGTCAGCCTGACCGGCGATGCGCTTGCGGCGCGCCTCGGGGGACGGCGGTGAGCGGGCTGCTGCTCGAGCTCGCCGGGCTATCGGTGGCCTTTCGAGGTCCAGCCGGGCGGAGGGTGGAGGCGGTGCGCGGCGTCGACCTCGTGCTCGGGCGCGGCGAGGTGCTGGCGCTGATCGGCGAGAGCGGCTCGGGCAAGAGCACCATCCTGCTGGCGATGGCGGGGCTGCTGCCGGCCGCGGCCGAAGTGTCGGGCAGCATGCGTCTGACGGGGGTGGAGGGCGACCTGCTCGCCAGGGGGGCAGATCGCCGCGGCATCGCCGGCAGGCGGATCGGGATGGTCTTCCAGAACCCCGGCGCCAGCCTCAACCCGGTGCTCGCGGCCGGTGAGCAGGTGGCCGAGGTGCTGCACGTCCACCGCGGCATGGGGCGTGCCGCCGCGCATGCCGAGGCGCAGGCGCTCTTGGCCCGCGTCGGCATCGGCGATGCGGCGGCGCGGGCGAAGGCCTTTCCTCACCAGCTGTCGGGCGGGCTCAAGCAGCGGGTGGCCATCGCCGCGGCGCTGGCCGGGGGTCCGGACATCCTGTTCGCCGACGAGCCGACGACGGCGCTCGACGCGACGGTGCAAGCCGGCGTGGTCGACCTGCTTCTCGACCTCGTCGACCGCGACGGGCTCGGGCTGGTCCTCGTCACCCACGACCTCGCGCTGGCCGGGGCGATGGCCGACCGGGTGGCGGTGCTCTACGCCGGGCAGGTGGTCGAGGCGGCACCGGCGGCGGCGCTGGTCGCGGCACCGGCGCATCCCTACACCGCCGCGCTGGCCGCGGCGGCGGCGCCGGCGGCCGCCGGGGGGCCGTTCCCCGAACTGCCGCCGGCCGGGCCGCTGCCCGCGCAGGGCTGCGCCTTCGCCCCGCGCTGCCCGCTTGCCATCCCCCGCTGCCGGGCCGCGGCGCCGGCGCTGGCTCCGTTCGGGGCGGGCCAGGTCGCCTGCTTCCGCCCCGGGGTTGCCCAATGAGCCGCCTCGTGCTCGCCGGCATCGTCCGCCGCTTCGGACCGCGCGGCCGGCAGGCGACCGCGCTCGACGGCGTCGACCTAGCCGTGACCGCGGGCGAGACGGTGGCGCTGGTGGGCGAGAGCGGCTCGGGCAAGACCACGCTCGCCCGCATCGCCGCCGGCCTCGACCGGCCCGATGCCGGTACCGTGACGCTGGACCGGGTGCCGCTGCTTGGCCCCGGCGGGCGGGTGGCCGCGGCGGCGCGGGCGGCGGTGCAGATGGTCTTTCAGGACCCCCTTGCCAGCTTCAACCCGCGGCGGAGTGTGGGCGAGGCGGTCGCCCTGCCGCTGCGGCTGCATCTTGGCCTGCCGCGCCGCGCCCGCGAGGCGCGGGTGGCCGAGCTCCTGGCCGCGGTGGGGCTTGACCCCGCGCTCGGCCGGCGACGGCCGCAGGCGCTGTCGGGCGGCCAGTTGCAGCGCGCGGCGATCGCCCGCGCGCTCGCCTCCGAGCCGCGGATCCTCATCTGCGACGAGCCGGTGGCCTCGCTCGACGTCTCGGTCCGGGCGCACGTGCTGAACCTGCTGGCCCGGCTGAAGGCCGAGCGCGGGCTCGGCCTGCTGTTCGTCAGCCACGACCTCGGCGTCGTCGCCCGCATCGCCGACCGCACGGCGGTGATGTATCTCGGCCGCATCGTCGAGGAGGCGCCCGGCCGGGCGCTGTTCGCCGCCCCACGCCACCCCTACACCGCGGCCCTTGCCGCCGCCGTCCCCGACGCCCGCATCCCCTGGCGCGAGCGTCCGCTGGCTGCCGTCGCGGAGGGAGAGATGCCGGGCCCCTTCGCCATTCCCGCCGGCTGCCGCTTCCGCCCCCGCTGCCCGCGCGCCGTCGCCGCCTGTGCCGCCACCGACCCCGCGCTTGCGCCGGTGGCCACCGGCTGGCGGGCGGCCTGCATCCGGGCCGGCGAGGATTCCGCCGTCGCCCCCGTTGCAATGGCCGGCCCGGCGGGCTATATGAGCTCCTGACAGCGGCGCTGCGGCTTCCAAACCCGCGGCCCACCGGAGGATGCGACGGGCCGCCTGGCCCGTTTTTTCGTTTCCGGGGGTGACCCACCGATGACCGACCTGATCGCTAGGACTCCCGTCGACCGGCGCCTCGCCGGCATCGTCGCTCCCGTCGTCGAGGGCATGGGATTCGAGCTTGTCCGGCTGCGGCTGATGGGAGGCCAGCGCAAGACGCTTCAGATCATGGCCGACCGCCCGGGCGGCGGCATCGAGGTGGACGACTGCGCCGCGATCTCGACCGCCGTCTCGGCGGCGCTGGATGTCGAGGATCCCATCGACGAGGCCTACACGCTCGAGGTCTCCTCGCCCGGAATCGACCGGCCGCTGACCCGCCTTGCGGATTTCGACGTCTGGGCCGGCCACGAGGCGCGGATCGAGACCTCCGAGCCGATCGACGGCCGGCGCCGCTTCAAGGGCCTGCTGCAGGGCGTCGAGGGCGAGGAAGTGCTGATCGAGATCCAGGAGCACGGCGGTCCGGTGACGATCGGGCTGCGTTTCGACTGGCTGTCGGACGCCAAGCTGGTGCTGACGGATGCGCTGATCGCCGAGGCGCTGAAGGGAATGCGCGATGGCGGCGCCATCGACGAGGGCCGCTTCGACGCGGTGGAGACCGAAACCGACGAGGACGACGGGGGCGCCCCCGCCGACAAGGAGTGAAAGATGGCCATCACCACTGCCAACCAGCTGGAACTTCTGCAGACCGCCGAGGCGGTGGCGCGGGAGAAGATGATCGACCCCGACCTCGTCGTGCAGGCGATGGAGGACGCCTATGCGCGGGTGGCCAAGTCGCGCTACGGCTCGGAACTCGACATCCGCGTGCGGATCGACCGCAAGACCGGCAAGGCTACCTTCACCCGCGTCCGTACCGTCGTCGAGGACGGCGCAGTCGAGAACCACCATGCCCAGATGTCGGTTGCCGACGCGCGCAGGTTCCTCGCCAATCCCAGTCCGGGCGACGAGATCCGCGACGAGGTGCCGCCCGTCGAGCTTGGCCGGATCGCCGCGCAATCGGCCAAGCAGGTCATCCTGCAGCGGGTGCGCGAGGCCGAGCGCGACCGCCAGTACGAGGAGTTCAAGGACCGGATCGGCAGCATCGTCAACGGCATCGTCAAGCGCGAGGAGTACGGCAACCTGATCGTCGACGTCGGCCGGGGCGAGGCGATCCTGCGCCGCAACGACCGCATCCCGCGCGAGACCTACCGCCCGAACGACCGCATCCGTGCCTTCGTCAAGGACGTCCGCCGCGAGGCGCGGGGTCCGCAGATCTTCCTGTCGCGCACGGCGACGGAGTTCATGGCGGCGCTGTTCAAGATGGAGGTGCCCGAGATCTACGACGGCATCATCGAGATCAAGGCGGTGGCCCGCGACCCGGGCAGCCGGGCGAAGATCGCTGTCATCTCCTACGACAGCTCGATCGACCCCGTCGGCGCCTGCGTCGGCATGCGCGGCAGCCGCGTGCAGGCGGTTGTGGGCGAGCTTCAGGGCGAGAAGATTGACATCATTCCCTGGAACGAGGATCAGGCGACCTTCCTCGTCAACGCGCTGCAGCCTGCCGAGGTCTCGAAGGTCGTGATCGACGAGGATGCCGGCCGCATCGAGGTGGTCGTGCCCGACGACCAGCTCAGCCTCGCGATCGGCCGGCGCGGCCAGAACGTGCGGCTCGCGAGCCAGCTTACCGGGCTCGACATCGACATCATGACCGAGGCGGAGGAAAGCCAGCGCCGGCAGGCCGAGTTCGCCGAACGGACGCGCCTCTTCATGGAGGCGCTCGACCTCGACGAGACGCTGGCGCAGCTTCTGGTGGCCGAGGGCTTCACCAACCTCGAGGAGGTCGCCTTCGTCGACATGGACGAGCTGCTGTCGATCGCCGGCATCGACGAGGACACCGCCGCCGAGCTGCAGGCGCGGGCCCGCGACTGGATCGAGGCGCAGAACCAGAAGGCGCTCGACAGCGCCCGCGCGCTCGGCGCCGAGGACAGCCTGATCACCTTCGAGGGGCTTACCCCGCAGATGATCGAGGAACTGGCGAAGAACGGGATCAGGACGCTCGAGGATTTTGCCACCTGCGCCGACTGGGAGCTGGCCGGCGGCTGGACGACGGTCGACGGGCAGCGGGTGAAGGACGAGGGGCTGCTGGAGAAGTTCGACCTCGGCCTGGAGGAGGCTCAGCACCTGGTGATGACCGCGCGCGTCCTGCTCGGCTGGGTCGACCCCTCGGCCCTCGAGGCCATGAGCGCCGCCGACGCCGACGAGACCGGGGAGGACGCGGCCACGGACGCGGAGGCCCGGGACTGAGCGCTCCTGCGATGACCCGCGGCGGGCGGGAGGACGATGCCGACGGCCCCGAGCGGCGCTGCATCGTCACAGGCGAGGTGGGGCCGAAGGCGGCGCTTGTCCGATTCGTCCTGTCACCGGAGGGCGAGGTCGTCCCCGACCTGCTCGGCAGGCTGCCGGGCCGGGGGATGTGGGTGACGGCTGATGCCGCGATCCTCGGCCGGGCGGTGGCGAAGAACCACTTCGCCCGCGCCGCGCGGGCGCAGGTGCGCCTGCCCGAGGGCCTGGTCGGTCTCGTGGAGGCGCTTCTGGCCCGCCGGGTGGTCGAACTGGTTGCCCTGGCCCGCAAGTCGGGCGTGGCGGTGTCGGGATTCGAGAAGGTGCGCGACTGGCTTGTGCAGGGGCGCGCGGCGGTGCTGCTGCAGGCAGCCGACGGATCGCCCCGCGAACGCGCCCGGCTGCGCCCGCCGGCAGGCGAGGGGGCGCATGTCACCTCCCTGACGGCGCGGGAAATCGGTTTGGCTTTCGGGCGCGAACGTGTCATACACGCCGCGCTCGGCGCTGGCGGAGTCACACTCCGTGTTGTAGAGGAAGCCGCGAGGCTCGCGCGGTTCCGGTATTCAGGACACGGCGAGCGTGTCGGCGGCGATGCCGCCGGGAAGGACAGACAGGTTTGATGACCGATACCGACGGAAAGAAGCCCCTCGGGCTGCGCGGTGGCTCGCATCCCGGCCAGGTGAAGCAGAGCTTCAGCCACGGCCGGACCAAGGCGGTGGTCGTCGAGACCAAGCAGAAGAAGCGCGTCGTCGTCGCCAAGCCGGTCGCCCCGCCGCCCGCAGCCGCGGCTGCGGCGGGCACGGGAACGGGTGCGCGCCCGCCTGCCGGTGTGGCCCCCGGGGTGCGCCGTCCCGCCGGCGTCTCGGAATCGGAGATGGAGCGGCGCCTGAAGGCCGTTCAGGCCGCGCGGGCCCGCGAGGCGCAGGACGCGGCACGCCGCGCCGAGGAAGAGCGCCAGCGCGAGGAAGAGCGGGCACGCAAGCGCGCCGAGGCCGAGGCCGAGGCCGAGGCGCGGCGTCGCGAGGAGGCGCGGCGGATCGCCGAGGAGCGTGCGCGAGAGGAAGAGGCCCGCCGCAAGGTCGAGGAGGAGGAGCGGCGCCGCCGCATCGCCGAACGGCAGAAGCCGGCGGCGGCGGCGGCCGCAGCACCGGCTGCCGCCCCGGGCCCTGCCGCCCCCTCGCCCCGTGCCCCGCTCGGTCCGCGCAAGACCGAGCGCGGCCGCGAGGACGACCGCGAGGCCCGCGCCGCCCGCGCGCGCGAGGACGGCCGCCGTGCCGGCAAGCTGACGCTCAACGAGGCGCTCTCGGGCGAAGGCGGCCGCCAGCGCAGCCTCGCGGCGATGAAGCGCAAGCAGGAGCGCGCCCGCCAGAAGGCAATGGGCCTGGGCGCGGTGCGCGAGAAGCAGGTGCGCGACGTCCAGCTGCCCGAGACCATCACCGTGCAGGAGCTGGCCAACCGCATGGCCGAGCGTGCCGCCGATGTGGTCAAGGCGCTGATGAAGATGGGCGTCATGGCGACGATGAACCAGACCCTCGACGCCGACACCGCCGAGCTTGTCGTCGAGGAGTTCGGCCACCACGCCCAGCGCGTTTCGGACGCCGATGTCGAGCAGGTGATCGACACCGTCGACGACCGGCCCGAGAACCTGCGGCCGCGGCCGCCCGTGGTGACGATCATGGGCCATGTCGACCACGGCAAGACCTCGCTGCTCGACGCGATCCGCAAGACCAACGTCGTGGCCGGCGAGGCCGGCGGCATCACCCAGCACATCGGCGCCTACCAGGTGACGACCGAGAGCGGCGCGCCGCTGACCTTCCTCGACACGCCCGGCCACGCCGCCTTCACCTCTATGCGGGCGCGCGGCGCGCAGGTGACCGACATCGTCGTGCTCGTGGTGGCGGCCGACGATGCCGTGATGCCGCAGACGGTCGAGGCGATCAGCCACGCCAAGGCCGCGAAAGTGCCGGTCATCGTGGCGATCAACAAGATCGACAAGCCCTCGGCGCGCCCCGACAAGGTGCGCACCGACCTTCTCCAGCACGAGATCGTGGTCGAGAAGCTGTCGGGCGACGTGCAGGATGTCGAGGTCTCGGCCGTCACCGGCCAGGGCCTCGACACGCTTCTGGAGGCGATCGCGCTGCAGGCCGAGGTGCTGGAGCTGACGGCCAACCCCGAACGCCCGGCGCTGGGCGCGGTGATCGAGGCCAAGCTCGACGTCGGCCGCGGCCCCATCGCCACCGTGCTGGTGCAGAACGGCACGCTGCGCCGGGGCGACATCTTCGTCGTCGGCGAGCAATGGGGCAAGGTCCGGGCGCTGATGAACGACCGCGGCGAGCGGGTTGACGATGCCGGCCCCTCGGTGCCGGTCGAGGTTCTGGGAATCAACGGCACGCCCGAGGCCGGTGACGTGCTGAACGTGGTCGAGACCGAGCAGCAGGCGCGCGAGATTGCGGCCTACCGCGGGCAGCTTGCACGCGACAAGCGGGCGGCCGCGGGGGCTGCGGCGACCCTTGAGCAGCTTCTGGCCAAGGCCAAGGCCGATGCCTCCGTGGCCGAACTGCCGGTGGTCGTGAAGGCCGACGTGCAGGGCTCGGCCGAGGCGATCGTCCAGGCGCTGGAAAAGCTCGGCAACGAGGAGGTGCGGGTGCGGATTCTGCACTCCGGCGTCGGCGCGATCACCGAGACCGACATCGGGCTGGCCGAGGCCTCGCGGGCGATCGTCATCGGCTTCAACGTCCGCGCCAATGCGTCCGCGCGGGCGGCGGCCAACCAGAAGGGCGTCGAGATACGCTATTACAGCGTCATCTACGACCTCGTCGACGACGTGAAGACCGCCGCCTCGGGCCTGCTCAAGGACGAGGTGCGCGAGCGCTTCATCGGCTATGCGCGCATCCTCCAGGTCTTCAAGGTGTCGGGTGTGGGCAAGGTCGCCGGCTGCCTCGTCACCGAAGGCGTGGCACGGCGCTCGGCCGGCGTCCGGCTCCTGCGCGACAACGTGGTCATCCACGAGGGCACACTGAAGACCCTCAAGCGCTTCAAGGACGAGGTGAAGGAAGTCGCCTCGGGGCAGGAGTGCGGGATGGCTTTCGAGAACTACGACGACGTCCGCGAGAGCGACGTGATCGAGCTCTTCGAGCGCGAGACCGTGGAGCGCAGCCTCAACTGACGGCGGCGGGCGCGGCGCGGTCCGCGCTCACGCGCCGGCAGGGCGGGCGCTCTCGCCCGACGGGGCACTGACGGGCGGGCCAGTGAAGACGTTGTTGCCGACGCGCACGCAGATGCGCCCGTCCGGAAGCCGACCGACGAAGATCCCCTGTACGGAGATGTAGTCACCCAAGGCGATGGTGCGGATCATGCGCGCCCTCCACGACCGCAGACAAGGCTACGCATGATCTGCGCACATGCCCCTTTGATTCTGGTGAAAGCGACCGGCCCGGAAGGGAATTTCTGGGGATAACCCGGGGATGACTGCCCGGCAGGGCCGCGCCGGCGGTTGCGAATCGCCTCAGAGCCAGTCGCGCAGGATCGGGACGAGCGGCAGGTCCGCCGGCGGCATCGGGTAGTCGCGCAGCGATTCGGGCCGCACCCAGGCCAGCGCCTGACCCTCGCGCCCGGCCGGCCGGCCGCGCCAGCGACGGCAGGCATAAAGCGGCATCAGCAGGTGGAACTCCGGGTAGGCGTGGCTCGCGAAGGTCAGCGGGGCAAGGCAGGACGCATGGGTGTCGATGCCGAGTTCCTCGTGGAGTTCGCGAATCAGCGCCGCCTCGGGCGTCTCGCCGGGCTGCACCTTGCCGCCGGGAAACTCCCACAGCCCGGCCATGGCCTTGCCCTCCGGGCGCCGGGCCAGGAGCACGCGCCCGTCGGGATCGATCAGCGCCACGGCGGCGACGAGAAGCAGGGGCACGGGCGGGCCTCCCTCGCGTCCCACGCCGGCCGCGTCAGGACCGGTAGTCGGCGTTGATGTCGATGTAGCGGTGGGTTAGGTCGCAGGTGTAGGCGGTGAAGCGCCCCCTGCCGAGCCCCAGGTCGACACCGATGGCGATCTCCTGCCGGCGCATGTAGGCAGCACCGTCCACGTCGCGGTAACCCGGTGCGACGCTGCCGGCCTCGGCCACCAGGATCTCGCCGAACCGGATCGACAGGCGGTCGCGGTCGGCCTGTGCGCCCGACTTCCCGACTGCCATCACGATGCGGCCCCAGTTCGGATCCTGTCCGGCGATCGCCGTCTTGACGAGCGGCGAGTTGGCGATCGACATCGCCACCAGCCGGGCCTCGGCGTCGGATGCCGCGCCGCTCACCGCGACCTCGACAAGCCTGGTCGCCCCCTCGCCGTCGCGCACCACCTGCAGGGCAAGGTCGCGCATCACGCCGGCCAGCGCGCGCTCGAAGGCGCGGGCGTCGCGGCTGCGCAGGTCGGCCAGCCGCGGGTTGCCCGCCTGTCCGGTGGCCGCCACCAGAACCATGTCGGACGTCGAGGTGTCGCCGTCGACCGTGATCGCGTTGAACGTCGCGCCGAGGTTTCGCGCCAGCATGCGCTGCAGGGTCAACGGCGCTATCGCGGCATCGGTGAAGATGTAGACAAGCATCGTCGCGAGGTCGGGCGCCACCATGCCAGAGCCCTTGGCGATGCCGGCGATGCGGACGGTCACTCCGCCGACCTCGACGGTGGCACCCGCGCCCTTGGGAAAGGTGTCGGTCGTCATGATCGCGCGCGCGGCGGCGGCGAAATCGGCAGGCGCGAGGCTGGCGGCAAGCTGGTCTGCGACGGCGACGATGCGGCCGGCTGGCAGCGCCTCGCCGATGACGCCGGTCGAGGCGGAGAAGACCCTTTCGGCCGGAAGGTCAAGGCACCGGGCGACGGCGCCGGTCACCTCGGTCACCGCCGCGGCCCCGGCGGCGCCAGTGAAGGCGTTGGCGTTGCCCGAGTTGACGATGATGGCCGCGCCGTTGGCGGTGTTCTGCCGCAGCGCGAGCTTGGCCTCGCAGTCAAGCACCGATGCCGACCGGGTCAGCGACCGTGTGAAGGCGCCGGCCACCGCGGTCCCGGGGCAGAGCCTGGCAAGCATGACGTCGGTCCGCCCGGCATAGCGCACGCCGGCCGCTGCGGCAGCCATCTCGACACCCTCGATCGCCGGCAGCCCGGGAAATGCCGGCGGCGCGAGCGGCGAGACGGTGATTGCCTTGCGCCCGCGTGCGGCAGGCGCGGCAGGCGTGCCAGATGCGGCCGCTCCGGTAGATGCGGCCGGCGCGGCGGATGCCGCATCCGCCCCCGACCCGGACGGCGTGTCCGCCGCCGCCGCCGGCCGGGCCTCGGGCCCTCCGGTCGCTGTCGACCTCGCGGCCTTGCGCATGGTCGAGATCTCCTTGCGCATGGCCTTCAGCTGGGCCTTCAGCTGCTTGACCTTGGCCTTTGCCTTCTCGGCAGCCTTGCTGGCCATCCCGCCCCCTGCATCCGCCCCGCCGCGGGTCCAGGCGCCGCGGTCACTCGATCACGAGGTTCTGATCCCGCAGCACCGCAGGGTCAATCCCCTCGGTCGTGCGCACCACCGCCGCCGCGCCGGTGGCGGCAGCGATATGCGCCTCGATCGCTGCGTCCTGAAGCTCGGAGGCGAGCTCCTCGGTCATCTCCTCCAGCGTCGGAAGCTCGGCCATGCGGGTCTCGTTCAGCCGCACGAGATGCCAGCCGAACTGCGTCTGGACAGGGTCCGAGACCTGCCCGGGTTCGAGCGCGAGCACCGCCTCCTCGAACGCCTGCACCATCATGCCAAGGCCGAACCAGCCCAGTTCGCCGCCGTTCTGCGCCGCCCCGTCGGTCGAGTGCAGCCGCGCGAGCTCGGCAAAGTCGGCGCCGGCGTCGATCTGGGCCTTGAGCGCCTGCGCCTCCTCCTGCGTCGCGACCAGGATGTGCGAGGCGTTGAACTGGCGCTCGGGCTCCAGCCCGGCAACGCGCTCGGCGTAAAGCACGGCGATCTTCTCGTCGGAGGCCGCATCGCCGGCCGCGGCCATCAGCGCCTGCGACGCAAGATAGGCGCGGCGGCTGTTCTCGAGCGCGAGCTCGTCGCGGCGGGTCAGCCTGCCCTCCATCGTCATGGCGAGCGCGGTCTGCTGGATCAGCTGCTCGAGGATGCCGTTGAAGAGGATGTCGTCGGGCAGCTGCTTGTACTGGTCGGGCAGCTGCTCGCGCAGCACCTGCATGTGCGCGAGCGTGATCTCGGCACCGTTGACGGTGGCGACCACGGTCGCGCCGGTCAGATCCGACGCCGCGGCCGGCAGCGCCAGCACAAGGCCAAGCGCCAGCCCCAGCCGGCCAAGCGACATTGCGTTCATCAGCAGATCTCCCGAACCTCGCCGCGAGGCCCCGCGACGTTGACACTCCGGACCCCGGCCCTTACATCGCCCACAGGTTTCGCGCGGGGCCGGCCACGGCTTTCGCCCTTCTAGGGTTGGCGAGGCGGCCGGGCAAGGCGCCGCCCCACACGATCCCGAGAGACAGGCGAAGGCAACGCGGGGAACATCATGCTCGGACTGGGGACGCTCGCGAGGAAGGTCTTCGGCACCCCGAACGACCGGCGGATCAAGGCCACCCGTCCCCTCGTCGCCCGCATCAACGCCCTCGAGCCCGAGTTCCGCAAGCTGACGGACACCGGGATCGTCGAACGCACGCAGGCCCTGAAAGAGCGCGTCGCCGCCGGCGCCCCGCTCGACGAGGTGCTGCCGGAGGCCTTCGCCAACTGCCGCGAGGCGGCCTGGCGGGCGCTCGGGCTGCGTGCCTTCGACGTGCAGCTGATGGGCGGGCTGTTCCTGCACCAGGGCAACATCGCCGAGATGAAGACCGGCGAGGGCAAGACGCTGGTCGCCACCTTCCCCGCCTACCTCAACGCGCTCACCGGCCGCGGCGTGCACATCGTCACGGTCAACGACTACCTCGCCAAGCGCGATGCCGAATGGATGGGGAAGGTCTACCGGGCGCTCGGTCTCTCGGTCGGCGTCGTCTACCCCTACCAGCCCGAGGAGGAGAAGCGCGCCGCCTACCGCGCCGACATCACCTATTCCACCAACAACGAGCTCGGCTTCGACTACCTGCGCGACAACATGAAGTCACGGCTCGAGGACATGTACCAGCGCGGCCACCACTTCGCGATCGTCGACGAGGTCGACTCGATCCTCATCGACGAGGCGCGCACGCCGTTGATCATCTCGGGGCCGAGCCAGGACCGCTCGGAGCTTTACGTCGCCGTCGACCGGCTGATCCCGTCGCTGACGGCGGAGCATTTCACCATCGACGAGAAGACCCGCGTCGTCACCTACACCGATGCCGGCAACGAGTTCATCGAGGAGCGCCTGCTCGAGGCGGCCATCCTGCCCGAGGGGCAGTCGCTCTACGACCCGGAATCGACCACCGTCGTCCACCACGTCACCCAGGCCCTGCGCGCCCACAAGCTGTTCAACAAGGACAAGGAGTACATCGTCAGGAACGGCGAGGTGATGCTGATCGACGAGTTCACCGGCCGGATGATGCCGGGCCGGCGGCTGTCGGACGGGCTGCACCAGGCGATCGAGGCCAAGGAGGGCGTGACCATCCAGCCCGAGAACGTGACGCTCGCCTCGGTGACGTTCCAGAACTACTTCCGCCTCTACCAGAAGCTCTCTGGCATGACGGGCACGGCCGCCACCGAGGCCGAGGAGTTCCAGGAGATCTACAAGCTCGGCGTCGTCGAGGTTCCCACCAACATGCCCGTCGCCCGCGTCGACGAGCACGACCAGGTCTACCGCACCACGCGCGAGAAATCCGACGGGATCATCGCCTCGATCCGCGAGGCGCACGGAAAGGGCCAGCCGATCCTCGTCGGCACGACCTCGATCGAGAAGTCGGAGATCCTGTCCACCCTGCTGACCAAGGCGGGCATCCCGCACAACGTGCTGAACGCCCGCCACCACGAACAGGAGGCCCGCATCGTCGCCGAGGCCGGCAAGTTCGCCGCCGTGACGATCGCCACCAACATGGCCGGCCGCGGTACCGACATCCAGCTTGGCGGCAACGTCGAGATGAAGGTGATGGAGGCGCTGGCCGCCGACCCCGAGGCCCACCCCGACGAGCTCAGGGCGCGCATCACGGCCGAGCATGCCGACGAGAAGGCCCGCGTGATCGCCGCCGGCGGCCTCTACGTGCTCGGTACCGAGCGCCACGAGAGCCGGAGGATCGACAACCAGCTGCGCGGCCGGTCGGGCCGCCAGGGCGACCCCGGGCGCTCGAGCTTCTTCCTCAGCCTCGAGGACGACCTGATGCGCATCTTCGGGTCGGACCGGCTGGACAAGGTGCTGACGACGCTGGGGATGAAGGAGGGCGAGGCAATCGTCCACCCGTGGGTGAACAAGAGCCTCGAGAAGGCGCAGGCGAAGGTCGAGGCGCGCAACTTCGACATCCGCAAGCAGCTCCTGAAGTTCGACGACGTGATGAACGACCAGCGCAAGGTCATATTCGGCCAGCGGCTGGAAATCATGCGCGCCGAGGATCTCTCTGAAATCGTCGCCGACATGCGCCACCAGGTCGTCGACGATCTGGTGGATACCCATCTCCCGCCCAAGAGCTACGCCGACCAGTGGGAGGTCGCACGTCTGGCCGAGGCGGCCCGCTCCCAGCTTGGCATCGACGTGCCGGTGGCCGACTGGGCCGCCGAGGAGGGCGTCGACCAGCAGGAGATGAAGGAGCGCCTCGGTTCCGCGGCCGACCGACTTGTGGCCGAGAAGGCCGAGGCCTTCGGGCCCGAGGCGATGCGCAACATCGAAAAGCAGCTCCTCCTGCAGACGATCGACGCCAAGTGGCGCGAGCACCTCCTGCGGCTGGAGCATCTGCGCTCGGTCGTCGGCTTCCGCGGCTATGCGCAGCGCGACCCGCTGAACGAATACAAGTCCGAGGCCTTCGCGCTGTTCGAATCGCTCCTGAACGCGCTGCGCGTCGACGTCACGCAGAAGCTCGCCACGGTCCGGCCGCTGACGGCCGAGGAACAGCAGGTGATCCTGCGCCAGATCATGGCCCAGAACCCGGCCCTGGCGCCGGCGGTGCAGCCGCGCGTGCCCGAGATGGCGGGCGCAGCCCCGGCCGCCGCGCCGCCGCCGCCGCCGGAGCCTCTGGTGGCCGGCTTCGACGAGGGCGATCCGCGCAGCTGGGGCAACCCCGGCCGCAACGATCCCTGCCCCTGCGGCTCGGGCAGGAAGTTCAAGCACTGTCACGGCCGGTTCGCCTGACCTCCGGGCGCCGGCGCGGCAAAGGCCCGGCGGCGCCGCAACTTTGCCAAACTCGCCCGCTATGCCTCGCCTCCGAGGGCGCAGGAGGTGGGCATGAACCGGACACGCAAACTGGCGATCGTGTTCGCCACCGTGGCGGTGGCGGCTGGCAGCGGGCATGTGATGCAATCCGGCCGGGGCGCCGAGGCCGCGGTGGCGGCGATGGGGACGGTGGCCCCGACGTCCGTGCAACCGCTGCGGGGTGCGCCCGCCGCCGACCCGGCGGCAACGGCCCTGGTCGCGCTGGCCGAGGTTGCGGTGCCAACGGTCGCGCCGGCCCTGGCGGCCACGGTTGCGGCCGTGCCCGGCGCGCCTCCGCCGGCCGCCGCGCCCGCCGTTCCGCCGCTGGAGCTCGCCGCCCTGACCGGGCCTTCCGGGGGCTCGCTGCCTCAGCCCGATGCCGTCCCCCCGGTGGTGGCCGGGCCGCGCGACTGCACGCCGCGGCTGACGCTGTTGCCCGCGCCGGCGGCGATGATCGACGTCATCCTCTCGGCGCCCTGCGACGGCGATGCGCGGGTGGTGATCCGCCACGCGGGGCTGGCGCTGACCGGCCGCACCGGGCCCGACGGCAGCCTCGTGCTTGCGCTTCCGGCCCTGGCCGAGGTTGCTGCCGTCACCGTCTCACTGCCCGGCGGGGCGGTGGCCGAGGCCGCGCTCGAGGTGCCCGCGCTCGCCGCCTGGGACCGGGTGGCGGTGCAGTGGCAGGCGCCCGACGTCTTCCAGCTGCACGCCTTCGAGGGTGGCGCCGCCTATGGCGCCCGCGGGCACGTCTACGCCGGGGCGCCCCAGGGCGAGACCGGGTTCCTGACCCTGCTCGGCGAGGGCGCTGTCGACCGGCCGATGCTGGCCGAGGTCTACAGCCTGCGCCGTGGGGCGCTGGAGGAGGGGGTGGTGCGGGTGACGGTGGAGGCCCCGATCACAGCCGCGACCTGCGGCCGCGACCTCCTCGCCGAACTGGTCGAGATGCGCGCGGGGAAGCCGGCCCTGGCCGTCGAACTGACGCTCGCCGCCCCCGACTGCGCGGCCGCGGGTGACTACCTCGTCATGCCCTGGGAGCCCGGCGCCGCCCGGCTGGCCGGCAACTGAGGCCGCTGGCGCCGCCCGGCGCTTGCATTCCGTCGCGGAATCCGCACCCATGAGCCTGCCGGCCGGGCCGCAGCCCGGCCGCGGCACAGGCGGAGGGGCGGCGATGGGCGAGGCGGTCGTCGGAGCGGCGCAACCCGTGCACGGGCGATCCAACCGCCCCCGCAACCCGGGCATGCCGCTCGCGCCGGACTGGTTCGTCGGGGTCGCGGTGAACCGCCCCGCCGCCGAGCGCCGGGCGGCGACGCTGACCGCCCGGCGAAGCATCAAGAAGGAGCATCAGGCCGCCTGGCAGGTCAACGCCATCCGCTGCATGGACCTCACGACGCTGGCCGGCGACGACACCGAGGGGCGGGTGCGGCGGCTGTGCGCCAAGGCGGCGCGCCCGCTTGCCCCCCACATCCTTGCCGGGCTCGGTCTCGAGCCCGAGGAGGTGCGGGTCGGCGCGGTGTGCGTCTACCCGACGATGGTCGGCGCTGCGGTGCGGGCGCTGGCCGGCACCGGCATCCCCGTCGCCTCGGTCGCCACCGGCTTTCCCGCCGGGCTGATGCCGCTGCCCCTGCGGCTGGCCGAGATCCGCCATGCCGTCGCCGAAGGTGCCGACGAGATCGACATCGTCATCACCCGCGCCCATGTGCTGGGCGCCGAGTGGCAGGCGCTGCATGACGAGGTCGCGGCGATGCGCGAGGCCTGCGGGCCGGCGCGTCTGAAGGTGATCCTCGCCACCGGCGACCTGCGGACGCTGACCAGCGCCTGGCGTGCGGCGATGGTGGCGATGCAGGCGGGGGCCGATTTCGTCAAGACGTCCACCGGCAAGGAGGGGGTGAATGCCACCCTGCCGGTCAGCCTGGCCATGGTGCGGGCGATCCGCGACTATGCCGGGCGCAGCGGCCACGCCGTCGGCTTCAAGCCCGCCGGCGGCATGCGCACCGCGAAGGACGCGCTGAACTGGCAGATCCTGATGAAGGAGGAGCTGGGCGACGCCTGGCTTGCCCCCGACCTCTTCCGGCTTGGCGCCTCCTCGATGCTGGCCGACATCGAGCGCCAGCTCGAGCACTTCGTCACCGGCCGCTACGCCGCGTCCCACCGTCACGCGCCCGCCTGAGGGAGTCTCCCATGCCCAGCGTCCGCGAGGCCCTGTCCGCGCTCGACTACGGCCCGTCGCCCGAATCGGAATCCGATGTGCGCGCCTGGCTCGCCGCCCATTCCGCGGGCTTCGGCCATTTCATCGACGGCAACTTCACCGCCCCCGGTACGCCGTTCGAGACCCGCGCCCCGGCCACCGGCGAGGTCCTGGCCCGCGTCAGCCAGGGGACGCCCGGCGATGTTGCCGCGGCCGTCGCCGCCGCCCGCCGCGCCCTGCCGTCCTGGTCGGGACTGTCCGGCCACGACCGCGCCCGCCACCTCTACGCGCTCGCCCGGCACGTCCAGAAGCGGGCGCGCTTCCTTGCCGTGCTCGAGAGCCTCGACAACGGCAAGCCGATCCGCGAGAGCCGCGACATCGACATCCCGCTGGTCGCCCGCCACTTCTACCACCACGCCGGCTGGGCCGAGCTGGTCGCGGAGGAGTTTGCCGGGATGGCGCCGGCGGGCGTCTGCGGCCAGATCATCCCGTGGAACTTTCCCCTCCTGATGCTTTCCTGGAAGGTCGCCCCGGCGCTTGCCGCGGGCTGCACGGTGGTCCTGAAGCCGGCCGAGTACACGCCCCTGACCGCGCTCGCCTTCGCCATGCTCGCCCGCGAGGCCGGGCTGCCGGCGGGGGTCCTGAACGTCGTCACCGGCGACGGCGCCACCGGGGCGGCGCTGGTAGCCGCGCCGGTCGACAAGGTCGCCTTCACCGGCTCGACCGAGGTCGGCCGGGCGATCCGCCGCGCCACCGCCGGCAGCGGCAAGGCGCTGACGCTGGAGCTTGGCGGCAAGTCGCCCTTCGTGGTCATGGACGACGCCGACCTCGACGCCGCGGTCGAGGGGGTGGTCGACGCGATCTGGTTCAACCAGGGGCAGGTCTGCTGCGCCGGCGCCCGCATCCTCGTGCAGGAGGGGGTGGCGCGCGCCTTCGCCGCCCGGCTGGCCCGGCGGGTGGCGACGCTGCGCCTTGGCGACCCGCTCGACAAGTCGACCGACATCGGCGCCATCGTCCACCCCGTGCAGCTGGCACGCATCGAGGGGCTGGTGGCCCAGGGCGTGGCCGAGGGGGCGGTGCTGCACCGTTCGCCCTGCCCGCTGCCGGCCCGCGGCAGCTGGTATCCGCCCGCCTTCCTGACCGGGGTGGAGCCCGCCTCGGTGCTGGCCCAGGAGGAGATCTTCGGCCCGGTCGCGACGCTGACCACCTTCCGCACCGCCGACGAGGCGGTGGAGCTTGCCAACGCCACCCGCTACGGGCTGGCCGCCTCGGTCTGGTCGGAGAACGTGACCGTCGCGCTCGACCTCGCGGCGCGTATCCGCGCCGGGGTCGTCTGGGTGAACGCGACGAACCTCTTCGATGCCGGCGCCCCGTTCGGCGGCTGGCGCGAAAGCGGCTTCGGGCGCGAGGGCGGGCGGGTCGGCATGCGCGCCTACCTGCGCCCGGCCGCGTCCGGCCGCGGCGGGCGCATCGAGACGGCGCTGCCGCCGCCCACCGCCGCCCCCGCCGGGCTTGCCGGGCCCGGCGAGGGCATCGACCGCACGGCAAAGCTCTACATCGGCGGCCGGCAGCTGCGCCCCGACGGCGGCAATTCCTACGCCGTGGCCGGGCGCGGGGGGCGGCTCGCGGACCTTGTCGCGCTTGGCAACCGCAAGGACGTCCGCAACGCGGTCGAGGCCGCGCATGCCGCGCAGGGCTGGGCCGCCGCCTCGGGCCACGGCCGGGCGCAGGTGCTTTACTACCTTGCCGAGAACCTTGCCGCGCGGGGCGAGCTGTTCGCCGGCCGCCTCGCGGCGCTGGGCGCCACGCGCGCGGCGGCGGCGGCCGAGGTCGCGGCGGCGGTGCGCCGTGCGTTCTGGTATGCCGCCATGGCCGACAAGTACGACGGCGCCACCCATGCGACGCTCACCGGCCATGTCACCCTGACGATGCCCGAGCCCTGGGGGGTGATGGGCATCGCCTGCCCGACCGAGGCGCCGCTTCTCGCGCTCGTCTCGCTCGTCCTGCCCGCGGTGGCGCTTGGCAACCGGGTGGTGGCGATCCCCTCGCAGACGGGCGCGCCCGTCGCCGCCGACCTCTACCAGTTACTCGATGCCTCCGACGTGCCGGCCGGCGTCGTCAACCTCGTCACCGGCCCGCGCGAGGAGCTTGCCCGCACGCTGGCCGGCCACGACGACGTCGCCGCGATGTGGTACTTCGGCCCGCCCGAGGGGGCCGCGATGGTCGAGGCCGAGGCCGCCGGCAACCTCAAGGCGACCTGGGCCGAGAGCCGCCGCCGCGACTGGACGGGCCCGGCCGGCCAGGGCCGCGCCTTCCTCGACGCCGCATGTGGCTGGAAGACGATCTGGGTTCCCTACGGCGCCTGACCCGTTGATCCCGCGCCCATGCTTGTCCGGCAGGGCGAGGGTGCGGCGGAAAGTGAAGGGCAACCGCCGATCGGGCGGGCCGGGCGGGCGGGCGGCGCCGGAGGAGACCCTCGACAGCGGCCAGTGGCCTCCCCCTGCCGCGGCGGCTTCAGCCCCGACCGGCCGCGACCGGCATCCGCCGCTCGACGATCTCGGCCCACCACGAGCAGCCCGACGGGATGATCGTGTCGTTGAACTCGTAGGCGGGATGGTGAACCATCGCCGTGTCGCCGTTGCCGATCAGGATCATCGCACCGGGCCGGGCGTTCAGCATGTAGGAGAAGTCCTCGCCGCCCATGACCAGCGGCGCCTCGGTGCAGCCGCCTGACACCGCCCGGGCGATGCCGGCCGCGAACTCGGTTTCGGCAGGGCTGTTGGCCATCACCGGATAGCCCCGCCCCCAGTCGATCGTCGCCCCGGCCCCGAAGGCCCTTGCCACGCCCTCGACCAGCGCCGGGAAGCGCGTGGCGATCTGCTCGCGCACCGCGCCGTCCAGAGTGCGGACCGTGCCGCGCAGCGTCGCCCGCGGCGGGATGACGTTGAAGGCCTCCGATTCGGTGCGGAACGAGGTGACCGAGACCACCGCCTGCTTCACCGGGTCGACGGTGCGCGAGACGATCGACTGCAGCGCCACCACCACCTGCGCGCCGACGAGCGTGGGGTCGATGGTCTCGTGCGGCTTGGCCGCATGGCCGCCCTTGCCCTCGATCACCACCTCGAACTGGTCGGTGGCGGCGAAGAAGGCACCGGCGCGGATAGCGAACTGCCCGGGGGGCAGGCCGGGCATGTTGTGCATGCCATAGACCTCCTGGACGCCGAAGCGGTCCATCATCCCCTCCTCCACCATCACCCGCCCGCCGGCGCCCCCCTCCTCTGCCGGCTGGAAGATCACCACCACCGTGCCGTCGAAGTTGCGCGTCTCGGCCAGGTAGCGCGCGGCGCCAAGCAGCATGGCGGTGTGGCCGTCGTGCCCGCAGGCGTGCATCCGCCCGCTGGTGGTGGAGGCGTGCGGCAGTCCCGTCGCCTCGATAATGGGCAGTGCGTCCATGTCGGCCCGCAGCCCGATCACCCGCCCCGAGTCGGTCGACCGGCCGCGGATGACGCCGACGACGCCGGTCGCGGCGATCCCCTCCACGACCTCGTCGCAGCCGAAGGCGCGCAGCCGCTCTGCCACCAGCCCGGCGGTGCGGTGACACTCGAACAGCAGTTCGGGATGGGCGTGGATATCGCGCCGCCAGGCGGCGATCTCGTCGTGAAGCTCGGCGAAGCGGTTCTTGACGGGCATGGGCAATCCTCGGCTGATGCTCCAGCCTTGGCCGATCCGCGGCTGCCGATCAACCCCCGGGGGCTTCGGGCGGCACCCGCGTCACCGGGCCTGCCACCCCCTCCCAGGCGCCGTCGACAAGTGCGAACCCCAGGACACGGTCGGGGTTGGTCGGTGGCGGCATCTGCACCCCGGCCCGGCGGGTGAAGCCGAAGCGCCGGTAGTAGGGCGCATCGCCCACCAGCAGGACGCGCGTCCAGCCCAGTGTCCGGCCGCGGGCCAGGCTCTCGCGGATGAGGAAGCCCCCCAGCCCCTCGGCCTGCCGTGTCGGGTGCACGGCGACGGGGCCCAGAAGCAGCGTCGGATGCCCCCCGACCCGCACCGGCCAGTGGCGGATCGCACCGACTAGGATGCCGTGCTCGTCGCGCAGCGTCAGGCACAGCCCGGCAACCGGCGCCACCCCGTCGCGCAGCCGGTAGGACGACAGCGCCTCGCGCCCGGGCGCGAAGCAGAGGTCGTAGAGCGCCTCGACCTCCCAGTGGTCCTCGGGCGTCTCCTCCGCCAGGTGGAACACGCGCGCAGCCCCTCCCCCCGCCCGGGCGCGGCCGCACCGTGCCCGGCGGCGGCCCTAGCATGGGGTGCGGGCGAGTTCAAACCGCGCCGGGCGTGCGGCCGGCCCGGCCGGCGGCGGCGGCCGGCGCCGCCGCCTCCCGCTGGCCGCCCTGGCCTGCGAGCCGCGCGAGGAACCCCGGCAGGCCGGCGGGCATACCGGCCCTGACCTCGGCCTCCCGGGCGGCGTATTCGGCCACCGCCGCCCGTCCGAGCAGCGCGCGCATCTGCGCCAGCGCCCCCTCCGCGCCGCTGCCGCCGAAGGTGACGAACAGCCCCACGCGGCGCGGCAGTGCCGGCCGGGCGGCAAGGAAGGCGCGCACCGGCGTCGCAGCCCGTCCGGCCCACACCGGGCCGCCGATCGCCACCGCATCGAAGCCCGAGAGGTCCGCCTCCGGCACCTCCACCGCCGGAAGCCAGCCCATCATCGAATCCACAGCCGCCCGTGCGTAGGACAGCCCGGCCGCACGGTAGCGCGCGCAGGCGATCGGCACCACCGTTCCGCCGCTTCGCGCCGCCACCGCCTCGGCCAGCTTCCGGCTGGTACCGCCCAGCGAATAGACCACCACTGCCGTCCGCATCCGCCCCTCCCGCGCCCGTCCCGGGGCACCATCGCCAAGGCCCGTGTCCGCCGCCTTGACCGGCGTCAACTCCTGCGCGCCCGACGCTTCCCTCGGGCCGCGGGCTGGCCTAACCTCGCGCCCGCAGCAGCAGGCGGAGGGGGCCCATGCAGACCATGATCGGCGTCGTCGGCGGGTCGGGTGTCTATGGCATCGACGGGCTGGAGGCGGCGGAATGGGTCGAGGTCGCCACCCCCTGGGGCCGGCCCTCCGACGCCATCCTCACCGGCCGGCTGGACGGCGTGCCGATGTCCTTCCTGCCCCGCCACGGACGCGGCCATGTCCATTCCCCCACCTCGGTGCCCTACCGCGCCAACATCGACGCGCTGAAGCGCCTGGGGGTCACCGACGTCATCTCGGTATCGGCCTGCGGCAGCTTCCGCGAGGCCATGGCGCCGGGCGACTTCGTCGTCGTCGACCAGTTCGTCGACCGCACCTTCGCGCGCGAGAAATCCTTCTTCGGAGAGGGGTTCGTGGCCCATGTCTCGATGGCCCACCCGGTCTGCGCGCGCCTCGGCGCGGCCTGCGCGGCGGCGGCCGGTGCGGCGGGCGTGCGTGTGCACCGGGGCGGCACCTATCTGGCGATGGAGGGGCCGCAGTTCTCCACCGTCGCCGAATCGCGGCTCTACCGCGACGTCTGGGGCTGCGACGTCATCGGCATGACCAACATGCCCGAGGCCAAGCTCGCCCGCGAGGCCGAGCTCTGCTACGCCACCGTCGCCATGGTCACCGACTACGACAGCTGGCACCCCGGCCACGGCACCGTCGACATCGCCGAGATCCTGCGGGTGCTGACCGGCAACGCCGACCGGGCGCGCGCGCTTGTGCGTGGCCTGCCCGGCCTGATCGGCCCCGCCCGCGGCCCCTGCCCCCACGGCTGCGACCATGCGCTCGACTTCGCCGTTCTCACCGCCCCCGACCGGCGCGACCCCGCGCTCCTCGCGCGCCTCGACGCGGTCGCCGGCCGCATCCTCTGACGGCGTGCGGGCCGCGGCCGGGCGCGATTCCCTCGCCGCGGCGGGCGCATCCGTGCTAGGCTTGTCCGGCGTCCTCCGGGCGCGGGCGCGCGGCTGACATGCGGCCGACGCATCTGTCCGCCAGGATGCAGCGTCGCGCGGCCCCCCGCCGGGCGCCGCGCCCGACAAGGGAGTCACCCATGCTGCCACGCCCCGACCTTCGCCTCGACCGCCGCCGCTTCCTCCTGTCCGGCACTGCTGCCGGGGGCCTCGTGCTGCTCCACCCCTTCTCGGCCCGCGCCGCCGCCGGCCAGGCGCATCTGCGCATCCTGTCGACGACCGACCTGCATGTGCATGTCCACGCCTACGATTACTATGCCGACCGGCCGAACCACACGATGGGGCTTGCCCGCACCGCCTCGATCATCGCCGGGATCCGGGCCGAGGCGACCAACACGCTCACCGTCGACAACGGTGACTACCTGCAGGGCAACCCGATGGGCGACTACATCGCCTACAGCCGCGGCATGGCCGAGGGCGACCTGCACCCGGTGATCGCGGCCATGAACGCGGTCGGCTACGATGCCGGTACGCTCGGCAACCACGAGTTCAACTACGGCATGACCTTCCTCGAGCGCGTCAACGCCCGGGCCGGGTTCCCCATCGTCTGCGCCAACTTCGCCCGCAGCCTCGGGGCCTCGCCGCGGCAGGACGACCTCTACCTGCGGCCCTGGGTCATCCTCGAGCGGATGCTGACCGATGGTGCCGGTGCCACCCACCCGATCCGCATCGGCCTGATCGGCTTCGTGCCACCCCAGATCATGCAGTGGGACCGCGCCCATCTGGAAGGCAGCTTCGCCGCCCGCGACATCCTCGAGGCCGCCGCCGCCTGGGTGCCGGAACTGCGCGAGGCCGGCGCCGACCTCGTCGTGGCGCTGGCCCACACCGGCATCGCCGCCGGACCGGCCGCCGCGATGATGGAAAACGCCGCCCTCCACCTCGGCGCAATCGAGGGGATCGACGCCATTGTCGCCGGCCACAGCCACCGCGTCTGGCCGTCCGGCGATTTCGCCGGCGAGGGGCTCGACCAGGCGGCCGGCACGCTCATGGGCAAGCCTGGGGTGATGGCCGGCTTCTGGGGCTCTCACCTCGGCCTCATCGACCTGATGCTCGAACGCGACGGCGGCGTCTGGCGCATCGCCGGCCACGAATCCGCGACCCGGCCGATCTATCGGCGCAACGAGGACCGCAGCATCTCGCCCCTGGCGGAGGATTACGCCCCCGCGATCGCGGCCACCGCCGCCGTCCATGACGCCACCCTTGCCTATGTCCGGGCCGAGGTCGGCCGGACGGCGGCGCCGCTGCACTCCTACTTCGCACTGGTGGCAGACGACCCCTCGGTGCAGATCGTCAGCCTTGCCCAGATCTGGTATGTCGCGCAGATGCTCAAGGGCACGCCGCACGAGGGGCTGCCGGTCCTGTCGGCGGCCGCGCCCTTCAAGGCCGGGGGCCGCGGCGGGCCGGAGTACTACACCGATGTTCCCGCCGGGCCGGTGGCGATCAAGAACGTGGCCGACCTCTACCTCTACCCCAACACGCTGCAGGCGGTGCGCATCACCGGCGCCCAGGTCAAGGAGTGGCTGGAGCGTTCGGCGGGCATGTTCAACCAGATCACGCCCGGAGGAACCGACCAGCCGCTGATCAACCCCGAATTCCCCTCGTTCAACTTCGACACCATCGACGGGGTCAGCTACCGGATCGACCTCACCCGACCCGCCCGCTACGATGGCGCCGGCGCGCTTGCCAACCCCGACTCCCACCGCATCGTCAACCTGATGTGGAATGGCGCACCGGTCGACCCGGCGGCCGAGTTCGTCGTCGCCTCGAACAACTACCGCGCCTCGGGCGGCGGCAACTTCCCCGGCGCCGACGGCTCGACGGTGATCCTTGCCGCGCCCGACACCAACCGCGACGTGATCGTGCGCTACATCGTCGATCAGGGAACGATCGCGCCGGCGGCCGATGCCAACTGGTCCTTCGCGCCGGCCGGAGGGGCGACGGTGCTCTTCGACACCGGGCCGAAAGCCGAGGCCTACCTTGACGAGGTGCGCGCCCGCGGCGTGGCGATCGAGCCCGCGGGCGCGGGCGAGGGCGGGTTCGCCCGCTTCCGCATCACCCTCTGACGCGCCCGCCGGCCGGGTTCGGCCCGGCGGCCGCGACCCTGCTCCGGCACGGTCGGGGCGGGCACCGCCCCCGCCCGCCGCCTGCGACGCCGCCGCCCCCGGCCGGACCGCCGGCGGCCGTTCCCCGTGCCCCGAAAACCCTCTAGGTTCTGCCCGCTGGACCGGCTGCGACGGGGCGGCCGGCGACTCGGGGATGGGCATGCAGAAGACGGTCCGCGACTACATCCGCACCATCGTCGACTTCCCGAAGGAGGGCATCCTCTTCCGCGACGTCACCACGCTCTTTGCCGATGCCCGCGGCTTCCGCATGGCGATCGACCAGCTTCTGCATCCCTACGCCGGCATGCGGATCGACAAGGTCGCGGGGCTCGAGGCGCGCGGCTTCATCCTTGGCGGCGCGGTCGCCCACCAGCTCTCCACGGGCTTCGTGCCGATCCGCAAGAAGGGCAAGCTGCCCGGCCGCACCATTGCCCAGGAGTATGCGCTGGAGTACGGTGAGGCGGTGATGGAGGTCCACGACGACGCCCTCGAGCCGGGGCAGAAGGTGCTTCTGGTCGACGACCTGCTGGCCACCGGCGGCACCGCCGAGGCCGGCATCAGGCTGATCGAGCGGCTTGGGGCCGAGGTCGTGGGCTGCGCCTTCGTCGTCGACCTGCCCGACCTCGGCGGCCGCCGCCGGCTCGAGGGGCTGGGGATGGCCGTGCACACGCTCTGTGCGTTCGCGGGCCACTGACGGGGCCGGCCCGCGTTTGTCGCCCCGGGGCAATGGGGGGTGCGAGGCGATGTCGCCACAGGCCGGCTTCTGGATCGCCTTCGGCGCATGGGTGGTCGTGATGGTGCTCGCATGGCTGGTGCCGGCGACGACGCCGCCCGCCGATTTCGGGCTGACGCGGGGTCTGAACCGGGTCACCATCTTCCTGCAGTTCCAGCTGGCCGGCCTCCTGCTGGCGCTGGTGCTGCTCTGGCTGGCCCGCACGATGCCGCCCGGCCGGCTGCGCCTGCTCGCCCGGCTGCCCGCGCTCGTGGCGCTGGCGACGGTCGGGATCCTGTCGGCGGTGATCGGCTGGGCGGTCTTGCGAAAGCCGCCGCCCGCCGAGCCCGCGCCCGAACGCCCGGTGACGGCGCGGGCCAGTCCGGGCCTGTCCCGTGGCTAAGCCCCGGGCGCTTGCCTCGGCGCTCGCGCTCCTTGCCCTGACGGGTGCGGCGGCGGCGCAGGAGTGTCTCGCGGCCCCGGGGCACGACAGCTTTACCGCCACCGGCATCGTGCTTGCCGATGGCCGGGAAAGCGTGCTGTCCCTGCCGCCGGGGTGGACGCTGACCTTCGAGCCGGCGCCGGCCGGCTGGAGCATCCGCATCCGCGACCGCGGCGGCCTCGATCTGTCGGCGTTGACGTCGCCCCGGTTCGGTCCCGACCCGCGCGACCTGTTCGGCTGGCATTTCCGCAACGCCGCCAACTCCGGGCCGAATGCGGGCGACGTCAACGCCCCGCAGCTCGTGCGCGACATCAGGTTCGAGCCGGGGCTGGCGGGCACCGCGGGCATCAAGCCGTCGGACGGCAGCCTGGGGCCCGTGGGCGCGGCGGGCGCCGGGGCGGGATGGTTCCGGCTGTCGGACCTCGTCCTGACGCCGCCCGAGCCCGGCCGGCAGGCGGCGCTGCTCGGGGTCCGCGTCGATGCCTGCCTGACCTGGAGACGCGACAGCGTCGCCCCGGACCCGCTCGCCGAATGGCGCGAGCAGATGGGCGCCTGCGGGCTCGATCCTGATGCCTGGGAGCCGCGGGCCACACTGCTTCCGGCGCTGCTTGCCGGCGACGTCGATGGCGACGGCAGCCTTGACATCGTGGCCATGCTCGACGACCGGGCGAGCGGCCGGGCCGCCGTTGCCGTCTGCAGGGCCGGAACCCGGCTGACACTGATCGGCGAGGACGACCCCGCCATCCCCGCCGGCCTTCTGCCGAGGGTCGAGGCATGGCGGCTCTTGCCGCGCGACCACGGCCCGACGGGGTACGTCGGCGAGCCGCCCTGGCCGCAGGCGGATGGCGACGTCATCGCGCTGGAACGCATCGAGAAGTCGCTCGATCTTCTCTTCATGGCCGGCGGCGCATGGCGGGGTCTGAGGATCTTCAGGCTCGTCACCGACGAGCCCTGACAGGGCCCGCCGTCCGGGCCGTCAGCCCCCCGGACGCAGCACCGCGCCGGGGTTCATGATGCCGTGAGGGTCCAGCGCCGCCTTGATCGCGCGCATCGCCGACAGCTTCACCGGGTCGCCGTAACGCTCCAGATCGTCGACCTTGAAGCGGCCGATGCCATGCTCGGCACTGATGCTGCCGCCCATGGCGTGGACGATGTCATGCACCGTCCGCTTTATCTCGGCGCGCATGTCCTCGGGATAGTCGGAGCGCCTGCCGCCCTTCGGGGGGAAGACGTTGTAATGCAGGTTGCCGTCGCCGAGATGGCCGAACGGGGCAAGGCGGAAGGGGCCGATGCGCGCGATCGCGGCGTCCACCTCGTCAAGGAAGGCCGGCAGCGCGCCCAGCGGCAGGGCGATGTCGTGGTTGGACACCGCGCCGACCCGCCGCGACGCCTCGGGAAGCAGTTCGCGCATCCGCCACAGCTCGGCCCGCTGCCCCTCCGACCGCGCGATCACGCCGTCGCCGGCCAGCCCCGCCGCCGCCGCCTCGGAATAAAGCTCTTCCAGGGCCGTCCCGGCATCGAGCCCCGCCGGCAGGCCAAGCTCGACCAGCACCGCCCAGTCGGGCACGGGCTCGAGCAGCCGGCGCGCCTCGGGTACCGTTTCGGCCAGCAGGCCGAAGGCCCCCCCGGCGATCAGCTCGAACGCCGACACGCAGCCCGCCGCCCGCGTCTCGGCCAGTGCCAGCAGTCCGAGCGCCGCGCCCGGGTCGGGAACGGCCAGCAGCGCCGTCCCCTCCGAGGCCGGCGGTGCCACCAGCCGCAGCGCCGCCGCGGTGATGATTCCCAGCGTTCCCTCCGAGCCGATCAGCAGGTTGCGCAGGTCGTAGCCGGTGTTGTCCTTGCGCAGGCGCTTCAGCCCGCCCAGCACCCGCCCGTCGGCCATCACCGCCTCCACGCCCAGGCAAAGGTCGCGCGCGTTGCCCCAGCGCAGCACGTTGATGCCTCCGGCGTTGGTGGCCAGGCAGCCGCCGATCCGGGCCGAGCCTTCCGAGGCAAGCGACAGCGGAAACCGCCGGCCGGCGTCCGCTGCCGCCTCGCGCACGGCGGCCAGCGTCATCCCGGCCTCGACGACGATGGTGTTCTCCGCAGCATGGACGGCGCGCACCGCGTCCATCCGTTCGAGCGACAGGATCACCGGCGCCGGCCCGTCGGGGCAGACCTGCCCGCCCACGAGCCCCGTGCCACCCCCTCGGGGCACCACCGGAACACGCCCGGCGGCGC
The DNA here is from genome assembly GCA_023383015.1 of Paracoccaceae bacterium. GTDB lineage: Bacteria > Pseudomonadota > Alphaproteobacteria > Rhodobacterales > Rhodobacteraceae > JAHDXW01. Next base: position 220,563 of record JAHDXW010000001.1, read on the forward strand.
AATGGCCGACGATTGTCGCAACCTCGCCGGTGCAGCGCGGCAGGGCAAGCACCCCGCCGCCGCCCTGCCAGTGGCCGCGCGGCTCCTCGAGATGGCGCGGCTCGGGCGGGCGCAGCGTGCCTGCCGGAAGATGGGCGGCAAGCTCGGCGATGAAAAGGTCGTCGGCGGGGTTCAGCACGGCGGGGGCCCTCCCGCTCGACGATCAAGCACGATCGCCGGGGGGCTGCAAGCCCGCCGCCCGCGGCGCGCGCCTCCCGCTCGGCTAGCCGGCCTCGGTGCGCCCCCGCCGGTCGGCCCGAAGGTTGGCGTAAAGCACATGGTTGCGCCAGCGGCCGTTGATCTGCAGGTAGCTCTGCGCCACCCCCTCGTACTTGAAGCCGCAGCGCTCCAGCACCCCGCGCGAGGCCATGTTCTCGGGCAGGCAGGCGGCCTCGACGCGCGACAGGTCGGCCGCGGTGAAGGCGTGATGGACGATGCCGGCGATCGCCTCCCGCATGTAGCCCTGACGGGCGAAGGGCTGGCCGATCCAGTAGCCGAGCGTTCCCGCCTGCGCCGGTCCGCGGCGGATGTTGTCCAGCGTGATCGCGCCCAGCAGCGTGTCGTCGGCGCGCCGCACCAGGAAAAGGGGCAGTGCCGTTCCCTGCGCCTCGGCCCGCGCCGACCAGGTCACGCGGTGGGTGAAGGCGCGGCGGCTCAGGTGGTCGTCCGACCAGCTCGGCTCCCATGGGATCAGGAAGGCGGCCGAATCGCGCCGCAGCGCCGCCCATGCGCGGAAGTCGCCGTGCTGGGGCACACGGAGCGACATCCGCTCGGTCTCGATCCGCACCCGGCGGCGCAGGCCGAACATCAGTCGGCCAGCCTCCCGAGAAGCTGGTCAAGCGCCGGCGCCCCGTCGATCGGCCCGGTGATCGCCATCGCCGCCAGCCGCCGGCCGGCAAGCCGGGAGGCATAGGCACGCACCCCCGCGGTGGTGACGGCGTCGATCTTCGCCACCGTGTCCTCCACCGGCGGCACCTCTCCCCAGATCGCGACCATCCGTGCCAGACGCTCGACGCGGCTCGACGGCCCCTCGAGGCCCATCAGCACGCCCGCCCGCAACTGCGCCCGGGCGCGGGCGACCTCGGCGTCGGTGATGTCGCCGGCAGCGCGGCGGAACTCGTCCACCGTCAGCGCCGCAAGCGCGCCGATGTCCTCCGCGCCGGTGCCGGCGTAGACGGTCAGCAGCCCGCTGTCATCGTAGGAATGCGCCTGGGCGTAGATCGCATAGCACAGCCCGCGCTCCTCGCGCAGCTTCTGGAACAGCCGTGACGACATGCCCCCGCCCATGGCGGTGGCGAATGCCTGCGCGGTGAAGAAGTCGGGGTCGCGGTGGGCCGGCGCCTCGAAGGCAAGGGTCACATGCACCTGCTCGAGGTCGCGCGCCTCGCGCCGCTCGCCGCTGGCGAAGGTCGCGGGTACCGCCGGCGCGACGGGCCGCGGCGCGAGCCCGCCGAACAGCGCCGAGGCCTGCGCCACGATCCGGTCGTGATCCACCGCCCCCGCCGCGGCCAGGATCATCCGCCCGGGCGCGTATTGCTCGGCCACAAAGCCGCGCAGGTCGGCCGCGCCGAAGCCCTGCACCCGCCCGGGCGGACCCAGGATCGACCGGCCGATCGGCTGGTCGGGATATGCGGCCTCCTGCAGCCAGTCGAAGACGATGTCGTCGGGGGTGTCGAGCGTCTGGCCGATCTCCTGCAGGATGACGTGGCGCTCGGTCTCGATGTCGGCGGCGGCGAACAGCGGGTTCAGCACGATGTCGGCGACAACGTCCAGCGCCAGCGGCACGTCGGCGGCCAGCACCCGGGCGTAGTAGGCCGTCATCTCGCGGCTGGTGTAGGCGTTGATGTAGCCGCCGACATCCTCGATCGCCTCGGCGATCCGCGCGGCGCTGCGGGTCGGCGTGCCCTTGAAGGCCATGTGCTCCAGGAAATGGGCGATGCCGTTCTGCTCGGCCCGCTCGTGCCGGCCGCCGGCCGTCACCCACAGCCCGACGGCGGCCGAATGCAGCCCTGCCATCGCGTCGGTGACGATGCGCATCCCGTTGTCCAGCGTGGTCAGCCGCGTGGCGCCGGTCATCGTGCGATTCTCCCGCGGATCAGCGCCTTCAGCGCGCCGAGATCGTCGTCCAGCACGCTCACCCGCTCGGGCCGCTCGAACAGGTCGGCCATGCGTGGCGGCAGCGCCGGCCGCACGCCGGTGGCGGCGGCGACCGCATCGGGAAACTTGGCAGGATGGGCGGTGGCAAGGGTGACCATCGGCTCGCTGCCCTGCGCCTCACCGGCCACCTTCACCCCGACCGCCGAGTGCGGGCACAGAAGCTCGCCGGTGGCCGCATGGGTGGCCGCGATCGTGGCCGACGTCTCCGCCTCCGACGCGCGGCCTGAGGCATAGACCGACCGCAGCGCGGCCAGCGCCGGCTCCGGCACCTTGAAGCGTCCGGTCGCCTTCAGCGCCGCCATCATCGCCGCCACCGCCGCCGCGTCGCGCCCCGTCGCATCGTGCAGCGCACGCTCGAAGTTGGACGACACCTGGATGTCCATCGAGGGGCTGATCGAGGGGCGCACGGGCTCGGTCGCATAGACGCCGCCGGTCAGGCAGCGGTGCAGGATGTCGTTCTGGTTGGTGGCGACGACCAGCCGCGCCACCGGCAGACCCATGGCGCGGGCGACGGCGCCGGCATAGATGTCGCCGAAGTTGCCCGTCGGCACGGTGAAGCTGACCGCCCGGTGCGGCGCGCCCAGTGCCACCGCCGCCGCGAAGTAGTACACCGTCTGCACCAGAACGCGCGCCCAGTTGATCGAGTTGACGGCCGCCAGCCCGACCTCGTCGCGGAAGGCGAGATCGTTGAACAGATCCTTCACCCGTGCCTGGCAGGCGTCGAAATCGCCGCGCAGCGCGATGGCATGCACGTTCGCCTCGACGGGGGTCGTCATCTGCCGGCGCTGCACCTCTGACACCCGCCCTTCGGGAAACAGGATGAAAACATCGGCCGCCGGCAGCCCGCGGAACGCCTCGATCGCCGCCGAGCCGGTGTCGCCCGAGGTCGCGCCCACGATCGTCACCCGCCGGCCGGCGCGGGCCAGCGCCCGGTTCATCAGCCGGCCGATGACCTGCATCGCGAAATCCTTGAAGGCGAGTGTCGGGCCGTGGAACAGCTCGAGCAGGAAATGCCCGGGGCCGATCTGCACAAGTGGCGCGCGGGCGGGGTGGCCGAACCCCGCATGCGCGGCCGCCAGATCGCCGGCCAGCGCCGCCCGGTCGAACTCTCCGCCGAGGAAGGGCGACAGCACCCGCAGCGCGACCTCCTCGTAGGGAAGTCCCGCCAGCGCCGCGATCGTCTCCCGCGCAAGCACCGGCACCCGCTCGGGCACGTAAAGCCCGCCGTCGCGGGCCAGCCCGGCCAGCATCGCCTCCTCGAACCCCAGGACCGGGGCCTGCCCCCGGGTGGACACATAGCGCACGGGCTGTCCCCTCACACCGGCCGGCGCGTGATACGCCAGACGAGAAACGCTGTCATCCCCGCCCAGACCGCGGCCAGCAGGAACCAGGTGACGGCGTAGCCAAGATGGTCGTTGGGGATGCCCGCGGCATCCACCGGCTGCGGCCACGCGAAATCCGCCGCGGCGCCGCTGCCCGAGCGCTGGACCAGCATCACCGGCTCGGTCGCCAGCACTTCGGCCATGGCCGTGACATCGCGCGCGAACCAGATGCCGCGCGCGAAATCCGGTGGTGGCGTGTAGCTGTCGGTGTCTTCGGGCCAGTGCAGGTTGCCCGTCACCCCGGCCGGGCCGTCCGGCCGCGGCCCCTGCCGCAGCGGCTCGGGGATGAAGCCGCGGTCGACCAGGATGCGCCGACCGTCGTCGGTCTCGAACGCCGCGACCACGCGGAAGCCCGCCCCTCCCCGCCGGTGGCTGGCCAGCACGTCGATATCCTCGCCGGTGAAGCGCCCGGCGACGCGCACGGCGAGGTACTGGTCGCGGGCAGGGCCCGGGGCTGCAGGCAGCGCCACCGGCGCGTCGGCGATCCGCGCCTCGATGGCGGCGAGGATGCCCTCCTTCCACGCCAGCCGCTGCAGTTGCCAGATGCCCAGAGCCGCAAGAAGCGCGCAGCCGACAAGGCCCATCACCAGGGGAAAGACCAGACGCCGCATCGCCTGCCTCCTCAAGTGACGGCGCGCGCCCGCCGGGGCGCGCGCCGCCGCCCTGATGCCGCGCCCCGGCGGGGCGAGGGGGTCAGGCCCCCCAGATGTAGATCGCGCCGAACAGGAAGAGCCAGACGACGTCGACGAAGTGCCAGTACCAGGCCGCCGCCTCGAAGCCCACGTGCTTGTCGGGCGTGAAATGCCCCTTCAGCGCCCGCATCAGGCAGACGAACAGGAAGATCGTCCCGATGATGACATGTGCGCCATGGAAACCCGTCGCCATGAAGAAGTTGGCGCCGTAGATGTTTCCCGAGAAGCCGAAATGGGCGTGGCTGTACTCGTAGGCCTGCAGCGCGGTGAAGGCGATCCCCAGCAGGATGGCCAGGATCAGCCCGTTGACGAGGTCGCGGCGGTTGTTCTCGTGCACCAGCGCGTGGTGCGCCCAGGTCGCCGCCATTCCCGAGCACAGGAGGATCAGGGTGTTGATCAGCGGCAGGTGCCAGGGGTCGAAGGTCTCGATCCCGGCCGGCGGCCAGACGCCGTCGACCAAGGGGCTCATCCCCGCCGGATCCATCGGATAGAGCGCGTGCTTGAAGAAGCTCCAGAACCAGGCCGAGAAGAACATCACTTCCGAGGTGATGAACAGGATGAAGCCGTAGCGCAGGCCGAGGCGCACAACCGGCGAATGGTCGCCGGCACGGCTTTCGGCCACGACGTCCGCCCACCAGCCGACCATGACGTAGGCGACCGCAGCGGCCCCGATCAGGAAGATCCACGGGCCGTTGCCATGCATCCACTGCACGGCCCCGAACAGCATCACGAAGCCGCCGGCCGCCCCGAGGAAGGGCCAGATGGACGGGTTGAGGATGTGGTAGTCGTGGTTCTTGGTGTGCGCCATGGATCCCTCGGCTCGCCTGTTACAGGGCTCGGCTCAGTTGGTGGGCCCGGCCGCCGCAGAATCTGCGGGCAGCGCGGTCCGGTGGAAGGTATAGGACAGCGTGATGGTGTGGACAAAGCGCCCTTCCGCATCCTCCACCATCGCGGGATCGACGAAGAAGGTCACCGGCATCTCCACCCGCTCGCCCGGGGCGAGCACCTGCATCTCGAAGCAGAAGCAGGAAATCTTGGTGAAGAAGCCGCCGGCGGAATAGGGCGTGACGTTGTAGCTCGCGGTTCCGGCCACGGTCTCGTCGGTGGGGTTCCATGCCTCGTAGAAGGCCAGCCCCGTCTCGCCGACGCGCACCGTCATCTCGCGCTGCACGGGGCGGAAGCCCCATGGCATGTCGCGGTCTTTCGAGGCGTCGAACCTCACCGTGACCGTCCGCTCCAGCACGGTGCCCGGAGCGGCCGCGGCCGTCGCGGTGGTGCCGCCGTATCCGGTGACCCGGCAGAACCAGTCGTAAAGGGGCACCGCCGCCCAGGCCATCGCCGCCATGAAGGCGATCACCCCGACAAGGGCCGCGGCGGTGCGGCGGTTGGCGCGCGAGGGGGTCATCGGGAGGGCTCCGCAGGTTCGGCCAGCCCGGGGCGGAGACCGTGGTCGAACCCCTCGATCATGCCGCCGCCGGCAAGCTTGACCACCGTCAGCCCGAACACCAGCGCGACGAAGGCGCCAAGCGCGATTCCCAGGCCCAGGTTGCGCCCCATGCGCCGGCGGTGCAGCTCGTGCTCGGCCCGGATCGGCATCACCAGCCCCCCATTCCGAACGGTGCAAGCAGCCTTCCCGCAAGGATCGCCCCGAAATGCAGGAACAGGAACAGCAGCGACAGGCGGAAGAACTTCCGCTCGGCCAGGTAGCGGTCGGCCTCCGCCTCGGCCTCGTCGCGGCGCCAGATGCGCCAGGCCCCGGCCAGGAACATCCCGTTCAGGACCAGCGCCACGGCAAGGTAGAGCGGCCCGCCGATCGGCAGCGCCGCGATCGCCACCGCCGCCGCGGCCAGGATCATCGTGTAGGCCAGCACCTGCGTCCGCGTCGCCCGCCGCCCGTGGGTGACGGTCAGCATCGGCACCTGCGCGCTGTCGTAGTCGCTGCGGGTGAACAGCGCCAGCGCCCAGAAATGCGGCGGCGTCCACAGGAAGATCAGCGCGAACATCGCCCAGGCCTCCAGCGGCATCGTCCCGGTTGCCGCCGCCCAGCCGATCACCGGCGGAAAGGCGCCGGCGGCCCCGCCGATGACGATGTTCTGAGGCGTCGTCCGCTTCAGCCACATGGTGTAGACCACGGCATAGAAGAAGATCGTGAAGGCCAGAAGCCCTGCGGCGACCCAGTTCGTCGCCAGCCCCAGCATCATCACCGCCAGCCCCGACAGCGTTACCCCGATCGCCATCGCCTCGCGCGGGGCGATCCGCCCGGCCGGCACCGGCCGCCCGCGGGTCCGCCGCATCAGCCGGTCGATGTCGGCGTCCCACCACATGTTCAGCGCCCCGGAGGCACCGGCCCCCAGCGCGATGAACAGGATCGCGGCAAGCTGCTCGACCGGGTGCAGCGCCCCGGGCGCCACCGCCATCCCGACCGCGGCGGTGAACACGACAAGCGACATCACGCGCGGCTTGAGCAGCACCACATAATCGCCGAAGCTGGGTTCGGCGGGCTGGTCGCTGACGGTCTCGTTCATCCTCGCGTCGGTCATCGGTGGCGCGCTCCCGCGGGGCCGTGCGGCGACGGCCCCCCGCTCCCCGGTCGCTCAGTCCGACTGCGCAAGCCGCGTCGTGCGCGGCACGCCGCCATGGGCCGCGATGGCCTGGTCCAGCCATGCGTCATAGACTTCCTGGCTGACCACCTTCACCGTGATCGGCATGTAGGAATGGTCCTTGCCGCAGAGTTCCGAGCACTGGCCAAAATAGATCCCCTCGCGGTCGGCGCTGAACCACAGCTGCGCGAGCCGCCCGGGCACCGCGTCCTGCTTCACCCCGAAGGCCGGCACCGTCCATGAATGAATGACGTCGGCCGCCGTCACCTGCATGACGATGGTCTTGCCGATCGGCACCACCACCGCGGTGTCGGTTGCCAGCAGGTAGTCGGAGGGCGCGTAGCCGTTCGACTCGAGGTCCTCGCGCGCCAGCATGAAGCTTGCGAACTCGAAGCCGTGGTCGACGTATTCGTAGTTCCAGAACCACTGCATGCCGGTCGCCTTGATGGTGATGTCGGCCTGCGGGATCTCCTGCTGCTTGAACAGCACCGGCAGCGAGAAGGCGCCGATGACGACCAGGATCACGATCGGCACCACCGTCCAGGTCACCTCGAGCGGCGAGTTGTGCGTGAACCGCGCCGGCACCGGGTTGGCGCGGCGGTTGTAGCGCAGCACGACAATGGCCAGCAGCGCCACCACCAGCAGCACGATCGCGGTGATGATGACCAGGACGAAGTTGTCCAGGAAGTGGAAGTCCGCGGCAAGCTCGGTGGCCGCGGGCTGCAGCCCCATCGCCCGGTCGACCGGGCGCCCCACCGTCTCGAGCGCCGGCAGCCCGGCGTCCTGCGCCAGTGCCGGCAGCGCCGCGAGGCCCGCCGGAACCGCCGCCGCCACGCCCGCGTGAATGGTCGGAATGCGCATGTTTGCTTCCCGTCTTGTGTTCCCTGGACCGGTGCGGCTTGGCTGCCGCCTTCCGGCGGGGAATCCCGCCGGCCCGTCGTTGCTTTAGGCTTCGAAGAACCATATCTCACCTCCACCGGCAAGCGGTGGTGTTGCGGCAAAGAGCCGCCATGCCGCCCGCGGCCCGCCTGAGCCCGGAAGGATGCCCATGATCGCCGATGCTCCCCCGCCCTCCGACCCCTTCCGCCCGTTCGCGACCCATCTCGACGAGGCGGCGGCGCTGGCTACCCTGCGCCGCGCGCTCGCGGGGGCCGAGGATGGCGAGCTCTTCCTCGAGCGGCGGCGGTCCGAGCAGCTCCTCCTCGACGACGGGCGCATCCGCCAGGCGAGCTACGGCGCCGCCGAGGGGTTCGGCCTGCGCGCGGTCAGTGGCGAGATCGCCGGCTATGCGCATTCCACCGAGCTCTCCCAGCCCGCGCTCGACCGCGCGGCCGAGACGGCGCGCCTTGCCGTCGGCGCCGGCGGCGGCGAGCTGGCTGCGCCGCCGCGCCCCACCAACCGCCGCCTCTACCCTGCCGTCGACCCGCTCGAGGGTACGGAGTTCGCCGCCCGCATCGCCACGCTGCGCGAGATCGACGCGTTCGCCCGCGCCCTCGACCCCAGGGTCGTGCAGGTGTCGGTGGCGCTCGCCGCCTCGCTGCAGGAGGTCGAGATCCTGCGTCCGGAGGGGCTCCGGCTCGCCGATGTCCGCCCGATGGCCAGGCTCACCGTCACGGTGATCGTCGAGCGCGGCGGCAGGCGCGAAAGCGGCACCGCCGGCGGCGGCGGCCGGGCCGGGATCGCGGCGCTGATCGGGCCTGCACGCTGGCAGGAGGTGGCGCGCGAGGCGCTGCGCATCGCGCTTGTCAACCTCGAGGCGGTGGCCGCCCCGGCCGGAGTGATGGAGGTCGCGCTCGGTCCCGGCTGGCCGGGCATCCTGCTGCACGAGGCGGTGGGCCACGGGCTCGAGGGCGACTTCAACCGCAAGACCTCCTCGGCCTTCTCGGGGCTGATGGGCCGGCGGGTGGCCGCGCCGGGGGTGACGGTGGTCGACGACGGCACACTGCCCGGCCGTCGCGGCTCGATCACCATCGACGACGAGGGCACGCCCTCGGGACGCACCGTCCTGATCGAGGACGGCATCCTGACCGGCTACATGCAGGACCGCCAGAACGCCCGGCTGATGGGTGCGGCCCCCACCGGCAACGGCCGGCGCGAGAGCTTCGCCCACATCCCGATGCCGCGCATGACCAACACGCTGATGCTGGCCGGCACGGCCGACCCCGCCGGCATCGTCGCGGCGGTGAGGGACGGCATCTGGGCGGTGGGCTTCGGCGGCGGCCAGGTCGACATCACCAACGGCAAGTTCGTATTCTCCTGCACCGAGGCCTACCGGGTGCGCGACGGCCGCATCGAGGGGCCGGTGAAGGGCGCCACGCTTATCGGCGACGGGCCGACAGCGCTGGGGCGCATCCGCGCCATCGGAAACGACCTCGCGCTCGATCCCGGCATCGGCAACTGCGGCAAGGCGGGGCAGTGGGTGCCCGTGGGGGTCGGCCAGCCGACGCTCCTGATCGACGGGCTGACGTTGGGCGGCAGCGCCGCCTGAGCGGGCGAGGAAGGAGACGCCATGCCACCCGGCTGCGAGACGCCGTTCACCAGCCGTTAACCCTGACGCGCCAGAGTCCGAATCGAATGAGGCGGAGAGGGGCGGCGCGAAGATGTCTTCTTCCCCCACACCCTTCACCCCACCCACCACGGAAGAGGAAAGGCTTGCCTTTCTCCGTCTCATTCGCTCCCGCCGGGTCGGCCCGGCCACCTTCCACCGGCTGATCGACGCGCACGGCACCCCGGCCGCCGCGCTCGCCGCCCTGCCTGCCGTCGCGCGTGCCGCCGGCGAGGAGGGATATGCACCCTGCCCGGCCGAGTCGGCGGCGGCAGAGCTTGCCGAAGGCCGCGCGCTTGGCGGCCGTCCGCTGTTCTTCGGCATGCCCGACTACCCGCCCCAGCTCGCCGACCTGCCCGACGCCCCGCCCATGCTCTGGGTTCTAGGCGATCCGGCCCTTCTCGTCCGGCCGATGGTGGCACTGGTCGGCATGCGCAACGCCTCCTCGCTGGGCCTGCGGATGGCGCGTCGGCTGGCCGAGGGTCTGGGAATGTCGGGCCTCGTCGTGGTCTCGGGGCTGGCCCGCGGCGTCGATGCCGCCGCCCATGCCGCGGCACTGCCCACCGGCACGGTGGCCGCGGTGGCCGGCGGGATCGACATCGTCTACCCCGCCGAGAACGCCGCCCTCGCGGCCGAGATCGCCTCGCGCGGTGCGCTGCTCTCCGAACACCCGCCCGGTCTGGCTCCGCAGGCCCGCCATTTCCCGGTCCGCAACCGGATCGTCGCTGGCCTCGCGCTCGGCGTGGTCGTGGTCGAGGCCGCCGAACGGTCGGGCAGCCTCATCACCGCCCGCGCCGCGCTCGACCAGGCCCGCGTGGTCATGGCCGTTCCCGGCCACCCGCTCGACCCCCGCGCGGCCGGCACCAACGCGCTCCTGCGCGAGGGGGCGGTGCTGGTCCGCGACACCGAGGATGCCGCCGCGGCGCTCGCCCCGGCGCTTGCCACCCATGCCGCCGATGCCGCCGCGCGCCGGCGCGTTGCGGCGCCGGAGCCTGCCGCCGCGGCGATGCGCCCGGCGCCGTCCCAGCCCGCGGCCGCGCCGCGCCCGGCCGGCGACGGGGCGCCCGCGCCCCGACCGTTGGCCGCGGCCGCCGCCCTCGCCACAGCGCGCGAGCTGCACGGGGCCATCCTCGACCGGCTCGGTGCGGCGCCGCTGGCCGAGGACCAGCTGCTGCGCGACCTCGCCCTTCCGCCTGCCACGGTGGCCCCCGCGCTGCTCGACCTCGAGCTCGACGGCCGCATCGCCCGCCAGCCCGGCGGCCTCATCGCCCGGCTGCACTGACCGGCGCCGGGGCCGCGGGACGGTCCGCGGGACAGAGTTGACGCTTCCTGAACCCCGGCGGCCAACGCATTGATTTCAATAATTGCCACGGCCGTCCCATGCATGGGACGCTGGCCCCCGCGGGCGCGACCGGGGGCGGCCCGCGCGAATCCGCTTTTCCCGCGCGGGGCTTTGCGATAAGGCCGCGCGCGTCTGTGTAGGAGGCCGGCATGGGCTATCGTGTCGTCGTCGCCGGGGCCACGGGGAACGTGGGCCGCGAGATGCTGAACATCCTCGCCGAGCGGGAGTTCCCCGTCGACGAGATCGCCGCCCTCGCCTCGCGGCGCAGCCTCGGCACCGAGGTCAGCTTCGGCGACCGGACCTTGCGGACGAAGGACATCGAGACCTTCGACTTCACCGGCTGGGACATCGCCCTCTTCGCCATCGGCTCGGGCCCGACCAGGGAATACGCGCCGCGGGCCGCCGGGGCGGGCTGCGTGGTGATCGACAACTCCTCGCTCTACCGCTACGATCCGGCGATCCCGCTGATCGTGCCCGAGGTCAACGCCGAGGCGATCCGCGGCTACTCCAACCGGAACATCATCGCCAACCCCAACTGCTCCACCGCCCAGATGGTGGTGGCGCTTAAGCCCCTTCACGACCGGGCGCGGATCAGGCGGGTGGTGGTGTCGACCTACCAGTCGGTCTCGGGCGCCGGCAAGGAGGCGATGGACGAGCTCTGGTCGCAGACCAAGGGCATCTACGTTCCCGGCCAGGAGGTGGCGCCGAAGAAGTTTGCCAAGCAGATCGCCTTCAACGTCATTCCCCACATCGACGTCTTCATGGAGGACGGCGCCACCAAGGAAGAGTGGAAGATGGCGGCCGAGACCAAGAAGATCCTCGACCCCGCCATCAAGGTCACCGCGACCTGCGTGCGGGTGCCGGTGTTCGTGGGCCACTCGGAGGCGGTGAACGTCGAGTTCGAGGAGTTCCTCGACGAGGACGAGGCCCGCGAGATCCTGCGCGAGGCGCCGGGCGTGCTGGTCGTCGACAAGCGCGAGCCGGGCGGCTACGTGACCCCGGTGGAATGCGTCGGCGAGTACGCCACCTATGTCAGCCGCATCCGCCAGGATTCGACCGTCGAGAACGGGCTGAACCTGTGGGTCGTCTCGGACAACCTCAGGAAGGGCGCGGCGCTGAATGCGGTCCAGATCGCCGAGACGCTGGGCAACCGGGTGCTGAAGAAGGGCTGACGGCGGCCGGCGGCGGGCCCTTCGGCGCGCCGCGCCGGCAGGCTCCGCCGCGACCGGCACGCCTCAGTCGAGGGGCAGGCCGTCGCTCGGGCGGCGGTACCCGGCGATCATCTCCAGATCGTCGTCGTCCCAGCGGATCATGCCGACAAAGGCGTCCAGACGGGTCGCGCTGGAGGTGGACCAGGCGCGGCCCTCGCCGATCCTGACCTCCCCGGCGCTGATGCGCAGCACGCACTGGCGGTCGATGCTGATCCGCCCGCGGACGCCGAAGGTGTCGTCGTCGTCCTCGGTGCAGTCGCCCGTGAAGCTGCCGTTGCGGTTGATCTGGACGATGCAGCGGGTGTCCTCGCCGGCCACCACCCAGCTTCCCGCCAGGCTTCTTGCGGTGCAGGTGGAATCGGCATGACCGGCGCCGGGAATCACCAGTGTGGCCACCGCAGCAATGACAGTCGGCAGAATGCGCATCGGTCTTTCCCTCCATGTCCGGCGGCGCTGATGTCGCCGCGTTCGTCGCCCTCGGGCTCATTGTCCGGCCGTTCCTGCCGACCGCTTCCAATATGGGCCGAGGACTCGGGAGGGCAAGTTCTTCCGAATGGCATGCGCCCCTCAGCGGCCGCCCAGAAGCCGGTGCGCCGCGAACTGGGTGACGGCGACCGCGGTGACGATGCGCACGAGGTGATGGACCGACACGAAGGCCACGCTCGCCTGCAGCGAAAGGGCGACCAGCGTCATCTCAGCCACGCCGCCCGGCGAGTAGGCCAGCAGGACCGTCCCGGTCGCCTCGTCCACCGTCCCGTGCAGGGCGAAGGCGAGGGCGAGGGCAAGGCTCAGCGCCGAGGCGATGTTGACGAGCGCAAGTCGCAGGGCCCGCGACAGCGTGCCCCTCGGCAGGCCAAGAAATCGCAGGCCAAGGCTGGTTCCGACGACAAGCTGGGTGATGTCGATGGTCCAGTCGGGGGGGACCGTCCTGGTCAGGCCGGTCAGGTGCAGGGCGGCCGAGCACAGCATCGGCCCCACGATCACCCAGGCCGGAAGGCGCAGCCGGCGGCCGAGGAGGGCGCCGCCCACGCCGGCAAGCAGGAGCAGCGCCACGTCGGCTAGCCCGAGCGTGTTGTCGGCACCGTGCATCTGGGCCCCCGCGGCACTGCCCACCGGGCCCCCGGTCAGGATCATGAAGCCGAATGGCAGGAGCACGATGCAGAGGATCAGGCGGAGGAACTGCAGGAGGATGAGCATCTGCCGGTCGGCGCCGGCGCCTTCGCCCATCGCGATGGCCTCGACCAGCCCGCCCGGCATTGCGGCGTAGAGTGCCGTAGGGCGGTCGAGGCCTCCGAGGCGGCGGTAGATGAGGAAGCCGGCCAGGTGGGCGAGCGGCACGTAGAGGATGACGCCCGCCACGGTCGGCAGCCAGCGCAGCGCGCCGGCCAGCAGTTCGGGCGTGAAGGCAGCCCCGATGGCCACCCCGATCACCGGCACGAACGCAAAGCGGAGCCGTTCGGGAAGCCACGGGGCGCGGCCGAACGGGCGCAGGCCGGCCACCGAGACCGCCGCGAGCGCAACCAGCGAGCCGAGCATCATGGGCAGCGGCATGCCGATGATGTCGGCCGCGACGCCGCCGGCAAGGCCGATGGCAAGCGCGAGGAGCATGTCGGGCAGGCGGCCCGCGGGCGGCATCATGGACGGCGGCGCCATCTTCGGTTTCCGGTCGGGTGGAGGTACCGCGGCGGTGGCAGCGGGCCGGGCCGAGGGCAAGCCGGGCCGCCGCGCGCCATCATGCGTCGATGCGCAGGCGGGCGGCGAGGCGGTCGTGCAGCGCCGGCGGGGCGGCGATGATGCCGGGGCTGGCAGGGACGGGGGTGTTGAACCGCAGCGCCTGCCCGGAACGGTCGGTCACCCGGGCCCCCGCCTCGGCCGCCACCAGGGCGCCGGCGGCGATGTCCCAGTGCCAGGCGTCGCGCAGCGTCAGGGTGCCGTGGAAGGCGCCCTCGGCGACCAGGCAGAGCCGCCAGGCGAGGGCGTGGCGGAAGTGCCGCTCGACCGGGGGCACGCCGCCGGGCCAGAGTTCGGGGGCGAGCTGGGACTTGCTGACAAGCAGGCGGGCGCCGTCCAGCGCCACCCCGGCGGCGGCGGCGAGCGGCCGGCCGTTGAGGCGGGCGCCGCCGCCGGCGGTGGCGGTGTAGGTCAGCCCGAGCGCCGGCAAATGGACCACGCCGGCCGAGGGGCGGCCGTCGCGGACCACGGCAAGGGCATGGGCGAAGCCGGGGTTGCCGGCGAGGAAGGCGCGGGTTCCGTCGATGGGATCGACCACGAACAGGGCCGGGGCCGACAGGCGCGCAGCGTCGTCGGCCGTCTCTTCCGACAGCCAGCCATAGCCCGGCCGCGCGGCCGTGAGCCGGGCCCGCAGCATGGCGTCGATCTCGATGTCGGCCTCGGTCACCGGGCCCTCGCCGCCCGCCTTCTCCCACCACCGGGTCCGGGTGCCGAAATGGCGCCTGGCGATGGCGCCCGCGGCCTCGGCGGCCGCCGACAGGAGCTCGAGGTCATCCGCCGGCAATGGTCAGCCCCTCGACGAGCAGGCTTGGCACCACATGCGACAGGTGCATGCGGGCGTCATTGGCGGGCCTCAGGCCGGCAAGCATCGGCCGCAGGTTGCCGGCGATGGTGCATTCGTTGACCGGCCAGGCGATCTCGCCCCCCTCGACCCAGAAGCCCGCTGCACCGCGCGAATAGTCGCCAGTGGTGGGGTTGACCGAGGCGCCGAGCATCGAGGTCACGAGCAGGCCGCGGCCCATCGCCCGCATCAGCGCGGCACGGTCCTCGCCTCCCTGGGTGAGCGTGACGTTGCCGGCCGCGGGTGCGGGTGCGCTGCCCGGGCCGCGGCTGGCACTGGCGGTGCTGCGCATCCCCAGCCGCCGGGCGGTGGACAGGTCGAGTGTCCAGCCCTGCAGGACGCCGTCGCGGACGATGGCGCGGCGGGCCGTCGGCAGCCCCTCGGCATCGAAGGGGCGCGAGCCGCCGATGCGCGGGCGGTGCGGTTCCTCCCAGAGGTCGATGCCGGGGGAAAGCACCCGCGCGCCGAGGGCATCGCGCAGCCAGGAGGCACCGCGGACGATGGCGGTGCCGTTCACGGCCGCGAGGAGGTGGCCGATCAGGCTGCCGGCCACGCGTTCGTCGAACAGCACCGGAAAGCTGCCGGTAGGCGGCTTGCGGGCTCCGGCGCGGGCCACTGCCCGCTCGCCGGCGCGCCGTCCGACCCATTCGGGATCGGGCAGGTCGGCGGCATGGGCGCGCCCCTCGCTGCACCAGTCGCGCTCCATCGCCGTGCCCTCGCCGGTGATGGCGATGCAGCTGAGGCCGCTTGAGGTGCGCGCGAGGCTGCCCGCAAAGCCGTTGGTGGCGGCCAGATGCACGCGCGTGGTGGCATGCCAGGCGGCGGCGGGGTCGATCTGGCGCACGCCCGGCACGGCCATCGCCGCCGCCTCGGCCCGGCGGGCGGCCGCTTCCAGCGCCGACGGCGGCGGTTCGGGGGAGGGATCGACGAGATCGAGGGCGGCGAGGTTCCAGCCATGGGCAAGCTCGCCGGGATCGGCCAGGCCGAGGCTGGGATCCTCGGGGGCTTCGCGGGCCATGGCCACGGCGCGTTCGGCCATCGCCGCGAGGGTGGCCGGCCGCAGGTCGGAGGCCGCGACCGAGGCCTGGCGGCAGCCGACCAGAACGCGAAGGCCAAGCTCGACCGACTCCGACCGCTCGGCCTTTTCCAGCCTCCCGCCCCGGACGTCGATCGCCACCGACGACTCGGCCGCAGCCATCGCATCGGCAGCCCCGGCGCCGGCCCGGCGCGCGGCCTGCAGCAGCGCCGCGGTCAGTTCGTCGAGCGATGCGTCCACCGGCCCCGCCTTTCCCAACAATTCCGCTTCCGGAACTAATTGTGCCCGGGCCGGGGTGCAAGGTGGTCAACGCCCGCCACGGCACCGGGCCGCCCGGAGGGGGGCGGCCCGGCCGGCATCGGCATGCGGCGGCTACTGGAGCGGCTGGCCGTTCGCGACGATGCCGCCTTCGGGCGTCAGCTCGATCTTGGAGGTGTAGGTGTCCTCCTGGCCCTCGACCTGGCTTGCGAAGAGGCCGAGCATGAACTTGGCTGACGCGGCCTGGTCCTGCGGCAGCAGCCCCATCGCGACGAGCTTGTCCATCAGCCCGTTCAGACCGACGGCGGTCAGCGTGACCTCGCCCATCGGCCGCGGGATGCCGGGGATGGACTGGCGGTCGGCGTTGTCGAAGATGAAGGCGCCCTCGCCGGTCACGTTCGCGCCGGCGGCGCTGGCCACGAGCTCGCGCAGCTCGAGCGCGTGCAGGTCGCCGGGGAAGCCGTCGGACCCCATCGTCCGCGGGTCGAACAGGCCGTAGGTCCAGTTCGCGCGACCGGCGATGTCGACGATCAGCGTCGCCGGATCGTGGGGAAGGGCTCCGCCGGGATCGGCCATCGACCACACCCCTTCGTCGAGGACGAGGTTCACCAGCCGCACCAGCAACGAGAAATCCTGCGGCTCGGCTGATGCGGCGGCGGGAAGCGCGAAGGCCAGAGCGAGATCCTCGTAGCTGACGGTGATCTCCGGCAGCGGGATCTCCGAGCCGCTCATGGTGTAGGTGGTGCCCTGGCCGGTGATCGAGTAGGCCAAGGCGTCGGCACTCATCTCCATGAGGCCGCTGCCGCTTTCGGCGCTGCCCGAAATGGCGGTGCGGTCGCCGCGCTCCTCGAACTCGAAGCCGAACTCGGCCGGGCCGTAGGCGATGTCGCCGGCGATGGCGAGCCCTTCCAGCAGGGCGGGGCCGATGTCCTCGCCCTCGAGCGCGTTCAGCAGGTCCATCCGCTCGATGTTCGACGTGCTCTCGAAGCCGTCGATGGCGAGGTTGATGACCAGCCGCCCCTCGTCCTCGGGGGCGATGACGCGCACGTCGAGCTTCAGGCTGTCGGCTGCGACATCGCTGTAGAGCGCGGGCTCATCCCCGCCGACGTAGGAGTACGAGCCCTCCACGACGCCGAGGACGGCGTCAACGACGATGTCGAACGGCTCACCGTCGACCTCGAACCGCTCGATCCCGAAGCTGATCGCGGTGGCGCCGTAGTCATAGGTGATCTCGGCGGGCTCGCCGCTGGCCACCAGCTCGAAGCCTTCGAGACGCATGACCATTCGCGCGTCGACGGCCTCGCCGTACTGCGGACGGTCGGTTACGGACATGGTGAAGGACGGCGCGAGGGTGATCGCCACTGTGCCGTCGCCCTGGTCGGCAAAGGACATGTCGCCCATCTCGAAGACGATGTCGGGACCGTCGGTGGGCTGGGTCAGTGTCACCGCGGTGACGGTCAGGACGTTCCCCGCACGGGTCTCGGCGCCGAAGGCGACCGTCTGGCCGAGGTTTTCGGCGGTCGACTTCCACGAGGTCCAGACATCCTCGGGCGTCACCTGCGCCAGCGCCGGGGCGCCGGCGAGCAGCGCGGCCAGGGCGCAGCCCGACAGCAGGGCGCGCTGCCTGCGCGTTGCGAAAATGTTCATGAACCTGTCTCCCTCTGGACCGAAGCGCTGCGCGCGCGAGCATCCCGGTTGCCGGCGGTGAGGTCAAGTGAACTTGCGGCCTCGCCGCGGGCCGGGCACGCGCGCCGTGAATCCGGGCGGCCGGCGCGCCACCCAGGCGGCGAAGCGGGCGAGGCGGGGATGGGCGCGCAGGGCCTCGGGCGTGCAGTAGCTGCGGGCGAGGTCTGCCTCGGACAGAGCGGCGTGGACCTCGCGGTGGCAGATGGCATGCATCAGCACCCGCGCACCCCCCTTGCCGCCCTTCAGCAGCGGCACGAGATGGTGAAGGCTCTGCGGCACGTCCGGGGGGATCGGGCGCCGGCAGAGCGGACAGATCGGGAGGAGGCCGTCCATGGGGCCTGAGGGTGGCGCGCGGGAGGCCGGAGGACAAGACGGGATGCCGGAGGACGCCGTCGAGGCGCTGGTGGTCGGCGCCGGTCCGGCCGGGCTGATGGCGGCCGAAGAGCTTGCGCGCGCGGGCGCCCGGGTGGTGGTGGCCGAGGCGCGCCCGTCGCCGGCGCGCAAGCTTCTGATGGCCGGGCTGTCGGGTCTGAACCTGACCCGGGACGAGCCGGCCGCCGCCTTCACCGCGGCCTACAGCGAGGCCGCCGACTGGCTTGCCCCGATGCTCGCGGCCTTCGGCCCGGAGGCGGTGAAGGCCTGGGCCGAGGGGCTCGGCCAGCCGGTCTTCACCGGCACCTCGCGGCGGGTGTTCCCGGTCGCGATGAAGGCATCGCCGCTCCTGCGGGGCTGGCTGGCGCGGCTGGCGGGGCTGGGGGTGGAGTTGCGCACCGGATGGCGCTGGACCGGCGCGCCCGGTCCCGGCCTTGCCTTCGCCACGCATGGCGGGCCAGTTCGCGTGCTGCCGCAGGTGGCCGTGCTCGCGCTTGGCGGCGCATCCTGGTCGCGCCTGGGGTCGGACGGGCGCTGGGCGCCCCGGCTTGCCGACCGCGGCGTCGCGCTTGCCCCCTTCCGGCCCGCCAACATGGGCCTCGCGGTCGACTGGCCCGGGGACGCGGCGCAGTTGCTGGGGATGCCGGTGAAGGGCGTGGCGCTGGCGGCCGGCGACGTCCGCAGCCGCGGCGAGTTCGTCATTTCGTCCCGCGGGCTCGAGGGCGGGGGGGTGTATGCCGTGGCGCGGCCGGTTCGCGAGGGCGCGGCCCTGACCCTCGACCTTGCCCCCGACCTTTCCGCGGCCGAGGTGGCGCGGCGGCTGGCGGCAGCGCGGGCCGGCGACAGCCGGGCCAACCGGCTGCGCAAGGCGCTGCGGCTGGACCCGGCGCGGGCCTTCCTGCTGCGCGCCTTCGGTCACCCGCTGCCTGCCGATCCGGCTGCCCTTGCCGCCCTCGTGAAGGCGCTGCCGGTGCGCCACGCCGGCCCGCGACCGCTGGACGAGGCGATCTCGACCGCCGGCGGGGTGATGCGGCGGGCGGTCGACGAGGGGTTGATGCTGAGGGACTGGCCGGGCGTCTACGTTGCCGGCGAGATGCTGGACTGGGAGGCGCCGACCGGCGGCTATCTGATCACCGCCTGCCTGGCCACCGGCCGCTGGGCCGGCCGCGCCGCCGCCGCCCGCGCTTGTCTTCGCTGCCCGCAGGGATAAGAGGGGCGGTGGTGCGCGGCGGGGAGACATGGCGATGGACAGGCCGAGCCGGCCGCTGCTGGCCGCTTTCTGGATGGGCGGCGCCATCGTCTCGTTCACGCTGATGGCGGTGGCCGGTCGGGCGGTTCAGGCCGAGCTGTCGACCTTCGAGCTGATGGCCTGGCGGTCGGCGATCGGTCTTGCGATCGTGCTGGTGCTGGTCTTGCGGTCGCGGCAGGGGATGGCCGGGCTGCGCAGCGCCGTGCCGGGGTTGCATGTGCGGCGCAACATCTGGCACTTTGCCGGGCAGAACCTGTGGTTCTACGGGCTGACGGCGATCCCGATGTCGCAGTTGGTCGCGCTGGAGTTCACCAATCCGATCTGGGTGGTGCTGCTGGCACCGCTGCTGCTTGGCGAGCGCTTCACGGGCCGCAGGGTGGCGGTGGCGGCGCTGGGCTTCGCCGGGGTGCTGATCGTGGCCCAGCCGGGGGTGTCGCCGCTCGGCTGGGGCCATGCGGCGGGGCTGGCGGCGGCGCTGGGATTTGCGCTGAACACGGTCTACACACGCCGGATCATGGCGCATGACAGCGTGCTGTGCGTGCTGTTCTGGATGACCGCGAGCCAGGCCGTGATGGGCGCGGTTCTCGGGGCGCCGGGGGGCCTTGCGGTGCCGTCCGTGGGGTTGCTGCCGTGGCTTGCGGTCGTCGGGGTGACCGGGCTGACCGCCCATTTCTCGCTGACCTCGGCCCTGTCGCACGCGCCGGCGACGCTGGTGGCGCCGATGGAGTTCCTTCGGCTGCCGGTGATCGCGCTGGTCGCAGCCTGGGTCTACGGCGAGCCGATCATGGCGGCCGTGTTCGCCGGCGGCGCGGTGATCCTTGCCGCCAACCTGCTGAACGTCGCGGGGGCGGCGGCAGAGCGGCGCCGGGCCGCGCTCAGCGCAGCGACAGCAGGCCACCCTCCACCGGCAGGATCTGGCCCGTGATCCAGCCCGACCGCGGCGTGGCAAGGAACAGGATCGCCTCGGCGATGTCCTCGGCCGTGCCCCAGCGCGCGAGCGGATAGCGGCGGATCACCTCGTCGAGCAGGCGCGCGAAATCGGCATCGTCGGCGGCCCGGGCGCGGAACTGCGATTCGGACAGTGGCGTGCGCACTGCACCCGGCGCGACGGCGTTGACACGCACGCCCCGGCCGGCGAAGTCGGCGGCAAGCTGGCGGGTCAGCGCGACCACGGCCCCCTTGGCGGCGGAATAGGCGGCCACGCCCTTCATCCCCGCGAGCCCCACCGTCGAGGCGGTGAAGACCAGCGTTCCGGCGCCGCCATCCACGAGCGCGGGGAGGGCGGCGCGCGCGGTCAGGAAGGCGCCGGTGGCGTTGACGGCGAGCGCGCGGTTCCAGTCGTCCAGCGACAGGGCAAGGATGCCGCCCTCGACCATCGCCCCGGCATTGGCGATGGCCGTGTCGAGCCGCCCCGCCCAGTCGAGCGCCGCGGCTACCATCGCCGCGGCGTCGGCCTCGACGGTGACATCGGCGCGGATGGCGCGTGCTGCATGGCCGGCGGCCGCGATCGCCGCGGCCGTCGCCTGCGCGGCGGCGCCGTCGATGTCGGCGCAGACGACGCGGTGGCCGTCGGCGGCAAGCCGCACCGCCGCCGCGCGGCCGATGCCCGATCCTGCCCCGGTGACGAGGGCCGTGCGCGGGTTCTCCATCGCTCAGGCCGGAGGCGGGGCGAAGATCTGCGGATAGAGGCTGCGCAGCGCGGTTTCGTCGAGTTCGGCCTTGAAGCGGTGACGCTCTCGCAGCGCCGCCACACGCTGCGCCGCCGGCCGCGCGTCGATCTCGGCCATCAGCCGTCCGAGATGGGGGAATTCGGAATAGCCGCGGTCGCCGCCGAAGATGAAGGGAACCCGTCCGCCCCAGCCCCAGACCGCCATGTCGACGATCCCGTAGCCGTCACCCAGCAGGTAGCGCTGCCGTGCGAGCCGGTCGTCGATGATGCGCCAGTGGCGGCGCGCCTCGAAGTCGTAGCGGCGCAGGGCGTAAGCATGATCGCCCGGCGCCGCCTGCGGCGCGAAATGGCGGAAGTGGATCGCCTGCCCCGAGAACGGCCCGACGCCGGAGGCCACGAACATCAGCCAGGACAGCATCTGGCCGCGCGCGGACGCGCCGCCGTCGGGCAGGAAGCGGCCGGTCTTCTCGGCGAGGTAGAGCAGGATCGCATTGGAATCGAAGATCGTTGCAGGGCCGTCGACGATCGCGGGCAGCTTGGCGTTGGGGTTGACGGCGAGGAAGGCGGGGTCGTGCTGCTCGCCCTTGCGGGTGTCGACCGGGATCGCCTCGTAGGGCAGGCCGAGTTCCTCGAGCAGGAGCGCCACCTTCATCGGGTTGGGCGCGAGGTTGTAGTAGAAGCGCAGCATCGGTGACGTCCCCCGGGGTCGCATCCCGGCCCGCCCCGCCGCCGCCGCGCGGGGCCCGGATGCGCGCAGATGTTCGCAGGGAATACTTTCGTGCGCAATGCGAACTTTCGCCTTCGGGCGCCGCCGGTTGCGGCGTGACCGGCCGCCTGCGCCGCGGACCTCTCAGACCGCGCGTGCGGGCGGGGGGACGTAGTGCGGCAGGGCGTCGGTGCGGATGCAGCGGACGACGCCACCGGCTGCGCGCGGGACGAGCGGCGGGGTGTCCTGCGAGCAGTCGGGGGCCCGCCACGGGCAGCGCGGGGCGAAGTGGCAGCCGGGCGGGGGGTCGACGGGGCTCGGCACCCCGCCCTCGAGGATCAGTTCCTCGCGGGTTGCGGCGATCACCGGGTCGGGCACCGGCGCGGCCGAGAGCAGCGCCCGGGTGTAGGGATGCGCCGGCCGGCGGTAGATGTCCTCGGCGGGGGCCTCCTCGACGATGCGGCCGAGGTACATCACCGCAACCCGGTCGCTGACATGCTCCACCACCGCGAGGTCGTGCGAGATGAAGAGGTAGGAGACCCCGGTCTCGCGCTGCAGGTCCTGCAGGAGGTTGATGATCTGTGCCTGGATCGAGACGTCGAGGGCCGACACCGGCTCGTCGCAGACGATCAGCTTCGGCTCGAGCGCCAGTGCCCGGGCGATACCGATGCGCTGACGCTGGCCGCCGGAGAACTCGTGGGGGTAGCGGTCGACCCTGCTGGCCGCGAGGCCGACCTGATCGAGCAGCCGGGCGACGCGGCGGCGGCGTGCGGCGCGGTCGCCCTTGCGGTGGATGACAAGCGGCTCCTCGATGATCTCGCCCACCGTCATGCGCGGGTTCAGCGAGGCATAGGGGTTCTGGAAGACCATCTGCACCGACTCGCGGATCGGCAGCAGCGCACGGTCGTCGTGGCCGGATATGTCGCGCCCCTCGAGCAGGATGCGGCCGGCGGTCGGGGCGTCGAGGCGGGCGATCAGCCGCCCGAGCGTGGACTTTCCGCAGCCTGATTCGCCGACAAGCCCAAGCGTCTCTCCCCGGGCGACATCGAGATCGACGCCGTCCACGGCGCGAACGAAGCGCGGCGGCCCGAACAGCCGGCCGGGGGTGGGGAAGTGGCGCACGAGGCCCCGGACACTGATCAGTGGGGCAGTCATCCCGGCCCGTCCACATGCAGCCAGCACCGCACCTGCCGTCCCGCCGGTCCGCCCGCGGGGGAAGCGAGCGGCGGTTCCGCGCGCCGGCAGCGGTCGTGCACCTCGGCGCAGCGGTCGGAGAAGCGGCAGCCGCGCGGAAGCGACAGGAGCGACGGCACCGCGCCGCGGATGGCCTGCAGCCGCCGGCGCCCGGCGACCCGGTCGGCGGCGGTGGGGATCGAGCGCATGAGCCCGCGGGTGTAGGGATGCAGCGGCGCGGCGAAGAGGTCGTGCACCTCGGCCTCCTCGACGACGACGCCGGCATACATCACCAGAACCCGCTGCGCCATCTTGGCGATCACCCCCAGGTCATGGGTGATGAAGACGATCGAGGTGCCGATCTCGCGCTTGAGATCGTTCATCAGCCGCAGGATCTGCGCCTGGATCGTGACGTCGAGGGCGGTGGTGGGCTCGTCGGCCAGCATCACCTTGGGCCGGCAGGCAAGCGCCATGGCGATCATCACCCGCTGGCGCATGCCACCCGAAAGCTGGTGGGGGAAGCTGCGGAAGCGCTCCTCGGGAAGGGGGATCTGGACAGCCCGCAGCATCTCGACCGCCTGCGCCCGCGCCTCGGCCGACGAGACCGGCCGATGGACGCGGATGGCCTCCGTCAGCTGGTGGCCGATGCGGAAGACCGGGTTGAGCGAGGTCATCGGCTCCTGGAAGATCATCGACACGTGGTTGCCGCGGACATCGCGCATGGCCCGTTCGGACAGGCCGACGAGGTCGCCCACGCCGTCGACGCGGATGCGGCCCGCGTCGATGCGTCCGATCGGTCGCGGCAGCAGGCGCATGATCGAGAGCGCCGTCATGCTTTTTCCGCAGCCCGATTCGCCGACGATCCCCAGCGTCTCTCCGGCGCCGACGGAGAACGATATCCCGTCCACCGCCGGCACCCGGCCCTGGCGCAGATAGAGCCGCGTCACCAGCCCCTCGACCGACAGCACCGGCCGCGCCGGAGCGGCGGCCGGAGGCAGTGCGGTCGCGGCTGGTGCGGGCGCGGGGGTCATCCGCCCCAGACCTCTCCGTAGACGCGCAACAGGTTGCCGCCCATGATCTTTTCCACCGCGTCGTCGGAATATCCGCGGGCCGAGAGGCCGTCGATCAGGTTGCCGGTCAGGGCGATCGTCTCGTAGCCCTTGGTGAAGCGCTGGTCGAAGGTGAACCAGTCGCCGAGCACCCCCGTCACCTCGGGGTAGATGCCGCGCGGCCCGAAGCTCGACTGCCATTGCGCCTCGGTCTTGGCCTGTTCGGACAAGTCGCTGCCGAAGGCGACGTGGTCGATGCCGATCAGCTTCACCATGTAGTCGACATGGTCGTAGAAATCCTCGACCGTCGGGCGCCGGGCATGGCACAGCATCGGCGGCCAGAGCGTCAGCCCGACCGTGCCGCCGGTGGCGCCGACGGCGCGGATCTGCTCGTCGGGGATGTTGCGCAGGCTGCCGTGCAGCGCCAGCGCGTTGGAGTGGCTGCAGATGACCGGCTGCCTGGACGCCTTCGCCGCGTCGATCGCGGTCCGGGCGCCGACATGAGAGAGGTCGACCAGCATCCGCGTCTCGTTCATCAGCGCGACCCATTCGTGGCCTTTCGCCGTCAGCCCGCCCTGGGGGCGCGCCAGTACGCCGGTGCCGAGCGCGTTCGGCTCCATGTAGGTGGGCTGGAAGATGCGCATGCCGATCCGCTGCATTACCCGCAGGAGCGGCAGGTCATGCTCGAGGAAGGTGGAGTTCTGCGCCCCGAGGATGATGCCCAGCCGGCCCTCGGCGGCGACCCGCCGGATGTCGGCGACCGAGGTGACAACCTCGGCGAGGTCGGCGTTGGCATGCACCACCTCGAGCACGCGCGCCAGATCGCCCATCGAGGCGGCGAGGTCGTTGGCCGGGCGCATGGAGGTCAGGTTCAGCGCCCGGATGCGGCCGGCGAGCGTGCGTTCGAACTGGTCGCGGCGGAAGACCGCGCAGTTCAGCCCGTCAACCACCGGGGTGCCGCGCAGGCCGAGCGGTGCCGTCGTGTTCATGTCGTCTCCTCCTCATGCCCGGGGCGGCGGACGGCCGCGCCGGGGTCAGTCATGGCTCAGTTGCGGGTCGAGGGCATCGCGCAACTCGTCTCCGAGGAGGTTGAGCGCGAGCACGATCAGGGCGATCGCGATTCCGGGAAAGAGCGAGGCTGCCCAGGAGATCGAGAGGTAGTTCTTGCCGTCGTTGATCATCCCGCCCCAGGTCGGCGTCGGCGGCTGGACGCCGAGGCCGAGAAAGCTGAGCGTGGCCTCGAGCAGCACCATCCGCGCCAGTTCGAAGCTGGCGTAGACGATGATAGCCGACAGGATGTTGGGCAGGATGTGGTGAACGAGGATCCGGCTGCGCCCGGCAC
Organism: Paracoccaceae bacterium; assembly: GCA_023383015.1. Lineage (GTDB taxonomy): Bacteria > Pseudomonadota > Alphaproteobacteria > Rhodobacterales > Rhodobacteraceae > JAHDXW01. The sequence goes on from JAHDXW010000001.1 coordinate 245,643, forward strand.
CGATGGAGCGCGCGGCATCGACATATTCGAGCCCCCGCACCGAAAGGACCGAACCGCGCACGATCCGCGCGAAGCGCGGCCAGGCCGACAGGCCCATCAGGATGATCAGGTTGGTGACCGAGGGGCCCAGAACCGCGACCAGCGCGATGACGAGCAGCACGACCGGGAAGGCCAGCTGCATGTCGATGAGCCGCAGGATCACCGCATCGGTCGTGCCGCCGACAAAGCCCGCGAGCAACCCGGCCCAGATGCCGACCACGGAGGCGATGAGGACGGCGAAGAAGCTGACGAGCAGGGTCACCCGGGCGCCGTGGATGATGCGCGAGAGGATGTCGCGGCCGAGATGGTCGGTCCCGAGCAGGTAGCCGTCGACCCCGCGGTCGAGGAAGGACGGCGGCCTGAGCCGGCGCACCAGGGACTGGGCATAAGCGTCCTGCGGCGAGAACAAGGCCGGAAAGAGGGCCCAGGCGATGAACAGCAGCAGGATCGCAAGGCCGAAGATCGCAGCCGGCTTGCGCATGAGCCGGCCGAAGACGAGGCCCCACTGACCGCGCGGGCGGGCGTCGGGGGCGGCGGGTGCAGGTGCGGGCTGGTCGGTCATCTGCCGCTACCGGTAGCCGATGCGGGGGTCGAGCACGGCATAGAGCAGGTCGACGATGAGGTTCACGATGACGAAGATCAGCGCGAAGAAGAACACCACCGCCTGCACCACCGGGAAGTCGCGGGCATAGATGGCCTGCACGGCCAGCCGCCCGACCCCGGGCCAGGAGAACACCGTCTCGGTGACCACCACACCGCCGAGCAGGAAGCCCACCTGCAGCCCGATCACCGTGAGCACCGGGATGAAGGCGTTGCGCAGGGCATGCACCCAGACCACCGGCGCCTCGCCCAGCCCCTTGGCGCGCGCGGTGCGGACGTAATCCTGGTTCAGCACATCGAGCATGCACGAGCGGGTCGTGCGGGCGATCAGGGCCACCAGGCCGAGGGCGAGGGTGATTGCCGGCAGCGCCAGATGGGCCAGCGTGCCGCGCCCGCCGCTGGGCAGCCAGCCGAGCCAGACGGCGAAGACGAGGATGGCGACAATTCCGAGGTAGAAGGACGGCACCGCCTGCCCGAACAGGCTCACGGCCCGGATGGCGACGTCGGCCGCGGTGTTGCGGCGGTAGGCGGCCACCACTCCCGCCGGAATGCCGACGGCGATCGCCAGCGCCATGGCTGCCATCGCCAGTTCGGTGGTGGCGCCGAGGCGGTCGGTGACCAGCTTGACAGCCGGTTCGTGGAAGCGCAGCGAGTTTCCGAAGTCGCCCTGGAGCGCGTGCAGGCTGAAGACGTAGAACTGCACCCAGATCGGCCGGTCGAGGCCGTGCTTCTCGCGGAACAGCGCGCGCGCCTCGTCGGGCGTGTCGGGCGGCAGGATCAGGTCGGTCGGGTCGCCGCTGACATGGGTCAGCAGGAACGAGATCAGCAGGATGCCGGCGATCACGGGGACCGTCAGGACGATTCTCCGCAGGACGTATCGCAGCATGCCGTGCTCCGGGGGGAGGCGCCGGGGGCCGCGCGGCCCCCGGCCGGGGGGGGTCAGCGCAGGGCGACGTCGTAGAAGAAGAACCGGCCGTCGCCCCGGGCGTGGGAGTTCTCGACCCGCGCCGAGGTGCCGAAGAAGTCGACCCCGCCGTAGAGGAAGATGATCGGCGCCTCATCGTACATGAGGGTCATGGCATCGCGGTAGATCTGGGCGCGCTTCTCGACGTCCATCTCCTGCTTGCCGGCGTCGATCAGCGCGTCGAGTTCGGGGTTGTTCAGGTAGGCGTAGCGCCAGCTCGAATGGTACTGCGACACCTGCAGGTCGGGGTCGTCCTGCGGCGCGAGGCCGACGAACGCCATCGGCTGCAGTTCCTTGGCGCGCAGCTGACGCAGGAACTCGCCGGGCTCGAGCACGACCATGTTGGTCCTGACACCCACTTCCGCAAGCATGCCGGCCACCGCCTCGGACACCTCGCGGTCCTGGGCGTAGCGGCCCGAGGGGAACTTGAAGGTGATCTCGAATCCGTCTGGATGGCCGGCCTCGGCCAGCAGCGCCCGGGCACGGTCGGGGTCGTAGGCGTAGTCCTCGAGGTCGGGGTTGAAGCCGAGCTGGGGCTCGCGCAGAACCTGGCCGCGCAGCGGCACCCCGTAGCCGAACAGCAGGTTGTCGATGATCGCCTGCTTGTCGACGGCGTGGTTCAGCGCCTGGCGGACGCGCTTGTCGAGCAGCGGGCTGGCGTGCTCGGGCAGGGACGACAGGATCACCTGGTAGATGCGGTAGCTCGGGACGGCGACCAGCTTGAGGCCGTCCTGCCGCTCGACATCCAGCGCGGAGGCGACGGCGAGGTTCGCAGCGATGTGGTACTCACCGGTGGTCAGCCCGGCGGCACGGGAGATGTCGTCGGGCACCGGCCGCCAGACGATGCGGTCGATCCCCTCGGGCAGGGTGCCCCAGTAGTCGGGGTTCACGACCATCTCGAGCCGGTCGTCGCGCGCCCAGCTGTCGAACATGAACGGGCCGGTGCCGATCGGGCGCTGGCCGTAGGCCTCGAGCCCGACCTCGTTCCAGTAGCCGGGCGGCACGATGTAGAGCTGGCTGAGGGCAAGCCGGATCGGCGGGAAGGGATACTTGAGCCGCATCCGCACCGTCAGGTCGTCGACCTTCTCGACCGACTGGAACGGGTCGGACACCCGGGCGTAGGCCGGAGTCTTCGCCGGGTCGATGAAGACGTTGAAGCTGTGGACGACGGCGTCGGCATCCATCGGCTCGCCATTGGTGAAACGCACACCGGGGCGCAGCCGGACGAGGACGGTGGTGTTGTCCTCGAGCTCGTAGGATTCGGCCAGCAGCGGCTTGAACTCCTCGCCGTCGGGGTCGACCCAGAACAGCGCCTCGACGATGGCCGAGCCGGCATTGAGGTTGTCGGACGCCGTGGTGCCGTTGGGCCACAGCGTCTGGGGATCGAAGTTCTGTGCGACGACCAGCGTTTCCGCCGGTGCGCTGCCGATGGCAGCGGCACTGACGATCGCGGCTAGGGCGACACTGCGTAGGCTGCGGATCATGAGGTTCCTCCCTCGGGCGATGGACCGCTGACGCTTCGCGCCGCCGGCTGAACCGGGCATCGGTGGCCGTCGACGGAAATCGACAGTGGCAATGTTATGCGGATTCGGTGAATTTACAAACCGAAATTTCACGAATACAATGCAACCGTCGGCATCGTTCAGACATGGGCGAGTGCGGGGTGCGTTCTTCATGGGGGAGGGACTGCGTGCCCAACGGATCGATGGAGCCACCACGCCGCCCCGGCCGATCGGACGGCACCGACCTCGCGGTCGGAGAGCGTGTCCGCCAGATGCGCAAGGCCCGCGGCGCCTCGCTGAAGGATGTCGCCGGGCGCGCGGGGATGTCGGTCGGCCTGCTGAGCCAGATCGAGCGCGGCCTGTCCTCGGCCTCGGTGCGGGCCCTGGCACGCATCGCCGAGGCGCTGAACGTCAGCATCGCCGATGTCTTTCCGGTCGAACCGGAGGGCAGCGATCCGCTGCGCGTCGTGGCCAGCGCGAAGGAGCGCCAGCGCGTCGCGTTCGGTGACAGCGGCGTGACCAAGGAACTCATCACCCCGTTCCAGCAGATACCGGCGCTGAACATCTACATCATCACGCTGGAGCCCGGGGGCTCGTCGGGCGGCGAGCCCTACGCCCACAGCGGCGAGGAGGCCGGCTATGTCATCGAGGGCGGGATCGAGCTGATCGTCGACGGCCGCAGGCACATCCTTGGCGAGGGTGACAGCTTCCGCTTCTCCAGCCGACGCCTGCACCAGTTCCGCAATGCCGGCGACCGCACCGCGCGGGCGCTGTGGGTCAACTACCGCGAGGGCTGAGCCGGCGCGGCGCACCCCAAACCTGCCCGAAAGGACCATGCCATGAACGCTTCCCCCCCGCCAAGCCTGACGGTCGACGGCCTGAACTGCGCCGCGGTCTCGCGCGAGCAGGTGCTGCGCACCCTCCAGGGCGGGGTGACCACGCTGAACCTGACCGCCGCCTCGCCCTTCGTGGGGCTTGCCGCGACGCTGGTGGAGATCGAGCGCAACCGTGCCCGGATCGAGGCGATGGCCGACATCGCCACCGTCGTCACCAGCGTCGCCGAGATCGACGCGGCGGCTGCCGCCGGCCGGCTGGGTTTCATCCTCGGAACCCAGAACTCGGTGATGGTCGCCGAGGATCTGGGCCTGCTCGCGGTGCTGCACCGGCTTGGCGTGCGCATCCTGCAGCCCACCTACAACGACCGCACCCCGTTCGGCTGCGGCGCCCCTTTCGAGGGCGATGACGACGGCGGCCTGACCGAGGCCGGGCGTGACTGGATCGAGGAGATGACGCGGCAGCGGCTGGTGATCGACCTGTCGCATTGCGGACACCGCACCACGGCAGGGTATCTGGCGGCCGCGCGCGGCCCGATGGTGGCGAGCCACTCGAACGCCCATGCCGTATGCCCCAGCCTGCGCAACAAGACCGACGCGCACATCCGCGCCATTGCCGAGACCGGCGGGCTCATCGGGGCGGTGATGTGGTCGCCGGCGGTGCGCCATGCCACCCGGCCCGACCTCGACGCCTATCTCGACCATGTCGACCACATGGTCCGGGTCGGCGGGATCGAGCATGTGGGGTTTGCGAGCGACATCACCGAGGGGCAGGCACCCGGCCCGGAGGCCTGGGACAAGTCGTACGGGCCACACGGGTACAGCCCGACGATCACCGGCATCCTCGGGTCGTGGTACGTCTACGAGACGCGGCTGAACATCGACTTCCAGTCGCTGACCCACACCCCCCGCATCTGGGAGGGATTGCGCCGGCGGGGCTATTCCGAAGATGCCATCGACCGGCTGCGCGGCGGCAACTGGCGGCGCGTCCTGACCGAGGTGTGGGGCAACTAGGACAGGATCGAAGCGGATGGAACCGCCTCGCCCCTGCGGGGGCAGGGGGTTCAGGACGATCGGAGGGGGGGGCAGTCGGGCGCGGAGGCATCGAAGCGGGCGGAGAGCGCCTCGGCCGTAAAGAGATCGAGGTGCGCGCCGCCGATGTTCTTGAAGCAGGTGATCTCTCCGCCCGACCTCCGCCCCGCCACGCGGCCGGAGCAGAGGTCGTAAAGGTCGCCCTGAACGTGCCCCAGGCCGATCGCGCCGGAGGCGACGGCGCGGGCGATCTCGCCGTTCGTTTCCATTCCGCTGCGGGTGTCGACGAACAGCCGGCTGCGGGCCAGCGCGGTGTCGTCGGCCTCGCGCATGTCGCCCCGCCAGGCGCCGATCAGGTCGAGATGCGCCCCGGGCTTCAGGCAGGAGCCCTTCACCAGTGGCTCTGTCGCCATGGTGACGCAGCTGATGACGTCGGCCGCGGCCACTGCCGCGTCGAGCTCGGGGGCGAGTTCGGCCGGGATGCCTTGCGCGCGGGCCGCGGCGACGAGTGCCTCGGCCCGCGGCCGGCCGCGGTTCCAGACCAGGACCCGGTCGATACCCGGGCGCACGGCGCGGTGCGCCGCCATCACATGGGGTGCAAGCCCGCCCGCGCCGACCACGAGCAGGACGCGCGCGTCCTCGCGCGCCAGCAGCTGGGCGCCGAGGGCCGAATCGGCCGCCGTCTTGCGGAATGTCATTGCCGCCCCGTCGGCCACCAGCCGCGGCGCCCCTGTGGTGGCGTCGAATACCGCCACCAGCCCCTGCACGGAGGGTTCGGGCGGGGTGCGCGCGAGGTTGCCCGGGAAGACGCCGACCATCTTGACCGCAATCACCCGCCCGCGCTGCCAGCCGACCAGGGTGACAAAGCTGTTCCCGCCGCCGCCCGGCTCGTCGCGGACGATGTGCGCGGCCTCGGGCGCCGGGCCGCGGTGTGCGCGTTCCAGCGCCGCAACCAGCAAGGGCCAGTCGAGCAGGCGGTGCACCGTCTCGGCGTCGAGTGCACGCATGGGTCGGTCCCTCACATCAACAGGTCTGGAAGAAGGGTCACGAGGCCGGGCACGAAGGTCAAGAGCAGGAGCACTCCGGTGAGCGCAAGGAAGAAGGGCACGAACTCGACCGTGAACTCCTCGATCGAGCAGCGGGTGATGGCGCAGACGGTATAGAGGACCGTGCCCACCGGCGGGGTGATGGAGCCGATGGTGGTGTTGAGGACGACGAGGATGCCGAAATGCACCGGGTCGATTCCAAGCGTGCGCGTCACCTCGACCAGCATCGGGGCGAGGATGACCATCAGCGCCAGCCCCTCGAGCATGGTGCCGAGCACGAGAAACAGCGCCATCAGGATCAGCAGCACCACCGTCCGGTCCTCCGACAGCGCGAGCAGGCCCGCGACGATGTGCTGGGGCACCTGCTCGAGCGCGAGGACGAGCGAGAACACTGCCGCGGCGGCGACGATGAACATCACGCTCGCCGTGGTCTGCGCCGCCTCGGTGAGGATGCCGAGCGTGTCGCGCGGGCCGAAGCCGCGGTAGACGACGAGCCCCACGAGGAAGGCGTAGACGGCGGCGATGGCGCCGAGTTCGGTGGGGGTGAACCAGCCGCCGCGCAGTCCGAGGATGAGGAGCACCGGCATCGCCAGCGCCCAGAGCGCGGCGCGGCCGCGGCCGATGACGTCCCGGGCCGGCAGGCGGGAGGGGCGGGTGCGGCCGTAGCCGCGCCGTCCCGCGACGAGGCGGACGGTGAAGAGCAGAGCCACGGCAATCAGGAACGCCGGGATCACCCCGCCGAGGAAGAGCTTGCCGATCGAGGTGCCGGTGAGCAGCCCGTAGATGATCAGCCCGATCGACGGCGGCATGATCGGCGCGATCGTCCCCGAGGCGGCGGACACCACCGATGCGAAGCCGTTGGAATAGCCCTGGGCGCGCATGATCGGCGCAATGGTGCGGGCATCGATCGCCGCGTCGGCGTTCGACGAGCCCGACATCGCCCCGAGAAAGAGCGAGTTGATCACCGCAACCTGGGCAAGCCCGCCCTTCCAGTGGCCGACGAGCCCGTCGGCGAAGCCGTAGAGCCGCTCGGCGATGCCGCCGCGCGCCATAGCCACGCCGGCAACGACAAAGAATGGCACGGCGAGCAGGGGAAAGGATTCCAGCGATGAGGCCATGCGCTGGGCGACGATGCTGGTCATCACCGGATTGAGCGCGAAATAGGCCACCGAGGCCCCGAGCAGCACGAAGCCGATCGGAACCCCGAGCAGCAGGAGCAGCAGGAACGCGCCCGCGGCAACCGTCATGCGCCCCGATCCCCCTGCTGCTGGCGGGCGGGGGCGAACTCGGCCAGGATGGCGCGCAGCGACACCAGCACCACCAGCACCATCGACGCCAGAAGGCCCGCGGAGACGATCCATTTCGGCCAGCCGAGGGTCAGGAAGGTGCTGAAGCGGCTGGTGGCGATCTGGGCCCGGGCGGCGTGGATAACCGCGATCGCAATGGCGATCACCAGAAGCTGGGCAAGCACCCGTGCCGGCCGCTGCAGCCCCGGCGGCAGCAGGCCCACGAAGTACGCCACGCCGAACAGCTGCCCCGCCACCGCCGCGCCCACCAGCCCGAACCAGACGGTGCCGGCAAAGGCGATCAGCGCGATGTCGTGGGCGGCGTAGAACGGAAGGCTGAGGATGCTGCGTGCAACGACGTTGGCGGTGACGACCACCAGCACCACGGCCAAGAGCGCCGCGGGCAGGAGTTCGCCCACCAGCCGAAGCGCCCGGTCGAGCCAGACCGACACCGGCCCCTCCCCCGTCATGGCTGGGCGGCCGCGCCCCGCCCGGCGGCCGGACAGGGCGCGGGAGCAGGTGTCACTGGCCGGTCGCGGCGGCGCGAACCTGCTCGAACAGCCCCGGCGGCCAGTTGGGGAAGGCCGAGTAGAAGCCGGCGGTGGCGGCGCGGTAGGCGTCGAGATCGGCCTCGTGGAAGGTGACGCCGGCGGCCTCGAACTCGGCGCGGATGGTTCCGGCCAGCGCCTCGGAGGCCGCAGAGAGCTCCTGCCCGCCCTTGCGGAACTCCTCGAGAAGGATCGCACGATCGCCCTCGCTCAACGCCTGGAAGGCGGCCTCGCTCATCACCCAGCCGGTGAAGAGGTTGAAATGCCCGGTCAGCGTGATGTGCTTGGCGACCTCGTACCAGCGGCTGGCGCGCAGGCCGGTGAGCGGCGATTCCGCTGCCGTCACGACACCCTGGGCGAGCGCCGAATAGGCCTCGGCGGCCTCGACCGTGGTCGCCACGACGCCGAGCGGCTCGAAGGTGCGGATCCAGGTCTCGACCGGCGGCACCCGCATCTTGACGCCCTGCAGGTCGGAGGGGTTCGGATAGGGTGCCGAGCCGATCATGTGGCGGGCGCCGTCGAACCAGTTGAGCGCAAGCACGCGGATGCCGGCCGTCCCGGCCAGACGGTCGTAGTAGCCCTGCATGAGCGGCGAGAAAGCCAGCCGCTCGCCCTCCTCGTTGTTGGCGACGACGAAGGGGCCCTCGACCACGGCGAGCTCCGGCACGCCGTAGCGGGCCATGAACGAGGCGGAGGTGTAGGTGATGATCGGCTGCCCCTGGCTTGCCTGCTCGAGCGAATCGGCGGTTGTCCCGAGTTGCGCGGAGGGGAAGAGCTGGAACGTCACCCGGCCCTCGGTGCGCTGGGTGATGCGGTCGGCCACGCGCTGGGCGGTCATCACCGACTCGGCCGTCGGCGAGTTCACCGAGGCGATGCGGATGGTCACGGACTGCGCCGTGGCCGCGGGCGCGGCGAGGCCCAGCGCGGCTGCAGCCGCGAGGCCGCCGAGCGCACGGCGCGTGAGGTTGAACTCAGACCAGGACATTGGCTTTCTCCCTTACTCCGGTTCCTAGCGGTCGTCAGACATCGCCAGCCGGGCTGCCCGATGGCGGTGCCTGCGGATGCTCAGTAGTCGGTGATCTTCTTCATGTAGCGGCGGCCGGTCAGCATCGGGTGGCCACGCAGCCGGGCGAGACGGTGGGCGAAATCCCACAGCACATCGAAGAACACGAGCGGCAACAGGTAGGCCCGCCACGGGTCGGCCAGCCCCGCGAGGTCGAAGGTCGCGGCGTCGAGGTCGAGGATGTTGGCTGGGTCGCCGAAGCGCTGCAGGAAGGCGCGCGCCCGTTCCTCGGACGGCCGCGTCGGGTCTAGCCCGACGAGGAGGATGAAGCAGGCATCGCGATCGACGACCTCGAAGGGGCCGTGGAAGAACTCTCCGGCATGGATCGCCTGCGAGGCGATCCACTGCATCTCCATCAGCACGCAGATGGCAAAGGAATAGGCCGCGCCGAAGTTGACGCCGCTGGCCATGGTGTAGACGACGGGGCGGTCCTTCACGCGCAGGGCATAGGCGTCGAGGCGGTCGGCGAGCCGCGACCTGGCGCCCTCGATCACCGGACCGAGGGCGGACAGGCTGGCGAGGAGCGGCGCCGTGAGGTCGGCGCCCCCTCGCTGGCGGATCAGGCCAGCGAGCAGCATGTAGAGGACAGAATAGTTGCTGTCGGCGGGGTCGATCGGGATGCCGGTGGTGTAGGGTGCCGCATAACGCAGCACATGCCCTGCGGCCCGCCCCAGCGGCGAGCCGGGCTCCATCGTCAGCGCCACGGTTGCGGCGCCGCGGCTGCGGGCGAACTCGGCCGCCGCCACCGTCTCGCGGGTGGTGCCGGTCTGCGAGCATAGGATCACCAGCGCCCCGGGGCCGAGCCGCGCCGGCGCGCGCTGGACGAATTCGGAAGCGTTGAGCGCATCGGCCGGCAGCATGGGGGCATGCCGGTCGAGCACGAACTTGCCCGGATGCATGATCGAGAGCGATCCGCCGCAGGCCACCAGGTAGACCTGAGCGATCTCGCGCCCGGCAAGTGCGGCGAGGGCACCGAGGATGTCGGGATCGAGTGCATCCCTCATAGCGGCACGGTCGGCACCCTCGCCCCCTTCCAGGTGGTGGCCGGGCGGCTTCCGCGCCCGGCTTGACAGCCCGGGGGCAGTGTGGGAACCCGCCCGGGGATTGTCAACGGGACCCGGCCCATGGTCCGTATCGCTTCGTTCGGGGACAACGACGTGGACTGCTATCTCGCCGACGGGCGGATGTATCCGGGCGGGAACTGCTTCAACCTTTCGGTCTATGCCCGGCGCTATGGCGCCCGGACGGCGTTTGTCGGCGCCGTGGCCGAGGATGCGGCAGGGCGGCTGATGCGCCGGACGCTCGCCGCCGAGGGGGTGGAGACGACGCGACTGCGGGTGGCGGTCGGGCTGACCGCCTACTGCTTCATCGCCCACCGCGGCGCCGAGAGGATCTTCCTCAACCACGACCTTGGCGTGTCGCGCTTCGTCCCCGTGCCGGCCGACCTCGACTACCTCGCCGGCTTCGACGCGGTGCATGTGGGCCAGTCGAGCGGGCTGGACGCCTGGCTCGCGCCGGTCGCCGCACGGTCGCGGCTGTCGTACGACTTCGCGGTGCGCCGCGACGCCTGGCACCGGGCGCGGGTCGCGCCGCTTTGCTGGCTTGCCGCCTTTTCGGCCGGCGACCTGGACCGCGCCGGGGCGATCGGGCTTGCGGCCGATGCGCGGGCGCGCGGGGCGGTCTGGGCACTGGCGACGCGCGGGGCTGCCGGGGCACTCCTGCTGGGCCCGGGCGGGCTGGACGAGGTCGCGGCCCGCCCGGTGGTGCCGGTCGACACGCTCGGGGCAGGCGACAGCTTCATCGCACGGACGCTGGTCGGGCTTCTGCGCGGCGAGGCGCCGGCGGTGGCGCTGTCGGCGGCAGCGGAGGCCGCGGCCGAGACCTGCGGCTGGATGGGCGCGGTCGGGCACGGCGCAACGATAGATGTGCCGGCCGAAACCCCCGCCCATCCCGACAGCTGAGGCCCGACCCCAGGGTTGCGACCTGCGCTGGTGGTCAGATCGCGTTGCAAAGCCGCAGCGCGTCGAAGACCGCCGCGTGGACGTTGCGGCTGGCCAGCGCATCCCCGATCCGGTGCAGCTCGAACCCGGCCGGCGGCGGGGCGGGTTGGGGACGGGCCGCGGCGAGCGCGTCGAGGTCGGTCACTCCGCCGTTCGCCGAGCGCGCGCGAAGTTCGACAAACAGCCCGCCCGCGGGGAGTGTGCCCTGCTCGACCACCGCCTGGTCGACGATGCGCTCGTGAAGGCTGCGGTCGATGTCGCTGACGAGCGTCGCCGAGAGCCGGTTGGCGTGTCGGCGCAGGGCGACAAGCCGCATCTCGGGCTCGTGGCGGATGCCAAGGCGCAGGAACATGCGCTTGGCATGCACCCGGTCGGCGTCGGCCAGTTCCTCGCCGAGGGTGGCATCAAGGCTCACATAGCTGACCTGCGCGCCCGCCACGGCCGCGGCTTCGGCGACAAGGGGGCCGGGGTGGCGGCCGGTGCCGTCGAAGACCAGCACCTCGCCGGCGGGCCGTGCGGCGCCCGACAGCACGTCCCAGGCGGTCGTCGCGAGCCCGGCGCCCTCGGCAAGGTCGACTGCAGGGGCGCCGCCGGTGGCGAGGATCACCGCCTCGGGCGCCTCGGCCAGGATGTCGGCGGCCTCGGCGAGCTGGTTCAGCCGGAGGTCGACGCCAAGGCGGGCAAGCTCGGCCACGCGCCAGTCGACGATGCCGATCAGGTCTCGCCGCCAGGTGCCCCGGGCGGCCAGCAGGATCTGCCCGCCCGGCCGCGCGGCGGCCTCGAACAGCACAACCGAATGGCCGCGCTCGCCCGCGACCCGCGCCGCCTCGAGCCCGGCGGGGCCGGCGCCCACCACCACAACCCGGCGCTGCCGGGGTGCCGGGGCGATGGCGTGGTCGATCATCGTCTCGCGCCCGGTGGCGGGGTTGTGGAAGCAGGTCGGCGGATGGCGGCTGTTGCAGAGCGCGGCGCCGACGCAGGGGCGGATGCGCGCCTCCTGCCCCGCGGCAAGCTTGACGGCCAGATGCGGGTCGGCGATCTGCGCGCGCGTCATGCCCACCATGTCGACATGCCCGCCCGCCACCGCATGGCGGGCCGAGGCGACATCGGCGATCCGCGCGGCGTGGAACACCGGCAGCCCGATCGCGCGCCGGAACGCCCCCACCCGCGCCACCCAGGGGGCGAGCGGCTGGCCCATGCCCGGCATGTTGTCCTCGGCAAGCGCCCGGTGCGTGTCCATCGTGCCGAAGATCGCGTTGAAGAAATCGACCAGCCCCTCGGCCTTCAGCCGCTCGGCCACGGCCAGCGCCTCGTCGGTATCCAGCCCGCCGTCGAGCCCCTCGTCGATCACCCAGCGGATGCCCACGAGGAACGGCCGGTCGTGCGTGGCCTTGCGGATCGCCTCGTAGAGCATGAGGACGAAGCGCATCCGGTTCTCGAGGCTGCCGCCGAAGCGGTCGGTGCGGCGGTTGGTGAGGGGCGAGAGGAACTGCCCCGGCAGATGCCCGCCGGTCAGCGTTTCCACCCCGTCGAGGCCTCCGGTCAGGCAGCGGCGGGCCGCGGCGGCGTAGGCGGCGATGATGCGGGCGATGTCGTGCTCGTCCATCTCGCGCGGGATGGCGCGGTGCATCGTCTCGCGCAGGGGCGAGGGGGCGACGGCGGGCAGCCAGGCCCCGGCATAGGGTTCGCCGCGCCGGCCGAGATGGGTGAGCTGGCACATGATCGCCGCTCCCCGGGCATGGATGCGGCCGGAGAACTGCTCGAGCCAGGGGACCACCGCGTCGGTACCGAGGTTCAGCTGGCGGAAGACGCTGGGGCTGTCGATCGCGACGTTGGAGGATCCGCCGAACATCGTCAGCGCCAGCCCGCCCTTCGCCTTCTCCTCGTGATAGCGCTGGTAGGCCTCTTTCGGCATTCCGTCTTCCTCGAGCCCGCAGGCGTGCGAGGTGCTCATGATCCGGTTCCGGAGCGTCAGATGGCCGAGCCGGAAGGGGGTCAGCAGCGGGTCGGCGGCGGCGGTCGGGATCAAGGCGGAGGTTCCCCTCACGGTGATGGCGGCCATGACGGCGGCCGCATGGGCCTAGGCACGCAGCATCTGCCGCCGCTGTCAAGCCGCCGGCAGCAGCGGACACGGCCGCGGCGGCGGCGCGCGCAGCACGGTGCGGGTGCATCGGCGCTGCCGCGTCGCCGGCCCCGCGGGCGGTGCGCCAAGCTGAGGTGCCCGGCCCAGTCCGTGGTGGCGGTACGGCGAGGTTGCGCCCCGCGAGGTGCGGGCGCCGGCCGCGGACGGGGAAAGCGGTTCAGCCGGGCTGCCTGGCCTGATCGATCCGCATGGCGGGGCGATTCCGGCGCCCCCGGGCGAGGGTGTGGTGCGCGCCCGGACCGCCGCCCGGGCGCACTCGGCCGGGCAAGGATGCAACGTTGGCGCCGCCGGCGGGACCTTCCGCGCAGCATGGCGCGCTCCCGGAGACCCCTGAAGCGCCCGGATTGCTGCGGTGCGGCGAGGTGTCGCGACTCCCGCCGACCGGGCCCACCGAACCGCGGACAAGGCCATCCCTCGACCGGCACTGCGTGCCCCTGAAGATGCGCCCATCTCCCTGTCAGGGCGCGCAAAACCGATCCCTTCCAGTCCATCTGGGCCGGCCGGGTGCTGCCTTCCGATGGCAGCTTCGCGGGGCTTCTGAAGGCCCTTCCGGGGCTGCGGGCGATCGTCTGCGACATTCGCATTTGATCCCGGTCAAGGTGCAGCGACGCGGTTCCTGCGACCGAGCGGCCATGCGCCTGAATCGCGTTCGCCCGTTTCTCGCAATCCTGCTCGGCCTTTGCCTGGTCGCCGTGGGTGTTGCGCGTCCGGCTGTCGATGCCCGCGCGCAGCCGTCCTCCGGGTTGATCGAAGTCGTTCTGTGCGCAGAGGAATCCGGGAGGACGGTCCTGATCGACGCGACCGGCGCGCCGGCCGAGCCGGGGCCGGTCTGTCCTGACCATCCCTGTTCCGATTGCCTGGCCGCAGGCTGCGAGACGCTGCTAGTTGCGGCCCAGAAGCTCGCGGTCCCGGTCCGGCGGCGCACACCCGGCGTCCTGGAACACCGGATCGATGGCCCCACTGCCTGCCGTCTGACGCCGAACGCGCGCGGCCCCCCGACCCTCAGGATCTGAACATGACTTTCGCCTGCCGCCTCGGCGCCACCCTTCTGACCCTAACCCTGCTGCTTCCGTCGATTCTGTGGGCGCAATCGCCCGTGCTTCCGCGGATGCTGTCCGAGGTGCCGGCAGGAACGCTCGTCCCGGAAGCCGATGCTTACGGCCCGGTTCGTCCAGACCTTCCGGTGGCGCCCGTGCTGCGCCGCGGCGAAACCATCGGCTGGGCCTTCGTCACCTCCGATTTCGTCGGCACCACCGGCTATTCGGGCAAGCCGATCCATGTTCTCGTGGCGATCGGCCTCGACGCGGTTCTCACGGGCGTCAAGCTCGTCCAGCATTCCGAGCCCATCGTCCTCATCGGCATCCCGGAGGCGCGGGTCGCTGCCCTGACGGAGGGCTACCGCGGCCTCGACATCGCCGCCGAGGCGCGTGCCGGAGGCGGCGCGCACGACCTCAGCATCATCTCGGGCGCGACCGTCACGATCATGGTGATCGACGACTCCGTGGTACGGTCGTCGATCCGGGTCGCCCGGGCGCTGCGGCTGGGCGGGCTTGCCCCGGACACCCCCACCGTCGGCCCGCTCTACGAGATCGACCCTGAGGCCAAGGCGGCGCCGGACTGGTTCACGATGGTCGGCGACGGCACGGTGCGGCGGCTGTCGCTCGACATAGGCCAGGTCAACCGTGCCTTCGAGCAGGTGGCGGATCCCCGTGCCGCGCTGCGCCCGGAGGCCGGCGCCAGCGATGACACCTTCATTGATCTCTATGCAACGCTGGTCTCGATTCCCGGGATCGGAGCGTCGCTCCTCGAGCCCGGCGAGGCGGAGAACCTGCGCGGCTGGATTGCCGACGGGCGGCACGCGATCCTGGTTGCGGCGCGCGGGCGCTATTCCTTCAAGGGTTCGGGCTATGTTCGCGGCGGCATCTTCGACCGCATCCAGCTGATCCAGGGCGACATCGCGGTGCGCTTCCGCGACCGCGACCACCGCCGGGTGGGCCGCATCGCGGCCGAGGGCGCCCCGACGCTGGCGGAGATGGACCTGTTCCGGATTCCCGCCGACTCGGGCTTCGACCCGACACAGCCGTTCCGGCTGCAGTTGCTGGTGCAGCGCGACGTTGGCGCCATCGAGCGGGTCTACACGACCTTCGACCTCGGATGGCAGCCTCCGGCGGCGTTCCTGCGGCCGCTTCCGCCGCCCGCAGCCGAGCCCGGAGCCGCGACCCGGATCGAAGATGACGAGGCGGCGGCGAAGACGGCGCTGTGGCAGCGCATCTGGCGTGACAAGGCAGTCGAGATCGCGGGGCTGTCGATCATGCTCGCGATCCTGACGGCGGCGTTCTTCTTCCAGGGCTTCCTGACACGCTCGGCGGCTGTCACCTTCTGGTTCCGGATGGGGTACCTGACGCTGACGCTGGTCTTCCTCGGCTGGTACACCAATGCGCAGCTGTCGGTCGTCAACCTGATGGCGCTGGTCAACTCCTTCAGGACGGGCTTCACCTGGGACGCCTTCCTGCTCGACCCCCTGACATTCATCCTGTGGTGGTCGGTGGCGGCCGCGCTGATCTTCTGGGGCCGGGGCGCCTACTGCGGCTGGCTATGCCCGTTCGGGGCGCTGCAGGAACTGACCAACCGCATCGCCCGCTTCTTCCGCGTGCCGCAGTGGGAACTGCCCTGGGGGCTGAACGAGCGGCTGTGGGCGGTCAAGTACATGCTGTTTCTCGCCCTGTTCCTGGTCTCTCTCGCGTCTGTGGACCAAGCCGAGCGGCTGGCCGAGGTGGAGCCGTTCAAGACCGCGATCGTGCTGAAGTTCGACCGCGCCTGGCCGTTCGTGCTGTATGCCGGGACGCTGCTTGTGATCGGCCTGTTCGTCGAGCGGTTCTACTGCCGCTACCTTTGCCCGCTGGGCGGGGCGCTGGCGATCCCGGCGCGGCTGCGGATGTTCGACTGGCTGAAGCGCTACCGCGAGTGCGGCAACCCCTGCCAGACCTGCGCCAACGAATGCCCCGTGCAGGCGATCCACCCGACCGGCGAGATCAGCCCCAACGAGTGCATCAACTGCCTGAACTGCCAGGTGCTTTACCAGAGCACCGCGAAATGCCCCGTCGTCATCCGCAAGCTGAAGCGGCGCGCGGCGGTGGGCAAGGCCGACGTCGCCCTGCGCGCCGACGGCGAGCTCGTCAACCATCCCAACAACCGACCGAACGAGAAAGGACAGCTCCATGCCTGAATCCACCCAACTCCGCGGCATCAGCCGCCGCAGCCTGCTGGGCGCCACCGCCGGCGGCGCCGCCATCGGAACCCTCGGCGCGACCGGCGCCATTCTGACCGGCGCTGCCGGCGCGCTGATGGGTTCGTCCACGCCGGCGCTGTCGGCAACTGCACCCGGCCATGTCGGCCCCGGCGAACTGGACGAGTACTACGGCTTCTGGTCCTCCGGGCAGACGGGCGAACTGCGCATCCTCGGCATCCCCTCGATGCGCGAGCTGATGCGGGTGCCGGTGTTCAACCGCTGCTCGGCCACCGGCTGGGGCCAGACCAACGAGTCGATCAAGATCATGCGCGATGGGATGACCGAGCGCACCAAGAAGTTCCTGGCCGCCAACGGCAAGCAGGTGCACGACAACGGCGACCTGCACCACGTTCACATGTCGTTCACCGAGGGCAAGTACGACGGCCGCTTCCTGTTCATGAACGACAAGGCCAACACCCGCGTGGCGCGGGTCCGCTGCGACGTCATGAAGCCCGACCGGATCCTCGAGATCCCGAACGCCAAGGCGATCCACGGCATGCGGCCGCAGAAGTTCCCGCGGACCAACTACGTCTTTGCCAACGGCGAGGACGAGGGGCCGATGGTCAACGACGGCAAGATCCTCGACGATCCGTCGCAGTACGTGAACTTCTACACCGCCATCAACGCCGACGAGATGACCGTGGCGTGGCAGGTCATGGTGTCGGGCAACCTCGACAACACCGACTGCGACTATGACGGCAAGTACGCCTTCTCGACCTCCTACAACTCCGAGATGGGCATGAACACCGCCGAGATGACCTCGTCGGACATGGACCATGTGGTGGTCTTCAACATCAAGGAGATCGAGGCGGGGATCGCGGCCGGCGACTTCATCGAGTTGCAGGGCGTCAAGGTGATCGACGGGCGCAAGGGCCAGAACAAGAACTACACCCGCTACATCCCGATCGCGAACAACCCGCACGGCTGCAACATGGCGCCCGACCGCGTCCATCTCTGCATCGGCGGCAAGCTCAGCCCGACCGTCTCGGTGATCGACGTCCGCAAGCTCGACGCGGTCTTCTACGACGGCGCCGACCCGCGCTCGGCGGTGGTGGCCGAGCCGGAGCTGGGCCTCGGCCCGCTGCACACCGCCTTCGACGGCAAGGGCAACGCCTACACCACCCTGTTCCTCGACAGCCAGGTGGTGAAGTGGAACATCGATGCAGCGGTGCGTGCCTTTGCCGGCGAGTCGGTCGATCCGATCCTGTCGAAGACCGATGTGCACTACCAGCCGGGCCACAACTCGACCTGCGAGGGCGAGACGCTGGACGCCACGGACAAGTACTACATCTCGATGAACAAGTTCTCGAAGGACCGCTTCCTCAACGTCGGGCCGCTGAAGCCCGAGAACGAGCAGGTGTTCCTGATCGAGGGCGACAAGCTGACGCTCGTGCACGACGGCCCGACCTTCGCCGAGCCCCATGACTCGATCGTCGTCCACCACACCAAGGTGAACCCGCTTCACGCCTGGAAGCGCGACGACCCGATGTGGGCCGAGACCCGTCGCCAGGCCGAGGCCGATGGCGTGAACATCGACGACTGGATGGACACGGTGATCCGCGACGGCAACAAGGTGCGGGTCTACATGTCGAGCCAGGCGCCCAATTTCGCCCTGGAGACCTTCACCGTCAGGGAAGGCGACGAGGTGACGGTGATCATCACCAACCTCGACGACATCGACGACCTCTCGCACGGCTTCACCATGGGCGACCATGGCGTGGCCTTCGAGATCAGCCCGCAGCAGACCGCTTCGGCCACCTTCGTGGCTGCCAAGGCCGGCGTGTTCTGGTTCTACTGCCAGTGGTTCTGCCACGCGCTCCACATGGAGATGCGCGGCCGGATGTTCGTCGAACCGAAGGACGCCTGAGCCATGCTTGCCGTCGCCCGCGCGCTGATCCTGTCGCTTGCCCTCGCCGCGCCCGCGGTGGCGGCCGAGGTACGGGTGGCGCCGGGCGACGTTGCCGACGCGCTCGCCGGGTCGTTGCCCGGCGACGTGCTGATCCTTGCGCCGGGCCTGCATGCGGGCCCGGTGCTGATCGACCGGCCGCTGACGATCGAGGGCGAGCCCGGTGCCGTGATCGACGGCGGGGGGGCCGGCAGCGTGATCGTGATCACGGCTGATGACGTCACCATCCGCGGCCTCGAGATCCGTGGCTCGGGCGGCGACAGCTCTGCTCTTGACAGCGGCATCCGCATCCTGCGACCGGCAAGGGGGGCGCTGGTCGAGAACAACCGGCTGATCGGCAACCTGCACGGGGTGGACGTTCACGGCGCCACCGACAGCGTGGTGCGCGGCAACGTCATCGAGGGCCGGCGTGACCGCCACGTCAACAGCCGCGGAAACGGCGTCTACATCTGGAACGCCCCCGGTACCGTCATCGAGGGCAACGACATCCGCTGGGGCCGCGACGGCATCTTCTCGAACACCTCGCGCACCGGCATCTACCGCGGCAACCTTTTCCGCGACCTTCGTTTTGCCGTGCACTACATGTACACCAACGACGGCGAGGTCTCCGGCAACGTCAGCATCGGCAACACGCTCGGCTTCGCGCTGATGTTCTCGAACCGCATCACGGTGCGCGGCAACCTCTCGCTGGGCGACCGCACGCACGGGATGATGCTGAACTACGCCAACAACGCGGTGGTCGAGGGCAACCTCGTCCGCGGCGGCACGCACGAGAAATGCACGTTCATCTACAATGCCCACAAGAACCGCATCGCCGGCAACCGCTTCGAGGGTTGCGAGATCGGTATCCATTTCACCGCCGGGTCGGAACGCAACACCATCACCGGCAACGCCTTCATCGGCAACCGCAACCAGGTGAAGTACGTCGGCACCCGCCATATCGAGTGGAGCGACGGGGAGACCGGCAACTTCTGGTCCGACCATCCGGCATTCGACCTCGACGGCGACGGCCGCGCCGACAGTCCGTTCCGGCCCAACGACCTGATGGACCACATCCTGTGGTCGCAGCCCGCGGCCAAGCTGCTGCTCGGTTCGCCTGCGGTGCAGCTGGTACGCTGGAGTCAGGCGGCCTTTCCCGCCATCCTGCCCGGCGGCGTGGTCGACAGCGCGCCGCTGATGCGTGCCCCCGAGATTGCCGTTCCCCCCCACATCGCCGCCATGGAAGCCGTCGCGCTGGCCGGGCGGCCCGACCGGACAGTGGACGAAGATGCTGAGAATCTCACGAGTCACTAGACAGTTCGGCAGCGTTGCCGCGCTGTCGGACGTCTCCTTCGATGTCGCCGCCGGCGAGCGCGTGGCGCTTCTGGGCCACAACGGCGCCGGCAAGTCGACGTTGATGAAGATCGTCCTCGGGCTGATCCCGGCGACATCGGGCAGTGTGTCGGTGGCCGGCCATGCGCCGGGCAGCCGGGCAGCACGCGACCTGACGGCCTACCTGCCCGAGAATGTCGCCTTCCACCCCGCGCTGACCGGCCGCGAGCAGCTTCGCTTCTATCTGCGGATGAAGGGCGAGCCTCCGAAGGCTGCCGAAGGACTGCTGGAGCGGGTCGGGCTGGGACATGCAATCGACCGGCGCATCGGCACCTATTCCAAGGGCATGCGCCAGCGCGTGGGCCTGGCGCAGGCGCTGATCGGGAGACCGCGGCTGATGATCCTGGACGAGCCGACCTCGGGGCTGGATCCGGTGTCGCGACGCGAATTCTATGCCATCCTCGACGAGCTTGCGAAGGGTGGCGCGGCGATTCTGCTGTCGTCGCATGCGCTGACCGAGGTCGAGGCGAGGACGGACCGCATCGCTATCCTTTCGCGTGGGATCCTGGTCGCCAATGACACCATCGCCGCGCTGCGGCGCGGCGCGGGGCTGCCGATCCAGCTGCAGGTTGCGGCCCGGCCCGAGACCGCCGACGAGGTGGCGGAGCGGCTGGCGGGGGTGCGCGTCAACGGCCGCCGGGTCGACGTGACCTGCGAGCCCGACGACAAGCTCGACCGACTGGGGAAGATCGCTGGGCTCGGCCATCTGGTCGACGATGTCGAGGTCGTCCCGCCGTCGCTCGAGGACATCTACAGCCATTTCAGCCGTCTGGCCGACCGAAGGGAGGGCCGCGCATGAGCCGGGTTCTGGCTGCCGCGGGTGCGGAGTTCCGTATCGCGCTGCGCAACCGCTGGGTGACGATAGCGGTTGCGATGATGGCGCTGTTTGCCGCCGTCCTGTCGGCTGCAGGCTCGGCGCCGACCGGCCAGCTTGGAGCCGACAAGCTGAGCGTCACGGTGGCAAGCCTGACCTCGCTTGCGGTCTACCTCGTGCCCCTGATCGCGCTGCTGATGTCGTTTGATGCCATCGCCGGCGAGGTCGAGCGCGGCACGCTGCCGCTGATCCTGACCTATCCGGTCGCGCGCTGGCAGCTGCTGGCCGGCAAGTTCCTTGCGCATCTGGGAATCCTCGCGCTGTCGGTGGTCGTGGGCTACGGGATCGCGGCGGCGGCCGCGTTCTGGTTCGACCCACGCGCAGGGGCCGGCCTGGCGGCACTGTTCCGGCTGACCTGGACCTCGCTTCTGCTTGGCGCCGCGTTCCTCGGCATCGGCTATGCGATCTCGGCATTCGCCCGCCGGCCGGGCGCGGCGGCCGGCCTGGTGATCGGCCTGTGGCTGGTGCTGATCGTGCTGTACGACCTGGGACTTCTTGCGGCGGTCGTGGCCGATGCCGGCGGAACCTTCACGCGGGCAGTCTTTCCCTGGCTGCTGCTGGCCAATCCCGCGGATGCCTTCCGCCTCTACAACCTCGCCGCTTCCGAGGCGACGGCCGTCGCTGCCGGGATCGGCGGTGCGGCCGGGGCGATTCCTCCCGCGCGGGCCCTTGCCTCGCTCGTTCTGTGGGCTGTGGCCGCCTTCGCCTTCGGCGTTGCGGCCTTCCGGAGAGTGACGCCATGAGACCCGCGTTCGTGCTGCTGGCCGCGCTTGCCCTTGCCGCCTGCAAGGAGGAGACCGCGGCGACGATTCCAGAACCCGTTCCGATGACGGCCGAGGCCGTGGGCCACTACTGCCAGATGGACCTGCTGGAGCATCCCGGCCCCAAGGCACAGGTGCACCTCGAGGGCATGCCTGCCATGCCGCTGTTCTTCAGCCAGGTTCGCGATGCCATCGCCTACCAGCGGATGCCCGAGCAAAGCCACGCCATTACCGCGATCTACGTGAGCGACATGGCCCGCGCCCCGTCATGGGCCGAGCCGGGGGCCGAGAATTGGGTGCGGGCCGATCTCGCCGTCTTCGTCGTGGGCGCCGAGGTGCCCGGCGGCATGGGGGCACCGGAACTCGTCCCGTTCTCGACCCGCGAGGGCGCGACGGCGTTCGTGGCCCGTCACGGCGGCGAGATCATGGAGCTTGCCCAGATCGCCGACGAGCTGGTGCTTGCCCCCGTCGAGTTCGCGCTTGACGGCAACGGCGACTTCATCGCGCCCGAGGGCGCAGCCGATCACTGAGAGGCCCCCATGCCCCGCGTCACCCGCCGCCGATTCCTGACCATCGCCGCTGCCGCCGCCCTCGCCGGGCCCGCGGCAGCCGCCCCCGTGAGCCGCTGGCGCGGGGTGGCGCTGGGCGCTGCGGCATCGATCACCCTTGCCCACCCGCAGGCCGACAGCCTGATCGCCATGGCACGGGCCGAAATCTCGCGCCTCGAGGGCGTGTTCAGCCTCTACCGGCCCGATTCGGCGCTGATGCGGCTGAATGCAGGCGGCAGCCTTGCTGCGCCGCCCTTCGAGCTTGTGGAGTGCCTCGGCATCGCCGGTGCCGTCCATCGCGCCACCGGCGGCGCCTTCGACCCGACCGTGCAGCCACTCTGGGCGGTTCACGCCGAGGCATGGGCGGAAGGCGCGGCGCCTTCGGCCGCCGCCGTCGACGCTGCGCTGGCGCGCACGGGCTGGGTCGGCGTGGCGTCCGCCCCGGACCGCATCGCGTTTGTCCGGCCGGGCATGGCGCTGACGCTCAACGGCATCGCACAGGGCTACATCGCCGACCGCGTGGCACGGCTCCTGGGCGACGCCGGGGTGGAGGACGTGCTGGTGGACACCGGCGAGACCGTGGCCGCGGGGCATGACCCGTCCGGCCAGCCCTGGCGTGCCATCCTTTCCGACAGGCAGGAGGTGCGGCTGGCGGACGAGGCGCTGGCGACGTCGGCGCCGCTTGGCACCGTGTTCGACGCGGCGGGAACGGCCGGCCACATCATCGACCCCTTGACCGGCTGGCCCGCAGCGCCCCGCTGGCGACATGTCACCGTCGCCGCCCGCTCGGCGGCACTTGCCGATGCGTTGTCGACCGCCGCATGCCTTCTTGACCGGGAGGCCGCCTCGGTCGCGGCGGCGCATTTCCCCGACGCGCGCATCGTCGCGATGGGCTGAGCCAGCGGGCAGCGGGCGGGTGGAGGCCGCGCCACCCGCCCTTCAGTCGCGGGCTGCAAACCAGGACGCCAGGCGACGGTAGAGGTCGCGAAATCGGGCGTAGCCCTCGTCGTACAGCGGGCCGAGGGTGACATCCGGCTCGTGCAGGCGGCCGAGACTCACGAAGTCGGCAACCCCGTCGTAGTCGACGCCGAACCCCGCGCCGATGGCCGCCAGCCACGCGCTTCCCAGGCAGGATCCGGGATGGCCGCTCAGTACCTGCACCGGCCGACCATGGAGATCGGCAACGATCTGCATCCACACCGGGCTGCAGCTGCCCCCGTCGGAGGCCAGCAGCCGGTCGGGTGCGTGGCCCAGCTCGGCGAAGACCTCGACGTGATGGCGGAAGGCGTAGCCCGTGCCTTCGAGGGCGGCGCGCCAGATGTGGCCTACCCCGTGCCCGAGGCTGAGCCCCGCCAGAACACCCCGCGCCTGCGGGTCGTGGATGGGGCTTTTCTCGCCCAGGAAGTAGGGCAGCATCACCAACCCCTCGCAACCCGGGGGCACGGCAGCGGCGAGTTCGTCGAGATGCGCGTGCAACCGCCGCCCGGCTGCGCGCGCGGCCCCCTCCTCGTGCGCGCAGAGCGTCGCCGCCACCCAGTTCAGCAGCGAGCCTGTGCTGGCCATGCAGCCGTTCGGCATGAACCTGCCCGGGATCGCGTGGTAGTCGAGAAACAGCCGGCGATCGGGCCGCGCCGCCGACGCCGAGGCCAGGACGTCGCCCGCCCCTCCGAACTTCAGGAGCACCGTTCCCGGCGCGTTGACCCCGGCAGCATAGGCCGAGGCGACGTGGTCGGCGACCCCACCAATCACGGGCGTGCCGGGGGCAAGCCCGGTCGCGGCCGCTGCCGAGGGCGTGACAAGGCCCGCGATCTCGGTGCTTCCCACGAGGGGCGGCAGCCAGGCGGGATCGATTCCGCCGAGGGAGCAGAGCCGGGGCGAGACCGTCCCGGTCGCCAGGTCGACGAGCCCGCCCTCCAGTGCCCAGTTGCGCTCGATGCGGCGCTGTCCGGTGAGGCGGAAGCCGATGTAGTCGTACGACCCCATGATCGTGGCCAGCCGCGCCAGGGTGTCGGGCTCGTGCCGTGCGATCCAGCGCAGCTTGGCCAGGATCAGCTGCTGGTTGATGCCGTTGCCAGTCATGCCGAGGAACTCGGGCTCGGCGATCCTGGCCGCGATCTCGGCGACTTCGCGCTCGCAGCGTCCGTCGCTCTGCTGGATCGAGGGGCGCAGGCAGTGCCCGTCCCGGTCCAGCAGGATCAGCGCCGGCACCATTCCGGCGACACCAACCGCGGCAACCCGGGATCCGGGGGCTGCCCCGAGGAGTTCGCGCACAATCGCACAGACGTTCGTCCACCATTGCGCGGGGTCTTCCTCGGCCCAGCCGGGGTGGGGGGCCGACAGCGTGACCGGCCGCGAGGCGGTCGCGACGATCCGGCGGTTGGGCGGGTCGACAAGGATGCCGATCGTCGAAGTCGTCCCGATGTCAAGGCCGAGGACGCAGTCCAAGCTCAGCCCGCCCCGCCGCGAATGCGCTCCACCTTCTCCATGAAGCGGCGGACCCGCGCCCCGTCGACCTTGTTCCAGGTGTTGCCGTCGACCTTGAAATGCGTGCCGACGACGCAGCCGTCCGCCAGCGACAGGATGGCATCGACGTTGTCGTGGTTGACGCCGGTATTGGCGAACACGGGGACGGCCTTGACCGCAGCGCGGACCTCGCGCAGCGCGGAGTTCTCGACCGGATCGCCGGTGAGGGGGCCCGACACGAGGATGGCGTCGGCCAGTGAGGAGAACACCGCGCTGCGTGCGCGCAGGCCGATCGGGCGGGTGTCGAGCGCCGCAGCGAACTCGGCGTTGACGTTGAAGAGGAACTTGAGGTCCGGGCGTCCCAGGTTGCGGCGCAGACGCGCCGCGTTCTCGGCGTCGGGCGTCCACAGGCCCATGTCGGAGGCGTAGACCCCGGTGAAGATCTCGCGCACATAATCGGCCCGGGTTGCCACGGCGATCGCGACGCTGGCCTTCGGGTCCCACAGGTAATTGACCCCGAACGGCACACGGATCGCCGGGCGCAGCGCCGAGACGATGGCGCTCATGCACGCCACCGATTCCTGCGGCGCGGAAAGCGAGTAGGGGCGGTCGTTCTCGTTGCCGAACATGACGCTGTCGATGCCGTTGTCCTGCAGCGCGGCCAGATCGGTCCGGGCGTTCGCGATGATGCCGTCGATGCCGCGGTCGGCGTTGTAGAGCGGGGTTCCGGGCAGGGCGTCGAGATGCACCATGCCAATGATCACCTTCGTCTTTCCGTCAAAAATTCCCAGCATCCCTCTGCTCCCGTTCGGTGCAAGCGTGTTTCTTGTGCGGGTCCGCGACTCAGCCCTCGCCTGCCACGAGGATGCGGACCTCTGCGGCGGCCAGGGCCCGGGCAAGGTCCGCGGGTGGCTCGGCCTCGGTGACCACGATGTCGACGGTCTCCAGCCCGGCGAAGCGCACCAACGAGCGGCGGCCGAACTTGGAGGAATCGCAGAGGACGCAGGTCAGGTGCGCGCGGGCGGAATAGAGCGTCTTGATCTCGGCTTCCTCGGGCGAATAGTCGAACAGCCCTTCGGCGCCGAGGCCGGCGACCCCGATGAAGGCGGTGTTGAGCCAGAGCCGCTCAAGCTCGCGCCGCGCCTCCGGCCCGATCAGCGAGCCCTCGGACCGACGGAAGTGCCCGCCAAGCACATAAAGGCGTGGCCCCGCCTCGGTTGCGGCGACGGCATTCACGACCTGGAGGTTGTGAGTGATTATCCCGAGGTCCTGACGGCTTCGCAGCCGCTCGGCCAGGGCAGTAACGGTGGAGCCGACGTCGAGGCCGATCACGTCGCAGTCTCCGACAAGCTTCGCCGCTGCTTCCGCGATCCTTCGCTTGGCTCCGTGATTAACCCCGCGCCGGGCGGCATAGCTGGGTTCCTGCATGACGGTCTCGACTGCGCCGGACCGCATCGCCCCGCCACGTGCCCGCAGGATTCCGCCCTCGCGCTCGAGCAGGTGCAGGTCGCGCCGAACCGTCATCTCCGAGACCCCGAAGCGTTCGGCAAGCTCGGCCACCGACAGCGCGCCGCTGGCCGTCACCAGCCGCGCCATCTCCCGACGGCGTGCGGCCGCAAGGCGGCCGGGCGCGCTGACCTCGTCGGCGAGGAGCGCCCCGGCGGACGTCCTCTGAGCGGTGAGAGAATGTCGTGCGCGTGCGGGTCTCGGCATCGGCCTGCTCCTTCCTTCCCTCACAATATTGGAACAGTATCGAACGTCAATCAAACATTCACCTTGCACCACATTCCGGGTTGCGCCACCATCTGCACCGGCCGTGGAGGCCCATTGGGGGGGATATGGCAACGGAGCCGACGGCGATGGCCTTTCCGCTGGCGCAGGACCTTCGGGGGAAAGTCGCCATCGTGACGGGTGCGGCGACCGGCATCGGCCGTGCGATCAGCCTTGCCCTGGGCGCGCATGGCGTTCGCGTCGCGCTGGCGGACATCGACGTGGCTGCGGCCGAGCAGACCGCGGCCGAGGTGGGGCAGGGGGCCTTCGCCCTGGCGGTCGATGTCCGGCGCCGCGACAGCGTCGAGGCCGCCGTGTCCGACGTGCTCGCACGCGCGGGCGCGCTTGATCTGGCTGTCGCGAACGCGGGCGTGTCGTCGATGCGTGCTGCGGTCGACCTGACGGATGCCGACTGGGACCACAACTTCGCGGTCAATGCCAGGGGCGTCTTCCTCGTGAACCAGGCCGCTGCGCGTGCGTTCCTTGCGCAGGGGAGGCGGGGCGCGATCGTCAATACCGCCTCGCTGGCCGCGAAGGTCGGTGCGCCGCTGCTTGCCCATTACTCGGCCAGCAAGTTCGCCGTACTCGGCTGGACCCAGGCACTTGCGCGCGAACTGGCGCCTCACGGCATCAGGGTGAATGCGATCTGCCCCGGGTTCGTGCGGACGGGCATGCAGGAGCGTGAGGTCGAGTGGGAGGCATCGCTGCGCGGAATCACCCCTTCCGAGGTGATCGCCGACTATATCCGCCAGACCCCGCTCGGTCGCCTCGAGGAGCCCGAGGATGTGGCCGGGTTGGTGGTGTTTCTGCTTTCCGACGCGGCGCGGTTCATGACCGGGCAGGGAATCAACGTCACCGGCGGCGTCTACATGGCCTGAACGGACGGGCGGACCGTGGATTGCTCCGGGTCAGATCAGAAATGAACAAGAGCGACCATAAATCACTTGACTGAAATCATCATCGAACATCTTCTTGGCGAGGAAGCAACTGCCAAGGGGGGACCCCTGATGTTCCGCGCTGCCTTGCCCGTCCTCGGAATCGTTCTCACATGCGCTGCCGGGGCCGCGACCGCACAGACACCCGTGCGCTGGCTCAGCCAGTCGCAGGTCACGAGTTCGCAGGCTCCGGTGGAGAACGGGGTCATGGACGCCCTGCGTGCCGCGGGCTTCGCGGTGGAGCGCAGCGAGTTCCAGTCGCTCGGGATCAACATGGCCGACGGGTTGCGGCTGATCCGGGCGGGGACCTTCGACGTCGCCTCGATCACCGTCGGGCTGGTGGCGAGCGACGATCCGTTCCTGGAGGGCATCGACCTGATCGGAGTGTCGACGAACATCGACGAGCTGAGGTCGTCGGTGGATGCCTACCGCGAGGTCTTCGCCGACCGCCTGGAAGAGCGCTTCGGCGTGAGGCCGCTCGCGATCTGGCCGTTCGGCGGCCAGATCTTCTTCTGCAGCGAACCCATCGCCACGCTCGACGACCTGCAGGGCATGAAGGTGAGGTCGTTCACCGCTTCGATGTCGGCGCTTCTGGAGCGGCTCGGCGCAAGCCCCGTGACACTGGCATTCCCCGAGGTCTATCCGGCGCTGCAGCGCGGTGTTGCGACCTGCGGCATCACCTCGGCGACGTCGGCGAACACCGGCAAGTGGCCAGAGGTCACCACCCATGTTCTGCCGCTGGCGGTCGCCGGCTCGGTCCAGACCCATGTCGTCAACGTCGCGTGGTGGAACACGCTGACCGCCGATCAGCAAGCCGAACTGGTGAAACACTTCGCCGAACTCGAGGCCGGGCTGTGGGAGGTCGCGGCCACCACCAACGGGGTGGCGCTGTCGTGCACGACCGGCGGGCCCTGCGACAGCCCGATCTACACCGCGTACAACCTGACGCTGGTCGACCTGGCCGAGAGCGACCTCGCGAAGCTGCGGGCGATCGCCGAAGAGGTTATCCTCGACGACTGGGCGGCGCGCTGCGAGCCGGTCTATCCGGGCTGCGCCGAGGCGTGGAACAGCACCGTCGGCGCGGCGCGCGGCATGACGGCCGGCGAGTAACGCGCCCGACCGCCGCCCGGTTTGCGCCGGACGGCGGTTTCGGCCACCGCAGTTCCTCCAGAGGATGCTGGAAGGCATGAGCGCTGCCCGCGTGATCCTCCGCCTGCTGGAGAGGCTTGCAGACCTCGCCGCGCTGGCCGGCGGCGTCACGGTGCTGCTGCTTGCCCTGCTGATCGGCGTCGATGTTGTGGCGCGCAAGCTTCTGGGCGTCTCGGTCCAGGGCACCGACGAACTCGGCGGCTACGTGCTGGCCATGGTCGGGTCGCTGGGCATGGCACATGTGCTCGCGCGGCGCGAATTCACGCGGATCGACCTGCTGTTCAGGTACCTTGCCCGGCCGGTCCGGAACCTGCTTCATGCGCTCGCCTATGTCACGCTTGCCGGACTGGCGGTGTTCATGGCCCGACACGCTCTCATCACACTTGACGACACGCTACTCTTCCAGTCGCGCGCCAACACGCCTCTCCGGACGCCGCTGTGGATTCCGCAGGGGCTGTGGGCGGGGGGCATGTGCTTCTTCGCGCTGCTGGCGGTGATTCATGCGGTACGGGCGACGGTGCTGATGTTCGCCGCCCCGAACCGCATGGCAGGGGAGTACGGGCTGGCCCGGTCGGAAGAGGCCGTGGCCGAATACAGGGGGGACAGCGCGCGATGACCGCCGGCAGCTGGTTGCGGGAGCAGCCGCAATGGTGAGCATCGAACTCGCCCTGGCAGGCTTCGCGGCGATGCTGCTCATGCTGGCGATCGGGCTGCACATCGCCACGGCCCTGTTCCTGACCGCGGCGCTGTCGGCGTGGTGGTTCTTCGGCGACGCGATGTTCAGGCCGTTCGGCACCCTGATGTGGGGGACGCTGAACAACTTCCTGCTCGTCGCGATTCCGCTCTATGTGCTGATGGGCGAGATACTCGTGCGCGGCAAGGTGACAGAGCGGATGTACGTTGCGCTCGACGACTGGCTGCGCCGCCTGCCGGGGGGGCTCCTGCACACCAACATCGCGGCCTCGACTGTCTTCGCCTCGATCTCGGGCTCCTCGGTCGCCACTGCCGCCACCATCGGCACGGTCGCCTTTCCCGCCTTCCGCGGAAAGGGCTATTCCGAACGCTGGGTGCTGGGCTCGGTGGCATCGGGGGCGACGCTCGGAATCCTCATTCCGCCCTCGATCAACCTGATCATCTACGGAGCCCTGACCAACACCTCGATCGGCCAGCTGTTCCTGGCCGGTGTGGTTCCCGGCCTCGTGCTTGCCGCCCTCTTCATGGGTCTCATCGTCTCGGCGAGCCTGCTTGACCCGCGGGTCAGCGGCGAGACCCATCCGGTCGCCTGGGCGACGCGGCGCAAGAGGATCAAGGATCTGGTCCCGCCGCTCCTGATCTTCATGCTGGTGATGGGGTCGATCTACGGCGGCTGGGCGACGCCGACCGAGGCCGCCGGGCTGGGCGTTGTGGCGGCGCTGGTACTGGTCGGTGCGAACGGCGGCCTGTCCTGGTCGATGCTGCAGCAGTGCATGGTGACGACGGTACGGGTGACGGCGATGACGCTGCTGATCCTGGTCGCTGCCTTCTATCTCAACTTCGTCGTCGGGATCCTCGGCATTCCGGGGCGGATCTCCGGCGCCATGGCTCAGCTGGACATCCCGGGCTGGCAGATGATCGTCGTCCTGGTGGTCTTCTATGTGGCGCTGGGGTGCTTCCTGGACTCGCTGGCGATGATGATCGCCACCATCCCGATCGTCTTTCCGGTAGTCACGGCCATCGGCTACGATCCGCTCTGGTTCGGGGTCTTCCTCGTGGTGATGTGCGAGATCGCCCTCATCACGCCGCCGGTCGGGATGAACCTCTATGTCGTGCAGGCGGTTCGGGGTCACGGGTCGGTCGGCGAGGTCGTGCGCGGCGTCCTGCCGTTCCTCGGCTGCATCGGCGTCCTCATCGCGCTGATGACAGCGTTTCCGGAGCTCATCACATGGCTACCGAGGACGTTCTTCTGACCGGCGGCACCACCTGCATCCGGTCGGCCGACTGGATCATCGCGTGGGAGCCGGAGTCGAGGCGCCACGTCTACCGGCGCGGCGGTGACGTCGCGTGGCAGGACGGGCGGCTTCTGCAGGTGGGCGGCCGCCACGAGGGCCCGGTGGCTGCAGAGATCGACGGCCGTGACCTTCTGGTCATTCCGGGGCTGATCAACATCCACTGCCATCCGACCCAGACCCCGATATTCCGCGGCTTCGTGGAGGAGTTCGGCAATCCGCGTCTCTTCTACAGCGCCCGGCACAGGTTCCGTCAGGGGTTCGTCCAGGACCATGCGGCCCAGGCTGCTTCGGCGCGCTACGGTCTGGCCGAGATGCTCGCATGCGGGACGACCTCGATCGTCGATCTGAGTCATGCCTATCCGGGCTGGCTGGAGCTTCTTGCCGAGAGCGGCCTGCGGGCATGGGCCGCGCCGATGTTCCGTTCGGCCCGCTGGTGGACTGACACCGGGCAGGAGACGCGCTACGACTGGGCGCCGGACCACGGGCAGGCTGCCTTCGACGAGGCGGCCGGGGTGATGGACGCGGCCGAGGCCCATCCATGCGGACGGCTTTCGGCGCTGGTCTCGCCCGCTCAGGTCGACACCTGCACGCCCGACCTCCTGCAGGCGGCGGCTGCGCTCTCCCGCCGCACCGGCCGGCCGCTGCACACCCACGGGGCGCAGAGCTTTGCCGAGTTCAACGGCATGACCCGCCGGCACGACAAGACGCCGGTCGAGTTCCTGCACGACCTGGGGTTTCTCGGGCCGCGCACGATCATCGGCCATGCGGTCTTCACCGATGAGCATCCATGGGTGCTGTGGGCGCGCCGCAACGACCTGCAACTGCTGTCGTCTACAGGTACAAGCGTTGCACACTGCCCGACGGTCTTCGCCCGCGACGGCAGCGCCATGCACCATCTCGGCGCCTACATGGATGCCGGAATCAACATCGCCATCGGCACCGACACCCATCCGCAGAACCTGTTCGAGGAGATGCGGACCGCCGAGACCCTTGCCCGCGTGGCCGCCGGCGCGCGCCACACATCGGACACCGCGCGGGTCTTCCACGC
The DNA here is from genome assembly GCA_023383015.1 of Paracoccaceae bacterium. Taxonomy (GTDB): domain Bacteria; phylum Pseudomonadota; class Alphaproteobacteria; order Rhodobacterales; family Rhodobacteraceae; genus JAHDXW01. The sequence continues at coordinate 276,801 of JAHDXW010000001.1, forward strand.
GGCCACCGTTGGCGCCGCGCGCCTGCTGGGACGCGAGGACATCGGCCGCCTCGTCCCCGGCGCACGCGCCGATGTGGTGGCGTGCGACCTGAACGAGCCGAACATGCGCCCCCTCCGTGATCCGCTGCGCAACCTCGTGCACTCCTCCGCGGGGCGCTGCGTGCGCGACGTATGGATCGACGGAAGGCCGGTCGTGCAGGGCGGGCGGGTGCTGACGATCGACTGGCCTGCCGCCGCGGCAGCCCTCCAGCGCGAGCAGGAGCGCACGGTCGACGCGATGTCCGACGGGGCGGCTGTGCCGCCCCTGTCGCTGGCGCTGCACAACTGATCCCACCCGGAGGCACCGCCGATGACGACGACCGCCACCGCCCACCTGCAGCCGGAAGGCCGGCGCCACCTCCTCGGTGTGCTGACTCCATCGTCGAACACCGTGCTCGAGCCTGCAACCTCGGCGATCCTGGGTCACGTGCCGGGCGCCTCGGCCCATTTCGCCCGCTTCAGGGTGACGCAAATCGGGCTGGGCGAGCGGGCGCGCGCGCAGTTCGACATGGCCCCGATGCTGGCCGCCGCCCACCTGCTGGCCGACGCCAGGGTGGGCGTGATCGGCTGGAGCGGAACCGCGGCAAGCTGGCTCGGTTTCGACCGCGACGAGGCGCTGTGCGAGGCGATCACCGCGTCGACCGGGATCCGTGCCTGCACGTCAGTCCTGGCGCTGAACGAGCTGCTCGCGCGTCATCCGGGCCGACGCTTCGCTCTGGTGTCCCCCTATACCGGCGACGTTCAGCGAGAGATCGTCGCCAACTTCAACCGGGCTGGATACCATGTCGTCGCGGAGGCCCATCTCGGCATTTCAGACAACTTCGCCTTCTCGGAAGTCGGCGAGGACGAGATACTAGACCTCTGCCGGCGCGTCGCCGGGGCCCGACCCGAGGCGATCGTGATCATGTGCACCAACATGCGCGGGGCTGGTCTGGCCGACCGGGTGGAGCGAGAGCTTGGCATCCCGCTCTATGATTCCACATCCGCCGTGGTCTGGAAGGCGCTGCGCCTTCTGGGCGTCGATGCGGCAGGCGTTACCGGCTGGGGCAGCCTGTTTGCCGCATGACTGCACCCAGTCCTGCCGGGGCGGGGCGTGGGATGGGAATGACCCCGGTGGGCGGGTCAAGCGGACGTCCGGCCGGGTCGGTCGATGATCCCGCAGCCGCGGATCGCGAAGCGTCGCGCGAGGGGTGCGAGTGCAGCGGCGTCGGTACTCGCCGCGCTTCCCTGCCGGGCCCGCTCGGCAATGCCGACGAAGATCACCGCGAAGCGGAAGAGCGCAAAGGCGATGTGGAACGGCAGAAGCGGGCCGCAGCCTGGCCGCCGAGCCATGTAACGGGCGACGAACCCTGCTTGCTCCGGCAGCCCCTCGGCGGCAAGGTCACGGCCGAGCAGCCCGCCGTATTCGTCAGCGGTGCTGTGCCAGGCGATGCAGCAGAAACCGAGGTCGGCCAGCGGGTGGCCGATCGTCGCGAGTTCCCAGTCGAGGATGGCCACCACCCGCGGCTCGCCGGGGTGAAAGAGCATGTTGCCCATGCGGAAGTCGCCGTGCGCGATGCGCCTTTCGCCATCCTCGGGCGGCAGGTTGGCCGGAAGCCACTCCGCCAGCCGGTCGAGTTCCGGGATCTGGCCGCTGTCGGCCGCCTGCCATTGCGCCGTCCAGCGCGCGATCTGGCGGGCAAAGTAGTTGCCCGGTCGACCGAGGTCATCCAGCCCCACTTCCTCGGGGCGGACAGCATGAAGGGCCGCCATGGCGTCGGACAGCGCCATCCAGATCTCCCGTCGCTCGGAAGGGGACAGGCCGGGCAGGGCCGCGTCGGCGAACACGCGGCCGTCGACGCGCTCCATCAGGTAGAACGGCGTGCCCAGGAGGGCGGGATCGGCATGAAAAAGGATCGGCCGCGGCACTGGCAGGCCGGCAGGGTGCAGCGCACGCAGGATGCGGAACTCGCGGTCAATGGCATGGGCGCCGCGCAGGATCGGCCCGGCTGGCTGCTTGCGCAGAACCATGCGTTCCTTGCCGTGGGTAACGAAGTAGGTGGGGTTCGACTGGCCGCCGGCGACCCGCTCGAATGCCACTCCGGTCGCTGGCCCGAAGGTGCTGTCGAGGAAGTCCCGCAGTGCGTCCGAAGGGAACGGCCCGGTACCGCCCATCGCCTCAGCCCCCGGCAACCGGCCAGGCCCAGAACGCGCGTCCCTCGCGGGCGAGTGTCTTCTCCAGCACCATCCGGTGCACCTCGTCGGCGCCGTCGACCAGCCGCGCCTGCCGGGCATAGCGGTAGATCCACTCGAGGGGTGTGTCGGTGGAGTAGCCGCGCGCGCCGTTGATCTGGATCGCGACGTCAGCCGCCTTGTGCAGGAGGTTGGCGACATGGACCTTGGCCATCGACACCTCCTTGCGGGCGAAGCCGCCGCGGTCCAGTTCCCAGGCCGCCTTCATCACGAGAAGCCGCCCGATCTCGATCTGCATGGCGAGATCGCCCAGCATCAGGCGGATGCTTTCCCGCCGGGAGAGCCGTTCGCCGAAGGCGAAGCGCTCGGCGGCGTAGGTCCGGGCGATCTCGACACAGCGGCGGGCCAGACCTAGCCAGCGCATGCAATGCGTCAGGCGCGCCGGGCCGAGCCGCATCTGGGTCAGGCGCAGCCCCTCGCCTTCGCCCAGCAGTACGTTCTCCACCGGGATCTCCAGCCCTTCGAACACCAGTTCGCAATGCCCGCCGTGCTCTTCCGGCCCCATGACCGGGATGCGCCGGTCGATCCGCCAGCCGGGCTGGTCGCGGTCGAAAAGGAAGGCGGTCAGCCCGCTGCGAGGGTCGTCGGAGGTGCGGGCGACAAGGATGAAGTGCTGTGCCTCGGAGGCGCCGGTGATGAACCATTTGCGGCCGCGGATCACGTAGCGGTCGCCATGCCGGGAGGCGGTGGTCATGATCATCGTCGGGTCCGAGCCGCCGCCGGGATGCGGCTCGGTCATGGCAAATGCCGAACGCACCCGCCCGGCGACGATCGGCGCCAGCCAGAGATCCCGCTGGGCCGGCGTCGCCGCCAGCTCGAGTACCATCATGTTGCCGTCGTCGGGGGCAGCGGAGTTGAACACGACCGGGCCGAAGATCGAGCGGTTCATCTCCTCGTAGCAGGCCGCCATGCCGATCTTGCCGAGGCCCTGGCCGCCAGTTTCGGGCTTCAGCTGCAGGCACCAAAGCCCTTCGGCGCGCGCCCGCGCGCGCAGCGACTTCAGCCGGTCGAGGCCGATGTTGCCATGCGCGTCCCACGCTGCAGGATCGGCTTCGACTGGCAGGACCTCGTCCGCGACGAACCTCGCGATCCTGGTCCGGAAATCTTCGATACGCGGCGACAGCGTGAAGTCCATGCGGTGCCCCTAGAGCGACGAGACGAGGTGGCCGCCGTCGACGGCGAGGACCGCGCCGGTGATGTATGCCCCGCCGTCCGAACAGAGAAGCAGGAGTGGAGCGTCAAGGTCCTCGGGCCGGCCGAGCCTGCGCTGCGGGATGCGCCGGATCAGGGCCTGACCGGCTGCGGTGGCGAAAAAGGCGGCGTTCAGCGGGGTTTCGATGTAGCCCGGGCACAGCGCGTTGACGCGGATGCCGTGGCGGGCCCATTCCAGCGCGAGCGCACGGGTCAAATGGATGACGGCCGCCTTGGAGGCGGCATAGGCGGCAACCTGTCCTGCCACACGCAGACCGAGAACCGAGGCGATGTTGACGATCGCCCCGCCGCCTGTCGCCGCCATCCGCCGCGCCACCGCCTGGGCGACGGCGAAGACGCCCTTGAGGTTGGTGTCGATGACCGCGTCGAAATCGGGACCGGCCATCTCCAGTGCCGCGCCGCCGCCGGCGATGCCGGCGTTGTTGACGAGGATGTCAATCCGGCCCTCGACCGCATCAAGGCCGGCGGCGACCGAGGCGGGGTCGGTGACGTCCATTGCCACCGCCTGTGCCGCCAGCCTCAGGCCGGCCAGTTCGGCGGCGAGCGCCGCGATGCGGTCCTCGCGGCGGGCGGCAAGGACGACGCGCGCACCCTCACCCGCCAGCAGGCGCGCGAAATGCGCGCCAAGCCCGCTCGATGCACCGGTGACGAGTGCGGTCCTGCCGATCAGCGTGGGCTTGCCTGGGGCCATCGTCGGCGACTATGCCAGAGGTCCCGTCCGGTCCGGAAGGGGACATGGTGGCGTGCGTGCGGAAGGGGGGCGGATGGACCGGGCCGACTGCGTGGTCATCGGGGCCGGCGTGATCGGGCTTGCCGCGGCGCGGGCCCTGGCAAGGGCGGGCCGCGAGGTGATCCTGGCCGAGGCCGAGGCGGCGATCGGCCAGGGCACCTCGAGCCGCAACAGCGAGGTGATCCATGCCGGCATTTACTATCCGCAGGACAGCCTCAAGGCGCGCTTCTGCGTTGCCGGCCGCCGCGCGCTATACGCTTACTGCGCCGGAGCGGGCGTGCCCTGCCGCCGGATCGGCAAGCTGATCGTCGTCGCACGCGGGCAGGAGGCCGCGATCGATGCGCTCGCCGTTCGCGGCACGGCCAACGGCGTCGAGGGGCTGCGGCGCCTGCCGCGGGCCGAGGTGCTGGCGCTCGAGCCCGAACTCGACGTCGCCGCCGCGCTGCTGTCGCCGGACAGCGGCATCGTCGACAGCCACGCGCTCATGCTCGCCCTGCTGGCCGATGCCGAAGAGGCAGGGGCGGTGCTGGCGCTGCGGACGCCGGTCACGCGGGGCCGACTGACGGAGGATGGGGTCATGCTCGAGGCAGGCGGCCACCGCCTGATGGCCCGGACAGTGGTGAACGCGGCCGGCCTTTCGGCACATCGCGTCGCGGCGGCGATCGACGGTGCCGGCCCTGCCCCCGAGGTGCGCTTCGCCCGCGGTAACTATTTCGCCTACCGGGGCGCACCGCCCTTCGCGCGGCTGGTCTATCCCCTGCCAGAGGTCGGTGGCCTGGGAGTGCACGCCACCATCGACATGGCCGGGCGGGTCCGCTTCGGGCCGGACGTGGAGTGGATTTCCGCGCCCGGTTACGACGTCGACCCAGGCCGTGCGGCGCCCTTCTACGCGGCGATCCGCAGCTACTGGCCCGGCCTCCCGGATGACACGCTGCATGCCGACTACGCGGGCGTGCGGGTCAAGCTTGGCGGGCATGCCAGTCCCGACTTCCGCATCGACGCCGATGCGGGTAGGCGGCTGATCCAGCTTTTCGGCATCGAATCCCCCGGGCTGACCGCATCGCTCGCGCTGGGCGCGCATGTGGCCGAGCGTGCCTGCGCGGGGTGACGGCCGGCCTGTCCGGCCCTCACGGGTCGCCGCCCGCACGCCCTGGCGCGACAGGCCAGGGCGCACGGGGTGCGGCGCGTGATCGGGGGCCTTCACGCCCCGGCCAGAACCAGCCGGGCGCTGGCCGCCGCCAGCGCCGCGGTGATCGCGCGGTCGGGTGCGCTGTCGGTGACCAGTTCGTCGATGTCGCCAAGGCTGCAGACATCCACGAGTCCGCGGCGACCGAACTTGCTGTGGTCGGTCAGCACCACGCGCCGCGTGCCGCGCCTCAGGACCACGCGCGCGAAATCGGCCTCGTCGGGGTCGAAATCCATCACACCGCCGGCGTCCAACGCGCCGGCCGAGATCACCGCCACCTCGACGGAGTAGCGGCGGGCGAAGTCGCAGGCTGCGGCGCCCAGCATTGCCCCGGAATCGCCGCGCATCTCGCCCCCGGCCAGAAACACCCGGTTGCCGCCGGTCGCTGCGAGGATGCGGGCCGCGTCGGTCGAGTTGGTGACGACGGTCAGCCTCTGGTGGCCGACCAGCGCCCGGGCAAGGAAGCTGGTCGTCGTTCCGGTGTCGAGCATGAGCGAGTCGCCGTTGCGGATGGTGGCCGCGAAGTGACGGGCGATGGCCTGCTTGGCGGCCGCGTTCTCGCGCATCCTGCGCAGGAACGGAGCCTCTCCAAGCTGGCCGGCCAGCCCGACGGCGCCGTGCATCCGCACCACCGAGCCCCGCTCGGCCAGCGGACGCAGATCGCGACGCACCGTCTCGGGGGAAACGCCAAGCCGGCCGGCGAGCGCCGCGATCGTGACCGTGCCCTCGCCGTCGAGGATGCGGAGGATCTGTGAGTGGCGCTTTGAGAGCATCAGGGGGCGTCTCGTGCGGGTCTTGCCGGAGCGGCCGGGCCGCCTCACCGGACAACTGGTCAGATGCGGTCATGAAAGACACAAAAAACCACACCCCGCAATTGACAGCGCCGCCCCCCGCGACGTTAGCTTGAGCCCGGAGGGAGCCGCGCGCGCTCGAGCCGGCCGCCGGTCCGCCACGAGGCAAAGCGACAACAGGGGGAACGACATGGCCGCGACGCACTCGACCAGACCAACTCTCGCGAAATGCCTCGGGGCATCGGTGCTCGCGCTGGTCGCGGGAGCCGCGGCGCCGTCGGCGCAGGAATCGACCGATCCGATCCGCCTGACGCTGCACGACTGGACCGGCCAGCTCATCACCACCCGGATCATGGGCGAGGTGCTGGCGCAGGCCGGCTACACCGTCGAGTATGTGCAGGCGGACTATCTCGCGCAGTTCGCCGGACTCGAGACCGGTGACCTGCACGTGGCCATGGAGATGTGGGAGACGACGGGGCGCGAGGCGATGGACGCCGCAACGTCCACCGGGCGGGTGGAGAATCTCGGCCCGACCGGCATGCTGGCCAAGGAGGAGTGGTGGTATCCCGCCTACATGGCCGAGCGCTGCCCCGGCCTGCCGAACTGGGAGGCGCTGAAGGAGCCCGCCTGCGCGGAGGCGTTCGCCACGGCCGAGACCGCACCGAAGGGTCGCTACCTTGGCGGGCCGGTGACATGGGGGGGCTTCGACGAGGAGAGGGTGGAAGCGCTGGATCTGCCTTTCGAGGTGATCCATGCCGGCACCGATGCCGCGCTGTTCGCCGAACTCGAAAGCGCCATCCAGCGGCAGGCGCCGATCATCCTGTGGGTCTACGCCCCGCACTGGGCGCCGGCAAAGTACGAGGGCGCCTGGGTCGAGTTTCCCGAATATGCTGCGGAGTGCTACAACGACCCCGCCTGGGGCATCAATGCTGACCTTGCCTATGACTGCGGCAAGCCGTTCGGCGACATCTGGAAGGTCGCCTGGGCTGGGCTGAAGGACAAATGGCCGGGCGCCCACGCCGCGGTCACCGCCTTCCGTGTCGGTAACGATGAGATGGGCGCGATGATCACCGAGGTAGACCTCAACGGCCGGACAGTGGAGGCGGTGGTGGCCGACTGGATGGCCGGCAACGAATCGCGCTGGAAGGCCTGGATCGGTCGCTGACACCGCCGCCGGCCCGCGCGTCCCGCCTGCCCGGAGCCCCCGCGTGAGCGATCCCGCCCTGCACGCAGCCCAGCCGCTTCTGGTCTGCCGAAATGTCTGGAAGCTGTTCGGTCCCCGCGCGGCCGAGACGCTCGCGGCGCTCGGGCCGGATCCGGCCCCCGAGCGGCTCGCCGCGGCCGGTCTGGTGGCGGCGGTGCGGGCGGTGGACCTGGCGGTGGGCGAGGGCGAGATCTGTGTGATCATGGGGCTGTCGGGGTCGGGCAAGTCGACCCTGGTGCGCTGCCTGTCGCGCCTTGTCGAGCCGACGGCGGGCGAGATCCTGTTCCGCGGGCAGAACCTGCTGGCGGCCTCGGAGGCGGAGATGACGATGATCCGCCGTCACAAAATGGGGATGGTCTTCCAGCACTTCGCGCTGCTGCCGCACATGACGGTGATGCAGAACGTGGCCTTTCCGCTCGAGGTGCAGGGCATGGGCCGGGCGTCGCGCGAGGAGCGGGCGGAGCGGATGATCGGCCTTGTCGGGCTGGCCGGGCGCGAGCACTTCTACCCCCGCCAGCTGTCGGGCGGCCAGCAGCAGCGGGTGGGCATCGCCCGCAGCCTTGCCGCCGACCCCGAACTGTGGTTCCTCGACGAGCCGTTCTCGGCGCTCGACCCACTGATCCGCCGCGAGATGCAGGACGAGTTCATCCGCCTGCAGTCGGTGGTCAGGAAGACGATCGTCTTCATCACCCATGATTTCGACGAGGCGATCCGTCTTGCCGACCGGATCGTCATCATGAAGGACGGCGCGGTGGTGCAGGCCGGCACGCCCGAGGAGATCGTGCTGAACCCGGCCACCGCCTATGTTCGCGAGTTCACCCGGGCGGTGCCGAGGTCAAAGGTGGTACGGGTGGCGCGGGTAATGGGCGCTGTCGAGGGGCCGGCGCCGTCGGGCAGCGTACCCGCCCGCGCCACCGTGGCCGAAGCCGCGCCCCTGTTCCTCGACGGCGCGGCGGCGCTGCGGGTGCTTGGTGATGATGGTGCCACGGTCGGCCACCTGCACCGCGACGCGGTGGTGGTGCTGATGCTGGGGGGATGAGCTTTGGCGCATCCGCTTGAGGCTGCCGCCGGACCCGCCGCCCGCGCGCGCCTGGGAGGCGGCGGACTGCCTGCCTGGGCGGCCGTGCTGGGCGGTTTCGGCGCCCTGTGGCTCTGGGGAAGGGGCGTGGCCCCCTGGGCCTTCGACTATCCCCGCGCCCTGGTCCTGCCCGCCCGCCGATGGATCGGCGCGGCCACCCGTTGGCTTCTGAACGAGGCCGACTTCGGCCTCTTCACCTTCACCGACGCCACGCGCTTCATCGCTTCGGTGATCGACCTGCCCTACCGGCTGGCGCTTGGCGCCCTCTCGGGCGGCTTTCCGGCGATCGGGCTGGCCCCGATGGGCTGGGTTGGGGTGGTGGCGCTTGCCGCGCTGATCGGGCACCGGGCCGGCGGCCTGCGGTTAGCCACTCTGGTTGCCGCCTGCTTCGCCTTTCTCGCCGTCTTCGGCCAGTGGACGAGCGCGATGGTCACCCTTGCCTCGATCCTGGTCGCGGTACCGCTGGGGGTCGCGGGGGGCCTGGCGCTCGGTCTGGCGGGACACCGCTGGCTGTGGTTCGCGCGGGCGATCGAGCCGATCCTCGACCTGATGCAGACGATTCCCGTCTTCGCCTATCTGGTGCCGATCCTCATCCTCTTCGGCTTCGGCCCGACGGCGGCGGTGGTGGCGACGCTGATCTACGCCATGCCGCCGATGACGCGGGTGACGATGCTGGCGCTCGCCCGCGTGCCCGACGATATCCGCGACCTCGGCCGGATGATCGGCTGCACGCGGCGGCAGATGACCTGGCGGGTGATGTTGCCCTCGGCCAAGGACCGGCTGATGGTCGGGGTCAACCAGGTGATAATGCTGTCGCTCAACATGGTCATCATCGCCTCGATGATCGGCGCCGGCGGGCTTGGCTTCGACGTGCTGTCGGCGCTCCGCCGGCTCGACTTCGGCACCGGGCTCGAGGCGGGGCTGGCGATCGTCGCGCTGGCGATCGCGCTCGACCGGCTGAGCCAGGCATTCGCCGAACGCGCCGCCCTGCCGCTGGCGCCTGCCGCCGGCCGCGGCCCGGTCGCCCGCCACCCCTACCTTGCCGGGGCGCTGGCAACGATCCTTGCCGCGGGGCTGCTCGCCGCGCTCATGCCCGCTGCGCAGACGTACCCCGAGGCGCTGCGGGTGACCACCGGGCCCTTCTGGTCGGACCTCGTCGCCTGGATCAACGTCAACTACTTCGACAGCCTCGAGGCCATGAAGAACGCGCTGCTGCTGAACCTGCTGATCCCCTTCAAGCGCTTCCTCGCCGGGCTGCCCTGGCTTGGGGTGGCGGGGCTTCTGGCCTTTGCCGGCTGGCGGCTCGGCGGGGCGCGGCTTGCGCTGATCGCCGGCGGGCTTGCGGTGCTGATCGCCGTCGTCGACCTCTGGGAGGAGGCGATGGTCACCGTCTACCTCTGCGGCATCTCGGTGGCGATCGCGATGCTGATCGGCCTGCCGCTCGGCATCCTCGCGGCCGAGCGCGAGGGGCTGTGGCGCTGGCTGAGGCTGACCATCGACACGCTGCAGACGCTGCCCTCGTTCGTCTACCTGATGCCGGCGGTGATGCTGTTCAGGGTCGGCGACTTCACCGCCATGCTTGCCGTCGTCGCCTATTCGGTGGCGCCGGCGATCCGCTACACAGTCCTCGGCCTGCAGGGGGTGGACCCGCGGCTGGTCGAGGCCGGGCGCGCCATGGGCTGCACGCGGCGGCAGATCCTGATGCACATCCGCCTGCGCCTCGCGCTGCCCGAAATCCTGCTCGGGCTGAACCAGACCATCATGTTCGCGCTCTCCATGCTGGTCATCACCGCGCTGGTCGGCACCCGCGACCTTGGCCAGGAGGTCTACATCGCGCTGACCAAGGCCGACCCCGGGCGCGGGCTGGTGGCGGGGCTGGCGGTGGCCTTCATCGCCATCATCGCCGACCGGCTGATCCAGGCCGCCGCCGCGCGGGCGCGGGCGCGGCTCGGCCTTGCAGCAGGAGGGCCGCGTGAGCACGCCTGAGCGTATCGGTATCCTGCCCTGCTGGCAGGGCGAGCCCCGGGCGGAGCCGATGGCCGGGGGGCTCTCCAACGAGATCTGGAAGGTCACCGACGCGGCCGGCGCGCATGTCGTGCGCTTCGGCGCCGACTACCCCTTCCACCACGTCCTGCGCGCGCGCGAGGCGATGACGGCCCGCGCCGCCCATGCCGCGGGTTTCGGCCCGGCGGTCGAGCACGACGGTCCCGGCGTGATGGTTACGGCGTTCCTCGATGCCCGGACGTGGACGGCTGCCGACGTCCGCGCCAACCCCGAACGGCTGGCGGTGCTGCTGCGCGACTTCCACGCCGCGATGCCGGGCCATGTCTCGGGCCCGGCCTTCCTCTTTTGGCCCTTCCACGTCATCCGCGACTACGCCCGAACGCTTGCGGGCAGCACCCATGCACCGGCGCTGCCGGGGCTTCTGGCCCTTTCGGCGGAGATGGAGGCGGCACAGCCGCCGCTTCCGATCGTTTTCGCCCATCACGACCTCCTGCCCGCCAACATCCTGGACGACGGCAGCCGTCTGTGGCTGATCGACTTCGAATATGCGGGGTTCGGAACAGCGATGTTCGACCTCGCAGGCGCCGCCGCCAACGCCGGCATGGACGCTGCCGCCGCCGGCACGTTGCTCGCGGCATATTTCGGCCGGCCGCCCGGGCCAGCGCTCGTCCGCGCCTTCGACGCGATGCAGGTCGCGGCGCTGGTGCGCGAGGCGATGTGGGCGATGGTCTCGGGCCTGCACCTTTCGGCGCCCGGGGTCGACTACGACGCCTACGCCTCGGAGAACCTCGACCGTCTCGCCACTGCGCTCGACCGCTACCGCATGTTTCACGGAAAGCCGCGCCCATGACCCTTCCCGACAAGGTCCAGATCGTCGTCATTGGCGGCGGCATCATCGGCTGCTCGACCGCCTACCACCTGGCGCGCGATCACAAGGCGGATGTTGTTCTGCTCGAACAAGGCCGGCTGACCTCGGGGTCGACGTGGCATGCGGCCGGGCTGGTGGGGCAGTTGCGCTCCTCGGCCTCGATCACGCGGGTGCTGAAGTACTCCGTCGACCTCTACAAGCGGCTCGATGCCGAGACCGGGCTTGCCACCGGCTGGAAGATGACCGGCTGCCTGCGCCTTGCCACAACGCCCGACCGCTGGACCGAGTTCCGTCGGCTCGCCACCACCGCGCGCAGCTTCGGCATGGAGATGCATCTGATCTCGCCCGAAGAGGTGCGTCGGATGTCGCCGCTGATGGATGTCTCCGACCTGATCGGCGCCTCGTGGCTGCCGACCGACGGCCAGGCGAGCCCCTCCGACATCACGCAGAGCCTTGCGAAGGGCGCCCGCATGCACGGTGCCCGCATCATCGAGGGGGTGCGTGTCACGGGTTTCGTGACTGCCGGACGGCGAATCACCGCCGTGCGCACCGACAGGGGCGACATCGCCTGCGAGACGGTCGTCAACTGCGCCGGAATGTGGGCGCGGCAGGTCGGCGCGATGGCAGGCGTCACCGTGCCGCTGCAGCCGCTCAAGCACCAGTACATCGTCACCGACCGCATCCCCGGCCTCGGCGCCGATGCGCCCACCATCCGCGATCCCGACCGGCGGACCTACTTCAAGGAGGAGGTCGGCGGCCTCGTCATGGGCGGCTACGAGCCGGACCCCCAGCCCTGGATCCTGGACGACGTACCGCCGGACTGGGAGTTCCGGCTGTTCGATGACGACTACGACCATTTCGAGCAGCACATGAACCAGGCAATCGCGCGCATCCCCGCACTGCGCGAGGCCGGCGTGAAGCAGATGATCAACGGTCCCGAGAGCTTCACGCCGGACGGCAACTTCATCCTCGGCGCCGCGCCGGAATGCGCCAACATGTTTGTCGGCGCGGGCTTCAACGCCTTCGGCATCGCCTCGGGCGGCGGCGCGGGCTGGGTGCTCGCGGAATGGGCAATGACTGGCGAGGCGCCGCTCGACCTGTGGGTAGTGGACATCCGCCGCTTCTCGGACATGCACCGCGACCGCCGCTGGGTCGCCGAACGCACGCTCGAAGCCTATGGCAAGCACTACACCATCGCCTATCCGCACGAGGAATACGAAAGCGGACGGCCGCGCATCGTCTCGCCGCTCTACGGCCGGCTGAAGGCGCTGCGGGCCGTGTTCGGCTCCAAGCTCGGGTGGGAGCGGCCGAACTGGTTTGCCCCCGCAGGCATGGCGGCTCAGGACATCTACGCCATGGGCCGGCAGAACTGGTTCGGGGCCGTCGGCGAGGAGCATGCGCATGTCCGCAATGCCGTCGGCGTCTTCGATCAGTCGTCCTTCGCCAAATTCGAGCTGGCCGGCGCCGGCGCCGCCCTTGCGCTCGACTGGATCTGCGCCGGCCATGTCACGCGGCCGCCCGGCCGGCTGACCTACACGCAGCTTCTGAACAGCCGCGGCGGCATCGAGGCCGACCTGACGGTGGCCCGCCTTGCCGAGGACCGCTTCTACATCGTCACCGGCACCGGCTTCCGCAGTCATGACGCGGGCTGGATCGCCGACCATCTGCCGGCGGTTGGCGAGGTGCGGCTGGCCGACGTCACCGCCGACTGGGGCGTGCTGTCGCTGATGGGGCCGAGGGCGAGGGACGTGCTTGCCCGCGTCACCGCGGCCGACGTCTCGAATGCGGCCTTCCCCTTCGGCCATGTCCGCGAGATCATCATCGCCGGGGCGCCGGTGCGGGCGCTGCGGGTAACCTATGTGGGCGAGCTCGGCTGGGAGCTGCATGTGCCGATCGCCGCCACGGGCGAGGTGTTCGACGCGCTGATGGCGGCGGGCGCCGCCGACGGGATCAGGCCGGTGGGCTACCGGGCGCTCGACTCGCTCCGGCTCGAGAAGGGCTACCGCGCCTGGTCCTCCGACATCACGCCGAACGACACCCCCTTCGAGGCCGGGCTCGGCTGGGCGGTGAAGATGCGCTCCAACATCCCCTTCCTCGGCCGCGCCGCGCTTGAACGGGCGGCCGGCGCGCCCCTGCGCAAGCGCTTCGCGGGTTTCGCGCTCGACGACCCCGACGCGGTCCTGGTCGGGCGCGAGACGATCCTGCGCGACGGCGAGGCGGTGGGCTATCTGACCTCGGGCGGCTTCGGCTACACGATCGGCAAGGCGGTCGGCTACGGCTATGTCCGCAACCCCGCCGGCGTCACCGACGCATGGCTTTCCGCCGGGAACTACGAGCTTGTCGTTGCGGGCGAGGTGCTTGCTGCACGGATCGGCCTGCGGCCTTTCCACGACCCCGAGGGGCTTCGGGTGAAGGCGTAGGGCGTCGCCCGGAGGGGAAAGCCCCGCCACGGGCTGCCGGCCGCTGGGGCAAGGGCCGGCCGGGTCGGGGCGGGCGTGAGCGGCCCCTCGGCCCCGTCTAGCCGCGCCGCAGTACGACGGCGAGGCTCGGCACCGTCCCGGCCTCGCCCGGCATCGAGACGTAGGGCGGGGTGCGATCGACCAGCCGTGCCAGCCCCCCCAGGCTGTCGATGTGGGCGGCGAAGCCGCCCTCCCACAGCGTCGTCTTCACCGTCATCACCAGCACGCCCCCGGGCCGGCAGACGCGCACGAGCTCGTCCAGCCCCTCGGGGCCGACATGGCCGGTGGTGAAGACCCCGGTGCAGACGACGGCGGCGAAATGGCCTTCCGCGAAAGGCAGCGGTCCGCCCAGGGCGAGCCGGTGCAGGGCCCGGTACACCTGCTTGCGGGCGGCCACCGCGAGCATTCCCTCCGAGATATCAAGCCCCTCGACCTCGGGCCAGCCGAGGATGCCGAGCCACTCGCCGACCAGCCCGGTGCCGGCCCCGGCATCGAGCACCGGTGCCGCTCCGCGCGGAAGGTGGCGGGCCAGGAGTGCCAGGCAGATCGCCGGATGGCGATAGCCCGCTGCCGCCATCTCGGTGTCATAGCTCTCGGCCCAGCGGTCGTAGAGGGCGGCGACCTCCTCGGCCGAGCCCGCACCGTAGACCGCCCCGAGGTTCCCCAAATGCCCGCCCCCCGCCATCGCCGCCCCCGCCCCGGTGTCGCCGCGCGACCATAGCGTTCGGCCGGTTTCTGTGAAACCGTGTTCGCCGGGAATGGGAAGTGGGGACGTGATGACCGACGCCATCGACGCCATCGCCGCGACCATTCCGGCACTTGCGGGCTGGCGGGGCCGCGCCGAGCGGATGGGCGGGCTGACCAACCGCGTCTACCGTCTTGGCGAGTACATCCTGCGCATTCCGGGCGAGGGTACGGCGGAGTATATCGACCGCGCCAACGAGGCCGTCGCGGCCCGGGCCGCAGCCGCGGCCGGTGTGTCGCCCGAGGTCGTGCATGCCGATCCGGCCAGCGGCCTCATGGTCACCCGCATTCTGGCCGGGGTGGTCACGATGACGCCCGAGCTGTTCCGCAGCCGCGCCGGCGCCCCCGCCCGGGCCGGGCGAGCGTTTGCCCGGCTGCACCGGTCGGGCGCCGTCTTTCCCTTCCGCTTCGAGCTTTTCGCGATGATCGACGACTACCTGCGACTGCTGGCCGGCCGCGACGTGGCCCTGCCCGCCGGATACCACGACGTCGTCGCGGAGGCCGGCGTGGTGCGTGCCGCGCTTGCCGCCCGGCCGGTGGTACCGGTTGCCTGTCACTGCGACCCGCTGTGCGAGAACCTGCTCGATGCCGGGACGCGCATGTGGCTTGTCGACTGGGAGTATTCGGGGATGAACGACCCGATGTGGGACCTCGGCGATCTCTCGGTCGAGGGCGGCTTCGGCCCCGAGCAGGACGAGGAGATGCTGGCCGCCTATTTCGGCGGCGAGGCGCCGGCCGGACAGCGCGGCCGGATGGTCGTCTACAAGGCGATGTGCGATCTCCTGTGGACGCTCTGGGGGCTGATCCAACTGGCAAACGCCAACCCCGCCGACGACTTCCGCCGCTATGCCGACACCCGCTTTGCCCGCTGCCGGACGCTGATAGCCGATCCCGACTTCGCCGTGCATCTGCGCGCGATCGAGGAGTGATCCAGCCGACAAGGGATGGTTGAGATGCCTTTCATGATGGATTAGGAATCAGTTCTGAGGCATCAGGAGGCAACCCCATGATGACCGGGGCGCAGTTGCGCGCAGCCCGTGCGCTGCTTGCGATCGACCAGAGGACGCTGGCCGGAATGGCGGGCGTGTCGGTGCCCACCATCCAGCGGATGGAGGCAAGCGGCGGCACGGTGCGCGGCGTGGTCGAGAGCCTGACCCGCATCGTCGCCGCCCTCGACCGGGCAGGGGTTGAGTTGATCGGCGACGGGCTGCCCAGCACCGGGGGTGGGCGGGGCGTGCGGCTGAAGGCCCCCGCCGATGCGCCGGGGGCCGGACGATGACTGCCCTCGAGGCGGGGCTTCTGCTGGCCGCGGGGCTCCTGGCGCTCGGACCCGCGGGCGCGCTGGTGGCGCAGCGGACGGGGGGCGCCGCGATCGTCAGCGGCGCGTCGGCGGCCTTGGCGACGGCCTTCGTTGCGGTCGGCCTCTGGGCACTGCTGGCGGCCGGCCCGCCGGTGCGCACGGTCCTGCCGCTCGGCCTGCCGTGGATCGGGGCGCATTTCCGGCTTGACGCGCTGTCGGGCTTCTTCCTGGTGGTGCTCGGTCTGGGGGGGGCGGCGGCCTCGCTCTACGGGATCGGCTACATGCGGCATGCAGCGGCGCCGGGCCGGGTGCTGCCGTTCTACGGCCCCTTCCTCGGCGCAATGGCGCTGGTGCTCCTGGCGGACGATGCCTTCACCTTCCTGGTGAGCTGGGAATCGATGTCGCTTCTGTCATGGGCGCTTGTCGTCTCGGACCACCGTGATGCCGAGGCGCGGCGGGCAAGCTATGTCTACCTGCTGATGGCGGGGCTGGGGACGATGGCGCTTCTGTTCGCCTTCGGACTGCTTGCCGGGGCCGAAGGGGGCTACGGCTTCGAGGCGATCGCGGCGGCAGAGCGCGGGCCGGAGGTGACGGCGGCGATCCTGTTCCTGATGCTGCTTGGCGCGGGCTCGAAGGCGGGCGTCGTGCCGCTCCACGTCTGGCTGCCTCTGGCCCATCCGGCGGCGCCGAGCCACGTCTCGGCGCTGATGAGCGGGGTGATGACCAAGGTCGCGCTCTACGCCTTCATCCGCGTGGTCTTCGACCTGCTGGGGCCGGTCGCCTGGTGGGCGAGCCCGGTGGTGATCATTCTCGGTGCGGCGACGGCCGTGATGGGCATCCTCTTTGCCATCGTCGACGGTGACGCCAAGCGCATCCTCGCATATTCGACGATCGAGAACGTGGGCGTCATCCTTGTCGCCCTGGGGCTCGCGCTGGCGTTCCGTGCCAACGGCATGACGGCGCTCGCGGCGCTGGCGCTGACCGCGGCGCTGTTCCACGTCCTCAACCACATGCTTTTCAAGAGCCTGCTATTCATGGCCGCGGGCGCCGTCCTGTCGGCGACGGGGCGGCGTGCGCTTGACGCGCTTGGCGGGCTGATCCACCGGATGCCGGTGACGGCCGTCCTGACGCTTGTCGGGGTGACCGCCATCGCGGCGCTGCCGCCGCTGAACGGGTTCGCCTCGGAGTGGCTGCTCTTCCAGGGTATCCTGCAAAGCCCGGGGCTGCCCCAGCCGGCGCTGCAGCTGCTCTTGCCCGCGACCGGCGGGCTGCTTGCCCTTTCGGCGGCGCTGGCCGCGGTCTGTTTCGTGCGGTTCTACGGCGTGGCCTTCCTTGGCCGGCCGCGCAGCGACGTTGCCGCCGGGGCGGTCGAGGCCGACCGCTGGTCGCTTGCCGCCATGGCCGTGCTCGCCGCGCTGTGCGTGCTGGCCGGCATCCTGCCCGGCGCGGCGGTCGACCTGATCGCGCCGGCCGTGGGGCAGGCAGCCGGCGGTCGCGTCCCGCCTCAACTCGGCAACCCCTGGCTCACGCTCGTGCCGGTGGCCGAGGTCCAGAGCAGCTACAGCGGGTTCCTCGTGCTCGTCTTCACCACCGCGAGCGCGATGACTGCGGCCTGGCTGGTGCACCGGCTGGCCTCGCGCAGGCTGCGCCGCGGCCCGGCCTGGGACTGCGGCTTTCCGCTCGCCGACCCGGCGACCCAGTACGGCGCGGGCAGCTTCGCCCAGCCGATCAGGCGGGCGCTGGGGGGCACGCTCCTGGCCGCGCGCGAACGGGTGGAGATGCCGCCCCCGGGCGACCTGCGGCCCGCCCGGCACGCCGCCAGCACCGAGGACCTCGCCTGGACCTGGCTCTACCTGCCGGTCGCGGCCGGGGTGGGGGCGCTCGCGGCACGCCTGAACGGATTGCAGTTTCTGACCATCCGGCGGTACCTGAGCCTGGTCTTCGTGTCGCTCATCCTGCTGCTCGTGGGGCTGGCGGTATGGAACTGATCCAGGGCCTTCTGGTGCAGGGCGTCCAGATGCTGCTGGTGCTGGTGCTGGCTCCGGGGCTGGTGGGGCTGGTCCGCAAGGTGAAGGCGCGGCTGACGCGGCGCCGCGGCGCCTCGCTGCTGCAGCCCTACCGCGACATCCTGCGGCTGATGCGCAAGGAGGTGGTTCTGGCCGAGAACGCCTCCTGGCTGTTCCGCGTCGCGCCCTATGCGATCTTCGCGGCCACCTGGGTAGCCGCTGCGCTGGTGCCCAGCTTCGCCACCGGCCTGCAATTCAGCTGGACCGCCGACCTGATCGCCATCGTCGCGCTTCTGGGCAGTGCGCGCTTCTTCCTCGCGCTCGCGGGGATGGACGTCGGCACCGCCTTCGGCGGCATCGGCGCCTCGCGCGAGGTGATGATCGGGGCCTTTGCCGAGCCGGCAATGCTGCTCACTGTGTTCACGCTCGCGCTTGTCGCTGGGTCGACGCAGCTGTCGGTGGTGGCGGCGTTCATGGCCTCGCCCGAGGTCGGGCTGCGAGTGTCGCTGGGGCTGGCGCTGGTGGCGCTGGTGATCGTGGCGATTGCCGAGAACGCGCGCATCCCGGTCGACAACCCTGCCACCCATCTGGAACTGACCATGGTGCACGAGGCTATGGTGCTGGAGTACTCCGGCCGCCACCTGGCGATGATCGAGATCGCCGCGGCGCTGAAGCTCCTGCTCTATGTCGCGCTGGTCGGTTGCGTGTTTCTTCCCTGGGGGATGGCTGCCCCGGGAAGCGGCCTCGCAGCCCATCTCGTCGGCCTTGCGGCATTCCTTGCCAAGCTTGCCGGCGGCGCGGTGCTGCTGGCGGTGTTCGAGACCGCAATCGCCAAGATGCGGGTCTTCCGGGTGCCCGATTTCCTTGGTGCGGCGCTGATGCTGGGCCTGCTTGGCACGCTGCTGCTGTTCGTCTCGCGGAGTCTCTGATGGACGGGCTTGCCTTCGACATCGCCCATCTCTTGGCCGGCGGGCTGGTGCTGGTCAGTTTCATGATGCTCTACCAGGATCGGCTCTACGCCCTGCTCAACGTCTTCGCGCTGCAGGCGGTTGTGCTTGCGGCTGCGGTGGCCTGGCAGGCCCGCATCCAGGAGGCGCACCACCTCTACGTCACAGCGGCGATCGCGCTGGTCTTCAAGGCGGTGATCGTGCCTTGGGCGCTGCACCGGATCATGCAGCGCCTCGGCGTGCACCGCGAGGTCGAGACCGTGGTCAGCATCGGCCCGACGATGCTGGCGGGAATGGGGCTGGTGGCGCTGTCGGTGGTGCTGATGCTGCAGCTGACGGCGGCGGCCGATAACCCGCTGGCGCGCGAGGATCTCGCCTTCGCGCTGTCGGTGGTGCTGCTCGGCCTCCTGATGATGGTCACCCGCCGCAACGCGGTGAGCCAGGTAGTGGGATTCATGTCGCTCGAGAACGGGCTGATCCTTGCCGCCACCGGTGCCCAGGGAATGCCCTTTGTCGTCGAGATCAGCGTCGCGTTTTCGGTCCTGATCGCGCTGATCGTGATCGGCGTGTTCCTGTTCCGCATCCGAGAGCGCTTCGACACCGTCGATGTCGGGGCGCTGGACGAGTTCCGCGGAGACCGGCAGTGAGCCCGGTCGCCGCCGTCCTCCTGATCCCGGCGGCTGCGGCTGCGGTCCTCGCCTTCGTGCCGGGCTATGCGCTCGGCGCGAGGATCAACCTCGGGGCGAGCCTCCTGACGCTGGTTGCCGCATGCGCGCTGTTCGGCGTCGCGGGCGACGTGGCGGGCGACTACCTTCTGGTCGATTCGCTCAACATCGTCTTCGTGGTGCTCAACAGCTTCGTGGGCTTCACCGCGGCCGCCTTCTCGGCCGGCTACATCGGCCACGAGCTTGCCGCCGGCCGGCTGACCCCCGTCAACCTGCGGTTCTACCACGCGATGTACCAGCTGATGATGTTCGGCATGAACCTCGCGCTGGTGTCCAACAACATCGGCCTGATGTGGGTGGCCATCGAGCTTGCGACGCTGACAACCGTCGCCATGGTCGGCCTCTACCGCACCCATGAGGCGCTGGAGGCGGCGTGGAAGTACTTCATCCTTGGTTCGGTGGGAATTGCGCTGGCCCTGTTCGGCACCATCCTCGTCTACATGGCCGCCCAGCCGGTCCTGGGCGAGGGCGCCGCCTCGATGGTCTGGACGCGGCTGATGTCGGGTGCGGCGAGGTTCGACCCGGCGATGCTGAACGTGGCCTTCGTGTTCCTGCTGCTCGGCTACGGCACGAAGGTGGGTCTCGCGCCGCTCCACGCGTGGCTGCCTGATGCCCATGCCGAGGGGCCGACGCCGATCTCGGCGGTGCTGTCGGGGCTGCTGCTGAACGTCGCGCTTTATGCGGTGCTGCGCTTCAAGATGCTGATGGCCGCCAACCCCGAGGCGGTGGCGCCGGGGCCGCTGATGGTGGCGCTCGGGCTCTTGTCGGCGGTCTTCGCCGGGTTCATGCTCTACCGCCGACGCGACATCAAGCGGCTGTTCGCGTATTCCTCGATCGAACACATGGGGATAATCGTCTTCGCGTTCGGCATGGGCGGGCCGCTGGCAAACTTCGCCGGACTGCTGCACATGACGATGCATAGCCTGACCAAGTCAGCGATATTCTACGCCGTCGGCAGCGTCGCCCAGGTCAAGGGAACGCAGCGGATCGCGGACATCTGCGGCCTGACGCAGTCGCACCCGGCGCTGGGCTTCGGCCTTGCTGTGGCGGTGCTCGCCATTGCCGGGATGCCGCCGTTCGGGGTTTTCATGAGCGAGTTCCTGATCGTCACCTCGACCTTCGCGCGCGCCCCGGTGCTGGCGCTCCTGCTTGTGCTCGGTCTGATGGTGGCCTTCGGGGCGCTGCTGATGCGGCTGACGGGTGTTCTGTTCGGTACACCCGAGGGGCCTTCGGCGCCGGCCGAGGCGTCGCTGCTGCCTCTCTACAGCCACATGGCGCTGGTGCTGCTGGCAGGGCTTCACCTGCCGGAGCCCGTGGTGGCCTGGTTCCAGGCCGTGGCCAGGCTTCTGGGATGAGGTGCCGATGACACGGCCGATACCCGGACTCAACGTCGCTCCGGCGGCCTTCCGCGACGGCCCCATGCCGCGCAGCCGCGTCGGCGCGGCCGACTGGCGCCGCGCTGCCGAGGCGCTGGGGCAGGGGGCGGCAACGCTGATGAGCCTCTGGGCCAGTGAGGGCGAGGTGCACATGGCGCTGCACGATGCTGCCGCGGGGCGCATCGGAATCCTCAGCCTGCCCGTCCCCGAGGGGCGTTTCCCGTCGGTCGCCGGCCACCACCCGCCGGCGCAGCGGCTGGAACGGACGATCGCCGATCTCCACGGCCTGCAGCCGCAAGGCGCCGACGATGTCCGGCCATGGCTTGACCACGGGCACTGGGAGATCGCCCATCCGTTGGGGGCCGCTGCCGCGGCCGTACCCCGGCTGCCCTATGTCTTCCTGCCGGTCGAGGGCGAGAGCCTGCACCAGGTGCCGGTCGGGCCGGTGCATGCGGGCATCATCGAGCCCGGGCATTTCCGCTTCACAGCACAGGGAGAGACGCTGGTGCGGCTGGAGGCGCGGCTCGGCTACGTCCACAAGGGAGTGGACGCGCTGATGCGGGGGGCGACGCTGGAGCGCGGGGCCGAACTTGCCGGGCGCGTCTCGGGCGACAGCACGGTGGCCTATGTCTGGGCCTTCGCCCAGGCCGCCGAGGCGGCGCTGGAACTCGCCCCGCCCCCGCGCGCGCAATGGCTGCGGCTGGTGATGGCCGAACTCGAGCGTCTCGCCAACCATCTCGGCGATATCGGCGCGATCTGCAACGATGCCTCCTTCGCGATGATGCAGGCGCAGTGCAGCGTCCTGCGTGAGCAGGTGCTGCGCGCCTCGGCAGCGTGCTTCGGCCACCGGATGCTTCGCGACCGGATCGTTCCGGGAGGGGTGACGGCCGATCTCGATGCCGCGGGGGTGGCGGTGCTGCGCGGACTTCTCGACTTGATCGGAGGTCGCTTCCCGGGGCTGGTCACGCTGTACGACGAGACCGCCTCGCTGCAGGACCGCACCGTGGGCACCGGCACCCTCGCCAACGCGCTCGCCCGGCGGTTCGGTGCCGGGGGCTTCGTAGGCCGCGCTTCGGGGCGCGATTTCGACGTCCGGCGCGACCTGCCCTACGCCCCCTATGACATGCAGCCGCCTGCCGTGCCGCTGCGCAGCGAGGGCGACGTCAACGCCCGGGTGTGGATCCGCATCCACGAGATCGAGGCAAGCGTTGCGCTGATCCGTACCGCACTCGACCGCCTGCCGGGGGGGGCCGTCCGGGCCGAACTGCTCGCCCCCGCCGGCGAGGTCGAGGGGCTGGGGCTTGTCGAGGGGTTCCGCGGCGACGTGCTCGCCTGGCTGCGGCTGGCGGCGGACGGCAGCATCGCCCGCTGCCACCTGCGCGATCCCTCGTGGTTCCAGTGGCCGCTGCTCGAGGCAGCGGTGGAGGGGAACATCATCGCCGACTTCCCGCTCTGTAACAAATCCTTCAACTGCTCCTATTCCGGGCACGATCTCTGAGGACACGACAGGATGCGCCGGTATCTCCTCGAAGGGCTTCTCAGCCGGCCGCTGACCGAACCCGCGCCGCAGCCCGATCCGGCCGCTGCGGCGCTGGCCCGAGACGTGGAGCGCGCGGCCTTTCGCCGGCTCGGGCGCAGCCTGTCGATCCGCCAGGTCGATGCAGGCTCGTGCAACGGCTGCGAACTGGAGATCCACGCGCTGGGCAACCCCTACTACGACATCGAGCGCTTCGGGCTGCGCTTCGTCGCATCGCCGCGCCACGCCGACGTGCTGCTGGTCACCGGGCCGGTGACGCGGAACATGGCCGAGGCGCTGGAGCGGACCTGGGCGGCCACGCCCGATCCGAAATGGGTGGTCGCGGTCGGTGATTGCGCGCGGGGCGGCGGCTGCTTCGCCGGAAGCTACGCCATTGCCGGCGGGGTCGAGGCGGTTGTTCCCGTTGACCTGCACATCCCCGGCTGCCCGCCCGAGCCGGCGACGATCCTGCGCGGACTGCTGGCGCTGCTGGAGCGGGTTGCACGCGGACCGGGCGGCGGGTGAGCCGTCACCGCGCGGAAAGGGAAGCGTGCCGCGGCAGGCGCAGGACAGCTGCCGGCGGCAGGCTCAGGCCGTCGAAGGTGGCGGGCTCGGGACTGTAGTTGAAGACGAAGCGGTGGTCCGGCGTGTCCCGCAGCCTGACGCCCTCGGGCATCGGGCATGTGGCGATGCCCGCGTCGGCGCAGGCGGCGGCGAGGACACGGTCCATACCCGCATCGTCCGGCCAGCCGCCCAGGTAGGTGAGCCCGCCGCTGCGCAGAGCCGCCGGGCTGCCGTCGGCGCAGCGCAAGGCCACCTCGGCCGCCCCCTCCAGCCGCTCGCGCCAGTGGACGAAGGCGCCGCCGCCGGCGAGAGGCACGCTGACCCCGGGCGGCAGGCTCTCGACCAGCGCCACGACGGCATCCAGGCCGGCCAGCCCGGGCGGCAGTGGATGAGGGATCGCGAAACCGCAGGTCTTGGAATTGGAGCGCGGTCCGATCACCGCCTGCCCGCGATGTCCTGCAAGCGCTACGGCAAGGGGCGGGGAAATGGTCGCCAGCCCGGGAACAAGCACCAGCGGCCAGGCCGCCAGGTCTGCCGTGTCCGGGGGCAACACGTCGATGTTCAGCCCCAGCCGACGGAGCCCGCGATAGAAGGCGAACACGAGGCGGAAATAGTCGAAGTCGCGCCCCTGCGGCTGCGTCTCCCAGGCCCAGGCGCTGGCATAGTCGAAGACGATCGCGGCATCGGCCGGTGCGGTTCCGGCCTCGGGAGCCTCGGCAAGCTCGCGCGCCACAACGGCCACCTCGGCCAGCCCCGCCGCCGGCGCGTGGTCGGGCCGCAGGAGACCCGCATGCATCGCCTCCTGCCCGAATGGCACCTGCCGCCAGCGGAAGTAGGCGACCGTTTCGGCGCCATGTGCAAAGGCCTCCCAGGTCCAGAGCCGGACCATGCCGGGCAGCGGCGCGGGGTTCCAGGGTGCCCAGTTCACGGGCCCGGGCTGCTGCTCCATCACCCACCAGCGGCCGCGGCCGACCGCACGGTAGAGGTCATGGTGGAATGCCTGGAAATCGGGGTCGCCCTGGCGCAGGAAGCGCGTCTTGTGGGTCGGCCCGGCCTCCAGCCGGTCGGAGAGAAAGCCGAGCGGATAGCTGTCCCAGGCTGCGATGTCGAGGTCGGCGCCCACCGCGAAGTGGTCGAAGTCGGTGATCCGGCCCATGTAGTTGTGCAGGATCGGCGCGGCCGAGTGGCGGCGGATGATCTCGACCTGCAGGCGGTTGAAGCGCACCACCTCGTCAGAGGCGAAGCGGCGGTGCGCCATGACATGGGCCGGGTTGGGCTCGGTCACCGTCATCTGCGGCAGGTCGATCTGGTCGAAGGCCGAATACTCCATCGACCAGAAGATGTTGCCCCAGTCGCGGTTCAGCGCCGCGACCGACTGGTAGCGCTGTGCCAGCCAGTCGCGGAAGGCCGAGCGTGCCGCGGGCGAGTAGGACAGCGTGGTGTCATGACAACCGTATTCGTTGTCGGTCTGCCAGGCGACGATCGCCGGATGGGTGCCGTAGCGGCGGGCGAGCGCCTCGACGATTCGGGCGCATTCGTGACGGTAACCGGGATGGCTGAAGCAGTAGTGCCGGCGCGAGCCGAACCGGCGCTGCCGCCCGTTGCGGTCGAGCGCGAACATGTCGGGATGGCGGTCTGCCATCCAGCGCGGTGGCGTGGCCGTCGGCGTGCCGAGCACCACCCCGAGCCCGGCCGCGGCCAGCGTGGCGACTGCGCGGTCGAGCCAGTCGAACGTCAGCCGGCCGGGCTCTGGCTCGAGCCGCGACCAGGCGAACTCGCCGATCCGCACCAGCCGCAGCCCCGCCGCAACCATGCGCCGGGCATCCTCGGCCCAGACCGCCTCGGGCCAGTGTTCGGGGTAATAGCAGACACCGAGGCTGCGGGTCATGGCTTCTCCGGGGCAAGGGCTGCGTCATAGGCCGCGACCAGCCCGGCAGCGCGCGCTGCGATGTCGGCAAGGCTCCGGCCGGGGACGTAGAGTGCGGTGCCGATCCCGAATCCGGCCACCCCCGCCTGGGCCCAGGCGGCGAAGTCGGCAGCACCCACCCCGCCCACCGCGATCACCCGCGTCGCCGGCGGCAGCACGGCACGCAACGCTGCCAGCCCGGCCGGGCCGAGCTGTGCGGCCGGGAACAGCTTCAGCGCGGTCGCCCCGGCGGTGAGCGCCGCGAAGGCTTCGGTGGCCGTGAAGACGCCGGGAATGGCCTCGAGCCCCGCCGCCCGGGCCGCACCGATCACTGCGGGATCCGTGTTCGGTGCCACGACCAGCCTGCCGCCGGCAGCCGCCACCGCCGTCACCTCGTCCGCGGAAAGGACGGTGCCCGCTCCCACCAGCGCACGGTTGTCGCAATGGCGGGCCAGCCGGGCCACGCTGTCGTACGGCCGCGGAGAGTTCAGCGGCACCTCGATCCGCTCGATCCCTGCGGCAAGCAGCACATCGGCCACCGCCTCTACCTCATCGGGGGCGACCCCGCGGAGGATCGCGACCAGTGCCCGGCTCATGCCCGCATCCCCTCGCAGGAATGCGCGCGCGCAAGCCCCGAGAGCGTCATCGCCGCTGCCGGCTGCACCTCGGGCGCGACGCCCTCGAGCGCCAGTGCCGCCGCATAGGCGCGCGCAGGGGCCTCGGCCCCGATCAGGACGACCTGCTCGTTCCGCCTGAATGCCGCCACACCGGCCAACTCGGCCCCGATCAGCGCGCCCGACAGCCGCGCCCGCGCCGCCCCCGGCGGAAGCCCCGCGACCAGCCCCTCGGCGCGGATTCCGAAGAGGGTCGCGGCCAGCTCCCCCGGTGACGAACGGATCGCCGCGACGGCAGCGCCGAAGGCGGTGTCGTCCCAGCCCGAAAGCCCGTGCCGCAGCGTCGACTGCTCGGACAGGAGCGCAAACATCTCGCCGGTCATGAAGCTTCTGAAGGCCAGCACGCGGCCGGCGGCGACGCGCGCCCACTTGCTGTGCGTGCCCGGAAGGCAGACGATCCCCTCGAACCCCGGCCGACCGGCAAGGAAGCCCGCGATCTGTGTCTCCTCGCCGCGCATGACATCGGCTGGCGCGACCTGCTTCAACCCCGGAACCACCCGCACCGATAGCCGCGGGTCGGCTGCCGGTGCAGCCGCCAGCCGCGCGGAATCGAGCGGCGGGCAGGGAACGGCCGCATAGGGGGCCTCGACCCAGCCCTGCCGGCTGCCGACCATGCCGCAGGCGATCACCTCGGTCCGCCGCCCGGGCGGAAGCCAGCCGCCGATCAGTGCCAGAAGCGCCGCCTCGTGCCCGCCCTTCGCCAGCCGGCCGATGCCGGCCTCCGACGCAGCATCCGCAATGGGCGTGCCGTCGTGCCCCATCGCCCAGGCACGGAGCCGCGAAGTGCCCCAGTCGACCGCGATCCAGGCGACCCCGGGGTTCACCCCGTCACCACCACGCCGCCGTCGATGACAAGCATCTGCCCCGTCATCATCCGGCTTGCCCGCGCGGCAAGAAAGAGGCACCCGCCGACGATGTCGGCGGGGGCGAGCGGCTCCTTGAGGCACTGCCGGCCGACATGAGTCGCCAGCCCCTCGGGCGTGACCCAGAACTCCTTCTGCCGGTCGGTCATCACCCAGCCGGGGGCGAGCGCGTTGACGCGGATGCGGTCGGACCCGAACTCGCGCGCAAGGCTGCGGGTAAGCCCGGTGATCGCGGCATTGGCACTGGCATAGACCGGGTAGCCGGCGTTGCCCATCATGTAGCTGATCGAGGAGAAGTTCACGATCGCCCCGCCGCCGGCCGACCGCATCCCCGGGATCACCGCCTGGGCGGCGAAGAAGTAGGCGCGCAGGTTGACCGCCATCGCCCGCTCCCAGAACGCCTCGTCCACCTCCAGAGTGGCGTGCCGTGTGTCGTCGGCGGCGTTGTTGACAAGGATGGTGACCGGGCCGTGGGCGGCGCAGGCGGTTTCGATCGCGGCGCGCAGCGCGCCGGTATCGGTGATGTCGCAGCGCAGACAGAGCGGCCGCCGGCCGGTTGCCGCCTCCATCCGGTCGCAGAACGCCGTTCCGTCGGAGCGCTGCACGAAGGCCACCCGCGCCCCCTGGCGCAGGAAGCCCTCGGTCAGCGCCGCGCCGATGCCGGCACCGCCGCCGGTGATGAAGACCGACGACCCGGCGAGGTCGGGAAAGACGGGCAGGTCCATTGCAGCGGTCCTCTCGGGGTCAGGCGACGCGGGGTGTGCGCAGCCATTCTGGCATCCACTCTCCGTGGGCGGCGATCAATTCGTCGACCAGCGCCCGGATCTGGCCGAGGTCAAGCTCGGCTGCCGTGCGCGGATCGAGCATCGCGGCGTGGTAGACATGCTCGCGGCTCTCGGCCATCAGCGCCGCCACCGTCAGTTCCTGGACGTTGAGGTTGGTGCGGATCAGCGCGACGAGCTGCGCCGGCATGTCGGCCACCACGGTCGGCTGCACCCCGCTCGCATCGACGAGGCAGGGCACCTCGACCGCCGCGCCGGCGGGCAACTGGGGGATGGCGCCGCGGTTGGCGACGTTGCCGTAGATCACCGCCGGTTCGCCCGTGACAACCGCGTTCATGATCGTGGCGGCGTATTCGTGGCTCGGGGCGACGTCGATGCGCCCCGCGGCGCGGTAGCTTTCGGCCTGCGCCGCCCAGGCGGCGATCTGCTCCTCGCAGCGGCGAGGGTATTCGTCGAGCGGGATGCCGAAGGCCTCGACGAGGTCGGGCCGGTGCGACTTCAGGAACCAGGGGACGTACTCGGCGAAGTGCTCGGAGCTTTCGGTGACGAAATAGCCCAGGTGCATCATCGCCTCGTAGCGCACCCGGTTCGGGCAGCGCGGGTTGCCGCGGTTCGGCTTCGGGATGCGCCCCTCGCGGTAGCCCGCCCGCAGCTCGGGGTAGAGGTCGCGCCAGCCGCCGCCGGGGGTGCGCGCCTCGAGCGCAAGGAAGAAGGCCATGTGGTTGATGCCGGCCACCCGGTAGCGCAGGTCGGAGACCGGCAGGCCGAGGTCGCGGGCCAGTTCGGCCGCCGTGCCCTGCACCGAATGGCAGAGCCCGACCTGCGCGACGTCGGGGTAGCGCGCGGCCAGCGCCCAGGTGTTGATCGCCATCGGGTTGACGTATTGCAGCATCAGCGCCCGCGGGCACAGCCGGCGCATGTCCTCGGCCAGCGCCCAGAGATGCGGCACCGTGCGCAGCCCGCGCATGATGCCGCCGATGCCGAGCGTGTCGGCGATCGTCTGGCGCAGCCCGTAGCCCTTCGGCACCTCGAAGTCGGTCACCGTGCACGGCCGGTAGCCGCCGATCTGGAAGGCGACGATGACGAAATCGGCCCCGTTCAGCGCGCGGGCGCGGTCGGTCGTGGCCTCGATCCGGGCGGGCGCGCCCAACGTGGCCGCCAGCTTGCGGGTAACGAGCGTGCTTTCCTCCAGTCGCTTCGCGTCGATGTCCATCAGCGCGATGGTGGCGTCGGCGAGCGCGGGCCGCGCGAGGATGTCGCCGACGATGTTGGTCATGAACACCGTCGAGCCCGCGCCGATGAAGGCGATCCTGGTCATTTCACCGCCCCGAGCGTCAGGCCGGCGATGAAGTGGCGCTGCATCAGGAAGAACATCACCACCGGCGGCAGCGCGGCGACGATCGAGCCCGCCGAGACGAGGTGCCAGGCCGCCACCCACTGGCCGTTGAGCGACGACAGCCCGGCCGTGATCGGCTGCGCCTGGGGCGAGGAGGTGAGCACGGTCGCCCAGAAGAAATCGTTCCAGATGAAGGTGAAGACAAGGACGGCGAGGGCCGCGATGGCCGGCCGCATCAGCGGCAGGACGACGAAGACGAATATCCGCCACTCGGCCACGCCCTCGACGCGGGCGGCCTCGATCAGCTCGTAGGGCAGGGCGCGGATGAAGTTGCGCATGAAGAGCGTGCAGAACCCGGTCTGGAAGGCGATGTGAAAGAGCACCAGCCCAGTCCAGCTGTTGTACATGCCGAGCGACAGCGTCAGGTCGCGCACCGGCACCATCAGTATCTGGAAGGGCACGAAGTTGCCGGCGACGAACAGGAAGAAGACGACGAGGTTGGCGCGGAAACGGTAGACCGCAAGCGCGAAGCCCGTCATCAGCGACAAGGACACGGCGCCGGCCACTGTCGGCAGTGTGACGGCGAAGGAGTTGAGGATGTAGCGCGCCATCGGCGTGTTCTGGAATACGGCGGCGAAGTTCTCGAAGGCCAGCCGCGAGGGCAGGCCGAAGTAGTTGCCGGCGGCGAGGTCGGAGGCCGGCCGCACCGCCGTCACCGCCACTCCGATCAGCGGCAGGAGCCACAGCACCAGCGCCACCGGCAGCGCCGCCTGGTAGGCGAGCCGGACGGCGGGGGCGGCCTGCTGGACGGGTCTGGGAAACATCGCCTAGCGCGCCGCCTCGTCGCGCCACATCTTCCAGATGAAGCCCGAGATGAAGACCATCATGATCGCGAACAGCACCACCGCGATCGCCGCGCCATAGCCCATGCGGTAGCCGTATTCGCTGAGCGCCTGCTCGTACATGTAGAACGACAGCACCCGCGACGACCCCCACGGCCCGCCCTGGGTCATCACCGAGACGAGGTCGAAGGAGCGCAGCGCGCCGATCACGGTGACGACGACGGCGATGAAGGTCGCCGGGCGAAGCTGCGGCAGGATGACGAACCACAGCATCTTCCAGCCGCGCGCGCCATCCAGTCGCGCCGCCTCGACCTGGTCGGGGGCGACGTTGTTCAGCCCGGTCAGGTAGAGGATCATGACATAGGCGATCTGCGGCCAGAGGCCGGCAGCGATGATGCCGTAGGTGACCCAGTCCTCCTCGGCAAGGATCGCCACGCCCTTGCCGGTCAGCGCCTCGATCAGCCCGTAGAAGAGGCCGAAACCCGGCGCGTAGAACCACGAGAACATCAGCCCCACGACCACCTGGCTGATGACGAAGGGAAAGAAGAACAGCGACTTGTAAAGCCGGATGCCGGCCACCGACTGGTTCAGGAATAGCGCGACGAACAGCCCTGCCGGCAGTGCCGTCAGATAGAGCACGAGCCACAGCACGTTGTTCCTGAGCGAGACGTAGAAGGCCTCGTCGTCGATCAGCTCGGCATAGTTGGCAAGGCCGATCCAGCGCATCGCTCCCAGCCCGTCCCAGTCGTACAGGCTGATCCACATCGACCGGAAGATCGGGCCGATCACATAGACCGCGAACATCGCCGCGCCGGGGGCGAGGAAGAGCCAGGGCGCCATGCGGCGCTGATGGCGTTTCCAGAGGCCGAGCATGGAGCACCAGGGGGCGGAAAGGGGAATGCGGGGGCGCCGGGAGGCGCCCCCTGAGAAGCGCCGCTCAGTAGACGCGCTGGCGTACGCGCTCGAGCCGATCGAGGATCGCGTCCAGCCGCTCTGGCCTGACCATGAACTCCTGGAAGCCCTCCATCCCGGCCTTGGCCATCTCGGCGGGCGCGTCACGGTCGAAGAACTGCGCAAGCGCATGGGCCGAGGACAGGAGCTCGAAACCCGCCACGAGGAAGGGATCGTCACCGGGAACCGAGGAATCCCTGTTGGTCGGCAACTGGCCGACGGCAGCATTCCACTTCGTCTGGGCGTCGGCTGAGGCGACGAAGGCGAGGAAGAGCTTGGCGTCCTCGACGTTCTTGGCGCCGGCCGGGATGTGGACGGTGTCGGTCGGTGCGTCCTCGGCCCGCGGGATGCCGGGCGTTATCTCGGGGAAGGCCATGAAGCCGAGGTTGTCGTTGGTCATCCCGCCTTCCTTGAAGACGCCGACCGCGAAGTTGCCCATCACGTAATGCGCGGCCTTGCCCTGGACGAGCAGCGCGGCGGCATCCTGCCAGTCGAGCGCGGCGTGGTTGGCGCTGATGTAGGGCTGGACCTTCGCCCATTCCGCGAAGACCCGTCGTACCGACTCGTCGGTCCAGGCGATCTTGCCGGCCGTCAGGTCCATGTGCCACTCGTAGCCATTGGTGCGCAGCGACATGTAGTCGAAGATGCCGGCCCCGGGCCACAGCGCCTTGGTGCCGGTGGTCAGGCAGTCGATGCCGGCGGCGGCGAACTTCGCGCAGTTCTCGACGAACTGGGCCCAGTTCACCCCGCCCTCTCCCGGAAGCTCGACCCCGGCGGCGCGGTAGGCGTCGCGGTTGAAGTAGATGCCCCACTGGTAATAGGTGTAGGGAACGCCCCACTGCTTGCCGTCGATGGTCATCGACGCCTTGGCCGAGGCGAGCGACTCCGACAGCCCGTTCCCGGCCCAGACGTCCGAGACGTCGAGGAACTGGCCGGCCGCCACGAACGGCGCCATGCGGTTGCCTGCATACCAGTTGGCCAGGTCGGGCGGATCGGCCGACAGGAAGTTGCGGATCGCGGTCTTGTAGCCCTCGTGGTCGAAGTTGTTCAGCTCGACCCTGATGTCGGGGTTGGCAGCCTCGAAGTCGGCGATGAGCGCCTGCATGGCGGCAAGCGGGATGGGGTCGTAGTCGGCATTGTAGCGCAGCACGCGCTGCTGGGCCTCCGCCGCGGCAGAGACGAGCAGCGCGGCTGCGAGTGCAAACGCACTGGTCGTGCGGTGGGTCATGTCATTCTCCCTGGTGGTTTCATTATTCGGAAATTGGTTTTGATAGTTGAAAGCATGCCGCAAACGACCTATCCTGTCAACCGTCGCGCAGGCACGGGCGGCGACGCAGAGGGGACGGCGGGGATGGCGGCCGACGGTGACGGGACGGTTGGCAAGGCCCTCGACGTGCTTGACCGCGTCGCCGCGGCTGGCCGGCCGGTGCGGTTCACCGAACTCCTGAGCGGCTCGGATTACCCCAAGGCGACGCTCTACCGCCTGCTTCAGACCCTGGTTCGGCAGGGAATGCTGTCGCACGAGCCCGCCGATGGGACGTATGCGCTGGGCGTGCGGCTGGTGCGGTTGGCGCATGTCGCATGGCGGCAGGCCTCGCTCGCCCCGATCGCACGCCCGCACCTCGACCGGCTGGCCGCCGCGCTTGGCGAGACGGTGCACCTCGCCCAGCTCGACAACGGGCAGGTTCTCTACGTCGACAAGCGCAACGCCACACGACCGGTGGCGATGTTCAGCGAGGCGGGCAAGGTCGGCCCGGCCTACTGCACCGGCATCGGCAAGGCGATGCTCGCCTTTCTGCACGAGGACGAGCGCCAGCGAGCCATGGCGCTGCAGTCGTTCCACCGCTTTACGCCCGCGACGCTGACGACGATTCCCGCTCTCGCGGGCGAACTCGCCCTCATCCGTGCCCGCGGCCATGCCTTCGACGACGAGGAGCACGAGCCGGGCATCATCTGCGTCGCCGTGCCGGTGCTCAACGGGGCGGGGAGGGTGCTGGGCGGGCTGTCGGTAACCAGCACGACCGCCCGCAGCACGCTGGCCGACCTTGCCCGCCATGCCCCGGCGCTGGCCGGTACCGCCCGGGCAATCGCCGAGGCGGCGGAAGCCTGGCGGTTTCCGGAAGCCCCATCCGCGAGGGAGGATGCAGCATGTCGGGCGTGACGCTCAGCGGGGTGGTGAAACGCTTCGGCACCGCGCAGGTGATCCACGGGGTCGACCTCGCCATCGACCACGGCGAGTTCTGCGTGTTCGTCGGGCCATCGGGCTGCGGCAAGTCCACGCTCCTGCGGATGGTCGCGGGGCTGGAGGAAACGACCTCGGGCACGATCGCGATCGGCGGGCGCGACGTGACCCGCCTCGACCCCTCCGAGCGCGGGGTGGCGATGGTGTTCCAGTCCTATGCCCTCTACCCGCACATGACGGTGGCCGAGAACATGGGTTTTGGCCTGCGGATGACCGGCGTGCCGCGCCAGACGGTGCGCGCCAAGGTGATCGAGGCAGCGGCCATCCTGCGGCTGACGGAGCTGCTCGAGCGCAGGCCCAAGGCGCTGTCGGGCGGCCAGCGCCAGAGGGTGGCGATCGGGCGGGCAATGGTGCGGGGGCCGGAGGTCTTCCTGTTCGACGAGCCGCTGTCGAACCTCGATGCCGAACTCAGGGTCGAGA
This sequence comes from Paracoccaceae bacterium, assembly GCA_023383015.1. GTDB lineage: Bacteria > Pseudomonadota > Alphaproteobacteria > Rhodobacterales > Rhodobacteraceae > JAHDXW01. The sequence continues at coordinate 309,798 of JAHDXW010000001.1, forward strand.
TGCGGGTTGAGATCGCGCGCATGCACCGTCAGCTTGGCGCGACGATGATCTACGTCACCCACGACCAGGTCGAGGCGATGACACTGGCCGACCGGATCGTCGTCCTCCGGGCGGGGCGCGTCGAACAGTCCGGCCGGCCTCTGGACCTCTACCGCGACCCCGACAACCGGTTTGTCGCGGGTTTCCTGGGATCGCCGGCGATGAACTTCCTCGCCGGCCGTCGGCAAGGCGACGGCATTGGCGCGCCCGGCCTCTCGGCCAGCCCGCTGGGCATCCCGCTGCCAGCCACGCTTGCCGGGGGCGCGCCGGCGACAGTTGGGCTGCGGCCCCAGCACCTGCGCCTGATTCCCGGCGACAGCCACGTGGTGGAGATGACCGAGGCGCTGGGCGGCGTGACCTATGTCCATGTGCTGGCGCAGGGTGGCGAGAAGCTGGTCGTCGAGCACCGCGTCGAGCAGATCCCACGGCGCGGCGACCGGGTCGGGCTGGGGTTCGACCCGGGTCAGGCGATGCTGTTCGACCCTGCCACTGGCCTGCGCCTGCGCGCCTCCCCGGCGGCATGAGCCCCGGGGCGGCGGCGGTCCCGCCGGCGTCGCCGTGCAGCGCGTGTCAGTCGAGGTCGCGGAAGGGCCTTTCCCGGATGTCGAGGAACTCGCGCAGGCTGCGCCCCTTCAGCAGACCCATCCAGCGGCGGCCCTCCTCGGAGGCATGCAGCATCGCCGTCGTCTCGCGGTTGTAGGTCCAGGACGACGGCAGCCCGGCCGTCTCCTGCATGTGGTTCAGTGCTGCCTTGGCGAACTTGATCGCAGCGCCCGGCATCCGGGCGCATTTGCGGGCGACGCGCTCGGCCTCGGCGCGCAGGCGGTCGTCGGGCACAACCCGGTTCACGAGGTGGATGCGCAACGCCTCGGCGGCGTCGATGGTGTCGCCGGTGTACATCAGCCAGCGCGCGTGCCGCATCGGCACCGTCCAGGGAAGCATCAGTGTCGGCGGGGCAGAGACGTGGCGCACCTCGGGCTCGCCGAAGCGTGCACTCTCGGCAGCGATGGCGAGGTCGCAGCACAGCATCAGCTCCAGCCCGCCGGCCAGAGCCCATCCGTTGACCGCAGCGATCACTGGAATCTCGGCCTCCCAGATGGCGCGGAAGCGGCGCATGTTGGCGCCGATGTCACGGCGCCAGCCCTCGGCATCCATCTCGAAATCCTCGCCCTGCAGATCGAACCCGGCCGAGAACGCCCGCCCCGCGCCGGTCAGGATCACCGCGCGCACGCCCGGGTCGGCCTCGGCGCGCCGGATTGCGGCCTCGATCGCGTCGCCCAGGGCGGCGTCGATCGCGTTCATCTTCTCGGGGCGGTTGAGCGTGATCGTGACGAAGGCGTCGTCAGCATCCTTCACATACAGCAGCGGGTCCTCGTGCATGCGGTCGGTCTCCGGTCGGGGATGGGTCTGGGGTGCGGCGTCGGTGGGCGGAGCGGGACGGGAAGGCTTGTCCCGGGCCGGCACGTCCCCCGGCACCGTTCCGCCGTCGGCGCGCAGTGCGGCGAAGGCGCCGGCATGGTTGCGCAGGAAGCGGGACTGCACGATCTGGCCCTTGTCTGACAGCTCCCCTCGGCCGCGGTCGGGCGCCTCCGCGGCGACCCCGAACCGGACGATGGCGGTCGAGCTTCCGGGATTGGCGGCGTTCCACCTGCCCAGAGCCTCCGACACGGCGGCGTGGGTTGCCTGCGCCAGCCCGGGCGGGAATACCAGCGCCACAAGGTCCGGGCGGTTCTCGCCCTCGACCACGATGTCGGTCAGATGCGGGCTGCAAGCAGCCAGGAGTGCCGCGCGCAGTGCCCCCGCGCGCACCCGCACCCCGCTTTGCAGCTTGAAATCCTCGGCAATCCGACCGTCGAAGGCAAGGACGCGCCGCCCGTCAGCGCGCGTGCGCAGAACCGCCGCGTCGCCCGTGCGCCAGAACCCCGCGCTGTCGCGGTCAAGCGGGGCGGGGCCCGCGGCGGTAAGGTAACCGGGGGCGAGGTTGGGGCCGGATACGCAGACCTCGGCCCGCCCTTCGGCGGTGACGAGGGCTACCTCGTGGCCCGGAAGCGGGCAGCCAAGTTCGCCTGGCCGTTCCAGCGGCGCCGGCGACAGACAGATGGTGGAGGCAGCCTCGGTCGCCCCGTAGCCCGACAGGATGCCGAAGCGGCCCGCACGGTCGCGGAGAGCGCGCAGCCCGTCCCACAGCGCCGCGTCGATCCCGGCGCCAGCGAAGAACAACGCGTCGAGGCGCTCGGTCGCCCGCGCAGTTGCCGAGGGGTCGGCAGCTGCGGCCGCGAGCAGATGGCGAAGCGCCAGCGGCACCGCGATGTGTAGCGTCGGGCGCACCGTCGCCATCAGCCGCAGCGTCGCGCCCGGATCGCCGGCCGCGGGCGGCCGATCGACATGCAGAGTGCCGCCGTGCCAGATGATCTTGAACAGGTTGTCCAGCCCGCCGAAGACATGATGCCAGGGCAGCCAGTCCACCAGCACCGGCGGCGTGGCGGCAAGGAACGGCCACATCGCGGCCACCGCCCCCTGGCAGGAGGCGATCATTCCGCGCGTGATGCGGACGGCTTTGGCGGTGCCGGTGCTGCCCGAGGTGAAGAACAGTGCGGTGAGATCGCGCGGTGCGGCGGCAGCCGGTGGCAAGGACGGGAGGTCGCCGCCGCGGGCCAGCGCCACCATCGGGGCCAGCAACAGGGCCGCGGGGTGGCCCGCGGCAGGGTGGCCGGCAGGCAGGAACAGTGCCGCGGGCCTGGCGATCGACAGCACCGCCCGGGCCGAGGGCGTGTCGGCTCCGGCCGCGAAGGGTTGCGGTGGCAGCGTGACGTGGACGAGGCCTGCCACCAGGCAGGCCAGCCGCAGCACCAGCGCGTCGATGCCCGCCGGGACCAGGGATGCCACCGTCGCGCCGGGTGACAGGCCGAGCCCGTACCGCAGCTGCCCGGCCAGTGCCTCCGCTGCGGCCAGTGCCTCGGCGTAGCCGATGGCGCGCGTGGCCTCCGCCTCGGTCAGGAGCGTCCGTCCGGGGGCGGTGTCAACCCAGTGGCGCAGCCGATCCATGATCTCGGGAAGTCCGCCGGGCAGCGGCACCGAGCAGCGCAGCAGCACCGCGCCGTCAGCGCGGTGGCCCTCCTCCATCCGCAGGCCGAGTGCGAACAGTCCGGTCATTCCCTTGTCACGCCCCCGACAGGCTCGCGGCGGCCCTCGAGCGCGCGGTCGTAGACCTCCGAAAGATAGGCGATCAGCCCCTCGAAGGCCGCCACTGCCTCTGTCGCGTCGCGCCGGCGCAGCGCGGCAAGGATGCGCGCGTGGAAACCGACCACGCGCTCGCGTTCGCGGTAGCGGACGGCGATCATGTTGGTCGCGGGGATCAGCGAGTCGTTCACCATCAGCATGATGAAGTGCAGCTCGTTGTTGCCCGTCGCCGCCGCGATGGCATGGTGGAAGGCCACGTCCAGCCGGCAGAACTCCTCGTCGGTAATCCCGTCGCGGCCGAACGGGGCGAGCGTTGCCGCGATGGCGTCAATCTCCTGCTTGCTGGCACGCTCGGCCGCCAGCCGAACGCACACGCGCCCCAGCAGCAGCCGCGACTCGACGATGTCCGCCAGGTCGATGACGCCCAGGCCCACGAACCAAGCCATCATGTCCTGCACCATCTCGCCCGCCAGCGCCAGCGACGGCGCGTTGACGAAGACGCCGCCCTTCGGGCCGCGCTTGGAGCGGATGAGCTTCTTTGCGGCCAGGATCTTCAGCGCCTCGCGGACGGTCGCGACCGAGACCCCGAAGCGCCCGGCAAGCTCCAATTCCGAAGGCAGTCGCTCGGCCACCGACAAGCTTCCCTGCACGATCTCGTCGCGCAGGGCATCGGCGATCTGGGCGGCGAGGCTTCGGCTTTCGGGTGCGTCCCGGGCGGGTTCCTGCATCGGTCCTGTCCTCCGTCACGGCAGACTAACCCGGATTTCAGTATTGGAATACGCAAAAATCTTTTGACCGCCCGGTTGAATGGTGCGAGCGTTGCACCGACTGGTCCGTGGCGCCCGCCCCGGGCGCAGGGCCGGCCCGTAACCTGGGGGGACTGCTTGATGACACTCACACGCCGTGACCTACTGGCTGCAGCCGCCGCGTCCTCGGCCGTGCTTGCCCTGCCGCGCGCCGCCGCGGCGCAATCTACCCTCGTGGTGCCGACCTACGGCGGCCTCTGGGCGCAGTTCTGGGAGAGCACCCTGATGCCCGGGTTCGCGGCAGCCACTGGCATCCAGCCGACCCTGGACGTGGGGCTCGGGCGCGACTTCGTGGCCCGGGTACGGGCCGGCGCCGGCGGCTCGCCCTACTCGATCTTCATGGGCAACGAGAACATTGCGGCCGTGCTGCGCGCCGAGGGCTTCTTCGAGGCCTTCGACATGAGCCTCCTGCCCAACGCCGCCGGCGTGTATCCGCAGTTCATCAACCCCGGCAGCATGGGCATCCGGGCGATCATCTCGCCGATCGGCCTGGCGTACCGCACCGACATGGTGCAGACACCGCCGTCCTCCTGGACCGACCTGTGGGAGAATCCCGAGTTCCGGGGCCGCACCGGCCTCTACCAGATCGGCAACACCGGCGCGGTGCTGCTGCTGCGTCTGGTCGGCCAGCTCTACGGCTCGGGCCCCGACGACTTCGACACCGCCTTCGCCAAGCTGAAGGAACTCCTGCCCTTCACCCAGGCATCGTGGAGCGGCGAGGCAGCCGCGGCGCTGATCCGCGGCGACGTGGTCGTGGCGCCGGTCGACTGGACCGAGATCATGATTCTGCAGGACAAGGGCGCGCCGGTGGCCGTCGTCGCCCCCCAGGAGGGGGTGCTGGCCTTCGAGCAGTCGTTCAACCTCGTGGCAACCGGCACCGAGAAGGAAGCGGCGCACGCCTATCTCAACTACCTGCTGTCGGCCGAGGTCCAGAGCCAGATGGCATCGGCATTTTACACCTCGCCCTGCAACACGGGGGCGACCGTCGATGCCGCGCTGGCGCAGCGCCTGCCGATCATCGGCGATGCCATGTCGCAGATACGCAGCTTCGACTGGGACAGCTACGTGCCCGAGGCCGCCGCCATCGCCGACCGCTGGAACCGCGAGATGGGCTGAGCCCTGGGGCGGCGCCGGGCGGGCCCCGGCGCCGCGCCGCCGAAACCGCGGGCGGACCCGGAAGGACAGCATGACGTCACTCGCGCTCGACCGGCTGAACAAGCACTTCGGCACCCAGCACATCCTGCGCGACGTCTCGATCGCGATGGCGCAGGGCGAGTTCGTGTCGCTGCTGGGCCCGTCCGGCTGCGGCAAGACGACGACGCTGCGGTGCATCGCGGGGTTCGAGCAGCCGAGTTCTGGTCGCATCCTGTTCGGCGACCGCGACGTCACCGCGGCGCTTCCCGAGAAGCGCGACATCGGCATGGTGTTCCAGTCCTACGCGCTGTTTCCGCACATGACGGTGGCCGAGAACCTCGATTTCGGCCTCGTCGCCCGCAAGGTGCCGCCGGACGAGCGACGGCGGCGGCGCGAGGCGGTGCTGGGCATGGTGCGGCTGCAGGGATTCGAGGGGCGCTATCCCCGCGAGTTGTCCGGCGGCCAGCAGCAGCGCGTCGCCCTCGCCCGGGCGCTGGTGATCGAACCCTCGGTGCTCCTTCTGGACGAGCCGCTCGCCAACCTCGACGCCACGCTGCGCGACGAGATGCGTTTCTTCATCCGCGAGCTGCAGCAGCGTGTCGGCATCACGGCAATCTATGTCACCCACGACCAGGCCGAGGCGATGGTGATGTCCGACCGCATCGTGGTGATGCGGGCCGGTGCAATCGCCCAGGTCGGCACCCCGCGCATGATCTACGAGCGGCCCGCGTCGCTCGATGTCGCGGCCTTCATTGGCCGCTCGAACACACTGGAGGCACGGGTCGAGGCGGTGGCGGGCGGGGGGGGGCTCTACGTCGTCCGCGCCGGCCCGTCCGCGCTGCGCGCTGCCGGCCCTGTGGGGCTGGCACCCGGTTCGGCGGTGCGGCTGCTGCTGCGGCCCGAGGCAGTGCGCGTCGATCCGCCCGACGCAGCCCCGGCCGGCGGCGGCAACCACATCCTCGCCCGCATCGCCGCGTCCGTCTATCAGGGGGCCGCGATCCAGCTTGTCCTCGAGACGCCCGAGGGCGCACGGCTGATCGCCGACGTGAACGGCCGGCGCGCCGTGGCACCGGGGCAGACGGTGGCGCTGGGCTTCGCGCCGGCCGATGCCTGGCTGCTGCCGGCATGACCGAAACCCGCACCGGCGCCCCGGTCGCGCCGCAGCACCTGCGGATGCTGTGGATGCTCGCGCCGGCGTTCGTGCTCCTGCTGCTGTTCTTCATCCTCCCCTACGTCTCGATCGCGACCATGAGCCTGCGCGAGGCATCGACCCGAGCCGTCCACGGCGAGGGCTGGACGGTGTCGCATTACACCACCGCGCTGACCGACGCGTACATCCTGACGGTGATCGGCCGGACGGTGCTGATGGGGGGGCTCGTCACCCTGCTTGCGCTTCTGCTCGGCTATCCGGTCGCCTACCACCTTGCGATGTCGCGGTCGCGCTGGACCAGCCTGCTCTATGTCTGCGTGCTCTCGCCGCTCCTGGTGGGCTTGGTCGTGCGCACCTTCGCCTGGATGATCATCCTGTCGAACAACGGGGTGGTCAACCAGACGCTCCGGTCGCTCGGGCTGATCGACTTCCCCCTGCAGCTGATGAACACGCCCGCCGGCGTGGTGATCGCGCTCACCCACGTGTTCCTGCCCTTCGTGGTGCTGCCGCTGCTCGGCAACCTGCAGGCGATCAACCCTGAGGTGTCGATGGCGGCGCGGAGCCTCGGCGCATCGCGGCTGCGCACCTTCCTGAAGGTGACCCTGCCGCTCAGCCTTCCGGGCCTCCAGGCCGGTGCCATTCTTGTCTTCGTGCTTTCGATCAGCGCCTACGTCACGCCCGCGCTGCTGGGCGGGGTGCGAGGGCGGACCATGTCGGTGCTGATCGTGCAGTATCTGGTCGATACCTTCCGCTGGCCCGCCGGCGCGGCGCTGGCGACGATCATGGCGGCGGTGGCGCTGATCGCCGTGACCCTGTTCCTGCTGCTGACCGCCCGCGCGATGCGGAGGCTGCCATGACAGCGGCGTCGGGCGTGCGGCGCACGCTGTGGGACCGGCTGTTCCTCGCCCTGGTCGCCGCCATCTACATCTTCCTGATGTTCCCCATCGTTCTGGTGGTGGTGCTGTCGCTGAACTCGGGCGAGTTTCTGGCCTTCCCGCTGGAGGGTGTGTCGCTGCGCTGGTTCGGGGCGCTCTTCGGCAACCAGCGTTTCCTCGCCGCGCTCATCTACTCGGTCCAGATCGCTGCGGTGGCGACGGTGGTCAACGCGGTATTCGGCACCCTTGCGGCGCTCTATGTGGCGCGCTTCGCGGGGCGCTGGCGCGACCGGCTGCGCACCTTGATGACCTCGCCGCTGCTGATCCCCGAAATCCTGACGGCGATCGCGCTGTTGTTCTACTTCTACGAGCTCGGGATCGGCACCCGCTACTCGCTGGCCATCCAGATGGGCCACATCGTCATCACCTTCCCCTATGTCTTCCTGAACGTCTCGGCGGCACTGTTCAACTTCGATCGCTCGCAGGAGGAAGCCGCGCGCAGCCTCGGTGCCGGCCCCTGGATGACCTTCCGGCGCGTCACCCTTCCGGCGATCAAGCCGGGGCTGATCACCGGCGGCCTGTTTGCCTTCGTCATCTCCTTCGACGTCTTCAACATCTCGCTGCTGCTGAAGGCGCTCGGGCACAACACCATGCCGCTGGAGCTGTTCGACTACCTGCGCTTCAACTTCGACCCCACGGCCGCGGCCGTGGCCTCGCTGTCGATCTTCGTCACCTTCGGCGCGATCTTCCTGATCGACCGGACCGTCGGCCTGCGGTCGCTGCGCTTCTGACCGGGCGGGAGAGGCGCGGCGCCGGCCGCGCAAGAATCGAAGGGCCGGGCGCATGGCCCGGCCCACCCTTCACCCGAACCGCTGCCGGTCAGTCGCAGACGACGCGCTCCACCAGCCCGTCGGCGCGCGGGGCATAGGCGTTCTTCACCACCGCCATCGCGTCGGACGACGGCAGGAAATGGCTGGTGTCGCTGGCTGCGAAGGTGCCCAGCATGTTCTCGATCGAGCCGGCGTTGGCCACGATCCACGCGGCAACCGCGGCGCCCTCCAGGCTCCCGGCTCCCTCGATCGCCGCCTTCAGGATCAGCGGCTCGATGTAGTAGGGCGAAATCGCCGAGGGTCCGCCGACGCGGTCGATGTCGGGGTACTCCGCCCGCGCCCGAGCGGCGAACTGGGCGAACATCGACGTGCCCTCGGGCTCGCCGGGGCAGTAGGTCATGCCGCGGAACTGCACCGACAGCACGCCCTCGAACACCTCCGGGCCGAGGTCGCGCGCGACGCCCACGGCGTAGTTGGTCAGGGTCAGGCTGCCCAGCACCGGCACGCCCCAGCCGATCTCGTCACGGTTCCGCAGGAAGGTGCGCACGTCGTCCACGAGCGAGCCGATGATCAGCACCGCATCCGCCCCGGCCTCGCGCATCGAGAAGAGCTGCGGCGTCATGTCCTCGGCGCGGAAGGCGAACTCCTGCACGATGACGGGCGCATGGCCTCGGCCGGTCATGTACTCCACGATCTCGGAGGCGGCCGCCTTCGACATCCCGCCGTTGTCGGTGATCAGCGCGATCTTCTGCGCGCCCATCACGTCGATGGCGTAGTCGATGTTGGCGATCATCTGGTTCAGGCCGGTGGGCGAGTTCGAGAAGTGGTAGGGCGCCACCTCGGGCGTGATCGTCGTCGAAGCGGCGGTGGTGACCTGCGCGATGCCCTTCTCGGTCGTCACGGCCGTGACCGGGATCACCTCCTGCGAGGTTACAGGGCCCACCATCGCCTGGACGCCCTCGTTCTCGATCAGCCTGCGGGCCTCGCTGACCGCATGGGTTGGGTCGGTCTGGGTGTCGGCGAGGACGAACTCCACCGGCCTCCCCATGATCCCGCCCGCCGCGTTGATCTCCTTGATCGCCAGTTCCCAGCCCATCCGCGCCGTCGTACCGATCGCGGCGCCGCCGCCGGTGACCGAAACCATCCCGCCCATGCGGATGGCTTCCTGCGCCCAGCCGCCCGGCACGGCCACCGCAAGCGCAAGGCCCGTTGCCGCACCGAGGGTCAGCGCCCGCCGCCCTATCCGTCCGCCGCGTGCCGCCCGTTCCAGGGTCATGTCGCCCCTCCCTTTATGGAACCCATTGGACCAGTCTCGCAGCTTCCCTTCCGCCGGCGTCGTCCGACAAGACTAGGACCGCCCTCGCCCGAACGGACGATGCCCGGGGGCCCGGCAGCGGCAAGCCTTGCGCGGGCAGCCGGGCGGCAGGTCGGTGGAGGAGGGGTGATGCGCATCCTGGTGGTCGGTGGAACCGGCATGATCGGCGGGCACGCCGCGCTGCATCTGGCGCGCGCCGGCCATGACGTCGTGCTGGCCGCCCGCCGGCCGCCGGCTGCCGGCACGGCGCTGGCCGGCCTGCCGCTGATCCGCGGCGACTACGCCGCCGGCGATTTCGCGGCCGGCCGGCTCGCGGGCTTCGAGGCCGTCGTGTTCGCTGCCGGCCAGGACATCCGCCATGCCGCGCCGGCCGAGCAGACGGCCGATTTCTGGCAGCGGATGCAGTCCGAAGGCGTTCCGGCCCTTGCCGAGGCTGCCCGTCGCGCTGGCGTGGGTGCCTTCGTGCAGATCGGCAGTTACTACCACCAGCTCCGCCCCGACCTTGCCGCCGCCAACCCCTACGTCCGCGCCCGCCAGCTGGCCGACGAGGGCGCGCGGGCGCTGGCCCGCCCCGGCTTTCGCGCGATCACACTCAACCCTCCCTCCATCGTCGGCGCGATCCCGGGCGTGCCCGCGCGGCGCTACGCCACCCTGGCCGCCTGGGGCCGGGGCGAGCGGCCGGACATCCCCGTCACCGCCCCGCCGGGAGGCACGGTCTACATGTCGGTCCGCTCGCTGACCGAGGCGATCGCGGGTGCGGTTTCCCGGGGCGAGGGCGGACGGGCCTATCTGGTGGGAGACGAGAGCCTCAGCTTCCGCGACTTCTTCCAGTTGTTCTTCGACGTCGCCGGCAACCCGGCGCAGGTGCAGGTGGTCGACGCGCCTCACCCGGTCCTGCCCGATGCCTTCATCGTCCAGGGCCGCGGCAACACCCTTGCCTATGAGCCCGACCCCGCCGAGACCGCCCTGCTCGGCTATCGCAGGGGCGATGTGCGGCGGGCGGTGGCCGAGGTGGTGGCGCTGGCCGAGGGCTGAACGGAAGAGGGAGAACCTGGCATGAGCGATCGCCCGCTGTTCGGGCTCGAGGGGAAGGTGGCGCTTGTCACCGGCGGCGGGGCGGGCATCGGCCGGGCCGCCGTGCGGCTTCTGGCCGAGGCCGGCATGGCTGTGGCTGCGGCCGAGATCGACGCAGCGCGTTGCGCCGCGCTTGCCGCCGACGAGCCCGATGCACTGGTCGTGCAGGCCGACGTGCGCCGGGCGGAGGACTGCGCCCGCGCCGTCGAAGCCGTCCGGGGCCGCCATGGCCGCCTCGACGTTCTGGTGAACAATGTCGGCGACTTCCTGCGCATCCAGCGCGACTTCGAGGACACCACGGAAGAGGAATGGGAAGCGCTGCACGAGGTGAACCTGCTGCACCTCTTCCGCATGACGAAGGCGGCGCTGCCGCTGATGCGCGCCTCGGGCGAAGGCGGCAGCATCGTCAACGTCTCAACCATCGAGGCCTTCCGCGGCATTCCGCGGACCGTGGTCTACGCTGCCTACAAGGCCGCCGTCACCGGCTTCACCAAGAGCCTTGCCGTCGAACTCGGCCAGCACGGCATCCGCGTCAACGCGGTGGCCCCGGAGACCACCGACACCGCCCAGATCGTGGCGGATTCGCGCGTTCCGCCGGCCAACCGCGAACACATCTCGCGGTGGTTTCCCATCGGGCGCTTCGGCCGGGCCGAGGACAGCGCCGGGGCGATCCTCTACCTCGCCTCGCCGCGGCTGTCGGGCTGGGTCAGCGGCCACACGGTCCTCGTCGACGGCGGTGCGCTGGCCGCGGGGTCGTGGCTGCGCCTGCCGGGCGGGAAGGGATGGACGCACCTGCCCATCATCCTGTCGGACGGCTACATCCCGCCCGCCCCCGGCTGAGGAACCGGAGCCCCCGCACCCCGGACGCCCCGTCCTCCGTGCGCGTCGCCTGGGGCGCGGAAGACGCTTCCGCGCGTCCGCTGCCCCCTAGTAGAGCCGCTCCAGCAACTCACGGTCGTAGGCGCGGCAGTCGGCCTGCCGGCCCGAACGCAGCCTGGCCACCCAGTCTGGATCGGCCAGCAGCGCCCGGCCGACGGCGAGCAGGTCGAACTCGCCTGCCGCGAGGGGTGCGAGCACGGGGTCGAGCGGCGCCACCCCGGCCGCCTTGAGCCCCGGGCGGTCAAGCCCGGCGCCGCCCACCGCGATCACCGGCAGGCCGGTCAGCCGCCTGGTCCAGCCGGCGAGCGTCATCGGCCCTTCGCCGGGGAATCCCGGCTCCCACAGCCGCCGGGTGGAGACGTGCAGGAGGCTTGCTCCGGCATCGACGATCGGTTCCAGCACCTCGGCCAGCTCGGCCGGCGTCGCCGCGAGGCGCGCGGTGTAGTCCTGCTGCTTCCACAGCGAGAAGCGGAACGAGACCGGAAATGCCGGCCCCACGGCAGCGCGGATCGCCGCCACCACCGCCGCGGCCAGCCGGGCCCTGCCGCGGCGGTCCCCGCCCCAGCGGTCGGTCCGCCGGTTGGTCCGTTCCCAGAGGAACTCGTCGAGAAGATAGCCGTGGGCGCCGTGGATCTCGACCCCATCGAAGCCAAGGCGCTGCGCATTCGCCGCCGCGCCGGCATAGGCTGCGATGACCTCGGCGATCTCGCGCTCGGTCATCGACCGGCTGGCTGCGTCATGGCCGGCGGCGGGGTTGGTGTTCTCCGACGGGCCGAGCCCGGGTACGTCGGGGTCGGGCGCAATGCCTGCGTGGCGGAAGCTGCCGGTATGCCAGAGCTGGGGGAACATCCGCCCCCCGGCGGCATGGACCGCCGCCACCACCTGCGCCCAGCCCGCAAGCGCCGCCTTGCCGAACCACGGCACCCCGGCGTAGCTTGCGGCCGAGGGATGGGGGATGTATGCGCCTTCAGAGATGATCAGCCCGACCCCGCCCGCGGCGCGGCGGCGGTAGTAGGCGGCAACGTTCTCCCCGGGCGTGCCGTCGGGGCAGAAGTAGCGGCTCATCGGCGCCATGACGATGCGGTTGGGCAGGGCAAGGCCCGCGACCGTCACCGGCGACAGCAGTGCCGCCAGCCCCTCAGCGGACACGGTGCCGCCCGGGCTCGCGTCCGCGCCGCATCGCCTCGACAAAGCCCTCCGGTGGCGCGGGCGATGCCACCGCCGGCTCCCCGGCTCGGGCGGCGGGCGGCGCGCTGTCCCGGAACTCTCGCCAGCTCGGGAAGAGGTCGTGAAAGCCGCCCTCGTAGGGTTCCCGTCCCGGCCAGCGCATCTTGCGGCCGCCGACCGGCGGGCGGTTGAGGTCGGTGGCATACCAGTAGAGCGGCCTGCGGCGGCGGAAGTACCACCGCCCGTCGATCCGCTCGTAGCGGTCATGGTACATCATGTGCATGATGACCCATTCGGCCCCGCACTCATGCTCGTTGCGCGAGTAGACGATGCCGGTGGCCTCGTGGTCGCCCAGGAACTCGACGATCTGGGTGCCGACATGGTGCGAGGTGCCGTCGAACTGGCTGCGCAGGGTGGTGTCGAACCACGCCTTGAGCGCCGCGCGCCCGGTCCTGCCTCCACCGGCGGCCACGTCCTCGGGAAACAGGTTCACCAGCGCGTCGAGGTCGCGCATGTCGAGGGCAAGGGCGTACTTCGACGGCAGCTGGCGAATCTCCTCGCGCGCCTCCAGCCGGTCGATGCGGGCCAGAAGCGCGGCAAGCACAGGGTCGGGGGTGTCGGGCAAGGGGCGCCTCCGGCAGTTCGGTCGTGCCCGATCATGGCCCGAAGGCCGCCCCGCCTCATCGTCCGAACTTGGTAGGCGCGTCGTGCTTCCGGGGGGCATCCTCCGCGGCAGGGGCGAAGGAGGAAGGCGATGGCGGGGCTGGCGGTGGTGGTCACCGGCGCGGGGGGCGGGCTCGGCGCGGCCTATGCGCGCCACCTCGCCGCCCGCGGCGACCGGGTCGTGGTGAACGATGTCGACCCCACGGCGGCCGGTGCCGTCGCTGCCGAGGTCCGCTCCGCGGGCGGCACGGCTCTTGCCTGTCCCGGTGATGTCGCCGACTGGGGCTTTGCGGCGGCGCTGGTGGCGCGTTGCACCGACGCCTTCGGCCGGATCGACGGCCTGGTGAACAACGCCGGCGCGCTCGTCGCCGACCTCGCCGAGGCTGCGGCACCGGCGGATGTCGAGCGCATGGTCCGCGTCAACCTGATCGGCACCTTCGCCTCCGGCCAGGCGGCGGTCCGGGCGATGCTGGCTCAGGGCGGCGGTGGGGCGATCGTCAACGTCACCTCGGGCTCGCAGGCCGGCGACCCCGGGCTGTCGGCATATGGCGCGACGAAGGGGGCGGTGGCGAGCCTCACCTACGCCTGGGCGCGCGAGTTCCGTGACCGCGGGATCCGCGTCAACGCCGTCTCGCCGCTCGCCGCCACCCGCATGGCCGCTGCGTTCGCGCGCTGGGCGGTTGGGCAGGGGCAGGCCGCTTCGGCCCTGCCGGCGCCCGAGGTCAGTGCGCCACTGGTGGGCTTTCTCCTGTCGCCTGCCGCGGCCGGGGTGACGGGGCAGGTCGTGCGGCTGGCAGGCCGCAGCCTCTGCCTCGTCAGCCACCCCCGTCTCGCCGCTCCCGTGCTTGACGGCGACTGGACCGAGGCGGCGATCGCCCGTGCCTTTGCCGAGGTTCTCGCCGCCCGCCAGGTGCCGCTCGGCCTTGCGCCGCCCGTGGAGGACGGCCATGGGAAGCCTTGAGGGCAGGGTGGCCCTTGTCACCGGCGCGGCCTCGGGCATCGGCCGGGCGGTGGCCACGCGCCTTGCGGCCGAGGGGGCGGGCCTGCTGCTTGCCGACCGCGACGCTGCCGGACTGGCCGAGGTCGCCGGGCGGCTCGGCGCGCGGGCGTTCGCATTCGACGCTGCGGTGCCGGGCGACGCGGCCCGGATGGTGGCCGAGGCGGTCGGGTCCGCCGGGCGGCTCGACATCCTTGCAAACATCGCCGGGGCCTACCACCGGGCGCACTTCACCGACCTCGCCATGTCCGAGTGGGATCGCATCCTGCGCGTCAACCTCACCGCGGTGGCCGAGGCCTGCCAGGCCGCCCTGCCGGCGCTGCTCGCCCGCCGCGGCGTGATTGTCAACACCGCCTCGACCGCCGCGGTGGCCGGCATCGCCTATGCCGCACCCTATGCCGCGGCGAAGGCCGGGGTCGTCGCCCTGACGAAGACGCTCGCGGCCGAATTCGCCCATGCCGGGCTGCGCGTCAACGCCGTCGCCCCGGGCCGGGTGCGCACCGCCATTGCGGCGGGGCTGGCGCCACTGGCGGACGCGCGCCCCGGCCTCGCACTTCACCCGCCAAGGCTCTCAGGCTTCGAGGAGGGGGCGGAGCCGGAGGCAGTCGCAGGGCTCTACGCCTGGCTCGCCGGGCCCGACGCGGCCTATGTCACCGGGCAGGTGATCCTTGCCGACGGCGGCTGGTCGGCCGGCTAGGGCCGCATCCGGCCGCCGCTCGCGCCGCCCGCGGGCAGCTCCGCCGCCCCGCCCTCCAGGCCACGGGCCAGCACTGGCGCCAGCAGCGCGCGGGCCTCCGCCGAACCGTCAAGCGGGTGGTTGACGCGGCCGGCGATGCGCCAGCCCTCGGTCGTGCGGCGGAATGCCCAGGCGTTGGCGGAGGCCCGCGCCACCGTCCAGCCTTCGCCGTCCCTGAGAAACACCACCGAATGGCCCCGGGCGGTGGCAGCGTCCCCGGTGACCGCGATGTTGTGGGGCGACAGCACATGCGCTACCCCGCGCGTCATCCAGTCCCTGTGGGTGGGAAAGCCGACCAGCGCGGCGAGCGCATCCCGGCCCGCGAAGCGGAAGTCGGGCCCCTCGTAGACGGCGTCGGGAGTGAACAGCGCGGCCAGCGCCGCGCCGTCGCCGGCATCTGCGGCAGGCCCAAAGGCGGCGATGAGGTCGGCAATCGCCAGCCGGTCCTCGATCGCCGCGAGCCGCGCCTCGATCCCCTCCATGACGCTCCCCATTCCTGTCGGCGAATGATTGCGCGCCCGGCCCTCGTGGGCATCGTCCGGATTGGGGATGCCGGGGCGGCGAGGCGCCGCGAGAAGGGCGCAACGGGGAGGGCGGAAACCGCATGGGGCCGACCGAGGAACAGAGGCTGCTGGCCGACGGGTTGCGGAGGTTTCTCGACGCGGCCGGGGGGCTGGCGCCGGCACATCGCGCCGCCGCCGGGGCCGCGGAGGATCCCGCCCTCTGGGAAGGCCTCGCCCTCGGCATGGGCCTCGCGGGGCTTGCTGTCGCGCCGGCGCACGGCGGGCTCGGCCTCGGGATGGCCGAGCTTTGCCTCGTTGCAGAGGAACTCGGACGGGTTCTCTCCCCGGCCCCCTTCGTCGCGGTGGTGGGGCTGGCGGTGCCGGTGCTCGCGCTGGCGGCCACCGGCCCGGCGGCAGCCGGCCATCTGGTCGCGGCGGCCGGAGGGGCGCGGATCGCGCTTGCGGCCGAGGGGTTCGCGAACTTCCGGGCCGAGCCGACTGCGGGCGGCTATCGTCTGGCGGGCTCCGGTCCGGCGGTGGCGGGGCTTGCCGGGGCCGGGACCATCCTGATCCCCGCCAGCCTCGGGGGCGCCGCAGCGTTGTTCGCCCTTGGTGCGGGACCGGGCCTGACGGTAGAGACGCTGCCGGCTCTCGACCCCACACGGCCGCTCGCGCGACTGACGCTTGCGGCCGCAGTACCCGCTGCGGCGCGCATCGACGGGCCGGGGACGGCGGCGGACTTCATTGCCGCGCTCGACCGCGCGCGCCTCGCCCATGCCGCCGAGGCGGTGGGCGCGGCGCGCGGCGCCTTCGCGCTGACGATGGGGCACATCGCCGCGCGGGTGCAGTTCGGTCGCACCATCGCCTCGTTCCAGGCCGTCAAGCACCGCATGGCCGCTCTCTTCGTGCGGATCAACTCTGCCGCGGCGCTCGTCGCCGGCGCGGCCGCGGCCTTCGATGCGGGCGAAGTGCAGGCTGGGGCCGAGGCGCGGGCGGCCTGGGCGATGGCGCGGCGGGTACTGGCCGAATCGGCGTCCGAGACGATCCAGCTGCAGGGCGGCGTCGGGCTGACCTGGGAGCATCCTGCGCACCTGTTCTTCAAGCGCAGCGTCGCGCTCGCCCATGTCCTCGGCCCGGCGGCGGAGGCCGAGGCGGCGCTGGGCAGGGACCTCGCCGATGGCCGCCTGCCCTGCATCCCAGCCGCCCCGGCAGCCGATGCCTTCCGCGCCCGGGTCGCCGCCTGGGTTGGGGAACACCTTGCCGGCCGCTTCGCCCCCCTGCGCCATCGCGGCGGCGCGGGCGACGGCGACGCGCTGGTGGACCTGCGCAAGGAGTGGGAACGAGAACTCGCGCGGGCCGGCTGGGTCGGCCTCGGCCTTCCGCGGTCCGCTGGTGGGCAGGGGCTCCCGGTTGCCGGACAGGTCGCCTTCCACGAGGAATACGCGCGCGCCGGCGGGCCGGGGCGGATGGGCCACATAGGCGAGGGGCTCGTGGCCCCCACCCTGCTCGCCTTCGGAACCCCCGCCCAGCAGGCCCGCCATCTGCCCGGCATCCTGGCCGGCACCGCCTTCTGGGCGCAGGGCTATTCCGAGCCCGGGGCGGGCTCGGACCTGGCGGCCCTGACCACCCGGGCGCGGCGATGCCCCGACAGCGGCGACTGGCTGGTGACTGGGCAGAAGGTATGGACATCGCTCGCCCATGTCGCCGACTGGATCTTCGTACTCGCCCGCGCCGTCGAGGGTTCGACCGGGCGCGAGGGCCTGATCTTCCTGCTGTTGCCGCTCCACCAGCCCGGCATCACCGTCCGGCCGATCCGGCAGATCAACGGCGGGGCGGAGTTCAACGAGGTCTTCCTCGACGGCGCCCGGGCGCGTGCCGACGATGCCGTGGGTAGTCCCGGCGAGGGGTGGCGGGTGGCCACGGCGCTTCTTGGCTTCGAGCGCGGCATCTCGACCCTCGGCCAGCAGATGGGGTTCGCGCGAGAACTGGCCGAGGTCGCCGCGACTGCGAGCGAAGCGGGCACGGCCGCCGAACTTGCCGACGTTCTCGGCCGTGCCTGGTCCGGGCTCAGGGCGATGCGGCACGGGGCGCTTGCCATGCTGTCGGCTCAGGCCGAAGGACGGGCGGGGCCGGAGATGCTCGGCTACAAGCTCGAATGGTCGACTTGGCACAGGGCGCTGGGCGAGCTCGCGCTGGCAGCGATGGGGCCGGCGGCGGCGCTGTGGTCCGATGACCAGACCCGCGCACGGTTGCAGCACATGGCGCTGTTTGCCCGCGCCGAGACGATCTACGGCGGCACCAGCGAGATCCAGCTCAACCTGATCGCCGAGCGCGGCCTCGGCATGCCGCGCGAGCCGCGGGGGACGGGGCGCTGATGGGCATCGCGCCGCGCCCCGCCGGAGAGATTGCCGACGCCGAGGCGCTGCACCGCCTGGCGCTGGCCTATTCCAGGGCGATCGACCGGCGCGACTTCGCCCTCCTCGAAAGCCTCTACTGGCCCGAGGCGACCGACCGGCACGGGGCGATGTTCGAGGGCGGCGTGGCGGCGTTCCTGGCCTTCGTCGGGGCGGCGCTGGCGCGCTACGAGACGACAGTGCACTACGTCGTGCACAGCGCCTTTGCCCTTGCGGGCGACCGGGCCGAGGGCGAGGTGCACAAGGTCAACTACCACCGAACGCCCGGCCCCGGCGCGACCGAGACGATCACCGGCAGCCGCAGCCTGGACGTCTGCCTGCGCCGCGGCGGCGAATGGCGGTTCCTCAGCCGCGAGGTGGTGATCGACTGGGTGCGCACCCGCCCCGCCGACCCCGCCGCCTGGGCCGACCCCGCCGCGCAAAGCCCGCGCGGGGCGGCCGGCGCGGACGATCCGAGTTACGCCCTGCCGCTGCTGGCGCGGGCCTTCGTATGACAGGAGACAGCCCGATGGGAGAGTTCGAGGGACGCATCGTCGTCATCACCGGGGCCGCCCACGGCATCGGCCGGGCGATGGCGCTGGGGTTCGCGGCCGAGGGCGCCGATGTCGCGCTTCTAGACCGCGACGGCGCGGCGCTGGAGGCGACCGCCGGGGACGCCCGCGGCCACGGCCGCCGTGTCCTGGCGATCGAGGCCGACCTGCTCGACCATGGCGTGCTTGTCGAAAGCTTCGCCCGGATCGCCCGCGACCTCGGGCCGGCGCACACACTCGTCAACAACCTCGGACAGACGGCGCGCGAGCGCTTCTCGATGTTCTCCGACGCCCCTCACGAGGTGCTGGAGTTCGTCCTCGACATCTCGCTGCATGCCGCGATCCATTGCTCGCGGCAGGTCGTGGGCGCGATGAAGGACCGCCGCGAGGGGCGGATCGTCTCGATCTCGTCGGATTCGGCCTTCAACGGCGATCTCGGCTGCGTCGACTATGCCGCGGCCAAGGCGGGCGTTCTCGGCTTCACCCGCGGCCTTGCGCGCGAGATGGCGCCCTACGGCGTCACCGTGAACGCGATCTGCCCCGGCCCCACCAACACCCGCGCCATGCAGCGCATCCCCCCCGATGCCTTCGAGCGCGCGAGGGCCGCGGTGCCGATGCAGGCGATCTGCGAGCCCGAGGACATCGCCAACGCCGCGATCTTCCTCGCCTCGTCGAAGGCCCGCTTCATCACCGGCAACACGCTGATCGTCAACGGCGGGCGGGTCTTCCATTGACTGGCGGCGCGCCCTTCTCGACGCCCCTGACGCAGGCGCTGGGCTGCCGCCACCCGGTGGTGCAGACGGCAATGGGCTGGGTCGCCGGCGCCGGCCTTGTCGCTGCGACGACCGAGGCCGGCGGCTTCGGCTTCCTGGCCGCGGCGTCCATCCCTTCCGGGCAGGTCGACGGGGCGATCCGCGCCGTGCGTGCGGCGACGGGCGGGCCCTTCGGCGTCAACTTCCACATGCTGCAGGCGAACGCGGACGAGGTGATCGAGGCCGTCCTGCGGCACCGGGTCCGGGCGGTCAGCTACGGGCGGGGGCCAGACGCGGCGACGATCCGGCGCTTCCGCGAGGCCGGAATCCTCTGCATGCCGACGGTCGGCGCGGTGAAGCATGCCGTCAAGGCGGTGGAGCTCGGCGCCGACATCGTGACGGTGCAGGGGGCGGAGGGCGGCGGGCACACCGGCGCGGTGCCGACGACGCTCCTGCTCTCGCAGGTGCTCGATGCAGTGAAGGTGCCGGTGGTCGCGGCGGGGGGCTTCCACGACGGACGCGGCCTGGCTGCGGCGCTCGCCTGGGGGGCGGCGGGCATCGCCATGGGTACGCGGTTCCTGCTGACGACCGAGAGCCCGGTGCACCCCGACGCGCTCGCCGTCTACCTGCGCGCGGGCGACCCCGGGGCCATCCGGGTGACGACCGCCGTCGACGGGCTGCCGCAGCGCTTCATCGAGACCGCCGGGCTCCACCGGCTCGAGGGCATGGGGCTGCCCGCCCGCCTGGCCGCGAGCCTGCGTCATGCGCTGGCCTACGGCCGGGCCTCGGGCCTCACGCTGCCGGGAATGCTGCGGCTTGCCTGGAGGTCGGCCGTCACCGGCGGCGCGGGCTTTGCGGCCACGGTGATGGCGCCAAACCTGCCGCGGCTGGTGGAGCGGGGGTTGCAGGGCGGCGATGTCGCCGGTGGCCTGCTGCCCTCGGGGCAGGTGGCGGCGCTGATCGGGCGGCTGGAAAGCTGCGAGGCGCTGATCGGCCGCATCGTCGCCGAGGCCGCGGCGCGGCTCGATGCGGCGCAGGCGCTGAAGGGAGGGCAGGCATGAGCGAGCAGTTCACCACCGCCGTCGCGGACGGCATCGGCGAGGTGGTTCTCAACCGCCCGCCGGTCAACGCGCTCGACAGCCGCGGCTGGGCGGCGCTCGCCGCCGCCATCGACGCACTGAACGCCGACCCCGCTGTGCGCGTGCTGATCCTGCGCGCCGAGGGGCGCGGCTTCTGCGCGGGGGTCGACATCAAGGAGCTCCAGGCCCACCCCGACCGCATCCTGGTCGTCAACCGCGGCAACTGGGAGACGTTCCGGGCGATCCACCGCGGCCGCGTGCCGGTGATCGCCGCTGCCCATGGCTTCGTGCTCGGCGGCGGAATCGGCATCTGCGGGGCGGCCGACATCGTTCTCCTGTCCGACTGCGCCACGCTCGGCGTGCCCGAGGTGGACCGCGGTGCCCTGGGCGCGGGCGCGCATCTGCGCCGGCTGCTGCCCGAGCAGAAGCTGCGGGCGATGTACTTCACCGGCGAGTCCATCACCGCGGCCGAGGCCGCGCGGTGGGGCGGCGTCGAGGCGGTGCTGCCGAAGGCCGGACTGCCCGCCGCCGCCCGCGCGTTGGCGGCAAGGATCGCGGCCAAGAGCCCGGCCATGATCGCTCTGGCCAAGGAGTCGCTCAACGGGATCGAAGCGGTCGACCTCGAGCGCGCCTATCGCTGGGAACAGGGCTTCACCGCACAGGCCTACCTGACCGCCGACAGCCAGAAGACCCGCGATGCCTTTGTCGCCGGCGGCGGCAAGGCCGATTTCTCGGGTGGGGAGTGAGTTCATGACTGCCCCACCGCCCTATGTTCCCGGCCACGGGCTGCTTGCCGGCCGCACGGTGCTGATCACAGCCGCCGCCGGCGCGGGCATCGGCATGGCCACTGCGCGCCGGGCGCTGGAGGAGGGCGCGCGCGCCCTTGTCCTGTCGGACATCCACTCCCGCCGGCTGGACGAGGCGGTGGCGGCGCTGTCGGCCCTGGCGCCCGCGGCGCAGGTGACGGGGCGGCTCTGCGACGTCACGGTGGAGGACGAGGTGCAGGCCCTCGTCGCCGCGGCCGAGGCGGCGACCGGGGGCATCGACGTGCTGGTCAACAACGCCGGCCTCGGCGGGCTGAAGCCGGTGGTCGAGATGACGGATGCCGAATGGTCGCTCGTGCTCGACGTCTCGTTGACAGGCACCTTCCGGATGACGCGGGCGATGCTGCGGGCGATGATCCCGCGCGGCCGGGGGGCGATCGTCAACAACGCCTCGGTGCTCGGCTGGCGGGCCCAGAAGGGGCAGGCGCATTACGCGGCCGCCAAGGCGGGGGTGATGGCGCTGACGCGCTGCGCGGGCCTCGAGGCGGCCGAGCACGGCATCCGCATCAACGCCGTCGCACCCTCGATCGCGCTGCACGAGCACCTGAAGAAGTCCGCGCCCGAGGCGCTACTGAACGCGCTCGCCGCGCAGGAGGCCTTCGGCCGCGCCGCCGAGCCATGGGAGGTGGCCAATGCGATCGTCTTCCTCGCCTCGGACTATGCGTCCTACATGGTAGGCGAGATCCTCTCGGTCTCGTCCCAGCGCGCCTGAGGAGGCCCCATGCGTTTCACCTTCGGCTCCCCCGCGGAGGTGGTAGCCGCCGTCGGCCGCCTCCTCGGCCCGTCGGACTGGCTGACGGTCGACCAGGTCCGCATCGACCTCTTTGCCGAGGCGACGGGCGACCACCAGTGGCTGCACGTCGATCCCGTTCGCGCCGCCGCCGGGCCCTTCGGCCGCACCATCGCCCACGGATTCCTGACGCTGTCCCTGCTCAACAAGTTCCTGCCCGAGATGTTCTGGCCCGAGAACCTCGACTGGGGGGTGAACTACGGGCTCGACCGGGTGCGCTTTCCAGCCCCCGTGCCGGTCGGGGCCCGCATCCGGGCGGCGGGCGAGCTTGTCGAGGCCCGGCCGCTCGGTCCCCTGTCGGTGCAGACCATGGTCCGGATGACGATGGAGATCGAGGGCGGAACGAAGCCCGGCTGCGTCGCCGACACGCTGCAGCGCTACGCCTTCCGGACCGGGCCGCCCTCCTGAGTTCGCGCCCCGGTCATGCCGGCCGGCCGCCTTCGCCCCGCCCTCGATCTCGGTCGCCACCGGCCGCTGCAGACGCCGGAGGTTGCGGTCGGGGATGTCGTGTCCTCCGGCCGGCGCACCGTCGGGCGGAGGTGTTCGGCGCTCGATCCGACGTGTCCGCAGGCATGGGCACGGCGCCAGGCCAAGGTCTCAAGCGGCAGCCCGGGCTGGATGCCGCGGCCGGACGGGCCCGCCCAGACGACGATCTCGCGCCCGGGCCCGTCGGCCGTCCGCGCCGCGATCCACCGCGCCATGCCGGGATCGTTGCGCACGGCGATCTCCCGCCGGACCGGCCGGTGGACAACGCTGCGCACTTCACCCGCAGGCAGGCGCAGCAGCAGGCCCGCGCGGCGTCCGCCGCGGATCAGCGCCAGCATCAGACCGGGACGCTCGGGGGTGCCGCGCCACCGCCTCTGCTCGACGAAGGACCGGCGATGCCAGCCACGCGACGTGCCGCGCCGTTGCCCGGCCAGCTCGAAGCCCGGGTTCCAGATCGGCGAACCGTAGCCGCACACCCACATGGGTCCGGCAGGGCGCCTCGCCTTCCGCCGTTCCGCGACGGCGGCCTGCTCGGAATCGTCGAGGGGCACGACCCGGGGCTCCTCCCTCGAACGCGTTCGGGCCGGAGGCTGCGGGCGACGAGCTGCGGCGTCAGCGGCGTGGGGCGCGGGCGCAAGCCCCGGGCTGGCGGTTCGGGCGGTGTCGGAATCGGGCCCAAGCAGCCGGATTTGCTGCCCGCCTCGGTCGCGGGTCCCGCGCGGGTGGGCCCTCGGCCGAAGCCGGCGCCCCGGACCATGCACCATCCTCCCGCCACCGTCGCCGCGCCGGGCGCGGGCCGGGCCCATAGTCCCGTCAGACGATGAAGTGGCCCCGGGGCCGGGCGAATGTGGCCGCGACAGGGGGCCGGGTGGCCCCGCGGAAGTCCGGGAAGGCAGGCGGCATGAACAAGGAAACCGATCTCGCGGGCGCCGTCGCGCAGCTGGAAAGCGGCATGACGGTCGGCATCGGCGGCTGGGGGGCGCGGCGCAAGCCGATGGCACTGGTTCGCGCGATCCTGCGCTCGGACCTCACCGACCTGACGCTGGTGGCCTACGGCGGCCCCGAGATCGGCATGCTCTGCGCCGCCGGCAAGGTGCGCCGGCTGGTCTACGGCTTCGTCTCGCTGGACGCGATCCCGCTCGAGCCCTACTTCCGCAAGGCACGCGAGGCCGGGGCCGTGGCGGTGAGCGAGCTTGACGAGGGCCTCCTCCTGCTCGGCTTGCGCGCCGCCGCCGAGGGCGTGCCCTTCGCGCCCACCCGCGTCGGCCTCGGCTCGGACGTGCTGACCTACAACCCCGACCTGCGAACCGTTGCCTCCCCCTACGACCCCGCCGACATCCTTCTCGCCATGCCTGCGATCCGGCTTGACGCGGCCCTGATCCACGTCAACCGTGCCGACCGGCGCGGCAACACCCAGACCGACGGGCCCGATCCCTATTTCGATGAGCTTTTCGCCCGCGCCGCCGCGCGCGTGATTGTCACCGCCGAGGAGGTGCACGACCGGCTGGACCGGAGCCACCCCGGGCTCGTGCAGCGCAGCCTGTTCGACCGCGGGCTGGTCACCGCGGTCGTCGCGACGCCCTTCGGCGCCCATCCAACGACGATGCACGACCGCTACGGCACTGACATGGCGCATCTTTCGGCCTATGTCGCCTCCGCGGCCGAGGACCGCGGATGGGCCAGCTACATGGCCGACTGGGTCGTCCCCGGCGAGGCCGCCTATCTCGACCGGGCCGGCGGCACCGAGGCCCTCGCCCGCCTTCCCGTGCCGCAGTTCTGAGGGGCCCGGCCATGACCGCCGACTTCACTCTTGCCGAACTGATGATCTGCGCCGCCGCCGAGGCCTGGCGCGCCGACGGCGAGATCCTCGCCACCGGCATCGGCACCCTGCCGCGGATCGCCGCCGGTCTCGCCCGGCTGACCTTTGCCGACGGCCTGATGCTGACCGACGGCGAGGCGATGCTGACCGAGGAGCCGGTGCCGCTGGGCGCCGGGGGCGCGGAGCGGCCGGGCTTCTCGGGCTGGATGCCCTATGGCCGGGTATTTGGCGTCCTCTGGCAGGGACGCCGCCACGCCATGGTGACGCCGGTCCAGATCGACCGCTGGGCGCAGGCCAACATCTCCTGTCTCGGCCCCTTCCATCGGCCGAAGGTGCAGATGCTCGGCGTCCGCGGCTTCCCGGGGAACTCGATCTCGCACCGCAACTCGATGCTGGTGCCCGCCCACAGCCGGCGCGTCTTCGTCGAGGGCGAGGTCGACGTCGTCTCATCGGTCGGGTTCTCGGACCGCCGCTGGCCCGAGGGGATGCGCCGGCCCGAGATCCGCATCGGCATCGTCGTGACCGACCTCTGCGTGATGGACTTCGCCGGGCCCGGCAACGCCGCACGGGTCCGCAGCCTGCACCCCGGCGTGACCTTCGACGAGGTCCAGGCCGCGACCGGCTTTCCCCTGGTCACCGCACCCGACCTGGGCCCGACGCCCGCCCCCACCACCGCGCAGCTCGAGATCATCGGCCGCCTCGACCCGCGGGGGCAGCGCGCCACCGCCGTCAGGGGCAACCCGCCGGGCATCCGCCGGGCCGTGGCCTGAGGCGGCCGATGGGCGGGCAGCATGGCGTGGCGGTCGTCGTCGGGGGCAGCGGCGGAATAGGTGCCGGCATCGTGGCGGTGCTTGCGCGGGCGGGGTGGAACCTCGCCATCACCTTCCGGCGCGGCGCCGACCGCGCCGCGGCTGCCGCCCTGCAGGCCAGGGCCGCCGGCGCCCACGCCACCGTTCATGCGGTGGACCTCGCCGATGATGCCGCGGTGCAGGCGATGCTGCATGCGGTGGTGTCGGCCCACGGGGTTCCCGGCTGCATTGTCTATGCGGCTGGGCCGCTGGTGCCGCAGGTGCATCTGAGCAGGACACGGCCCGAGCAGATGCGCGACCACCTGATCCAGGACACGCTCGGCTTCTTCCACCTTGTGCATGCCGCGATCCCGCTGCTGCGGCAAGGCCGCGGTAGCCTTGTCGCCTGCATGAGCGCGGCCCAGTTCCGCTATGCCCCCGCAGACGGATTGTCGGTGGTGCCGAAGGCCGGGGTCATGGCGCTGATGCTGGGCGTTGCACGGGAAGAGGGGCGCCACGGCATACGCGCCAACGGCGTCGCCATCGGGCTGATCGAGGCCGGGCAGCGCCAGGAACTCGAGCGCCTCGGTCAGATCGACGCCGCCTATCTTGCGGCCGCAGCGAGCGCGACACCCTTGCGCCGGGCCGGTCGGGCCGAGGACGTCGGCGAGGCGGTGGCCTTCCTCGCCGATCCCGACCGGGCCGGATTCGTCACCGGCACGGTGATCCGCGTCGACGGCGGCTATTCGGTCTGAGTCGGCCCTCCCCCGACCGGCCAGGCCGTTCAGGAGGCAAGCCGCAGCGGCTCCTCGCCCAGCATGGCGGCGCTCTTCAGCACCAGCCGGATGAGTTCGGACTGCCGGTTGATGCCGCTCTTTGAGAAGATCGCGCGCAGATGCGCCCGGGCGGTGTTGCGCCGGATGCCGAGAGCCTCGGACACCTCGTCGAGCGACAGGCCGCCGGCAAGCTGGCGGGCCACCTCGGCCTCCGCGGCCGTCAGGTCGAACAGCCGGCGCAGCATGGTGCATTCGGGCTCGGCCGAATGTTCGGGGTCGCGCACCAGAATCACCACCGCCGCCCCGCGCGCCTCGTCGGCGCCGCGGCAGTCGGCGATGCGGTGGATCACCAGTCCCAGCCCGCGCTGCCCCGACGCCCGGCCGACCGGCACCACCTGCGGCTCGTCCGTCACGCCCGCCAGTGCCGCACGGATCGCCGCCTGAAGGCGTCGGTCGTCGTGGCCGGCCGTCGCCGCGATGCCGCCGCGCAGGCAGCACAGCCCGTCCTGCGCCGCGAGGATCTCGCGCACCATGCCGGTGAGTTGCAGGACGTGCCCGCGCGCGTCCAGGAAGACGGCGCCGACGGCCAGCTTGTCGAGGAGGCTGGAGTAGACTTGCCGCTCGACGTTGGCCGCGCCGATCCTTGCGGCAAGGCTGCAGGCCATGCGCAGATGGCCGGCAAGGTCGGCCGCCTGGGCCAGCGTCGCGGCGCCGAAGGGCGGGGCGCCGGCGCCGCGAGCGATCACTAGCCGGAGTCCACCCTCGGCCTGCACGACAGCGCGGATGGCATCCGCGGGCGGTGCCGGCTCGTCGACCCGGCCGGGCTGCTGGCCCGGCACGGCAAGCGCAGCGGCAAGCGCCGCCGCCTCGGCATGGCCGGCCGAGGCCCGCGCCAGAAGTACCCGACCGCCGCGCCCCTCGCGCCACAGTGCCGCCGCATCGGCCGCGAGCGCGTCGCGCACGAGGTCGACCGCCGCGACGAGGTTGCCCCCCTCGATGGCAGCGGAATACAGCGCCTGCACGGTGCCGGTCCGGTCGCCGGCCGCCTCGATCCTGTCCAGCATGTTCCATCCCCCACCGGGGCCGAGGCCCCGCCTGCCGGCACGCGACGCCCCCGCGGGAGTGTCGCGCCTCCTCCTGACAGCCTTCCAATAATTTGACAGTCTGTCAATTTAGAAATCGCATCGTCGAAAAATCGAACCGGCGCCGGGGTGTGCGCGGCGCCGGCCTTAGTCCCCTCGGACGATGCCCCGGCGGTTGGCCGGGGGCCAGATGCGGGCCGGCGGGCTGGTGCGCTCGGCGTCACCTGTGCCCGGGGGACGGAGCAAGGACGTGATGCGCGAGGCAGTTATCGTCGCGGTGGCCCGCACGCCGATCGGCCGGGCCTTCCGGGGCGCCTTCAACGACACCGAGGCGCCGGCGCTCGCGGGCCATGTCGCGGCGACCGCCGTCGCCCGGGCCGGCATCGATCCCGCGCGGGTTGGGGATGTGGTGATGGGTTGTGCCGCCCAGCAGGGCACCCAGGGCTACAACATCGGCCGTCTGACCGCCGTCGCTGCCGGCTTTCCCGATTCGGTACCGGGGATGACGGTCGACCGGATGTGCGCGTCGGGCCTGATGGCCATCGCCATCGCCGCCCGCGCTATCGCGGCCGACGGTCTCGAAGCCGCGGTGGCCGGCGGGGTGGAATCGATCTCGCTGGTCCAGAACCGGCACAAGAACGCCTACCGCAATCTCTCGGAGTCGGTGCTGGCGCGCTCGCCGCACATGTACATGCCGATGATCGAGACCGCCGAAGTGGTGGCCGACCGCTACGGCGTCAGCCGCGAGGCGCAGGACCGCTTCGCGCTGGAAAGCCAGCGGCGCACCGCCGCTGCCCAGACGGGCGGCCGCTTCGCTGCCGAACTGGCTCCCCTGCGCACCGTGATGCAGGAGAAAGACCGCGAGACCGGCACGCTGCGGTTGGTGGAGGTCGTGCTCGACCGTGACGAGGGGGTGCGGCCGGGAACGACGCTGGAGCAGCTTGCCGCGCTGCCGCCGGTGCTCGAATCCGGCACGCTCGTCACCTCCGGCCGGCACGTCACCGCCGGCAACGCCTCGCAGCTGTCGGACGGGGCGGCGGCGCTGGTGCTGATGGAGGCCGGCGCCGCGGGGCGCGAGGGCCTGGTCGCCCTCGGTGCGCTGCGCGGTGTCGCGGTGGCCGGATGCGCACCCGAGGAGATGGGGATCGGCCCGGTTCTTGCGGTGCCGAAGCTGCTGGCACTTCACGGCCTGACCGTCGACGACATCGACCTGTGGGAACTCAACGAGGCCTTCGCCGCCCAGGCGGTCTACTGCCGCGACCGGCTGGGGATCGACCCCGCGCGGCTGAACGTCGACGGCGGCGCCATCGCCGTGGGCCACCCCTTCGGGATGACCGGGGCACGACTGGCCGGACACCTCCTGATCGAGGGTCGCCGGCGCGGCGCGCGGCTGGGAATGGTGACGATGTGCATCGGCGGCGGCATGGGCGCGGCGGGGCTCTTCGAGGTCTTCCCGTGACCGGCGCGCGCATCCGGGCGCCGGCCGCGGCATCCGGCCGCCCGAAGCCCCTTGCCGGGGCGTGCCGGTCTGCGCATGACTCCTCCATCCGGGCCTGTGCCGGCCTCAGGCGCGCGAGGACATGATGGACGAGGTGTCGGCAGATGCGTTGCCGCAGCGGGAGGGGGCCCGCCGGCCCGGCCGCCCGCCGCGCCGCGACACCAACCCGCGCAAGGAACTGGTGCGCGAGGAACTGCTCGACATCGCCGCACGCATGTTCGACGAACGCGGCTTCGACCGGGTATCGATGGCGATGATCGCCAGCGAGGTGGGTCTCGGGCGGTCGGCCATCTACCACTATTTCGGCTCCAAGGATGACATCCTCGCGGCGATGATCGAATCCGAGGCGCTGGCGCCGGTGGCGCGCATCCGCGCTCTCGCCACCCAGCCTGGCGTGCCGGCGGCCGAGCGGCTGCGCGCGGTTGTGCAGGACGGGGTGGCGCGGCGGCTGTCGTCGGGCGCACGCTTCGTGCGGCTGGCGCGGCTCGAGGCCCAGATCCCCAAGCAGCTTCGAGGCGACTACGACCGGTCGCGCCGGTCGATCTACGACCAGTATGTGGCGCTGATCGAGGAGGGAATCGCGTCGGGCGAACTGCGGCGCGTCGACAGCCACATCGCCGCCTTCGCGATCATCGGCATGGCGAACTGGACCTCGCGCTGGTTCCGCCCCGGCGGGCGCCTGTCGGCGGCCGAGGTGGCCGAGGCGATCGCCGACCTCGCGCTCGCCAGCGTCCGCGCACATGACGGCGAGGACAGCCGCATCGCCGCCGCGCGCAGCCGGCTGCGCGCACTGTCGGCCGAGGTCGACGCACTCGCCGCGGCGCTCGGCTGACGTGCAGGCCCCCGGCGGGGCCTTAGTCCGGATGAACGATGATGTACCGGACCGCTGACCCGACACTGGCGGCCGGGCGCGCAACGGGAGTGACCATGCTCGGCGACCTGCTTCCCAATCTCGACGTGATCGTGACGATCGTCCTGCGCGGCACCGCGGTCGGTGCTCTGTTCGCGATCGTGGCGATGAGCTTCAACATCGTCCACAATGCCGCCGGCATCTTCAACTTCGCCCAGGGAAGCATCTTCCTGCTCGGCGCCTTCGGGGCCTTCGTGCTGGCCGACCGCGCGGGGTTTGGGCTGTGGCTGCCGATGCTCGTTCTCGTGGCGCTTGCGGTCGGGGCGCTCACCGCGCTTCAGGGCTGGATCACGCTCCTGCCGCTGCGCTCCTCGGTCGAGCAGGACAGCTGGTTGATCTCGACCGTCGCGGTCTCGGTCATCATCGCGGCCTCGCTGACACTGGCGTTCGGCTCCCAGGGCAACATGGTCCAGGGGCCGCTGCCGCGCTACACCATCATCGGCGTGCGCACGCCGGGGGCCTTCCTTCTGGCAATCGGGGCAATGTTCGCCTGGTATGTCGCGCTCCGCTGGTTCCTGCGCCGCACCTTCACCGGCCTCGCGATCTCGGCCCTCAGCCAGGATTTCGACGCCGCCCGCGCTGCCGGCATCCCGGTGCGCCGGCTGCAGTTGCTGGCCTTCGGCGTCTCGGGCGTGGTGGCCGGGTCGGTGGGGTTCATGGTCGCGCCGATGATTTCGGTCAGCCCCGACGCCGGGCTGCGCTACGTGCTCAACGGCTTTGTCGCGGCGGTGGTGGGCGGCATCGGCAACAACACTGGCACGCTGATCGGCGGACCGCTGGTCGGCGTGATCGCGGCCTTGACAGCGTTCTACGTCGGCGGGGCCTACCAGGACCTCGCCTCGCTGCTTGTCCTGGTCCTGATCCTGATGTTCCTGCCACAGGGCCTCTTCGGCCGTGCCGCCGCGCGGAAGGTGTGAGACGTGGCCGCCGCAGTCCTTCCCGGTCCCGCCGCCGACCGGCCGCTCCGCGGCAGTTTCAACTCAGATCGGCAGCAGGTGGCGATCGGCACCTGCCTGATCCTGCTCACCGGTCTCGCGCCCAGCCTGCTCGGCAACAGCTACTGGGAACATGCGTTCCAGCTCGTCAACATCTACATCGCCGTCGCCGTCCTGCAGAACCTCCTGTTCGTGGACGCCGGACAGAAGTCGTTCGGGCAGGGCGCGATCCTCGGCCTTGGCGCCTACGGGCTGGCCATCGCCTCGGGGCTGAACGGGATGCCCCTGGCGGCAGGCCTCCTGGCCGGTGTGCTCGCCGCCGCCGCGGGGGGGCTGCTGTTCGCGATGCCGGCGCTGCGCGTGCAGGGCTTCCACCTCGGCTTCGTGACGATGAGCGCGGCAATCGTCTTCCCGCAGCTCCTGAACCAGCTCGACTGGTTCACCCGCGGGCTGAACGGCATCTCGATGACCATCCCGGCGCTGCAGACGCGGCCTTTCGCCGGCATCTCCTGGCTTACGCTCTTGGTGACGGCGGTGCCGGTGGTGGCGCTGCTGGCCCATTACGCGCTGCGCCAGGCACCGCTCGGCCGGCGGATGCGGATCGCCGCCGAAAGCCCCGAGGCGGCACGCTCGCTGGGCATCCGGCCGGGCATCATGCGCTCGCTGGCCTTCGTTCTGGCCTCGGTCGGCACCGGCATCTGCGGGCTGCTCTACGTTCCCGCGGTCGGCTTCATCTCGCCGCAGGGCTTCCTTATCGAACTTTCGTTCGTGTTCTTCTTCGCCGTGGTGGTGGGTGGCCGCGGACAACTCCTGGGTCCGATTGTCGGCATCTGGATCGTCTTCATCCTGCCCACCGTGTTCCTGGTGAAGCTCGTCGAATACAAGCCGCTGGTCTACGGCCTGATGACGCTCGCGGTCGTGATCCTGTTTCCCGACGGCGTGGTCGGTACCTTCGAGACCTGGCGACGCCGACGCCGCCAGGGCGGCGGGGGCGAACGCGGCTTCCGCCTCGAGGCGGTGACGCGGCTGTTCTCGGCCCTGCCCGATGTCCCGTCCGCCGATGTCGGTGCCGCGCCGGTGCTGACGGTGCGCGGCGCCACCAAGCGCTTCGGCCAGGTGGTCGCACTCGACGGAGTCGATTTCGACGTGCGCCCGGGCGAGATCCACGGCCTCGTCGGCGCCAACGGCTCGGGCAAGACATCGCTGCTGAACGTCATCAGCGGTCTGTCGCGGCTCGACGCGGGGCGCTACCAGCTGCGCGGACGGGACATGACGCGCCTTGCGGCCGCGGCCATCGCCGAGCAGGGGCTGGGGCGCACGTTCCAGACCCCGCGCGTCTTCCAGTCCTATTCGGTATGGAACAACCTGCAGATGGGTCTCGACGCCCGCCCCGCCGCCCCCGATCCGGCACTGGCCGCGGCGCTGGCGGCCCTGCGCGATGACCACGCCGAGGACAGCCCCTCACTCCTGTCGCACGGACAGCGGCGGATACTCGAGGTGGTGAGGGTGGTGCTGAAGGACCCCTCGATCGTCCTCTTCGACGAACCCGCGGCCGGCCTCTCCTCGGTCGAGCGCGAGGAATTCGCGGCGCTTGTCCGCCAGCTCGCCCGCAAGCTCGGCAAGGCGGTGGTGCTGGTCGAGCACGACCTCGACCTCGTCTGGGGCATTGCCGACCGGATCACCGTGCTGGAGACCGGGCGCGTCGTGGCCTCGGGCGCGCCGGCCGACCTGGCGCGCGACCCCGCCGTTCAGCACCTCTTCGTCGGGGGCGCCCATGCTTGAGGTCGACAGCCTCACGGCCGGCTACGGCGACATCCCCGTCGTCCGCGGCATCACTCTGGCCGCGAAGGCCGGCGAAATCCTTCTGATCGGGGGCGAGAACGGGGCCGGCAAGTCGACGCTCCTGCGCGCCATCGCCGGCTTCAACCGCCCCTCGGGCGGGCGGGTGCTGCTCGAGGGACGCGACGTCACCGGCATGGCGCCCGAAAGGCTGGCGCAGGCGGGGCTGCGGCTTGTGCTCGACAACCATCGCGTCTTCCCCGAGCTCACCGTCTTCGACAACCTCCGCATGGGGGTCGCCGCGCGCGCCGACCGCAGCGGCTTCGGCCGCTCGCTGGAGGAGATCTACGCCGTCTTCCCGATCCTGAAGGAGCGCACCTCGCAGCGCGCCCGCGACCTCTCGGGCGGCCAGCAGCAGATTCTCGCCCTCGGCCAGGCATTCATCGCCCAGCCGAAGGTGCTCCTGTGCGACGAGCCCTCGATGGGGGTGGCGCAGATGCTCCTGCCGCCGATCCTTGCCTTTCTTCGCAACTGGGCGCGGTCGGGCACGGCGGTGGTGATCGTCGAGCAGCACCTCA
Organism: Paracoccaceae bacterium; assembly: GCA_023383015.1. Classification (GTDB taxonomy): domain Bacteria; phylum Pseudomonadota; class Alphaproteobacteria; order Rhodobacterales; family Rhodobacteraceae; genus JAHDXW01. The sequence continues at coordinate 342,186 of JAHDXW010000001.1, forward strand.
CCATCACCCGCCCCTACACCGACCGCGCGATGATCGTCCGGCGGGGCGAGGTGGCGCTTTCCTGTCCCTCGGCCGAGCTTGACGCCCGGCTGGCCGAACTGCACGAGGCGCGGACCCAGGCCTATGCCCGCGGCTGAGGGCCACGAGACCTTTCTCGGCCAGGTGCGGAAGGAGTGGATCGACGTCAACGGCCACATGAACGTGACCGCCTATGACACCGTCTTCGCCGCGGCCGAGGCGGCGCTCTATGCGGCCGCGGGGTTCACCGACGACTACCCGATGGCCGCCGGACGAAGCTTCTTCCGGGTCGAGAAGCATGTCCGCTACGAGGCCGAACTGCTGGCAGGTGCCGCGATCCGGGTGGCGACGCGCGTGCTGCGCGCCGACGGCAGGCGCTTCCATGTCTTCCACGCGCTCGTCGATGTCGGCCGCGATCGCCGCGCGGCGACGATGGAGGTGCTGGCACTGCATGTCGATCTTGCCACGCGCCGTGTCGTGCCGCTCGCCGACCCGCTGCAGGCCGCCGCCTGGGCCGGACTGGCCGGCGCCCATGCCGGCCTGCCGCCCCCCGCCGGGGTCGGCCGGCGGATCGCCCCTTAGTCCCAACAGACGATGATCGCCCGGCACCGGCGCCTAGAGTTGGCGCCAGCCATGGCAGGGCCGGAAGGCAGACAGCGATGACCGATACCCCCCCGGACGGCGTCGTCTACGAGACCGACGCGCCCGTGCTGACCCGCGTCGGTGACGGCGTGGCCTGGATCACCATGAACCGGCCCGCCTTCCACAACGCCCAGAACAGCCAGATGACCTATGCCCTTGACGACGCCTTCCGCGGCGCGGTGGACGATCCGGGCGTAAAGGTCATCGTGCTGGCCGGGGCGGGCAGGCATTTCTCGGCCGGCCACGACATCGGGACGCCGGGGCGCGACGTGAACCGCAGCTTCGAGCGGCGGCTGCTGTTCCCCGACCATGTCGGCCGCCCAGGGGCCGAGTTCCTCTACACCCGCGAGCAGGAGGTCTACCTCGGCATGTGCCGCCGCTGGCGGGACTGCCCCAAGCCCACCATCGCCATGGTCCAGGGCGCCTGCATCGCCGGCGGTCTGATGCTCGCCTGGGTCTGCGACCTGATCCTCGCCTCCGACGATGCCTTCTTCCAGGATCCGGTGATCCGCATGGGCATCCCCGGCGTGGAGTATTTCGCCCATGCATTCGAGTTGCCGCCGCGGGTGGCCAAGGAGTTCCTGCTTCTCGGCGAGAGGATGCCCGCGGCCCGCGCCGAGGCCTTCGGCATGGTCAACAAGGTGGTGCCGCGCGACGCGCTCGAGGCGACGGCGCGCGACTGGGCGATGCGGCTCGCGGCGAAGCCCGCGCTCGGGACATGGTTGACCAAGCAGGCGATCAACCATGTCGAGGACCTGCGCGGCAAGCGCACGGCGATGGACGCGGCGTTCCACATGCACCACTTCGCCCATGCCCAGAACGAACTCGCCTCGGGCGACCGGCTGGGCGGGCAGGACGCCGCCAGCATGGCCGCGGCCAACAAGGCGGCGGCGGGCAGGGGCCCGGCCTGATGGACCTGCGCTACACACCCGCCCAGCGCGCCTTCCGCGCCGAGGTGCGCGCCTGGATGGCCGCCCATGTGCCGGCCGCGCCGCTGCCCTCGTTTGACGCAAGCCGCGCGGGGTTCGAGGCCCACCGGGCCTGGGAGCGCACGCTGCATGAAGGTCGCTGGAGCATGGTCACCTGGCCCGAGGCCTACGGCGGGCGCGGCCTCGACCTCATCCGCTGGCTGATCTTCGAGGAGGAATACTGGGCCGCCGGCGCGCCCCTGCGGGTGAACCAGAACGGCATCTTCCTGCTCGGGCCGACGCTCATGGAATTCGGCACGGCAGAGCAGAAGGCCCGCTTCCTGCCGCCGATGGCGCGTGGCGAGGAGATATGGGCACAGGCCTGGTCCGAGCCGCAGGCGGGATCGGACCTGGCCGCCGTGCGGGCCCGTGCGGTGCGCGACGGCAACGGCTACCGACTCTCGGGCCACAAGATATGGTCCTCGCGCGCGGCCTGGGCCGACTGGGCCTTCGGCCTCTTCCGCACCGACCTCGCCTCCGAGCGCCACCACGGCCTCTCGCTCATCCTCTTCCCGCTCGACGCCCCCGGCGTCACCCGCCGGCCGATCCGGCAGATCGACGGCGAGACGGGCTTCGCCGAACTTCTTCTCGAGGACGTGGCGGTGCCCGCCTCCAACCGCATCGGGGCCGAGGGCGAGGGCTGGCGCATCTGCATGGCGACGGCCGGCTTCGAGCGCGGCCTGATGCTGCGCAGCCCGGCGCGCTTCCAGACCGCGGCGCGGCGGCTGGTCGAGCTCTGCGCGCGCACGCCCCACGCCCCGGCCGCGACCCGCGAGGCGGTGGTGCAGGCGGCGATGGATGCCGAGGCCTATGCGCTGGCGATCTACGCCACCGCCTCGCGCCTCGCTGCCGGCGGGCGGATCGGTGCCGAGGCGAGCCTGACCAAGATATTCTGGTCCGAGATGGACGTAGCGCTCCACCGCACGGCGCTGGATCTGCTCGGGCCCTGCCTGGAACTGCGCGAGGGCGAAGGGGCGGCGTGGCTCGACGGCTTCCTCTTCTCGCTCGCCGGTCCGATCTATGCCGGCACCAACGAGATCCAGCGCAACATCGTGGCCGAGCGGATGCTCGGCCTGCCGAGGGGCTAGGCGATGGACTTTGCCCTTTCCGAGGAGGCGCGGCTGATGGCGGGCGCGGTGGCGGGCCTTCTGGCCGACAGCTGCACGACCGCACAGTTGCGCGCGCTGCTCGCCCGAGGCGACAGTTTCGACCGGGACCGCTGGGGCCGGCTTGTCGCAATGGGCCTGCCCGGCGCGCTGGTACCCGAGGCGGCCGGCGGCCTCGGCCTGCCCCCGGCCGACTTCGCCCCCCTGGCCGAGGCCTGCGGCGCGGCGCTCCTGCCCGAGCCGCTGGTCGAGATGGCCGGCATCACTCTGCCGCTCCTGGCCGAGGCCGGGGAGCGGGTGCTGCTTGCCCGGGCGCTGGCGGGGGAGGCGACGGTCGCGCTCGTCCACCCCCGCGCGCCCTTCGCTCTCCATGCCGCCCGGGCGGCGGCGGTGGTGCTGGTCGAGCCCTCGCGCATCCGCCTCGCCCCGACCGGAGCGCTGCGGATCACGCCGCGCGAAAGCCTCGACCCCTTCCGCCCGATCGCCGAGGTCGCGGCCGCGGAGGGGGCGGAGACCCTCGCCGAGGGCACCGCCGCGGCGGCGCTTTCGGCCCGCGCGGCCGACCGCGGCGCGCTCTGGTCGGCGGCGCAGATGCTCGGCATGGGCCAGCGCTGCATCGACCTCGCCGCAGCCTTCGTGCAGGGCCGCCACCAGTTCGGCCGGCCGGTCGGCAGCTTCCAGGCGGTCAAGCACCACCTCGCCTCGGCGCAGGTGCGGGTGGAACTCGCCCGCCCGGTGCTCGCTGCCGCCTCGGCGCAGTCGCCCGGGGCGGGGCCAGCCACGGCCGCCCGCATCGCCCATGCCAAGCTCGCCTGCGGCACCGCGGCCGAGGCCGCGGCCTGTGCCGCGATCCAGGTTCACGGCGCCATGGGCTATTCCTGGGAAGTAGACCTGCACTTCCACCTCAAGCGCATCCTCGCGCTGTCGGCTGCCTGGGGCACACCGGCCGAACTGCGCGCCACCGTCGCCACCCGCATCTTCGCCGCCCCCCCGGGCCCCGAGACGCTTTTCCCCGAGGAGGACGCCCGTGGCTGACGCCTACATCGTCGAGGCCGTGCGCACGCCGGTCGGCCGCAAGAAGGGGGCGCTGGCCGGACTCCACCCCGCCGACCTCGGTGCCCATGCCCTGCGCGCGCTGATCGAGCGGACGGGCGTCGACCCCGGCGCGGTGGACGATGTCGTCATGGGCTGCGTCGACACCATCGGCCCGCTCGCCGGCGACATCGCCCGCACCTGCTGGCTGGTCGCGGGGTTTCCCGACCATGTGCCGGGGGTGACGGTCGACCGCCAGTGCGGCTCGTCCCAGCAGGCGATCCATTTCGCCGCCCAGGGGGTGATGAGTGGCACGCAGGACCTCGTGGTTGCCGGCGGCGTGCAGGCGATGAACGCGATCCCGATCTCGGCGGCGATGATCGCGGGCCAGGCCTTCGGCTTTGCCGACCCGTTCTCCACCTCGCCCGGCTGGCAGACGCGCTATGGCGATCAGGAGGTCAGCCAGTTCCGCGCCGCCCAGATGATCGCCGACCGCTGGGGGCTGTCGCGGCAGGCGATGGAGGCCTTCGCACTGGAAAGCCACGCCCGCGCCATCGCCGCCGCCGACGCGGGCCGCTTCGCGGCCGAGATCGCGCCGCTTGCCGGCCTTGCCGCCGACGAGACCCCGCGCCGCGACACCGGGCCCGAACGGATGGCCGCGCTCGTCCCCCTGCGCGAGGGCGGGACAATCACCGCCGGCATGGCCAGCCAGAACGCCGATGCCGCGGCCGCGCTGCTCATCGCCTCGGAACGCGCCTTGCGCGAGCACGGGCTGACGCCACGCGCCCGCATCCATCACCTCGGCGTGCGCGGCGACGATCCGGTGTGGATGCTGACGGCGCCGATCCGCGCCACCCGCCATGCGCTGGAGCGCACGGGGCTGCGGGTCGACGACATCGACCTCTGGGAGTGCAACGAGGCCTTCGCGCCGGTGGTGATGGCCTGGATGGCCGAGATCGGCGTGCCGCACGACCGCGTCAACGTCAACGGCGGCGCCATCGCGCTCGGCCATCCGCTGGGGGCGACGGGGGCGCGGATCATGACGACGCTCGTCCACGAGCTTGCCCGCCGCCGCGGCCGCTACGGGCTGCAGACGATGTGCGAGGGCGGCGGGCAGGCAAACGTCACCATCCTGGAGCGGCTCTGAGATGCCCTGCTATGCCTTCGAGGGCCGCATCCCGGCGGTCGACCCCTCGAGCTTCCTCCACCCGCTCGCCTGCCTGATCGGCGATGTCATCGTCGGCCCGGGCTGCTACATCGCCCCCTTCGCCTCGCTGCGCGGCGATTTCGGGCGGATCGTCGTCGAGGGCGACGCCAGCGTGCAGGACGGCTGCACCCTGCACGGCTCGGCCGAGGACGACTGCGTGATCGGCCGCGGCGCCACCATCGGCCACGGCGCGGTGATCCACGGCGCGCGGATCGGCGAGAACGCGCTGGTCGGCATCAACAGCGTCGTGCTCGACGGCACCGCGATCGGGGCGGAATGCCTTGTCGCCGCCATGAGCCTTGTCCGGGGCGGGCAAGCCGTGCCGCCGCGCCAGCTGCTGGCCGGCAATCCGGCCCGGGTGATCCGGGCGCTGGAGGCGGCCGAGATCGGTTGGCGCAACGACGGCGAGGGCGAGTACCAGCGCCTCGCGCGCCGCAGCCTCGCGGCGCTTGCGGAATGCGCGCCGCTGCCCGCTCCCGAGCCGGGGCGGCAGCGCAACGAGGGCCGGGCCCGTCCGGTCCGGCTGCGGAGGGAGTGAGGGCGATGGGCATCTGCGCCGGCCGGGTGGTGATCGTGACGGGGGCGGGCCGGGGTCTCGGCCGGGCCTATGCGCTGGAACTGGCTGCAGAGGGCGCGGCGGTGGTGGTCAACGACCTCGGGGTGACGGGGGCGGGCGAGGCCACGGCCGAGGACCCCGCCGGCGAGGTGGTGGCCGCCATCCGCGCCGCCGGCGGCCGGGCGATCCCCAGCCACGATGACGTGGCCGACTGGGAGGCCGGGCGGCGGATCGTGCAGGCTGCCCTTGCGGCCTTCGGCCGGCTCGACGCGGTGGTGAACAACGCAGGCTTCGTGCGCGACCGGATGTTCGTTTCGGCCACCCCCGAGGAATGGGACGCGGTGATGCGCGTCCACCTGCGTGGGCACTTCTGCGTGACGCGCCATGCAGTCGACCACTGGCGGGGGCAGGCCAAGGCCGGCCTGCCGGTCGATGCCCGCATCCTCAACACCACCTCCGGCGCGGGGCTGCAGGGCTCGGTCGGCCAGTCAGCCTATTCCGCCGCCAAGGCCGGGATCGCGGCGCTGACGCTCGTCCAGGCGGCCGAACTTGCCCGCTACGGGATCAGCGTGAACGCGCTCGCCCCCCAGGCGCGGACGCGGATGACCGAGGCGGCCTTCGGTGCCGCGATGCGGCGGAGCGAGGGCGGTCTCGACCTCTACGACCCCGCCAACACCGCGCCGCTGGTCGCCTGGCTCTGCTCGGCCGATGCGGCCGGGGTGACCGGGCAGGTGTTCGAACTGCTCGGCGGGCGCCTGTCGCTCGCCCTCGGCTGGACCGAGGGACCAGCCGAGGACCGCGGCGCGCGCTGGCAGTCAGGCGACGTCGGGGCCGCCGTCCGCCGTCTGGTCGCCGCGCGGCCGGCGCCCAAGCCGGTGTGGGGGGCGTAGGGCGGTCGTCCGCCCGCTGGCCGCTCACCTCCCCGCGTGCCGCGCCACGAGGTCGAGGAACAGCGGCTGCTCGCCGCCGCCCGCGATCTCGAGCGCCGCGCCCGAGACGTAGGCGGCCATCGGACTGACAAGGAACAGTACGCCCATGGCGATGTCCTCGGGCAGCCCCATGCGCCGGGCCGGCAGCGAGGCTGCGATCGCCGCCCGCGCCGCGACGCTGCCATAGGCGACCTCGGCACCCTCGGTCGCCACCAGCCCGACGACGATGGCATTGACGCGCACCTTCGGCCCCCATTCGGCGGCCAGGCTGCGCGTCAGGCCGATGAGCCCCGCCTTGGCGGCGCCGTAGACGGCGGTTCCGGGCGAGGGGCGCGTGCCCGCAACCGAGCCGATGTTGACGATCGCCCCGCCCTCGCCCCGCATCATCCAGCGCGCGGCAGCCTGCGAAAGGTGGACCGGCGCGGCCAGGTTCAGGGCCAGGATCGCCTCGTGGAAGCGCGGCGAGGCGGTCAGCGCGTCGGCCGCGGGCGAGCCGCCGGCGTTGTTGACGAGGATGTCGATGCGCCCGAACTCCGCCCCGACCGCGTCGACGAAGCCTGCCGCCGCCTCGTGCCGTCGCACGTCGCAGGCATGGAATCGGGCGGTCCGGCCGGCCGCGGTGGGCAGGGCCCCGGGTGCGGTCCGGCCGCAGACCGCCACCTCGGCCCCCGCGGCAAGCAGCGCCTCCGCGATCGCCGCGCCGATGCCGCGGGTGCCGCCGGTGACGATGGCGACCTTGCCGGACAGGTCGAGCGCAGGTAGCGGGGCGGGCGCAGGCATGGCGGGTTCCTCGGCGGGGCGCGACATGTGCCGGTCATGGGGCGGCGGGAGGCGGGCTTCGTCGTCCCATCGGACGATGCCGCAGCCGGCCCGTGCGGCGCAACCTCCCCCGGCTCGCCCCGCCCGGACCCGCCGATGCCCGACAACCGACCCTGGCAGTTCACCACCCTGCCCGCCTTCCTCGCCGAGGCCGCGGTCCGCTATGGGGACGCCCCGGCGGTCGAAGACCACGGACGCGTCCTGTCCTACCGCGAGCTTCACGCCGCCGCCCGGGGCTGTGCGCGGGCGCTGATCGCGGCCGGGGTGGGGCCGGGCGAACGGGTCATGCTCTGGGCTCCGAATTCGGCCGAATGGATCATCGCGGGTTTCGGCATCGCCTGCGCCGGGGCGGTGATGATTCCGGTCTCCACCCGCTTCAAGGGTGCCGAAGTCGAGGACCTCGCGCTGCGCGGACGGGCGCGGCTGATGATCGCGGTGGGAGAGTTCCTGGGCGTCCGCCATCCCGACCTCCTGACCCCGGCGACCCGGGCGCAGCTCGGCTGCCTCGTCGTGCTCGGCCAGGCCGGCGCGGGCGAGATCGGCTGGGAGGCGTTCCTCGCGGCCGGTGCGGCGACGTCCGAGACCGCCGTCGATGCCCGCATCGCGGCGCTGACGCCGCAGACGGTGTGCGACATCCTCTTCACCTCGGGCACCACGGGCCGGTCCAAGGGCGTCCTCTATGCCCACGGCCAGTTCCTGCAGGTGGTCCACGACTGGACAGGGCGCGTGGGCCTGATCCGCGGCGACCGCACGCTCGTCATCCCGCCCTTCTTCCACGCCTTCGGCTGGCGGGGGGGCGTGGTCGGCTCGCTGATCGTCGGCGCCACGATCCTGCCGCACCGCGCCTACGACGCCGGCGAGGTGCTTGCGCGCGTCGCCGCCGACCGCGTCAGCGTCATCCCCGGACCGCCGGCGATCTTCCAGGGAATGCTGAACCATCCGCAGATGGCCGCATTCGACCGGACGTCGCTGCGCCTCGGCATCACCGGAGGGGCGGTGATCCCCGCGGTGCTGGTCCGCCGCATGAAGGACGATCTCGGCTTCGCCGGGGTCTGCAACGGCTATGGCCTGACCGAGTGCGGCGGCTACGGAGCGATGTGCCGCCACGACGATGCAATCGAGACGATCGCCAACACCGCCGGCCCGCCGATGCCCGGCATCGAGCTGGAGGCCATGGCGCCGGACGGGCGCATCCTGCCGCAGGGGCAGACCGGCGAGATCGTCATCCGCGGCTACATCGTCATGCAGGGCTACCTCGACGACCCGGATGCCACCGCCCGGACGATCGACGCCGGGGGCTGGCTGCATACCGGCGATGTCGGCCGCATCGACGCCGCCGGCAATCTCGTCATCGAGGACCGGCTGAAGGACATGTACATCTGCGGCGGGTTCAACTGCTATCCGGCCGAGATCGAGCGCATGCTCTCGGATCACCCGGCGATCGGCCAGGTCGCGGTCGTCGGCGTTCCCGACGACCGGCTGGGCGAGGTCGGGCGCGCCTTCGTGGTGCTGCGCCCCGGGACGGCGGCGACCGGGGCGGAGATCATCGGCTGGGCCCGCCGGCAGATGGCAAACTACAAGGTGCCGCGGGCGGTCGAGATCCGTGCCGGCCTGCCGGTCAGCGCCCAGGGAAAGGTGCTGAAGCGGCTCCTGCGGGCCGAGGCGCTGGGGCAGGGCGCCGACGGTGGTTAGTCCGATCAGACGATGCCCACGGAGTGGTGCTGGCGGACGCTTCGGCCACGAAGAACCCGTGCCGGATTGCCGCCCGCTCCGGGCCGGACCGGCGGCGACGGGCGCCGCCCCGACTGCCCGGGCGCGGATCAGGGAGGATGCAACATGAATCGACGGCTGCTTCTGGCGACGAGCGTGGCCGCGCTCGTCGCTCTGCCTGCGCTGGCGCAGCAGAATACGGTGAAGATCGGGGTGCTGAACGACCAGTCCACCTCCTTCTCGGCTCTCGGGGGAATGGAGGTGGTCGAGGCTGTCCGCCTCGCGGTGCAGCGCCACGGCCCGACCGCCGGGGGCATGCCGGTCGAGATCGTCTTCGCTGACCACCAGAACAAGCCCGACGTGGCCCTCTCGATCGCCCGCGAATGGCTCGACGAGCAGGGCGTCGACGTCATCGTCGATGTGGCGAACTCGGCCATCGCGCTCGGTGTCAACACGCTGATCGGCGAGAAGGGCAAGCTCGGCCTGTTCGTCTCGCCGCTGACCGACCGTCCGACCGAGGCCGACTGCAACGGCCATGTCGTGGCCTGGGCCTACGACGCCTACTCGACCGTGGGTACCGCGGTGCGGGCACAGCTCGAGAAGGGGCTGACCAGCTTCTTCATCCTTTCGCCCGACTACGAGGCCGGCAAGGTGCAGGAATCCTGGGTGGAGACTGCCGTGGTCGAGGGCGGCGGCAGCGTCGTCGGCAAGGTCCGGGCGCCGCTCGGCACCACCGACTTCTCGGCCTTCATCCTCCAGGCGCAGGCCTCCGGCGCCCAGGCGATCCAGCTCAACCTCAACGGGCCAGAGCTGATCAACGCGCTGAAGCAGATCCAGGAGTTCGGCCTGATCGAGCGCGGCCAGTCGGTCGGTGTCACCTTCCTGCACCAGTCCGACGCCCGCGCGATCGGGGCCGAGGCGCTGCAGGGCATCCGCTTCTCCGCGCCCTGGTTCTGGCAGCTCGACGCCGACAGCGAGGCCTTCGGCGCCGCGATGAAGGCGATCACCGGCAACGCGCCGGGCTGGATCGCGGCCGGCAACTACTCGGCGGTGGGCGCCTACCTGCGCGCCGTCGACGCCGCCGGTTCCGACGATGCCGCCGCCGTCTTCGCGCAGATGCGCGAGATGGACCTCGACGACATGTTCGTCCGGAGCGGCACGCTGCACGCCAACGGCCGGCTCGCCCACGACATGCACCTTCTCGAGGTCAAGGCGCCCGGCGAGATGACGCAGGGCGACGACTTCTTCCGCCTCGTGGCCACGGTTCCTGCCGAGGTGGCCTTCCGCGACGTCGCGCTCTCGGCCTGTCCGCTGGTCAAGAACTAGGGGCTCGTCCAGTCCGTGCGACAGGGGCGCCCGCGCGGCGGGCGCCCCTTGTGCCCGAGCTTCCGGCGGAGCGCGCGATGCCTGCCTTCATGGTCTTCGAGATCGAGGTCACCGACCCGGCCGCCTGGGCGGAGTACCGCCGCATCGCGGGGCCGCTCATGGCCGCGGCGGGCGGGCGCTTCGTGCTGTGGGGCACGCAGGCCGAGCCGCTGGCCGACGGCTGGGCGCCGGCCGCGCTGTCGGTGGTGGAGTTCCCGGACCGCGCCGCCGCCCGCGCGCTGTTCGAGTCGCCCGAATACCGGGCGGTCCTGCCGCTGCGCGCACGCGCGGCGCGGATGCGCGGCACCCTCGTCGATGGCGCGGGGGCGCCGCCGTGACCGCCCCGCCCGAGGCGGTGATCGAGACACGGGGGCTGTCGAAGTCCTTCGAGGGATTCCGCGCCGTCACCGGCGTCGACCTCAGCGTCCGCCGCAACACCATCCACGCCCTGATCGGCCCCAACGGCGCCGGCAAGACCACGGTCTTCAACCTCATCACCGGCTTTCTCGCCCCGACCTCGGGCCGCATCCTGTTCAAGGGCGAGGACATCACCGGCCTTCCCGGCGACGCGGTCGCGCGTCGCGGCATCGTGCGGTCATTCCAGATCTCGGCGATCTTTCCGCGCATGACGGTGGCCGAGAACGTGCGCATCGCGCTCGAACGGCCGACCGGTCTTGCCTGGCGCTTCTGGCGGAGCGCAACCGCCCTCGACCCGCTGGCGCACCGGGTGGACGAGCTGCTAAAGGCCGTGGGCCTTCTGCCCGAGCGCGACCGGCTGGCCGCCGGGCTTCCCTACGGTCGCAAGCGGGCGCTCGAGTTCGCCACGACGCTCGCGCTCGACCCCGAGGTGCTGCTGCTCGACGAGCCGATGGCCGGTCTCGGCCATGAGGATGTCGACCGCATCGCAGAGCTCATCCGCACCGTCGCCGCGGGCCGTACGATCCTGATGGTCGAGCACAACCTCGCCGTGGTGGCGCGGCTCGCCGGCCGCATCACCGTGCTCGCCCGTGGCCAGGTTCTGGCCGAGGGCGACTATGCCGCCATTTCGTCCAACCCGGCGGTGGTCGAGGCCTACATCGGGGGCAGCGATGACGACGCCGCTGCTTGAGGTCGAGGGCCTGCAGGCCTGGTATGGCGAAGGCAAGGCGCTGCACGGCGTCTCGCTGGACGTCAAGGCGGGCGAGGTGGTCACCCTGCTCGGTCGCAACGGGGCGGGCAAGACGACGATCCTGCGGTCGGTCATGGGGCTGGTTCGCCGCAAGACCGGCCGCATCCGGCTGAACGGCGCCGACATCCTCGGTCTGCCGCCCGAGGCCGTCGCTCGCCGCGGAATCGCCTACGTACCCGAGGAGCGGGGCATCTTCGCCTCGCTCACGGTGGAGGAGAACATGCTCCTGCCGCCGGTGCTGGCGCCCGGGGGGATGAGCCTCGAGGAGGTGCTGACGCTCTTCCCCAACATCCGCGAGCGCTGGGGCAGCACCGGGGCCAAGCTGTCAGGTGGCGAGCAGCAGATGCTGGCGATCGGGCGCATCCTGCGAACCGGCTCGCGACTGCTCCTGCTTGACGAGCCGACCGAGGGGCTCGCCCCGGTGATCGTGCGCCAGATCGGCGCGGTCATAGCAACGCTGAAGGCCCGCGGCTACACCGTGCTGCTCGTCGAGCAGAACTTCCGCTTCGCCGCCCGCCTCGCCGACCGGCACTATGTGGTCGAGCACGGCACCGTCATCGACCGGATCGACGCCGCCGACGTTCCCGCCCGGGGCGCGCGCATCCTGTCCTACCTCAAGGCCTGACCGATGCTTTCCCTCCTCGGCATCTCCGCGCCGCTGCTCTGGGGCCAGCTTCTCATCGGGCTGATCAACGGCCTCTTCTACGCGATGATGAGCCTCGGGGTGGCGATCATCTTCGGGCTTCTGCGGATCGGCAACTTCGTCCACGGCGCCCAGTACATGCTCGGCGCCTACGGGGCCTGGACGCTGGCCAACCTGCCGACGCTGTTCCCCGGCCTCGGCCTGCCCTCCCTCGGCTACTGGTGGGCGCTGGTGCTGGTGCCGCCGGCGGTGGCGGCGGTGGGCGCGCTCACCGAGCGGCTGTTCATCCGCCGGGTCTACGACCTCGAGCACGCCTACGGCCTCCTGCTGACCGTGGGACTGGCGATGGTCATCGAGGGGCTCTTCAACCTGCGCTTCTCGGCTGCCGGGCAGCAGTACGGCGTGCCGGCCGAACTGCGTGGCGGGGTGGACGCGGGCTTCATGTTCATCCCCCTCTACCGGCTCTGGGTGATCGCCGCGGCGCTCGCCGTCTGCGTCGCCACCTGGTATGCGATCGAGCGCACGCGGCTTGGCGCCAACCTGCGCGCGGCGACCGAGAACCCTGACCTCGTCCGCGCCTTCGGCGTCAACGTGCCGCGGATGCTGATGCTGACCTATGCCTTCGGCGTCGGCCTCGCCGGGCTGACCGGGGTCATGGCGGCGCCGATCTACCAGGTCGGCCCCTACATGGGGCAGTCGATCATCGTCACCATCTTCGCGGTGGTGGTGATCGGCGGCATGGGCTCGATCTTCGGCGCCATCGCAGCGGGCGTGCTGATGGGCATCCTCGAGGGGCTGACCAAGGTCTTCTGGCCCGAGGCGTCCTCGACGGTGATCTTCGTTGCCATGGCGCTGATCCTCGTCTTCCGCCCCCGCGGCCTTTTTGGCAAGGACACCGTCAGCCACGCCGGCACCGACCTCGCGAACGCACGGGCGGGCAGCATCCTCGAGAACGTGCGGCTCTGGCTGGTGCTCCTCGCGGCCGGGGGGGCAGTGCTGCCCTTCCTGATCTACCCCGTGTTCGCGATGAAGATCCTCTGCTTCGCGCTCTTCGCCTGCGCCTACAACCTCGTCTTCGGCTACGGCGGGCTGCTGGCGTTCGGCCACGCGGCCTTCTTCGGCGCGGCGGCCTATGTCACCGCGCACGCCGCCGCCGTCTGGGGCCTGCCGCCCGAGCTTGCGCTCCTCGCCGGCGCGGCGATGGCGGCGGGGGTGGGCGCCATCTTCGGCTGGCTCGCGATCCGCCGGCAGGGCCTCTACTTCGCGATGATCACGCTGGCTCTGGCCCAGATCGTCTATTTCTACGCCATCCAGGCACCATGGACCCACGGCGAGGACGGCATCCAGTCGGTCCCGCGCGGCCGGCTGTTCGGGCTCGTCGACCTCAACGACAACCTCGCGATGTACTTCTTCGTGCTGGCCGTGTTCCTGACCTGCTTCGCCTTCCTCGCCCGGGTCGTGCGCTCGCCCTACGGACAGGTCCTGAAGGCTGTGCGCGAGAACGAGCGGCGGGCGATCTCGCTCGGCTATCCGACCGACCGCTTCAAGCTCATCGCCTTCACCCTCTCGGCAACCTTCGCCGGCGTCGCGGGCGGGCTGAAGGCGATCGTCTTCCAGATCGCCTCGCTGGCCGACCTGCATTTCATGACCTCGGCGGATGCGCTGCTGATGACGCTGATCGGCGGGGTGGGCACGCTGCTCGGGCCGGTCGTCGGCGCCGCGATCGTGGTGACGATGCAGCGCGAATTCGCGGGCTTCGGCGCCTGGGTGGTGGTGATGCAGGGGGCGGCCTTCGTCCTCTGCGTGCTGTTCCTCAGGAAGGGCGTCGTCGGCACGCTCGAGGACTGGCTTGCCCGGCGCGAGGACCGGCGCAGGCGGGGCCGGCGCGAATGACGGCCGGGGCCGCCGTCGTCGTCGGTGCGGGGCCCGGGCTCGGGCTGGCGCTGGTGCGTCGCTTCGCGGCCGCGGGAATGCGCGTGGCGATGATCGCCCGGCGCGCCGGTGCGCTGGCGGGCTACCGGGCCGGGCTTGCCGCCGAAGGCCTTGACGCTCTGCCACTCGCGGCCGACGCGGGCGAACCGGCGTCGCTCGCCGCCGCGCTCGATGCCGCGCGGGCGGCAATCGGGCCGCCGGACGTCATGATCTACAACGCCGCCCTGATCGAGCCGGCCCGCTTCGTCACCCCCTCGGGCATAGCCGAGGCGCGCTACGCCGGCGCCCCCGGCTGGCGCGCGCACGGGGCGCCGGTCGACCGCACCTATCTCGGGCAAAGCTTCGCCGTGAACGTCGCCGGCGCGCTTCAGGCGGCACAGGCGGCGGCCCCGGACATGGTCGCCGCCGGGCGCGGGACGATCCTTTTCACCGGCGGCGTCCTTGCCTTCGGCCCCTGGATCGAATGGGGGCCGGTCGCGCTCGGCAAGGCCGCGCTGCGCAGCCTCGGCCAGTCGCTCGCGCTCGAACTCGGGCCCTCGGGCGTGCAGGTCGCGGTGGTGGCGATCCACGGCACCATGGCCAGGGGCGGCCCCTACGACCCCGAGCGCGTCGCAGGGCTCTACTGGCAGACGCATCTTCGCCCCGCCGCGGAGTGGACGGTTGACGTCCACTTCCGCGCCGATGCCGCCGACGGAAGGGACCCCGACCGATGATCACCCTTCAGGGGCGCAAGGCCCTCGTCACCGGCGGGGCGAGCGGGATCGGCGAGGCCACGGCGCGGCTGCTCGCCGGGCTCGGCGCCGAGGTGGTGCTGGCCGACCGCAACGCCGCGGAGCTGCCGGCGGCCGCCGGGCGCACCGGCGCGGCGGCGGTGACCACGGGTGACGTCGCGTCCGAGGCCGATGCCGAACGGATGGCGGCCGAGGCCGCGGCGGCGATGGGCGGCATCGACCTCCTGATGAACGCCGCCGGCATCGGCGACGACCTGATGCCGATGCACGCCCAGCCGGTGGACCGCTGGCAGCATGTGCTCGACGTCAACCTGCGCGGCACCTACCTGATGTGCCGTGCCGCGGGCCGGCGGATGCTGGCCGCCCGCCGCGGCGCCATCGTCAACGTCTCCTCGATCGTCGGGCTCGGTGCCTTTCCGGGCCGGTCGGCCTATGGCGCGGCCAAGGCGGGCGTCAACCACCTGACGCAGACGCTCGGCTGCGAATGGGGCCCGCTCGGTGTGCGGGTGAATGCGGTCGCGCCGGCCTACACGCTGACGCCGATGGTCCGCGCCCTGCTCGACCGCCGGATGTTTGACCCCGACCGCATCGCCCGCCGCACTCCCCTCGGCCGGATGGCAGAGCCCGAGGAGGTGGCCCGCGCCGCCGCCTTCCTGATGTCGGACTGGGCCTCCTACATCACCGGCGCTGTGCTGCCGGTCGACGGCGGATGGAGCGTCTACGGCGCGGCGGGCGATGTCGCGCGCCTTCCCGGGCCGGAGGACTGACGCCGGTCAGGAGATCAGGATGCCGCTGTCGACCGGGATCATCTGCCCGGTCGTCCGCCGCGAGTCGTCGGAAGCGAGGAACAGCGCCGCGCGGGCGACGTCGATCGGCTCGGCCAGTCCCAGCAGGTAGGCGTCCCACTGCTTCTTCAGCGCCGGCTCGCGGTCGTAGAAGGCCAGGACCCGCTCGGTGGCCACCGCACCCGCGACCAGCACGTTGGCGCGGATGCGGTCGCGGGCAAATTCCACCGCCAGCGAGCGGGTGAGCGCGATCACCCCGCCCTTGGCGGCGGTGTAGCCGTCGCGGTTCGGCAGCCCCATCGCGCCCATGATCGAGGCCGAGTTGATGATCGAGCCGCCGCCGCCGCGGGCCATGTGCGGAATCGCGTGGCGGCAGCAGAGGAAGGTGCCCATCAGGTCCACCCGCAGGACGCGCCAGACCTCGGCAAGGTCGGCCTCGGTCACCGGCCCGTCGGTCGCGCGCGACCCGCCTGCGTTGTTGTAAAGGACGTCCAGTCGGCCGAAGGCTGACACTGCAGCGTCGATCGCCCCCGTCACCGCGGCCTCCTCGGTCACGTCGAGGGGGATGAACACCGCGCGCCCGCCGGCTGCCTCGATCGCCCCGACCGTGGCCGCGCCCCGCGCCGCGTCGCGCCCGGCGACCGCCACCGCCGCGCCCTCGGCGGCGAACAGTTCGGCCGCCACCCGCCCGATGCCCGAGGTCGCGCCGGTGATCAGGGCCACCTTGCCGTCAAGTCGTCCCATCCGCGCCCTCCGCCCCCGCCCGGCGAGCCTTCCCACACCGGTCCCGCTGCCCCATCGTCCTTTCGGACGACGCGCGCGCGCCCCGCAGGGCGGCAGCGTGGCGCCGACCCGTGCGGGGGGAATGGCGATGGAGACGCTGCCCGAGATGCTGGCCCGGAACGTCCGGGCGCTGCCCGACCGGCCGTTCCTTGTGTTCCGGGACCGCCCGTTGACCTACGCGTGCTTCGCCCGCCGAACCGCGCGGCTTGCGAACCTCCTTGCCGCGCGCGGCATCGTCAGGGGTGACCGCGTCGGGCTCTACCTCCCCTCGGTGCCGCTGATGGCCGAGGCGGTGTTCGCCTGCCAGCGTCTCGGCGCGATCCCCGCGCCGCTCTCGGCGATGCTGCGCGCCGACGAGCTGCGGGCCATCCTCGCCCGCGCCGACCTGCGCGCCGCTATCTCGGATGCCGCGACCTGGCCGGGCCTTGCGCCGCTGCGGGCCGATTTCCCTGCCCTCGCGCATGCCTTCGTCGAGGCCGGCGGCGAGGGGGCAGAGGATCTCGAGTCCGCGCTCGCGGCCCAGCCCGAGACCTTCGAGGATCCCCGCCATGCACTCTCCGACCCGGCGGCGCTGTTCTTTTCGTCGGGCACCACCGGCACGCCCAAGGGGGTCCTGCAAAGCCATTTCAGCCACTGCTCCACCCTGCGCGACATGATGGTGGCGCATGCCAGCCGCTACGGGCAAGAGGTCTACCTCTGCGCGGTGCCGCTCTTCACCAACTTCGGGCTGACCGCGACTCTGAACCTCTGCATGTACACCGGCGGCACGCTGGTGCTGCACGAGCGCTGGGATACCGGTCGGGTGCTGGAGGACATCGGGCGCTACCGTGCCACCTACTTCGGCGGCACGCCGACGATGTATGTCTATCTCGTCGGCGGCCACGACCCGGCCCGCCACGACCTCTCGTCGCTGCGGGTCTGCACCACCGGCGGCTCGCCCGTTCCGGGCCCGGTGATCCGCCGCTTCGAGTCGATATCGGGCGTCCGTGTCGCCCAGGTCTACGGCGCCACCGAGACCTGCGGCCAGAACGTGATCGAGCCGATCGCCGGGCTGCGCCGCGAGGGGGCGGCGGGGCTGCCGGTCGGCTCGTCGCGCATCGCCATCGTCGACGATGCCGGCACCCCCCTTCCGGCCGGCGAGATGGGCGAGGTGGTGATCGGCGGGGACTGCGTGGCGCTCGGCTATTTCGGCGACCCCGCGGCCACGGCCGCGGCGTTCACGCCGCACGGCTGGAAGTCGGGCGATGTCGGTTACCGCGACGCCGACGGCTTTCTCTACGTCGTTGACCGCAAGAAGGACCTCATCATCGCCGGCGGTCACAACATCCAGCCGCTCGAGGTGGAAAACGTCCTCTACCGTCACCCCGATGTTGCGGTCTGTGCCGTGGTCGGCCTGCCGGACGCGGTAAAGGGCGAGGTTCCGGTTGCGGTGGTCGTCCCACGCGCCGGTGCGGCGGTCGACGCGGCCGCGATCCTGACCTTCTGCCGCGACCACCTGGCGGCCTACAAGGTGCCCCGGCGGGTGGAGTTCATCGACGAGATGCCCGTCGTCGCCGCCAAGATCCGCAAGCGCGACCTCGTCGCGGCCCTTCGCGAGGACGACCTCGACCGCTTTCGCCGCGGCCCGGAGGGCGGTGCCGCCGGCGGCTGAGCCACCGCTGGATTGCCCGCCACGGTGCGCCCGCGAGACATGTCAGCCGCCCATGGCGGCCCGCCGCAGCATCGTGCCGGGCGCCACCACCGGGCCCGGTATTCCCGCGGCCCGGGCCGCCGCCGCGCCCGCGGGCGTGGTGACCAGGCGGCTTCCGCGACCCAGCACCACCCCCTCGCGCATGATCGCCTCGCCGGCGACCATGGCCATCACCGGCACGCCGCGGCCGAGGTCGAGCACCGTCACGTCGGCATCGGCGCCGACCCCGAGATGGCCCTTGGCATCCAGCCCCAGGGCCCGCGCGGGCGCGTCGCAGGCCTTGCGCACGAAATCGGTCATGCTCCATGCCTCGAGCCGCACCAGCGCCAGGCCCATCGTGACGATGACGTTGCGCGGAATGCCGCCGCCGTCGGTTGCCAGCGCGTCGATGACGAAACCGCCGGCCGGCCCGCGGGCCGTGGCCAGCCGCAGCCGCGGCTCGCTGGGGTTGACGCGGAAGCTCACGCCGATCCGTGTGCCCCGGGCCCGCCAGTAGGCGACGGCCTCCGGCCCGCTCTCGAGCACCACGCCGGCCGGACGCTCGACGTTGGCCATCCCCCAGCCCGCGGCGATGGCCGCGGCAAGCCCCTCCTCGGTGGGCGCGAAGCCGCCCATCCGCAGGCAGGCCCGTGTCTGGTGGCTCTCGGGCAGGCCGTCGCTGCAGCCTGCGCTGGTCGCGTTGATGGGCGACAGGTAGGATTCCGAGATGATCGCAGGATGGGCCTGCAGCGCTGCCAGCGCCTCCTCGCCCTCGGCCATCGGCGGGCGGACAAGGCCGCGGGTGTAGCTGTTGATGTGGGCCAGGTGCAGCGGGTGGCCGGCGGCGAGGTCGCAGGCCTCGAGCATGCCCTCGATATGCGAGCCCGTGGCCAGCGTGCCGGCGTGGAAGGCGATGTAGGCGCCCTCGGCAGCGGCCAGCGCGATGGTGCGCGCCGCCGCTTCCGGTGCCATCGGGAAATGCCCGCCCAGCAGCTTGAGCCCTATCGCCCCGGCCTTCAGGCTCTGGGCGAGCAGGTCGCGCAGCTCGTCCGCGCCGGGTTCGGTGGAGCGCACGGTGTGCCCCGGCCGGACGTAGTTGATGCAGGCGATGTTAAGCCCCGCGCCATGGTCGCGCGCGATCTCGACCACGCCCTCGATCGGCCCCGACATGTCGAGGGCCGTGGTCACGCCGGCGAGTGCCAGCATGCTGTGGCCGGCCCTGCCGCCAAGCCAGGGCGACAGGTGCACATGCAGGTCGACGATTCCGGGAACGACCGCGCGGCCGGTCAGGTCCTCCTCGCGCTCCGCGCTGCCGGTCAGCCCGGGCCCCACTGCGGTGACGCGGCCGCCGGAAATGCCCACATCGCAGACCTCGTCGATGCCGTTGCGCGCGTCGATGACGCGGGCGCTGCGCAGGATCAGCTCGTGGTCGGCCATCGCACCCCGCTCCCTAGCGCGCCGCGGCCGGCCCGGGTGCAGCCGTGCGACGGAAGGCGCCCGGCGCCGCGGGGTGCCACCAGCTGCCGCCGATCACCACGGCCTGCGACAGCAGGCGGCGGTCGCCCTGGAGATGCTCGCCGGTCACGTCGACATAGTCGAAGCTGCCCTCCCGCAACGCGAGGATGGTGGCATCCCCGGCCGCGCCGACCCGCAGCGTTCCCAGGTCGTCGCGGCGCAGCGCCCGCGCCGGGTTGACCGTCGAGGCCGCGATCACCCGGTCGAGCGGCATGCCGAGGCAGAGGAATTTCGACAGCGTCGTCGCCTGGTCGAAGGCCGGGCCGTCGATGCAGAGCGCATGCACGTCCGACGAGATGACGTCGGGCTCGAAGCCGTCCGCCAGCATGGCGCGCGCCGTGGCGAATGCGAACGACCCCTTGCCGTGCCCGATGTCGAAGATCACCCCGCGGTCGCGGGCGCTGCGCACCCCCGCGCGTACCCTGCCCGATCCGTCGACCGGGCTGTTTGGGAAGGGGCGGAAGGCATGGGTCAGCACGTCGCCGGGGCGCAGCAGCGCGGCCACCTCCTCGTAGCCGGGCGGGGGGTGGTCGATATGGGCCATCACCGGCATTCCCGCCGCCTCTGCCACCTCCAGCGCGATCCGCAGCGGCGCCAGGCCAGACCTGCCGGAGGCGTGCAGGCCGACCCGCACCTTGATGCCGACGATGACGTCCCTGTTGGCGCGGGCCACGGCCACCGCCTCGGCCGGCGCCATCAGCCGCAACTCCTCGCTCTCGCCCACCATGACTGTCTTTCCGAAGGCATAGATGCCGGCGAAGGACACGTGCAGGTAGGCCAGGATGCGCACCGCGCTGCGTTCGATCACATGGGCGCGGAAGCCGTGGAAGTTGCCCGGACCCGCGCTGCCGGTGTCGACCGCCGTCGTCACCCCGCTCCGGCGGGCGAAATCCTCCGCGTCGATGCCGAGCGAGGTACCGCCCCAGTAGACATGGGTGTGCAGGTCGATCAGCCCGGGGGTGACGAGATGCCCGGTCACGTCGCGCACGTCGCGGGCCCGGTCGGGGTCCGCCGCCCTGCCCAGCGCGGCGACGCGGCCGTCGGCGAAGGCCACGTCGGTGACGGCGTCAAGCCCCTGCGAGGGATCGACAACCCGGCCGCCCGTCAGGACGAGGTCGAAGCTCATCGGCATCCTCCGGCTTGTTCCGAACGCGCGCACGGTTCCACAGGACCACCGGCCGTGCAACCGGCTCCCGTTCCGCCGGGCATGGATCGGGCCGGTTGGCACGCGCGCAAGCCTTGCAGGGCGAATCGCCGGCGGGCGGCTCGCGTCTGGCCATCGGCGCGTGCCTGTGCGACAAGCTGGAGCGTTCCGGTTCGGATGCAGGGGGTTGGCGGCGTGTTTCGGGTCGATGATCTGGGCCTGCCGGGCGTGCTGAGGGTCGTTCCGCCGCGCTATGCGGATGGCCGGGGCCATTTCAGCGAGACGTGGAATGCGCGCAGCTTTGCCGCGGCGGGCATCCGGGAGGTCTGGGTTCAGGACAACCAGTCCCTGTCGCGGCGCGCCGGAACCGTGCGCGGGCTGCATTACCAGTCGCCGCCCCACGCCCAGGCCAAGCTCGTGCGGGTTCTGCGCGGCCGCATCCTCGATGTGGCGGTCGATGCGCGGGCGGGCTCGCCGGGCTTCGGGCACTGGGTGGGGGTCGAGCTGTCGGCCGGCGGCGGCGAGCAGCTCTACATTCCCGCGGGTTTCCTGCACGGCTTCGTGACCCGCGAGGACGACACCGAGGTGGCCTACAAGTGCTCGGACTTCTACGCCCCCGAGTGCGACGGCGCGGTCCGCTGGGACGATCCCGACCTCGCCATCGACTGGGGGCTGGCGCCGGCCGCCGCCACGCTGTCGGAGAAGGACGCGCGCGCACCGCTCTGGTCGTCGTGGCAGAGCCCGTTCCGCATGGAGGGCGCATGAGGATTCTCGTGACCGGCGGCGCGGGGTTCATCGGTTCTGCCGTGGTCCGGCGCGCGGTTGCGGCCGGGCATGCCGTGGTCAACGTCGATGCGCTGACCTATGCCGCCTGCCTCGACAACATCGCCGCGGTCGCGGCCAGCCCGGCCTACGCCTTCGAGCATGCCGACATCCGCGACCGGGCGGCGCTTTCCCGGATCTTCGCCCGGCACCGGCCCGACGCGGTGATGCATCTCGCGGCCGAAAGCCACGTCGACCGCTCCATCGACGGGCCGGGGGCGTTCGTGTCCACCAACGTCACCGGCACCTACGAGCTTCTGGAGGCCGCGCGGGCCTACTGGACGGCTGCCGGACGCCCGGCTGCGTTCCGCTTCCACCACGTCTCGACCGACGAGGTGTTCGGCTCGCTGGGCCCCGAGGGGGCCTTCACCGAGGACAGCCCCTACGCCCCGAACTCGCCCTATGCCGCCTCCAAGGCCGCGTCCGACCATCTCGTGCGCGCCTGGGCCGAGACCTACGGGCTGCCGGTGGTGCTGTCGAACTGCTCCAACAACTACGGCCCCTTCCAGTTTCCCGAGAAGCTGATCCCGGTGGTGATCCTGAACGCGCTGGCCGGCCGGCCGATCCCGGTCTACGGGCAGGGCGAGAATGTGCGCGACTGGCTCTATGTCGAGGACCATGCGGCGGCGCTGCTGCTGGTGCTGGAGAAGGGCGCCGGGGGCCGCAGCTACAACATCGGCGGCGAGGCCGAGGCGAAGAACATCGACCTCGTGCGCATGCTCTGCGCTATCCTCGACGCCCGCCGGCCGCAGGGTGCGCCGCACGCCCGCCTGATCACTTTCGTGGCCGACCGCCCAGGCCACGACCGCCGCTATGCCATCGACCCCGCGCGCATCCGCCGCGAACTGGGCTGGCGCCCCTCGCTCGGCCTACGCGAGGGGCTGGAGCGGACGGTGGACTGGTACCTGGCCAACACCGCCTGGCTGGACGCGCTGAAGGCGCGGGCCGGCGTGGGCCGGCGCCTCGGGACCGTGTCATGAGGCTGCTGGTCTTCGGCCGCACGGGGCAGGTGGCAACCGAGCTTGCCCGGCGCCTGCCCCCCGGCATTTCGGCCCGCTTCCTGTCGCGCGCCGAGGCCGACCTTGCCGACCCCGCCGCCTGTGCCGCGGCGGTGGCCGGGGCAGGGGCGGATGCGGTGATCAACGCCGCCGCCTGGACGGCCGTCGACGCCGCCGAGGCCGAGGAAGCCGCGGCAACCGTGGTCAACGGCGCGGCCCCCGCGGCAATGGCCCGGGCCTGCGCGGCGCGGGGGCTGCCGTTCCTGCAGGTCTCGACCGACTACGTCTTCGACGGCTCGGGCGAGGCGCCCCGGCGCCCCGACGAGCCGGTGGCGCCGCTGTCGGCCTACGGCCGCTCCAAGCTGGCCGGAGAGGCAGGCGTGCGCGCCGCGGGCGGGGTGCATGCAATCCTGCGTACCTCCTGGGTGTTCTCTGCCCATGGGACGAACTTCGTGAAGACCATGCTGCGGCTCGCGCAGACGCGCGACCGCCTGACGGTGGTGGGCGACCAGCACGGCGGACCGACCCCTGCGGCGGCCATCGCCGATGCGCTGCTGGTCATGGCTACGGCGCTGGCCGAGGGGCGGGGCACGCCCGGCACCCACCATTTCGCCGGTGCGCCGGACACCACCTGGGCCGGTTTCGCGCGCGAGATCCTCGCGCAGGCGGGCCGGCGGGTTCTGGTGCAGGACATCCCGACCTCGGCCTGGCCCACGCCCGCCCGCCGCCCGGCCAACTCGCGGCTCGACTGCTCGAGCCTTGCCGCCGCCTTCGGCATCCCGCGGCCCGACTGGCGCCCCGGGCTGGCCGATGTCCTCACCGAACTCGGGGCCCGTCCATGACCATCGCCAGCGCCCGCAAGGGCATCATCCTTGCCGGCGGCACCGGCACGCGGCTCTACCCGGTCACGATGGGGGTGTCCAAGCAGCTCCTGCCGGTCTACGACAAGCCGATGATCTACTACCCGCTGTCGGTGCTGATGCTGGCAGGCATCCGCGAGATCGCGGTGATCACCACCCTCGAGGACCAGCCCGCCTTCCGCCGTCTCATGGGCGACGGCAGCCAGTGGGGGCTGTCGCTCCGCTGGATCATCCAGCCGCGGCCCGAGGGGCTGGCCCAGGCCTATCTGCTTGCCGAGGATTTCCTTGCCGGCTCCCCCTCGGCGATGGTTCTGGGAGACAACATCTTCTTCGGCCACGGCCTGACCGAACTCCTGCGCGACGCCGCCGCAGTTGCCGGAGGGGCGACCGTGTTCGGCTACCAGGTGGCCGACCCCGAGCGCTATGGTGTCGTCGGGTTCGGGCCTGACGGCACCGTCCGCTCGATCGTCGAGAAGCCCGCGAAACCAGCGTCGAACTATGCCGTCACCGGCCTCTACTTCCTCGACGGCACGGCACCCGCGAAGGCCGCGCAGGTCGAGCCCTCGGCGAGGGGCGAGCTCGAGATCACGACCCTGCTCGAGATGTACCTCGCCGAGGGCAGCCTGCGCGTCGCCCGGATGGGCCGCGGCTATGCCTGGCTCGACACCGGCACCCATGCCAGCCTGCTCGACGCCGCGAACTTCGTGCGCACGCTCGAAACCCGCCAGGGCCTGCAGGTCGGCAGCCCCGACGAGATCGCCTTCACCCAGGGCTGGATCGACCGCAAGGCCCTCGCCGAACGCGCCCGGCTGTTCGGAAAGACGGGCTACGGCGACTATCTCGCGCGGCTCCTCGGCTGATCACGGTGGCCCGCCGCCATGCCCGCGGGGGCCGCCACCGGTCAGGCCGCGGGGTGGATGTGCCGCCGGACCGCGCATACGCCGATCATCTGTCCGACGCCCGAAGCACCGGCGCCGGGAAGGATCCGGCCGGCAGCCGGTCCCGGCTCGGCAGGCAAACGGATGTCAACCCGGGCCGGCATGAAACCGGGTTCCGGATCGCCGGTCCGTACCTCCGCGCGGCGACCGTTGCCAGCGATAGGCGGCACCGGACCGTTGCCAGCGATAGGCGGCACCGGCCGCATCCGACTGCGGGTTCCGGTCCCCGCCGCAGTGCTCCGGCCGGGCCGTCGCCTGGCGCGGAACCCCCGCGCCCGCTCTCCCCGCGCGTTCGGCCCTGCGGGGGACGGGCGCGTCCTGTCCTTGCTGCTGCGCGGCCTCTTCCTGCGTGGCCACACGGCGGCTGCGACCGTCTGAGCCCCCTCAGCGCCCGCGGACGGCGAGCGCCGCGGCACGCAGGGGCGAGGTGACGCGCCAGGAGGTGCTGGCCTCGATCGCGGCGACACGCTCGCGGGCCGATTCGCCGGCGGCGCGGGCGGAGGCGAGTTCCCCGGCCATCGCCGCCAGCCGCGCTTCGGCCTCGCGCAAGGCCTCTTCGGCGCGCTGGGCGCGGGCCTCGGTCTGGCCGATCCGGCCCTCGGCGAGCCAGGCGCGCCGGGCGGACTTCTCGGCGCTGTCCGTCGCGCGCAGTGCCTCGTCCTGAGCGTCGGCCACAAGGCTCACCAGCCGCTTCGTCTCGGCCAGCACCCGCGCGAGATGCTCGCGCGCCTCGGCCGCGTCCTCGCGCGCCGCCTGCGCCTCGGCGGCCCCGGCCTCGGCGGCTTCGGCCCGCAGCTCGGCCTGCGCCGCCCGGGCCAGTACCTCGACCGACGGGTCATGGCGGACGGCCGCCGCCCCGGGCGGTGCGCTGGCAGGGGCGGGCAGGTCGCGCAGCGACCCCCCCGCGCCCGCCGCTGTGCCCGCCCGCAAGGCGTTGACCGCGGCCTGCCCGAGATGGGCGAACACCCGCTGCACGTCGGTATGACCGGGCCTGCCGAAGCGCAGGCGCGCCAGCAGGTCCAGCCGCTCCGGCCGGCGCGCGCCGACCAGCAGCACCCGCAGCGCCGCCCCGCCCGGTTCCGGTGGCCCGATCTCCACCAGCCTGTCCTCCGTGGCCAGCGTGGCGGCGAGGTCCGCCAGCGGCCCGCCTTCCGGCCCGTCCTCCGGGCATGGAAGAACCAGCACCCCCGAGCGCGACAGCCGCGGCAGCCAGTCCTCGACGATCCGCGCCTCGGTCTCTTGCGCCGGCGGCAGCTGCACCAGCAGGATGTCGATGCTCCCGGAAGGAAAGCGGCCGGCGGCACCGGCCGGGTCAGCGACGATGACGCGCGAGACATCGCCATAGGTGGCAGCGTTATAGGCCGCCGCCGCCGCGAGACCCGGCGCGCCGGCGGCCTCCACCGCGCAGCAGGTTGCCTCCAGCCCAAGACGCTCGGCCGCCTGCGCCAGCGCGAAATGCGCCGTGCCCCGGCCAAGCCCGAGCGTTGCGATCAGTCGCGGCCGCGTCACCTCGGCCAGCCAGAACAGGAACGGGACATGCCCCAAGACCGGCTCGTCGGCCAGGTACTTCGGCCGCCAGAACAGCGAGGCGCTCGACAGCGGCGCGATGCCCGCCGCGGCATCGGCCGCCGGAACGGCGGGGTCCGGGCGCGACGGGGCCGGCCGCGGGGTCACTTCGGGAAGGGTCTGCTCGGTCATGCGTCGTCTCTCCCGCCTGCCGGAATGCCGCGCCGCCGGGTCACGGCGTGCCCCCTGTCAGGATCCCGCTGATATCGGCCCAGCCCTGCGCGGCCGCGGCCGCCCGCGCCGCCGCCCGGCGCGTGGCCGGCTTGGCGTCAAGCCGCTCGGCGATGGCCGCGGCCAGGCCCTCCGGGCCGCTGTCGGGGCCCCACAGCGTGCCTGCCTCGGGGAAGGGGGCAAGCACGCTGCGCGCCATGGCGATCGCCGGCATCACCACCGGAACCCCGAAGCTGAGCGCCAGGAGCATCGCGCCGGAAGTCAGGACCCGCCGGTACGGCAGCACCGCCACATCCGCCGCCGCGAAAACCAGCGCCAGTTCCTCGTCGTCCATGAAGCGGTCCAGAAGCCGGATGCGACCCCCGCCCATCCGGTCGGCCGCCGCCCGGAGGTCGCCGGCATGGCGCTCGAAATCGCGGTGCACGCCGCCCGCTAGCACCAGCCGCGCCCGCGGCCGCTCGGCCGCCAGCCGCCCGAAGGCCGCCACCAGGGTGTCGAGGCCCTTGTAGGCGCGCAGCTGCCCGGCGAACACCACAACCTCGTCGCCGCTGCCGAGGCCAAGCACGTTGCGCGCGGCCGCGGGTGACGCGAAGTCGGGGTAGAAGCCGATGTAATGTCCGTGCCGTGCCACCACCACCTTCTCGGGCGGCAGCGGAAAGGCGGCGCCGACCTCGCTGGCCGCGGCCGTGTCATGCAGGTGGATGGCGTCGGCCAGCATCGCCAGCCGTGTCGACAGGGCCAGCTCCTCGGCCTCCCATGGCAGGTCGTGCGAGGTGATGTTGTGCACCGTCCAGACGATGCGCACCCCGCACGCCTTGATCGCCGCCACCGTGTCGGCCAGCCAGTCGGCCGCGCCACGCGCCGCCGCGGCGCTGTCGGCGTTCTGGAACACCGGCGCCAGCCAGTGCAGATGGAACGTCATCGCCTGGGGGTCCGGCGCCGCCCGCGCTAGCGCCAGGACCGTCGCCGGTGCCGCCGCGACGATCTCGACCCGCTCGGCCGCGCGCGCGTAGAGAAGCCGCTGGTAGGGGTTGGAGCGCGTGTAATCCGGCCAGTAGTACACCCGGTGCGCCCGGCCCGCGTCCGCTGCCCGGCGCTGGTAGGTCACCTTCCGCGGCTGGTCGGGCTCGGGGACATGGATGTCCCATTGACGCTCGAGCCCCAGCCGCTGCAGCGCCAGCCGCTGGACGACATGGGTGTTGCGGGTCTGCTGACCCTCGTTGCGGTGCGATGTGTTCTCGCCGTGCCAGCGGCGCTGGTAGAGCACCTCCTCGACATGGTGCAGCCGCGTGACCTCCGACAGCTTGAGGAACATGTCGTAGTCGACGGCATTCACGATGTCCTCGCGGAAGCCCTCGGTACGCATCCAGGCCTGCCGGCGGAACATCCGGAAATGATGGGCGATCGAGGTCAGCAGCATCTTCTCGCGGCTGAACGCCGGCCAGGCGTATTCGTACTGCAGGAACTGGCCGCGGGCGTCGATCCGCTCGGCCGAAGAGTAGACGCAGCCGATGTCGGGGTTCTCGTCGAGGAACTCCGCCAGCCTGCGCACCGCCCCGGGCTTCAGGCGGTCGTCGGAATCAAGCTGCCCCACGTACATCCCGCGGCACATCGCCACCGCCCGGTTCGAGGCCGCGCCGATGCCCCCGTTCAGCCCCGTCGTCCAGCGTACCCGCGGATCGCCGGCAAAGTGGCGCTCCAGCACCGCCAGCGTGTCGTCGTCCGAGCCGTCGTCGGCGATGCAGACCTCGAGGTCTTCGAGGTCCTGCTCCAGCACGCTGTCCACCGCGGCGCGGATGAACCGCGCGGCCTTGAAGGCCGGGATGTAGATGCTGACCTTCGGCAGCTCGTATCGCCCGTCGGCCTTGCGGTCCCAGGGGCAGGCACAGCGCTGGACAAGCAGTCCCCGGTCGCCGCGCCCCGCTGCGGCGGCCGGGCGTCGCCCGGCGGCCGCGACCGGCAGCGGAACGATGTAGCGGCCGGCCATCGCGGCCCGCCACGCCAGATCGAGCGCCGCGGCTTCGGGCCCCTCGAAGCGTGGTTCGAACCCGCCCAGCGCCGCGAACACCCCGGCGCCCAGCGCCAGGTCCAGCCGCCTGACCGCGCGCGAGGGATAGCGCTCCCGCTGGGAGTTGCGCTGCATCGCCTGGGCGGCGACCGCGGTCGCACCCGCCTCGGTGGGAACGCCCAGCGTGATGAAGGGCAAGGGCGAGAACGCCAGAAGCCGGGCGATCCGCTCGATCAGCAGCGGGTCGGCCTCGGGCACCCCCTCCAGGAACACCAGCGCATCGGCGCCCTGCGCCAGGGCGGCCTGCTGCGCGGGCGGCAGCTGCCAGGGCCGGTCGGGCAGGTCGCCCGACCCGTCCTCGGCGAACACCGTCAGGCGCAGCGCCGCGGCTGGCCAGGTTTGGCGCTCCAGCGCCTGGCGCAGCCGCGACGCCTCCTGCTCGTCCGCGACCCAGCCCACCACCCGGACCGTCCGGGCCGGCGGCGGCCTCTTGAAGGCCGAACGCGCGGCGGCATCCAGCAGGAAGCCGAAGTCGTTGGCGTTGCCGGTCAGCGGCGGCAGCGCCATGTCGGCGGGAAAGCTTGCCGGCACCGTGCGGTCCGCGACCAGGGCATTCGGCGGCGGCTGCATCTGCCGCCCCGGCCAGCGCCGCAGGTAGTCGGCCGGCACCAGCAGGCGCCCCGGGCCTGCGGGCCCGCCCCGCAGCCGTGCGGCCGCCTGGCCCGCCACCGCCCCCAGCAGGGCCTGGCCCGGCCCGGGGGCCTGGGCGATCGCCGCGATGCGGCGCAGGGCCTCCTCCGGGGCGTCCGCTTCCAGACAGGCAAGTGCGGCCTCCAGCCGCCGCCAGTGGTTGCGCGGCACCGCCTCCGCCCGCGCGTCGATCTCTGCGATCGCGGCATCGCGGGGGCGGTCGCCGGCCCGGGGGTTGGCGGGAGGAGCTTCGAAGGGCAAGGGGAATGCACTCCCGTAGGCTAGGTGGCGCCCCTTATGAAAGCTCGCCGCCGGGGTCGCAAGGGGGCCCTCACGGCCGCTTGATCGGCCGTCCGCCGCCGGCGTCAATCCGCCGGCACCCCGCCCGCCTGTGCCCCTTCGCCGCCCGCTCGGCCCGTCGCGGCCGTGTTCTCCTCCAGCCGGGAACTCGGTCCCTGGGCATGGCCCACCAGCCCTCGGCTCAGTGCCGCGGCCGCCACGACCGGCGCTTCGATCCGGTAGAAATTGTTCATCTGCAGCAGCTTGCGATGGAATGTGCGGTTGGCGGCGATGCGCCCGATGCCCCCGGCCCCCAGCCCGCACATGAGCAGGAACCAGTCCGCATGGCCGCTGACCCCGCGCGAGGCAACGACCGCGCACAACGCGCGCGCGCCCGCCGCGGTCAGGAAATAGCCATAGGCCCCGCACGCCACCTGCTTCAGCCCGACGCGGCTCAGCACCACCTCCTCCAGCGTCGCGATCCGCCGTGGCGGTGCCGCCCCGTTTGCCGGATCGGTGCGCAGCGACAGGCCGCGGTGGATGAAGACAAGGTCCCTGCCGGACTCCGCCAGCCCCGCCGCCCCGGCCCGCAGGGCCGGCAGCGGCAGGGCATCGTCCTCCAGCACGATCGCCGCCGGGGTGCCGGAGCCGGCGATCTCCTCCCACGCGCGGAGATGGCTGAGAAAGCAGCCCAGCGTCCCGGGGCCGAGTGTGGCAGCACCCGGCACGAAGGCCACTGCCGCCGCCGGCAGGCTGCTGCCGCGCACCGCGGCGATGCGGACGGTCCTGAATCCGCGGCCGTCGAGCGCGGCGGACAGTCGGTCCAGCCGCTCGCGGTCGCGGTCGAGGTTGATCGCGTACAGGTCCACCCGCCCCGCCCTTCCCGCTCAGCCCGGTTGCGCCTCGCGGTTCTCCAGGCGGCGCGAACTGGTGCCGCGCATGTGCAGAACCATCGGCACCGCCAGCGCCGCCGCCTTCAGGATCGGCGCCGCGATGCCGTAGAACTCGTTGATATGCGAGAGTTTGCGGTGGAACGAGCGATTCTGGCGGATGCGCGCGATCCCCGATGTCCCGGTCGCGGCCAGAAGCAGGAACCAGTCCACATCTCCCGACACGCCGTGCGCGCCCACCGTCGCGATCAGCGCCTCCGCGCCGCGCGCCGAAAGGAAGTAGCCGTCGCCACCGCAGGCGATCTGCTGCAGCGACGCCCGGCTCTCGATCACGTCATCGAGGCCTGTTACCGCGGTCGGCAGCCCGCCGCCGGGCGCGGGCTGCGGCTGGCGCGGCAGGGGCGACATGCGGTCGTTGACGAATACCAGATCGAGGCCGAGGCCGGGCAGCGCCCGCACCCCGTCGTGCAGGGCCGGCTGGACGATCGCGTCATCCTCCAGGACCAGCGCGCCCCCCCTGCCGGCATCGCGGATCATCTCCCACGTCCGCAGATGGCTCAGGAAGCAGCCGAGCGTGCCCGGACGCGTGTCTGCCGCCCCGGGGATGAACTGCAGCACCGCCCGCGGCAGCGAGCTGCCGCGCACCGCCGGAACCCTGACGTGCTCGATCGGCGCGTCCCGCAGCGCCGCCTCCTGGCGAGCCAGGCGTTCGGCGTCGCTGTCCAGGTTGACCGTGTAGACGCAGACCGCATTCGTCATGTCATCGCCACCATTCCCGGGGGCGACGGTGCTGCCCGGCGGCCCGCCGCCTAGAACTCGTAGCCGAGCGCGTCAATCTCTTCCTTGAAGACCGCCGAGACCAGCCGGCGCGCCTCCTCGTCGTAGAACTCGCGGTAGTCGCGGCCCCCGCGGCTCTCGGTGCGGTTCACCTCGGGCAGGGCGAACCCCTCCGGCAGGCCGATGCGGTCGGCGATGCGCAGGATGTCGTCCTGCAGCGACTCGTAGCGCAGCATGTGATCGACGCCGCGGATGTAGTTCCAGTTCACCGTCCCCTTGCGCCCTTCCGCAAGGCTGGCGGTGAACTCGTCGGCCACCCACTCCGGAAAGCCCTTTCCCGCCGCCCGCGCCATGCTCTCGGCATAGCCGGCGATCCTGTGCACCCAGGACCCGGGATCATTCAGCAGCCCGACATAGTCCTTGGTCTTCTTCGCCCACAGCGAGACGAGGGAATCATAGGGATTCCGGATCGTGACGAACTTGAAGTAGCTGTCGGCGATCTCCCGGGTGATGACATTGTGCTGCAGGAGCTGCGGGATGTTGGAGTGCTTCTTCTGGACGACGATCTTGCCGCTGCGGTCGGCGATCGATTCCTTGGGGATGAACTGCGCCCGCGTGACGGCCTGCAGCGCGACCGCCGTCGCCGTGCTCGCCGTGCGCGGATTGAGGATGTAGATGTATTTCTTGTTGTGGGAGATCAGCGCCACGCCTGGGTCCCTTCCGGTGCGGCGGAGAGCTTAGCCACCGCGCGTCCGCATGCGCAACCCCGCACGGCACCGGCGCCGTCCGTCGGGTTCGGGATGCAACGCGGCGGTTGAGGCGGCGGCCGGCTGCCGGTAGGACAGGCCGGGACAGCGGAAGGGAACCACCGATGACGCACAATCTCTCGCTCGGACCCGAGGCCGATGTGATGCACGGGCTCGCCGTCCTGCGCGCCAGCCAGCCCGTCGGGCCGATCGTGGCGGGCCAGCCGCTCGGGCCGGGCGTGTCGCTGGTTCTCGACCCCGAGGGCCAGACCGAGGCCGAGGCCATCGCGGCCCCCGGTGCCCTGATGGGATTGCGTCTGCGGGCGATCGTCCCGGGGCGCTGGGCCGGCCTTCACATCGTGCTTGGGCCGCTCGACCTGACCGACCGGCATGTGATCGGCGTGGTCCTGCGAACCCGGGCCCCGGCGGTGACGACCCTCCGCATCGCCCTACGCTCGGGTCGCGAGGGCGGTTTCGACGACTGTGACTTCCCCAAGCGCCTCGTCGCCTTCGGCGAGGACAGCACGCATGTCGACCTGCTGCAGACCGCCCGCCACCCCGACACCCTGCCGCTGCAGGCGCCGTGGCGGGAACTGGTGCTGTTCCTTCCTCCTGCGGGCTGCGAACTGGTGATCCAGGACCTCCGCCTGTTCGTCGTCTAGGCCGCGTTCCGCCCGTCCTGCACCGCCCCGGTGTCCGCCCGCACCGGCCGCAGCGGCCGGGACCGCTCCGCAGTTGGCCTGCGCTAGCCCCCGCCGGCAACGGGGCCGGCCCCTGCAGCGCCGGAAGCGTCCTGCGGTGCCCCGCCCCCGCCCGCGGCGGGCGCGGGGGGGCGCCGCCACGGGGCGCGTGCGGCAGCGATGCGGGCCGCGAAGGTCGCGATGTCGTCGCCGCCATCGACCGCAACCCGCGGGACGGCATGGGCGTTCCCCGGCGGGACGCGGCCGGCGGCCAGCGCGAAGCGGTAGCCCGCCGCGGCGGCATCGGCCATCACCTCGCGGTCGAAGTCGCCGAAGGGATAGCAGAAGGCGTCCACCGGCACGACGCCCGCCCGGGCCGCGATTGCGGCCCGCGACTGCGCCAGCTCGGCACGCCGGCGCTCCGGCGCCAGCCGCGTCATGCGGCGATGCGTCACGCCATGTGCCCCGAAGGCCACTCCCCCGGCGCCAAGCCGCGCGACATCCTCCCACGACATCAGCGGCGCCGGCTCGCCGAAGCGGCCGTCCCATTCCGCCCGGCGGCCGATCAGGCCGGTGGGCAGGAACACCGTGGCCGCAAGGCCGAACCGGGCAAGCACCGGCCAGGCGTGCAGGGCGAAGTCGGCATAGCCGTCGTCGAAGGTGATGGCCACCCACCGCCCTTCCGGCCCGCCGGGGGCGACATGGCTGGCCGCGGCCTCCTCGATCGGCAACGTGCGATAGCCCTCGCGGTGCAGCCACTCCATCTGCGCCGCGAAGTCGGCCGGCGCCACCCGGTAGCGCGACAGCCCCGCCGGTCCGGCCCCATCCACCCGGTGGTACATCAGGATGGGCACGGGCCCCGCCGGCCGCCGCCGCCGGCCGCCGCCTCCCGCTCCCCCTCCGCCCGCCCTCGCCGCCTGCATGGCCTTCAGCCCCCGGCCGGGGCGGCGAACCAGCCGCCGGCGCCGCGCGGCAGGTAGCGCCCCCATCCTTGCCGTGCCGCCACCTGCCCCCCGTCCCAGGCGAGGCGGCCGCGCAGATAGCTCGCCGCGACCCGCGCCGTGAAGATCCTGCCGTTGAACGGCGACCAGGCCAGCCCGTCAAGGGCGCGCGCCTCGTCCCAGACGAAGCTGCCTTCCTCCAGCACGGCAAGGTCGGCGTCCGCACCCGACCGGATCGCCCCCTTGCGGTCGGCAAGGCCGAAGAACCGCGCCGGCCGCTCGGCAAGCTGCGCCGCGGCAAGGCGGGCGGCATCCAGGCCGCGGGCCGCGGCAGCGGTGTAGAAGGCCGGCAGCAGCGTCTGGACCCCCGGCACCCCCGCGCCGGCGTCGAAGATCGAGGGGGTGAGCTTGCCCTCCAGCGGCCAGCTCGAATGATCCGACGAGGTGAAGGCGGCGCGGCCGTCCGCCACCTCGCGCCACAGCGCCTCGACCGCGCCCGCGCGGATCGGCGGGTTCACCTTCATCCGCGCCCCGAGTCCGGGGCCGTCGCGGGCGGCGTCGAACCACAGGTAGTGCACACAGGTCTCGCCGGTCGCACGCACGCCCATGCGGGCGAAGGCGTCAACCAGCCGAAGGCCCTCGGCATGCGAAAGATGCACCGGATGCACATGCGCCCCGGTCGCCTGGCCGAGCGCGAGCAGCTGCCCCGTCGCCGCCAGCTCCGCCGCCAGCGGCCTCGCCCGGGAATGCGCCAAGATCCCGTCCCGGCCGGCGGCGCGGGCCTCCGCAGTCCGCGCCAGCACGATCTCCTGGTCCTCGTTGTGCAGCCCCAGCGGCAGGCCCGAGCGGGCAAGCGCCTCGGCCAGCGCCAGCACCAGATCGGCGGGGATGCGCGGAAAGCGCGTCGGGCTGCTCTCGAAGGACGAGACCTTGAAGGCCGCGACGCCGTCGGCCACCAGCTCGTCCACATGCGCCGTCCCGGTCTCGGCGGTGACGGTGGCGTGAAGCGCCATGTCCGCATGCGCCTGCGCCCCGATCGCTGCCACCTTCGCCGCCAGCCGCTGCGGCCGGTCCATCGGCAGCGGCGAGTCATAGGGCATGTCGACCAGCGTCGTCACCCCGCCGGCCACCGCCGCGCGGGTGGTGTCGGCGATGCCGTCAAGCCCGCGCCAGCTCGTGGCATGCGTCTGCCCGTCGACCACCCCCGGCAGCACCAGCGCCTCGCCGTGGTCGTCCACCGCATCCGCCGCCGGCGGCGGCTCGCGCTCGCCGCCGACCGCTGCGATCCGCCCGCCGTCGATGGCCACCCAGCCGCGGGGCAGGGTGCCGGCGGGGGTGACGATGCGTCCGCGCACCAGCAGCTCCGTCATCCCTCCCCCCTTCTCCGGCCCGGCCCGGCGCGCCTCGGCCCGGGCGGGGCATCCTCGCCCGGGCCGCCGGGGCGCGCAAGGCTGCCCCGGCGGGTATGCCGCCGGGCCGGGCGCGGGGACGGGGCGTCAGCGCAGCTCTGCCAGGCTTTCGGCCAGGCGCATCAGCGTCACCGCCTCGGCGCGCCAGCCGAAGGGGTCGGCGCCGCGGGCGCCGTCGGCCAGCGCGATCGCGTCTGCCCAGCCCCAGTCGCCGAGGAAGGTGCTGCCGGCCAGAAGCTGGCCGAAGCCCGCGATCGCGGCCGAGAAACGGATGTCCTCGCCCGCCTCGCCCGTCCCTGTCGGGATCGGCCGCTCGACCAGCGTGCTCGTCTCCTCGCCCGGCAGCTTGTAGCGCAGCCGCAGGAAGCCCAGCTCGTCGGCCTCCCCCACCCGCACCGGCGGGGCGTAGCGCAGGTCCTCGGTCATCCGCGCGGGCGAGCCCACGGGCACGATCTCGTAGATGGCCGTCACCGTGTGTCCGGCGCCGATCTCGCCCGCGTCCACCCGGTCGTTGGCAAAGTCGGTCCGCGCCAGGGCGCGGGTCTCGTAGCCGATCAGCCGGTATTCGGCCACCGCCGCGGGGTTCCACTCGACCTGGACCTTGACGTCGTCGGCGATCGGGAACAGCGCCCCGGTCAGCTGGTCGACCAGCACCTTGCGGGCCTCGGCCAGGGTGTCGATGTAGGCTGCCGTGCCGTTGCCGTTCTGGGCCAGCGCCTGCATCAGCGCATCGTTCAGGTTGCCGCGCCCGAAGCCGAACACCGACAGGTAGATGCCGCTCTCCCGTTCGCGCGCGACATGGCGCTTCAGCTCCTCGGGGTCGCTGATCCCGACGTTGAAGTCACCGTCGGTGGCCAGGAGGATGCGCCCGATCCGCCCCTCGCCCGCCATCGCCCGGGCGGTCGCGTAGGCCTGCACCAGACCCGCCTGCCCGGCCGTCGAACCCCCGGCCTCCAGCCGGTCCAGCGCCGCGAGGATCGTGCCGCGCTCGCTGGCCGGGGTCGGGGCGAGCACCTCGCCGGCGTTGCCGGCATAGGTGACGATGGCCACCCGGTCCTCGGGGCGCAGTTCGGACAGCATCAGCCTGAATCCCTGCTTCAGCAGGTCCAGCCGGTCGGGGCCCTGCATCGACCCCGAGGTGTCGATCAGGAACACAAGATCCAGCGCCGGCCGGTCCGCGATCGCCGGCAGCCGGCCCTTCAGCGCGATGTGCACAAGCCGGGTATGCGCGTTCCAGGGCGTCGGGGTCACCGCGACCGTGGTCCGGAACGGCCCCTCGGCCGCGGCCTCCGGGGCCGGCCAGCCATAGGGGAAGTAGTTGATCATCTCCTCGATCCGCACCGCCTCGGCCGGCGGCAGCGAACCCGCCAGCAGGTCGCGGCGCACATAGGCCCAGGAGGCGGTGTCGACGTCGACCGAGAAGGTCGAGACCGGCGCCTCGGCCGTCACCTGCACGGGGTTCGGGGCGGCGGTGGCATAGCGGTCGCCGTCCGCCGCAGCGGCCCCGTAGGCGGGGTCGGGCATGGTCGCCGAGGGGGCGACGGCCGTGGCGTCGGCGGCGACTTCCGCGGTCGCCGGGGCGCCGGCCGCCCGCGCGTCGGCACCCGGGGGGGCGATGGCGGGCCGCGGGGCCGGCGCCGGCGGGCTTTCGGCCTCGCCGCCGGCGGTGGCGGTCGAGGGAGCCGGGGGCGGGGCAGGAAGCGTCGCCGGGGCCACCGCATCGGCGGCCGGCAGCCGGCCGGAAGGCGGCCCCTCCAGCCGCGGGTCGCCGTGCGGAAGGATCAGGAACCAGGCGGCGGCCGCCACCGCGGCGGCCGAGGCGGTGGCCGCAAGTGCGGCGCGCGAGGTCAGACGGTCGAGCATCTTCAGCACTCCGGAACGACGGGCCCCGTCAGCGAGGCCCTGCATGTTCCGACGCGCGCCGCCCG
Source organism: Paracoccaceae bacterium (assembly GCA_023383015.1). GTDB lineage: Bacteria > Pseudomonadota > Alphaproteobacteria > Rhodobacterales > Rhodobacteraceae > JAHDXW01. The sequence goes on from JAHDXW010000001.1 coordinate 378,611, forward strand.
CAGTTCCTTGGTGATGGGCCGCGAAGGCCGCGGCCGCGCGCTGCAGCTGCCCGGACCGCACGCCGGGATCGGGGGCGGGGGTCGCGGCCTCGAGCGCCGCCCGCAGCCGCGCGAGATCGTCCTCGCTCATCCGTCCTCCTCCCGCGCCAGCACGCGCAGCCGCCGCTTCACCTCCGCCATCCGCCAGGCGACGGTGCCCTCGGCCACGCCGAGCACCGCCGCCGCCTCGGCCTGCGTCAGCGCCTCGCCGACCACCAGCGCCACCGTGTCGCGCAACTCGGGGCTCAGCGCGCCCATCGCCCGCGCCAGCCAGTCGCCCGCCTCGGCGGCGTCGGCTGCGGCCGCACGCCGGCTGCTCTCCCAGTCGCCCCAGCCGTCGGCCGCGCGCGCGCGGGCGGCGCTGCGGCGGCGGCGGTCGTGGGCGGCGTTCACCACCACCCGGTAGAGCCAGGTGGAAAAGCGCGCCTCGCCCCGCCAGCCCGCCAGCCGCGCCGGCAGGGCCATGCAGATGTCCTGCGTCAGGTCCTCGGCCTCGGCCCGGCTGCCGGTCAGCCGGAAGGCCAGCCGGAAGACGCGGTCGTAATGCCGTTCCGCCAGCGCGGCAAAAGCCGCCATGTCGCCGCCGGCGGCGGTGCGCGCAAGGCTCTCGTCGGAACTCTCCATCCGCATCGTGCCCGCTTTGACGCGCGCCGTCCGCCGATCCTTGGCCGCCGCGGCGGCCGCGATCAAGCCCGGTCCGCGCGTGCGTCCCGCCTCAGCCCGCGGGGAATGCCACTGTCACCGGCCGCAGCCGGTCGGTGGTGGTGCCGTCCCCCAGCTGGCCGAAGGTGTTCTGCCCCCAGCAGCGCACGGTCCCCGCTGCGGTCAGCGCGCAGCTGTGGGCAAGGCCCGCCGAAACCGCCGTCACCGTGCCAAGCCGGCGCACCGCGACCGCGACAAGCTGGTCGAGCGTCGTGCCGTTGCCGATCTGGCCGAAGCTGTTCTGCCCCCAGCAGCGTGCGGCCCCCGCCCCGGTCAGCGTGCAGCTGTGGGCAAGGCCTGCCGAAACTGCCGTCACCGTGCCAAGCCGGCGCACGCCGACCGCGGCCAGCCGGTCCTCGCGGCTGCCGTCACCAAGCTGGCCCGAACCGTTGTCGCCCCAGCAGCGGGCCCGGCCCGCCGCGGTGACCGCGCAGCTGTGGCGGCCGCCGGCGGCGATCGCCGTGGCGGTGCCGAGCCCGCCCACCGCAACCGGCAGCGGCCGGCTGTCGATGCTGCCGTCGCCAAGCTGGCCGTTGCCGTTCGCCCCCCAGCAGCGGGCGAGGCCGCCGGTGGTGATGGCGCAGCTGTGGTTGGTGCCCGTTGCGATCGCCGCCGCCGGGCCCAGCCCCGCCACCGCCACCGGCGTCGGACGGTCGCTGGTGCTGCCGTCACCCAGCTGGCCGTTGGCGTTGCCGCCCCAGCAGCGGGCGCCGCCCGCGGCGGTGAGGGCGCAGTTGTGCCCGCCGCCGGCGGCCAGCGCCGTCACCCTGCCGAGGCCCTGCACCGCCACCGGCAGGCTGCGGTTGTCGGTGGTGCCGTCGCCAAGCTGGCCGTTGCCGTTGTAGCCCCAGCAGCGCACGAACCCCCGGGCGGTGATGGCGCAGACGTGGTCGCCGCGTGTTGCAAGCCCCGTCGCCGGGCCGAGCCCCTGCACCGCCACGGGCGTGAGGCGGGTGGTGGTGGTGCCGTCGCCGAGCTGCCCCTGGCGGTTGAAGCCCCAGCACCAGACCTGTCCGGTCGTGTCCAGCGCGCAGCTGTGCAGGCCTCCCGCCACCACCTGCATGATGACCGGCGGCGCCGCCGCGGCCGGCGCCACCGGTGCCAGCGCGAGCGCCGCGGCCAGCACGAGGGCCGCACGCCCTGCCCGCCCATGGCGTCTGTCCGTCCTGCCTCTCATTCCGCTCCTCCCCCTGGCCGACGGCCTCCGTCAGCCGGCGGGGAACTGTACCGCGACCGGCGCCAGCCGGGCCGCCGTCGTGCCGTCGCCGATCTGGCCCTGGCCGTTGAAGCCCCAGCACCAGACGTGCCGGCTCTCGTCCAGCGCGCAGCTGTGATAGGCCCCCGCCGCGACCTGCTCGATCACCGGCGCCTCGGCGGCGGCCGGCGCGGCCAGCGCCGTCATCGCCGCCACCGCCGCTACCAGCCCCCCGCACCGAAGCCCCGCCCGCACCCGTCCGCCCGCAGCACGCATCCTTCTGCCCCTACCCCGGGCCACGACCTGCCCCGAGGAGAGAGTGCCACGGCGCGCAGCCGCCGCCAACATCGCTCTGCGTCGGCCCTTGCGCCGGCGCCCCCCCCGACCGGCCGCCCGCGGCGGCCGGCAACGGCCATTCCGGGGGCCCCGGGGGCGGCAAGGGGGGAACGTGGCGCAGTCAACCGCCCGCCCGCCCCGGCCTCAGCCGGGGAAGAGCACGTCGACCGGCACGAGGCTCGGTGTGCTGGTGCCGTCGCCAAGCTGGCCGGCCCAGTTGCCGCCCCAGCAGCGCACCCCGCCCGAGGGCGTCACGGCGCAGCTGTGAAACTGGCCCGTCGCCAAGGCGCTGAGATCGCGCAGGCCCTGCACCAGCACCGCCACCGGCTGGTCGGTGGAGCCGCGGTTGCCGAGCTGGCCGGAGTCGTTCGCCCCCCAGCAGCGGGCGCGGTCGGTCTGGGTGATGGCGCAGCTGTGGGCGAAGGCCGAGACCACGGCCTTGATCCCGGCGAGCTCCTGCACCCAGACCGGGGCCAGCCGGTCGCCGAAGCTGCCGTCGCCAAGCTGGCCGCGGATGTTGCCGCCCCAGCAGCGGGTGCGGTCGGTGTCGGTGATCGCGCAGCTGTGGCTTTCGCCGGCGGCCAGCGCGGTGGCCTCGCCCAGCCCCACGACCTCGACCGGCTGCAGGCGCGGGCTCGTATTCGTGCCGTCGCCGACCTCTCCGTGGATGTTCCAGCCCCAGCACAGGACGCGGTCGCGCCGGCCGATCGCGCAGGTGTGGCCGCCGCCGGGCGCGATCGCGCGCACCGAACGGAAGTTCGTCCCGACCAGCACCGGCGTCGCGCGGTGGGACGAGGTGGTGCCGTCGCCGAGCTGCCCCCAGTCGTTGGCGCCCCAGCAGCGGACGCGGCGCAGCACGCGCAGGATCGCGCAGACATGGTAGGGCCCCGAGGCGATCGCCCGCGCCCCCCACCGCTCGCCCAGCAGCACCCTGGCCGGAAGGAAGCGGTAGTTGGTCGTGCCGTCGCCAAGCTGGCCCTTGTCGTTGCGGCCCCAGCACCAGACCGCCCCGGTGTCGTCCAGCGCGCAGGTGTGGCCGTTGCCCGCCGCCACCTGGACGATCCGCGGCGGATCGGCCGCCGCCGGGCCCGCCGCCACCAGCAGGGCAAGCCCTGCCGCCGCCACCCATGCCGCCCGCCGCAGCAGGCCTGCCCTGCGCCTGTTCGCGCATCCAGCCGACATCGTACTCTCCCCTGCACGGGCGACGGGCCGGGCGCCCGCCCGGGCGGCCGGCCTCGCCGCGGAAACCCGCACCCGGCCCGGAAAGCCCGGCCGGGCAGGAGCATCCCCGGCCGGTCGGGCCCGGCTCGTGGCGGCGCCGCCAAGCGGTGGCCGGCCGGTCATGCTGTCGTCGCCCGCAACCGGCCGCAGCATCGCCGGGCGCTCGCCGGCCCTGCCGTCGCAGCCGCCCCCACGCCGCCTCTACAACCCTTTTGTAGCACGGAATGCCCCGCCGCGTCAGGGATCGGGAAAGACCACCCCGATGGGCAGCGTGCTGCCGGTCCTGCCGCCATGTCCAAGCTCGCCGTGCCTGCCCTGGCCCCAGCAGAAGGCGCGCCCGCCGTCGCGGACGGCGCAGGCGTGCTGGCTTCCCGAGGCGAGACGCGTCGCCGCGCCGAGGCCCTGCACAGCTCCCGGCTGCCGGCGGTCCGCCTTCGTGCCGTCGCCAAGTTGGCCGAAGCTGTTGGAGCCCCAGCACCAGACCTGGCCGGCGTCGTCGCGGGCGCACGTGTGCCCGTATCCCCCTGCCAGCTCCGCCGCCGCCGCAAGGCCGCGCACGGGAACGCGCGTCGGCCGGTCGGTGGTCGTCCCGTCGCCAAGCTGGCCGGAGTGGTTGCGTCCCCAGCACAGTGGGCCGCGGGCGGCGCGTGCCGCGCATCCGTGCCACAGGCCCGCGGCGATCCCGGTCGCACCGGCAAGCCGCTCAACCCGCACCGGCATCAGGCGATCGTCGGTGGTGCCGTCGCCAAGCTGGCCGTATCCGTTCCAGCCCCAGCACATCACATGCCCGCTGTCGCGCAGGGCGCAGGTGTGCTCGCTGCCCGCGACGATCCCGGTTGCGCGGCGCAGCCCGCGCACGGAAACGGGCTTCAGGTGGCGCCGCGTGGTGCCGTTGCCAAGCTGGCCATGGTCGTTGCCCCCCCAGCACTTCGCGCGGCCGCCGTCGAGCAGCGCGCAGCTGTGGTCCGCGCCGGCCACGACCTGCAACACCCCGTCCAGCCCCGGCACGGCGACCGGGGTCAGCCGCTTCAGCCGCGTGCCGTCGCCCAGCTGGCCGCGCAGGTTCTGCCCCCAGCACCAGACCTGCCGGGTCTCGTCCAGCGCGCAGCTGTGGGCCTTGCCCGCGGCGAGCTGCGTCACCCGGCCCAGCCCCGGCACGGGCACCGGCGACGGCCGCAGCTCGGTGGTGCCGTCGCCCAGCTGGCCATGCCAGTTCGCGCCCCAGCACCAGACCTGCCCGGCCTCGTCCACGGCGCAGCTGTGCACCGCCCCCGCCGCCACCTGCACGATGACCGGCGGTGCCGCCGCCGCCGGCACGCCCAGCGCCATCGCCGCTGCGGCCGCTGCGACCCGCAGTCCCAACCGAACACCCATGGATCGCCTCCTCTCGAACCGGCCTGCACCGGGACAAGCCTAACCCCGAGCCGTGTCCGCACAAGGCGCAATTTCCACCCCGGCCCCCGCGCCGGGCCCCCAGCCGCGCCGCGGTCCCCCCCCCTCAGCCGTCGGGGAAGAGCACCGCCACCGGGGTCGTCCGGTTCTCGGTGGTGCCGTCGCCGAGCTGGCCGTGGTTGTTCCGGCCCCAGCAGCTCACGCGGCCACTCGTCAGGCGCGCGCAACCGTGGTACCAGCCCAGCGCGAGCCCCTGCACCCCGCGCAGCCCCGCCACCTGTACCGGCGTCCGGCGGTCGGTGGTGGTGCCGTCGCCGAGCTGGCCGAACGCGTTCCAGCCCCAGCAGCGCACCCGCCCGCTGGTCAGGCGGGAGCAGCTGTGCCACTGCCCCAGCGCGACTTCCTCCACCCCGAACAGGCGCGTCACCGCCACAGGGGTCCAGCGGTCATCGGTGCTGCCGTCGCCGAGCTGGCCGAGGTTGTTCCGGCCCCAGCAGGCGACCCGGCCGCCGGCACGCAGGGCGCAGTTGTGCACTGAACCCGCCGCCACCTGCGCGGCGTCCCGAAGCCGCTTCACGCGCACCGGCGTCCGGCGATCGGTGGCGGTGCCGTCGCCGAGCTGTCCGTACCAGTTGTTGCCCCAGCACCGCGGCCGCCCCTTGGCAAGCGCGCAGCTGTGTCTCCATCCAAGGGCGGGGTCGACCACCACCCCGCTCAGGCCCGCCACCGCCACCGGGGTCAGGCGGGTGTCGATCGTGCCGTCGCCGAGCTGGCCGTACACGTTGTAGCCCCAGCAGCGCACCCGCCCGCTTCCCAGGCGCGCGCAGCTGTGCAAATCCCCCAGCGCGAGCCCTTGCACCCCGCGCAGGCCGGCCACCGGGACCGGCGTCAGGTGCTGGGTGGTGGTGCCGTCGCCGAGCTGGCCGTGACTGTTGGTGCCCCAGCAGCGCACCCGCCCGCGGGTCAGCCGCGCGCAGCTGTGCGCCGAACCCAGCGCGATCCCTGCCACACCGCGCGGGCCCGGCACGCGCACCGGCGTCAGGCGGTCGGCGGTAGTGCCGTCGCCGATCTGGCCGTATCCGTTCGCGCCCCAGCTGCGCACCTCTCCGTCGGTCAGGAGCGCGGCATTGTGGTAACCCCTCGGCGCGACCGCTTCCGCTTCCGAGATGATGATCTGCGCAAGAAACCTGTTGTAGTTCTTCAGGGAGACTCTTGAGATCTGGTGGTAGTCGTTGGCTCCGGATCCGTTCAGTTCTTCCGGTTTCTCATCCTCTTGCTTCGCGACAAAGGAGTGTTTCCACCCGAGGATGACTTCGATGAGTTCGGCCAACCCTTCCCGCAGATCCCGCGGGCACTTTGCCCGCACCGGCATCAGGCGGTCGGTAAAGGTGCCGTCGCCAAGCTGGCCGGACCCGTTCATACCCCAGCAGCGCACCCCCCCGCCGCCCATGAGCAGGCAGTTGTGCCATCCCCCCGCCGCGATCCTGGCCACCCTGCGCACACCGGCCACCGGCACCGGCCACGCACTCGGGCTGGTGGTTCCGTTGCCGAGCTGGCCGAAGGAGGTGTCGCCCCAGCAGCCCACCAGCCCGTCCGACTGGCGCGCGCAGCTGTGGCTGACCCCGACCGCGATCTCGGTCACCCCGTGCATGCCGATCACGACCACGGGGGTCGGGCTGTCGGTGGTGGTGCCGCCGCCGGCAGGGCCAGCCCCACTGCCGCCGCGACCGCCGCGGCCCGCAGTCCCCGCTCGACCCCCACGACTCGCCCTACCGGCCGGACTGACCGTGACAAGCGTTACCCCGCGCCGCCTCTGCACCAAGCGAATCCTGCGCGGCGGCTCCCGCGCCGGCCCGCCGGCCGGGCCGAGGCGCCCCCGCCCCCGGCCTCAGTCGTCGGGGAAAAGAACCTCGACCGGCGCCCAGCGGTCAACGGTGGTGCCGTCGCCCAGCTGGCCGTCGCCGTTCTCGCCCCAGCAGAGAACGCGGCCGTCGGCGCGCAGGGCGCAGGTGTGGCGAAAGAGGCTCGTCGTCACCTGCGTCGCGTCGGTCAGCCCCAGCACCTCCACCGGGGTCAGGCGCGACGTGTTCGTGCCGTCACCAAGCTGGCCCACGAGGTTGTAGCCCCAGCAGGCGACGCGGCCGCTGGAGCGCAGGGCGCAGCTGTGTAGGTCGCCCGGATCGAGCTGGGTGGCGTGCCTTCCCTGTCCAAGCCTGCGCACGCGCCCCAAGGCGATCGAATCCGCGGACCTGCCGTTGCCAAGCTGGCCGTAACCGTTCGCGCCCCAGCAGTACGCGGCGCCGAGGGGGCCCAGGGCGCAGGTGTGGAAGCCTCCCGGCGCGACTTCGGCGGCGAGCAGCCGCCTTACCCGCACCGGGCGCCGGTAGATGTTCGGGTCCCGGGGTTGGTCATCCCAGAGAATGGGGGGGTAGCCGAGCTGGCCCCAATCGTTGTAGCCCCAGCACCAGACCTGCCCGGCAGTGTCCAGCGCGCTGGTATGGTGGCCGCCCGCCGCGACCCGCACGATGACCGGCGGCGGCGCCGCCGCCGCCGGCAGGCCCAGCGCCATCGCCGCCGCGACCGCCGCGACCGCCGCGACCGCCGCGGCCCCCAGTCCCGATCGAACGCCCTGCCTCACCCTTCCGCCAGACTTGCACCGGGCAAGCATGCGCCTGCCCCGTGCCTTCCGGAAGCGGGTTCTCGGTGCCGGGGTGCCCGCGCGACCGCGGCCCGGCGGCAGGCAGCGGCGGCCGGAGACAGGGTTGAGGATTGGTGAATCCCTCCCGTCAACCCCTTGATTTCACGCCGGATGCCGGTGTCCCACGCATGGGACGGCGGCCGGAGGTCCGGTCCATGCCGGGCCGGCCGCGCCCGCTCCCGGCCTCAGACGCTCAGGCAGACGTACTTCATCTCGAGGAACTCCTCGATGCCGTGCCGTGACCCCTCGCGGCCGAGGCCGGACTGCTTGACGCCGCCGAAGGGGGCGGTCTCGGTCGAGATGATGCCGGTGTTGACGCCGACGATGCCGTATTCCAGCGCCTCCTGGACGCGAGTGACGCGGCCGACGTCGCGGGCGTAGAAATAGGCGGCGAGGCCGAAGATTGTGTCGTTGGCCATGGCGATCGCCTCGGCCTCGGTCTCGAAGCGGAAGAGCGGGGCGAGCGGGCCGAAGGTCTCCTCCTGCGCGACCGCCATCGCCTGGGTGACGCCGGTCAGGATGGTCGGCTCGAAGAAGCTGCCGCCCCGGGCGTGGCGGCGGCCGCCGGCGACCACCTGCGCGCCCTTGGCCAGCGCGTCGGCGATGTGCTCCTCGACCTTCGTCACCGCCGCCATGTTGACGAGCGGGCCGAGGTCGGTGCCGGCCTGCAGCCCGTCGCCGACCCGCAGCCGCGCCACCGCCGCGCCGAGCTTTTCGGCGAAGGCATCGTAGACCCCGGCCTGGACGTAGATGCGGTTGGCGCAGACGCAGGTCTGGCCGTTGTTGCGGTACTTCGAGGCGATGGTGCCGGCGACCGCGGCGTCGAGGTCGGCGTCGTCGAAGACGATGAAGGGGGCGTTGCCGCCAAGCTCCATCGAGCATTTCATCACCTGCTCGGCGGCCTGGCGCAGCAGGATGCGGCCGACCTCGGTGGAGCCGGTGAAGGTGAGCTTGCGGACGGTGGGGTTCTCGCAGAACTCCTTGCCGATGTCGGAGGACCGCTTCGAGGTGATGACCGAGAAGAGGCCGGCGGGCACGCCGGCCCGCTCGGCCAGCACCGCCATGGCGAGCGCCGAGAGCGGCGTCTCGGCCGCCGGGCGGGCGACCATGGCGCAGCCGGCGGCGAGCGCCGGCCCGACCTTGCGGGCGATCATCGCGTTGGGGAAGTTCCAGGGCGTGATCGCCGCCGTCACCCCGATCGGCTGGCGCAGCACGGTCAGCCGCTTGTCGGGCTGGTGGCCCGGGATCGTCTCGCCGTAGACGCGCTTGGCCTCCTCGGCGAACCACTCGATGAAGGCGGCGCCGTAGAGCACCTCGCCGCGGGCCTCGGCGAGAGGCTTGCCCATCTCGGCGGTGAGGATCGCGGCAAGGTCGTCGGCGTTGGCGACCATCAACTCGTACCAGCGCCGCAGGATGCCGGCGCGGTCCTTGGCGGTGCGCGCCGCCCAGGCCTTCTGCGCTGTCGCCGCGGCGGCGATGGCGCGCATGGCGTCGGCGCGCGTCAGGTCGGGGACGGTGCAGACGACGTCACCGCGGGCGGGGTTGGTGACGGGGAAGGTGGCGCCGTCGGCGGCGTCGACCCAGGCGCCGGCGATGTAGGCGCGGGTGGCAAGCAGCGCGGGGTCCTTGAGGAGCGCGCGGAGATCGCTGGCGGTGTCGAGCATCGGGTGGTCCTCCCTCAACCGGGTCGGCGCATGCAATGCATGGGCAAGCCGGAATTGTCCAGATATGGACGCGCCGGGGCGGACGGGAGCCTGGCCATGGACCTCGACACAGCCTACCAGAACGCGGCGCACATTCCCGGCGGCGCGGAGTATCCGGCCCGCTGGGCGGCGGCCGCCGGCGCCTTCCGCGAGCGCGCGCGCCCGCGCGCGATGCTCGGCCGCGCCTATGGCGAGGGCGCCCGGCAGTACGTCGACCTGTTCATGCCCGAGGGCTCGCCGCGCGGCGTGCTGGTGTTCGTGCACGGCGGGTTCTGGCGCGCCTTCGGGCCGCGCGACTGGTCGCACCTCGCCGCCGGTGGGCTTGGTCGCGGCTGGGCGGTGGCGATGCCGGGCTACACGCTCGCGCCGGCGGCGCGGATCGGTGCCATCACCCGCGAGATCGCTGCCGCCATCGGCCGGCTGGCGGCCGAGACGGCCGGGCCGCTGGTGCTGACCGGGCACTCGGCCGGCGGGCATCTGGTGGCGCGGATGGCCTGCGCCGACCTTGCCCTGGAGGCGGCCGGCCGGCTGGCGCGGGTGGTGCCGATCTCGCCCCTCGGCGACCTAAGGCCGTTGATGCAGACCGCCATGAACGCCGACCTCCGCCTCGACCCGGCCGAGGCGGCGACCGAGAGCCCGGCGCTGCTGGCGCCGCGACCGGGGCTGCCGGTGCATGTCTGGGTCGGGGGGGCTGAGCGGCCGGCCTTCCTCGAGCAGGCCCGCGGGCTTGCAGCCGCCTGGGGCGCGGAGTTGACGGTCGCGCCCGGACGGCACCATTTCGACGTGATCGACCCGCTCGCCGACCCGACGAGCGACCTGATGGAGGCGCTTCTGGGCGGGCTGTGATGCCGATCAGGGCGCGAACGAGGCCAGCCCGTCGAGGTCCATCGCCTGGATCAGCGGCAGCATCACCGCCACTTCTGCCCCCGAGGCCTGGATCAGCACGCGGTTGCCGATCACCGCCACAAGCTGGCCGCCCTGGTCGAGCACCCGGTGGCGACCGACGCGCGTGACGCTGCCCATCGCCGCCATCATCGCGGGGTTGGCGAAGACCGGGGCAAAGCTGGCCAGCAGCGGGCTGTCGGCGACGACCGAAATGGTGAACGTCTCCCCGCGCCCCGCGTAGCGCGCCTCGGCCCCCGAGCCGCCCCCGAACAGCGCGAGCGACTGGGCGTAGTCGGTGTTGATCTCGCGGGTCCAGCCGGCCGGCGCCTCGGGCAGGAAGGCGGCCAGCGCCTCGGTCTTGCGGGCGTTGATGAGCTGCTGGGCGGTAACCAGTTCCTCCAGCGCATACTGGAGGTCACCGGCCTCGTAGGCCTCGAGCGCGGCGCGGATCGAATCGGCGATGGCGTCGGCCCTGGCGGCCGACGGCAGCAGCGCGACGGCAAGCGCTGCGGCGGATAGGAGGGTACGCATGGCCGGCTCCGGATCTGGGGACTGCCGCGGCAGCTAACCGGCTGCGGCGTCGCCGGTCAACCGGCACCGAACCGGCCCGCCCAGGTGGGGAAGGGATCGCCCGGCGCGGGGGTGGCAAGAAAGACCGCCCGGGCGATGGCGCGGGCAAGGCAGCAGGCCGCGGCATGGCCGAGCGCGATCGGCCCGGCCACCGGGTCGGCCAGCCGTCGCGCGCCGGTCGCGGCGGCGAAGACAAGGTCGCCGTCGATCGGCGTGTGCGAGGGCACGAGCGCGCGCGCCATGCCGTCCTGAGCGGCGGTGGCAAGCCGTGTCGCCTCGGCCTGGGTCAGCGCCGCGTCGGTCGCCACGATTGCTATCGTGGTGGCCTCGCCGAGCCGGGTCTTCGCCCCGGGCTCGCGGGCGGCGGGGAAGGCCGCGGGCAGGCCGAGGCCGCCGAACTCGCCGGCAAGCTCGAAGGGCGCGGCCCAGAAATGCGGCCCCGTGCCGACCGTCGCCTGGCCGCAGGCCGAGACGGCAACCAGCGCGCCGACGGTGACGCCGTCGTCGAGCACGGCGGAGGCCGAGCCGAGCCCGCCCTTCAGCCCGGCGACCGTCGCCCCGGTGCCGGCCCCGGCGGTGCCGAGCGCGAAGTGCTCGCCCGCCGCGGCGAGCGCGGCGCGGCCGAGCGCCTTGTAGGGGTTCTCGGCCCAGTCCTTGTCGCCGCCGTTCAGGAGGTCGAAGAGGATCGCGCCGGGCACGATCGGCACCCGCCGGGGGCCGACCGGAAAGCCCCGGCCGGCGGCGTGCAGCCCGTCGGCCACGCCCGAGGCGGCGTCGAGCCCGAAGGCCGAGCCGCCGGAGAGCACCAGCGCGTCGACCTCCTGCACCAGCCGGTCGGGGGCGAGAAGGTCGGTCTCGCGCGTGCCCGGCGCGCCGCCCATGACGTTGACCGCGGCGACGAAGGGCCGCTCGCCCAGAAGCACCGTGCAGCCGGTCTTGATGCGGTGGTCCTCGGCGTTGCCGACCTTCAGCCCGGCGACGTCGGTAATCAGGTTCCGCGGCCCCGGGCGCATCGCCCCACTCCCCTCAGATGCAGCGGCCGCCGTCGACCTCGAGCGCCACGCCGGTGATCATCGCGGCCTCCTCCGAGCAGAGGAAGACCGCCGCATGGGCGATGTCGGCGGGGGTCGAGAAGCGGCCGAGCGGGATGGTGGCGAGGAAGCGCGCGCGCATCGCGGGCGTGTCCTCGCCGAGGAAGGATTTCAGCAGCGGCGTCTCGCCCGCCACCGGGCAGATCGCGTTGACGCGCACGCCATGCGGCGCAAGCTCCACCGCCATCGCCCTGGTGGCGGTGATCATCCAGCCCTTGGAGGCGTTGTACCAGGCGAGCCGCGGCCGCGGCGAGAGCCCGGCGGTCGAGGCGATGTTGAGGATGGCGCCCGACCGCCGCGCCTTCATCGCCGGCACGAAGGCGCGGGCGGTCAGGTAGACCGACTTGGCGTTGACGCGCAGCACGCGGTCGAAGTCGGCCTCGGTGACCTCCTCCATCGCCGCCGGCAGGTGGGTGACGCCGGCGTTGTTGACGAGGATGTCGGGCGCCCCGTCGAAGGCGGCGTGCGCCGCCTCGGCGAGCGCCGCGACGCCGGCGCCGTCGCCCACGTCGGCCTGCACCGCGCTCGCCCCCGTCTCGCGGGCGACGGCGAAGGCGGCGCCGGCGTCGAGGTCGGCGATCATCACCCGCGCCCCCTCGGCGGCGAAGGCGCGCACGATGCCGGCACCGAAGCCCGAGCCGCCGCCGGTGACGATCGCCGTCCTGCCCCGAAGCCGCATCATCCCCTCCGCTCCCTGTCGCGCCGGCGAAGACTGCCAGATGCGCGGCCGGGCGCAAGGGCGCAGGGGCAACGGGGCAGAGGGGCAGAGGGGCAGAGGGGCAGCGGGGACATGGCGTCGGGTCGCATGGCGGCGGGGCTCGGGGACAGCTACTTTCAGGCATCGAGGTGCCGGGCCGCGAACCCGGACGGCGGGCGAGCGCGAGGGGGGACGGTATGGCGGGGATCGCGGCGGCGGGGGGCAGGGGGCGCGGGCCCGGCGGCCTGGGCGGGCGGGTGCGCCGTGCGGCGCTGGCCCTGGGGCTTGCGGCGGCGGTGGCCGGCCCCGGCACCGCGGCCCTGGCCGAGGGCGCCCCGCAGGCGCTTTCGGTCGGCGGCGCGCTGCTGGGGGGCGAACTTCCGCGGCGCGCTGGGCGACGGCACCCGCAGCGACAGCCGCACGCCGGTGCGCGTCAAGCGGCAGGCCAAGGGCACCGGGGCGATCGACGGCGGCTATGAGCACAGCTGCGCCATCGTCCTGCCCGAGGGCGCCACCGAGCCGCCGGGCGGCGCCCGCTGCTGGGGGGCGAACGGCTACGGCCAGCTTGGGGTCGGCGACACGACCGACCGGCTGGTTGCCGCGCAGGTGCGGCGGCTGACCTCGGGGGTGATCGCCATCGGTGCCGGCCGGTCGCACAGCTGCGCGCTGCTCCAGGGCGGCCTTGTCAAGTGCTGGGGCTCGAACGAATACGGCCAGCTCGGCAACGGCGGACCGGCCCAGGGCAGCACGACGCCGGTCCGCGTCAAGGGCGGCGGCTTCGGCCCGCCCGCGCCCTGAGGCGTAGCGGACGGGGGTAGGGCGCCTCGCTTTCGGCGCCAGCGCCCCGGGGGGCTGCGGCGCCCGGCCGGAGCGGGCCGCGGCCCCACCACCCGCCGGCGGGCCGGCTGGTGCGCGCGGCCGTGGCGCGGCCGCCGATGCATCGGGGATGGGGCATTGAAGCGGGCCGGCCGGGATGGCACGGTTGGCTGCGGGAGCCGGGCGAACGGGGGCGGGCCGATGCTGGACGGGGCGGGTTCGACACGGACGACGGTGGTGGCCGGGCTCGGGGCGGCGTTGCTTGCCGTCGCACTCGCCGGGCCGGCGGCGGCCGACCCGCCACGGATCGTGCAGATCGCGCTTGGCGCCAATCACAGCTGCGCGCTGGACCACGGCGGCTACGTCTGGTGCTGGGGCGACAACCTGTGGGGCCAGCTTGGCGACGGCAGCCGGACGGACCGGCCCACTCCGGTAATGGTGCATGACCTCGGCAGCGTCGTCGCGCTGGCCGCGGGCGACGCGCACAGCTGCGCGGCAACCGCCGGCTTCGGCACCCGCTGCTGGGGCGCGAACTGGCACGGCCAGCTCGGCGACGGCACCACGCGGGAGCGCCTGCGGCCGGTGGCGGTGGCGGGCATCGGCGACGTCGCCGCGCTGGCGGTGGGCCGGGCGCACAGCTGCGGGATCACCGCCACGGGGGCGGCCTTCTGCTGGGGCGACAACGGCCAGGGGCAGCTTGGCGACGGCACGGTGAAGACGCGCCTGGCGCCGGCTGCCGTGCGGCTTGGCCCGGTCGCCACCCTTGCGGCGGGCCATCAGCACAGCTGCGGGATCACCGCAGCGGGGGAGGCCTTCTGCTGGGGCAGCGGCGACTGGGGCCAGCTTGGCATCGGCAGCACCCCGGACTTCCGCAAGCGGCCGGCGGCGGTGCGGCGGTCGGGCAGCGCCGTGGCGCTGGCGACGGGGCGGCTGCACAGCTGCGCGGTGACGGCCGGGGACCGCGTGCGCTGCTGGGGGGCGAACGAGGCGGGCCAGCTTGGCATCGGCGACACCGCGGACTTCCGCGCGCTGCCGGCTGCGGTGAAGCACCTCGGCCCGGTGACGGCGCTGGCGGCAGGGGATTCGCATGCCTGCGCCGTCACCTACCGCAGCCGCGCCCGCTGCTGGGGAGCCAACCATTCGGGCCAGATCGGCGACGGCACCCGCGACGACCGGCCGATCCCGGTGGCGGTGAAGGGGCTCGGCCGGGTGACCGCGGTCGCGGCGGGGCTGGGCCACAGCTGTGCACTGACCGAGTCCGGCCGCGTCCGCTGCTGGGGCGGCAACGGCGAGGGCCAGCTGGGCGACGGCAGTTCCATCCTCTACAGCGCAACGCCGGTGGACGTGGTCTTTCCCGATGTGACCTACTGAGGCCCGGCCGGTGGAGCCGCGGCTGCACACTGCGCCAAGCGTCGTGGTCAGAAGTCGAAAAGGTCGTCGAGAAAGGATTTCCGCCGCCGGCGCCGGTGGAAGTGCTCGTCGTCATCATCGTCGTCGTCACGGCGGGGTCGCGGGCGGTCGCCGGACGTCCGTTCCTCGTCGCGCGGGGCTCGGTGCGGGTCGGCTGCCGGGGGGCGCAGCGCCTCGACCCGGCGGGGCGGCTCGGGCGGTCGCGGCGGCTCGGCCAGGGCGGGTGCGGCGGCGCTGCGCTCGATGATCTTGTCCAGCTCGCCGCGGTCAAGCCAGACGCCCCGGCAGCGCGGGCAATAGTCGATCTCGACCCCGCTCCGCTCGGTCATCACCAGCGTCTCGCCGTCCACCGGGCACTTCATGCGCCGCGCTCCCCTGATTGCCTCTCGGCCTCGCAGATGGGGGCAGGGGCGCCGTCCGGCAAGGCTCCGGGGCTCAGCCGTGACGGGCGGCAACGGTCTTGAGGGTGGAGAAGCCGAACAGCGCCTCGAACCCTTTCTCGCGACCGTGGCCCGACTGGCCCACGCCGCCGAACGGGAGTTCGACTCCGCCGCCGGCGCCGTAGGTGTTGAGGAACACCTGCCCCGCCCGCAGTGCGCGGGCCAGCCGCAGCTGGCGGGCACCGTCGCGCGTCCAGACGCTCGCCACCAGGCCATAGGGCGTGCCGTTGGCGACCGCCACCGCCTCGGCCTCGGTCGCGAACGGGATCACCACCTGGACGGGGCCGAAGATCTCCTCCTGGGCGAGGACATGGCCGGGCGGCACGTCGGCAAGCAGAAGAGGGGCGACATAATGGCCCGCCGCCGGGGCATCCGCAGCGATGCGGCCGCGGGCGGCGACGGGCAGCCCCTGGGCGGCCTCGAGGTGGCGCCCGACCCGTGCCTTCTGGGCGGCGCTGATCAGCGGGCCGAGGTCGCGGTCGTCCAGCGCGGGGCCGGCGACGAGGCCCGCGTAGACCGCCGCCATGCGCGCCACCACCTCGGGGTAGACGGCGCGTTCGACCAGGATGCGCGAGGCGGCCGAGCAGGTCTGTCCGGCGTTCTGGATGCCCGGAGCGACAAGGAAGGGCATGGCGGCGTCGAGATCGGCATCCGCGAAGACGAGTTGCGGCGACTTGCCGCCCAGTTCGAGCGTGACCGGCACGACGTTCGCCGCGGCCGCCGCCTGGACCGACCGGCCGGTCGCGACCGACCCGGTGAAGGAGAGATGCCGGACGGCGGGATGGCCGGCAAGCGCCGCCCCGGCCTCGGCCCCGAGGCCGGGCACGACGTTCAGCGCCCCGGCCGGCAGGCCGGCCTCGCAGGCCAGCCGGGCGAAGGCCAGCGCCGACAGGCTTGCCTGCTCGGCAGGCTTCAGCACGCAGGCGTTGCCCATGGCAAGCGCCGCGCCGACCGACCGGCCGATGATCTGCATCGGGTAGTTCCAGGGCACGATGTGCCCCGTCACCCCGTGCGGCTCGCGCAGCGTGAAGACGGTGTAGCCGTGCAGGTAGGGGATGGTCTCGCCCGTCACCTTGTCGGCGGCGCCGCCGTAGAACTCGAGGTAGCGGGCCAGTGCCCAGGCGTCGGCGCGGGCCTGCGTGAGCGGCTTGCCCACGTCCCCGGCCTCGATCCGGGCGAGGGTCTCGGCGCGCTCCTCGACCAGCCGGCCGAGGCGGGCCAGCAGGCGGCCGCGTTCTGACGGGGCCATCCGGCCCCACGGGCCCTCGAGCGCCGCGCCGGCCGCGGCCACGGCGGTGTCGATATCTGCCGGTCCACCGCGGGCGATGGCAGCCGCGACGCGGCCGGTCGAGGGATCCTCGGCCGGCAGGGTGGCCGCCGTGCGCCGCCACGCGCCGCCGACCAGAATCTCCGCGGGATCGAACCAGACTGCCATCGCGCCCTCCTGCCGGGATGCCTGACGGGGCGGCAGCTTGCCCCCGGCGGCGCGCCGGCGCCAGAGGGGGCGCACCGGGCGCGTCGGGTCAGGCTGCCCGCGTCGCCGGTGCGACCCCGCTTCAGGCCCCCGCCGGCTGGCCGAAGATCGCCGCGGCGTGGCGGGCGAGGTAGATGCGCAGCCAAGGGGTGAAGCGTGCCGGCGCCGCGGCGATCTCGTCGGCCAGTGCGGAGCGCGCGATCCAGCGCAACGCCATCACCTCGTCGGGGTCGGGTGCGGGGCGAATGCCGTCATCGGCCTCGGCGGTGAAGATGTCGACCACCTCGTGCTCGACGAGGCCGCAGCCGACGTCGGCGCGGTACTCGACCCGGCCGCGATGGTCGAGCGCGAGGCCGGCGATGCCCAGCTCCTCCTGAAGGCGTCGGGCGGCGCAGGTGTCGGGCGCCTCGCCCCAGCCGGGGTGGGTGCAGCAGGCATTCGCCCACAGCCCCGGCGTGTGGTACTTGCCCAGCGCCCGGCGCTGGAGCAGCACCAGGTCGCCGGCGGTGACGAACACCGACACGGCCGGGTGGCGCAGGCCGCGTCGGTGGACCTCGAGCTTGTCGACGGGCGCCAGAGCGCCGTCGACCCAGGCGGGGATGAGCGTGGTCATGTCGCGGTCGCCGGCACGATGCCCCAGAGATGGGCGAGGTTCTTGATCCCGATCCTCAGATGCGCCAGCGGGCGACGGCGCACAAGGCGCTTGTTCATGTAGGCCTCGAAGGTCAGGCGCTGGACGTCGGCGTCGTGGCAGAGCGACACGAAGCGTTCGCGCCGCTCGTCGGAACGGTAATATGCGTTCTGCATCGCCCCGAGGATTCGGAACACGCCCCCGTGCTCGCGCAGGAACAGCCGCCGGGCCAGTCCGAGGTCCCTTACCCGGCCCGAGGCCAGCGCAGCCTGCGCCGCCGTCGCCGCGACCCGGCCGCCGACCATGGCGTAGTAGATGCCCTCGCCCGACGAGGGCGCCACCACCCCGGCGGCATCTCCCGCCAGCACCACGTCGCGGCCGTTGTCCCAGCGCGCCAGCGGCTTCAGCGGGATCGGCGCGCCTTCGCGGCGGATCGTGGCGCAGCCGTCGAGGCCCGCTGCGGCCCGCAGCGCGGCAGTGGCGCGTCTCAGATCGACCCCGTCGCGCCCGGTGCCCATGCCGACGCTCGCCCGTGCCCCGTGGGGGAACACCCAGCCGTAGAAGTCCGGGCTGATGCGCCCGTCGTAGACGACGTCGCAGCGCGCGGGGTCGTAGGTGCCGCCCGCCGCCGGGGCGGCGACGATCTCGTGGTACGCGATGACATAGGGGATGCGGTCGCCGCCCGGCACCTCGGCTCGCGCGACGTCCGATCGTGCGCCGTCGGCGCCGACCACGAGGCGGGCCTCGAGTTCCGCCTCACCGCCGCCGCCGCGGTCGCGGAACAGGACGCGCGCGGGCCGGCCCTCGGCGCGCTCGATGCGCAGGAAGGTGCCGGCAACCCGCACGGCGCCGGCGCGGGCGGCGCGCGAACGCAGAAACTCGTCGAAAGGCTCGCGGTCGACCATGCCGACGAAGCCGTCCTCGATGGGAATGTCGACCCGCCGGCCCGAGGGTGAGACCATCCGCGCTGTGGTGATGCGGGCCACAAGCTGGGCGTCCGGAATCGCGAAATCGGCGATCAGCCGCGGCGGCACCGCGCCGCCGCAGGGCTTGATGCGCCCCGCCCGGTCGAGAAGCGCCACCTTCCGCCCGGCGCGGGCGAGATCCTCGGCCGCCGTCGCCCCCGCCGGGCCGCCGCCCACCACCACGACGTCGAAGACCATGCGCCTACTCCCCCGGAACCATGCCGGTGCGCCCGGGCGGGGCCGGCGCCCCGATGATGCGCGCCGCCATCGCCGCGGCGGCGACGAACAGGGCTGCCTCGGCAAGGAAGACCGCCTCGAACGCGGCCGCATCGCTGCCCATGAGCCGGCGCAGAAGGTCCGCCAGCGCCGCCCCCGCCAGCCCGCCAAAGCCCGCCGCCATCGCCTGCGCCGCGCCCCACAGACCCATCCGCGTGCCCTCTCGCCGCGCCTGGCCGTCGCCGGCAAGCGCCATCATCGCCCCCACCGCGGCCACCGCGAACATGCCGTTGAAGACGCCAAGCACCGCGACCGCGGGAAAGAGGAGATGCGCCGCCCCGGCGGTGCCGATCGCGGCCACCGCTGCCAGCGCGGCCGCCGAGCCGAGGCAGCCGGCGACCACCCAGCCGCGCAGCGAGCCGAGACCGAGCCCCGTCGCCGCCGCGCCGACAGCGAGCATGCCGACCAGCACGCCGCCGTTCTGCGCCCCCGACAGCGAGGTCGTCTGCCCCGGGGTAAGCCCGAATACGAGGCCGGCGAACGGCTCCATGATGAGTTCCTGCATGAAGTAGGCGGTCATCGACAGGAACACGAAAAGCGTGAAGGCGCGCGCCCGGGGCTCGGCCCAGATCGCGGCGATGCCGGCCCGGAAGCGCAGGCGCCCGGCGACCGAGACCGGAAGCGCCAGCCGCCGCTCGACGCCGGCCGTGGCCAGGACCGTCAGCGCCAGCGCCGCCGCCGCGACCGCGGCCACGATGGCGAGTAGCCGGTCGTGGCTGTAGGGGTCGAGCAACTGCCCCACCCCCGCCGCCGTCGCGGCGATCCCTCCGATCATCATGGCCCAGGTGATCGTCGCCGCCGCCGCCCGCCGCTGCGGCGCGGTCGCCGTGGCCAGAAGGGCGAGCAGCGACGTGCCCGATGCCCCGACGCCCAGGCCGATCGCGGCGTAGGCCAGCACCGACAGCGCCAGCCCCGGCCAGAAGGAGGCCGCGAGCACCGGCAGCGCCAGGGCGGCAAGTACGGCCCCGGCCCCCAGCAGCGCCATGCCGGCGACGATCCAGCGCCGCCGGCTCGCCCCGGTGTCCGACAGGAAGCCCCAGTTCGGCCGGCTGATCTGCACCCCGTAGTGCAGCGCCACCAGAAAGCCCGGCAGCACCGCCGGAAGCGAGAGCTCAACCACCATCAGCCGGTTCAGCGTGGAGGTCATCAGCACCACCACCGCGCCGAGGCACATCTGCACGACGCCAAGGCGGAAGATGCCGAACCACGACAGGGTCATTGCCTAGCCTCCCGTCCCGCGCAGGGCCGCCGCCGCGACCATCATCCCCGCCACATAGAGGGCAACGCCGGTGGCGTTGTACCAGGGGGCGCGGCCCCGCGGATCCTGCAGCAGCCGGCGCATCGCGACGACCTGCAGTGCCAGACCCGCCGCCACCGTCGCCGCGTACCACTCGCGCCCCCAGAGCAACAGGAGACCGATCACCGCAACCTGCGGCACCGCCATGACCCAGGCCGCCACCCGCGCAGCCCGCGCCGGCCCGAGGGTCACCGGCAGCGACGCGATGCCGGTCTGCCTGTCGCCCTCGAGCGCCTTGAAATCGTTCAGTGTCATGATGCCGTGGGCGCCGATTCCGTAAAGCAGCGCCACCGCCACGATCTCCCCGGAAGGGGCGCCAGACGACAGCACCGCGGCGCCGGTGAACCACGGCAGCGTCTCGTAGGAGAACCCGACCAGTCCCGGTCCCCACCAGCCCGAGCGCTTGAGCCGCACCGGCTCGGCCGAATAGGCCCAGGCGGCAACGATGCCCGCGACCGTCGCGCCGAAGCCCCAGGGTCCGAGGAACCAGCCGAGCGCGAGCGCGATTCCCGACATGGCGAGCGCGATACCGAGCCCCCAGCGCCCCGGCACCCTTCCCGACGGGATCGGGCGACCCGGTTCGTTGATCGCGTCGACATGGCGGTCGCACCAGTCGTTGGCAGCCTGGCTCATCCCGCAGACGACGGGTCCGGCGAGCAGGACGCCCAGCGCCACCAGTCCCGGCGCCGAGGCGGGGGAGACCCCGCAGGAGACGATGCCGCAGAGATAGGCCCACATCGGCGGGAACCAGGTGACGGGCTTGAGCAGCGCAAGCACCGCCCGAGGCTCGGGCATCGGACGCCGGGCCGGGGACGTATGTAAATCCAAGCTGACAGTCATGTTGTCAGTAGAACAGCAGGGAAGGTGCTGTCGCAAGAGGATTCTTTGGCTTCAGGGCGATCTCTGTCAGGCCGGCCTGACAGCCTGCGCAGCCGGGCGATCAGGCGTCCTCGCCCTTGCCCAGCATTCCGTACTTGCGCAGCTTGACATACAGGCTCTGCCGCGACAGGCCCAGCATCTCGGCGGCGGCGACGCGGTTGTTGCGCGTCAGGTCGATTGCGGTCTCGATGCACAGCTTCTCGACGACATCGGTGGTCTCGGCGACGATGTCCTTCAGCGTCGACGACCCGACCATCTCCATCACGCTGCGCACCGCCTCGTCGGACACTGGTGCGCCCGGCCTGCGCAGCGCTTCGGCGCGGCTCGCGTCGCGGATCACGAACACGACCGCCGGATGGCTACGGTCGGCGAGGAAGGTTGCCGACATCTCCGCCGCGACCTCGCCGCCGAACTCGCTGACGATCCGGGTGGCGTACATGCGCATCTGGCCGGCGCGCATCGCGTTGTCGAGCAGCACCCGCAGGTCTATCGTGCCGCGAGCGAGGAAATCCGCGAGCGACCGACCCTTGGCCATCGATCCGTGGGCGAGGTCGGCAAGGCCGAGAAAGCTTTCGTTGGCGGCGCGGATCACACCCTCGGCATCGGTGAACACGATCGAATCGACGCCCGCCTGGAACAGCGCCGACAGGTTCTGGGCCAGCTCGTCGGTGACGGGCTGGGCGATCTCGGCCGGCTCGATCCGGCAGAGAAGGATGCGCTCGCCGGCGGCGCGGAACACGCTGGGCGTGACGCCGAGACGCCGGCGGCTGCGGCGCGACTGGGCCTCGACCGGAGCGCTGCCGCCGCCGATCGCCGCGCCCGCGAGGCTTTCCATGAACTCGCCGCGGCGCCGCCCCTCGAACTCCTGCGCGAAGGCCGCGCCGATCAGATCGTCGCGCGACGCTCCCAGCAACTGGGCGGCTGCGGTATTGACATCTGTGATCCGGCCGGTAGCCAGCGACACGAACACCATCGCGTCGTGCACAGTTTCCATCAGCACGCGGTAGCGGGTGTCGTATTCGCGCTGGGCCTCGTAATCCTGCTCCAGCGCCATCTGCGCCTTGACCAGCTGCTGCTGCATCTCGGCGATCGGCCGCAGGTCGCGCCCGAGCATCAGGATCGCCCCGTCGGGGCCGATCGGGTGGAAGGTGTAGCGGATGGGGAATTCCCAGCGTTCGGTATCGCTGTGGTTCAACTCGGCCGAACGGGTCGCGCGCGCCCCCGCGCCCGCCTCGCCGCGCAGGAGCGCCGACAGCTGGGCGTCGAACTTGGGGACGCTCTCGCGCGCCAGAAAGTCGCGCAGGTCGTGCCCTTCCCAGTGCTCGAGGCGCCCGAAGCTGCGGCTGCTCTGGTTGATCAGCACCGACAGCACGTTGCCTTCGGGCGACACGACGACGGCGATATCGGACGCCGTGGCGATGATGTCGCCAAGCAACTCCGGCGCGATCAGGGGTATCGAGCCGCTGCTCCAGTACTTGGTGCCGCGCGGGGTCACCTCTGCAGGCCCCTCCGAAGCGTTATGGTCATACCCTGCCCCGACCTGCCGCGCAGGCACCCCGCGCCCTGCACGCGCGCCATGAGCCCGCACCGCCGCACGGCCTCGGCCGTATCGGGACAGAAATGGTCCGCCCCCGTACGCAACCTGACGTCATCTTCGTGCACCCGAAGCGATCCGCCGATCACCAGCGGCGGCAACGCCCGTGCGGACGTCCGCAACAAGGTAATGAGTTCGGCCGCCGAATCAAGGCCGGCGTCGCCGCCGACGCTGATCGCGACAAGGTCGAAGCGGCTGCGGCGACATGCGGCCTCGACCTCGACCGCCGGGCGGCCGAGCGACAGCTGCGCCGACAGGCCCAGGCGGCGCAGCTGGGAGGCGGCAACGGTGGCGCCGAGGCTGTGCTGCTCGCCGTGCAGGACGACGACAAGTGCCGTCGGTGCGTCCGCGTCCGCGGCGTCGTCGGCGCGCACGGCATGGCAGAGATCGCGGACCATGGTCTGCAGCCGGTGGGTCATCACCGTGACCTCGACAAAGCCGAGGCGGTCGCAGCACCAGTCCTCGCCCAGCATCCGGGCGACGGCGGGGACATAGGCGTCGATCAGCGAATCCAGCCCGACCCCCCGCATCAGCAGGCGCCGGACGGCGGCCTCGCGCTGGTGGCGGCTTTCCTCGCCAGCGAGGGCGCGGACGGCCGCCACCACCTCGGCATCAAGCGCCGCGCCCGCGGGCAAGGGCGATGGCTCGCGCCGCTCGCTCGCTGCCGGCCGCGGCGCCTCGGCCTTGCGGCGGAACACCGGCTCGACAGCGGGACTCGGTATCCACGAGGCCATGGCAGCTCCCTCGGGCGCGGAGGCGGTCTCGGTCCGGGGCGGTCCCGGGTGCGTCCTCGCCGATATACTGTCCGTCAGCGCGGACCGAATGTCAAAGCCAATTGACACCTTCCGGCCATCCGGCTGCGGCACAGGCGCCCCGGCATCCAGACGCATACCAGAAACTCCCAAGATATCAGTCGCCTGCAGGCGCGCGCCGGCACCCGGCGCCGACGTGCGCCGCGGCCTCTGCATGTAGTGTAAACCTTGATAGTGTAAGTTTCAATTGACACTTCGGAACCCTGCCCCCATTCTTCCGCTGCACGGCGACAGCGGGAGGGGAGGCGCGGCGCGGATGGCGGTTTCGGACGGGTCGGTACGGCCTCGCAGGCCCCTCTACACGCCGGAGGAGCGCGCACGTCGCGACGCGACTGTCTGGACGCTGGTGCAGGGGGTGCTGGCGCCGCTGCAGTTCACCGTCTTCGCGGTGTCGCTCGTGATGGTGATCCGGTTCCTTGCCGGCGGGGCGGGCTACGAGGCCGCCACGGCCTCGATCGTGGTCAAGACCGCGGTCCTCTACACCATCATGGTGACAGGCGCGATCTGGGAGAAGGCGGTCTTCGGCCGCTACCTCTTCGCGCCGGCCTTCTTCTGGGAGGACGTCGTCAGCTTCGCCGTGATCGCGCTTCACAGCGCCTACCTCTGGGCGCTGTGGTCGGGTGCGGCCGGTCCGGTGGGCGAGATGGCAATCGCGCTCGCCGCCTACGCGGCCTATGTCGTCAACGCCGGCCAGTTCCTGTGGAAGCTGCGGCAGGCACGAATCGAGGGCGACGGCACCGCCGGACCCGAGCGGGTGACGGCATGACCGACCCGCGCCCGCTTGCCGCCGGCCGCGGCTGCCGTGACACCCCGGTGCTGAAGCAGCGCGGCCAGCGCGAGGTGTTCTGCGGGCTGACCGGAATCATCTGGCTGCACCGCAAGATGCAGGATGCCTTCTTCCTCGTGGTGGGAAGCCGCACCTGCGCCCATCTGCTGCAGTCGGCCGCCGGTGTCATGATTTTCGCCGAGCCGCGGTTCGCGACCGCGGTGCTGGAGGAGAAGGACCTCGCCGGCCTCGCCGATGCCAATGCCGAACTCGACCGCGAGGTCGGGCGGCTGCTTGCGCGGCGGCCCGACATCCGCCGGCTGTTCCTGGTCGGCTCCTGCCCCTCGGAGGTGATCAAGCTCGACCTCCAGCGTGCAGCCGAGCGGCTGAACCGGCAGCACGCCCCGCATGTCGCGGTGCTGAACTGGTCGGGGTCGGGCATCGAGACGACCTTCACCGAGGGCGAGGACGCCTGCCTGGCCGCCATGGTGCCCGGTCTGCCCTCCGCGTCGGGGCGCAGCCTCATCGTGGCCGGGGCCCTTCCCGACGTCGTCGAGGACCAGATGCAGAGGCTTCTGGCCGGGCTTGGCGTCGGCCCTGTCGGGCTTCTGCCGGCCCGGCGGGCGGATGGGGCGCCACCGGTGGGGCCCGGCACGGTGGTGGCGCTCGCCCAGCCGTTCCTGGGCGAGACGCTGGCCGCGCTGGAACGGCGCGGCGCCCGCGCGCTCCTGGCCCCCTTCCCCTTCGGCGAGGAGGGCACGACCGCCTGGCTTGCCGCTATTGCCGGCGCCTTCGGTGTATCGGCCGAGCGCTTCGACGCGGTCACCGCGGCACCGCGCGCCCGGGCCCGAAGGGCCGTGGCCGCCGCCGCCGGGCCGCTGGCCGGCCGCACGGTCTTCTTCTTCCCCGACAGCCAGCTCGAGGTGCCGCTCGCCCGCTTCCTGACGCGCGAGTGCGGGATGCGGGCGGTGGAGGTGGGCACGCCCTACCTGCACCGCGGCATCCTCGGGCCCGATCTCGAGCTGCTGGCGCCAGGCCCGGTGATTTCCGAGGGCCAGGATGTCGACCTCCAGCTCGACCGCGCGCGCGCCGCGCGGCCCGACCTCACGGTCTGCGGGCTCGGCTTGGCGAACCCCATGGAGGCCGAGGGCCTCGCCACCAAATGGGCGATCGAGCTCGTCTTCACCCCTGTGCACTTCTACGACCAGGCCGGCGACCTTGCGGGGCTGTTCGCCCGCCCGCTGCGGCGGGGGGGGCTGCTCGGCGGGCTTGCAGGCGGCGTCATGGGCGGGGCACCTGCGGGGGCGGCGCCATGAAACTGACGGTGTGGACCTACGAGGGCCCGCCTCATGTCGGCGCGATGCGCGTGGCCACCGGCATGCACGGGCTGCACCTCGTCCTCCACGCCCCGCAGGGCGACACCTACGCCGATCTCCTGTTCACCATGATCGAGCGGCGCGGGTCGCGACCCCCGGTGACCTACACCACCTTCCAGGCCCGCGACCTCGGCGCCGACACGGCGAACCTCTTCAGGTCGGCCTGCCGCGACGCCTGGGAACGCTTCCGTCCCGCGGCGATGATCGTCGGGGCTTCCTGCACCGCCGAACTGATCCAGGACGATCCCGGCGGGCTGGCCGAATCGCTTGGGCTGCCGGTGCCCGTGGTGGCGCTGGAGCTGCCCTCATACAGCCGCAAGGAGAACTTCGGGACCGACGAGACCTTTCTCCGTCTCGTGCGCGCGCTGGCGCGGCCGGTGGCGCGGACGCAGGCGGTGACGGCCAACCTGATCGGCCCGGTCGCACTCGGCTTCCGCCACCGCGACGATGTGGCCGAGGTGACCCGGCTGCTGTCCGGGATGGGCGTGGGCGTGAACGCGGTGGCGCCGATGGGCGCAACCCCCGCCGATCTCGCCCGCCTCGGGGCGGCCCACTTCAATGTCCTGATGTACCCCGAACACGCCGAGGCCGCCGCCCGCTGGATGGAGCGCGAACTCGGCCAGCCATACACCCGGGTGGTGCCTGTCGGCGTCGGGGCGACGCGCGACTTCCTGCAGGAGGTCGGCCGCATCGCCGGCCTTCCGGTGCGGGCCGACGAGTCCTGCCTGCGTCTGCCGTGGTGGTCGCGGTCGGTCGATTCGACCTACCTGACCGGCAAGCGCGTCTTCGTCTTCGGCGACGGCACCCACGCGATCGCCGCTGCACGCATCGCGCGCGACGAGATGGGCTTCGATGTCGTGGGCCTCGGCTGCTACAACCGCGAGATGGCGCGTGCGGTGCGCGCCGTGGCAGCCGCCCACGGGCTGGAGGCGCTGGTCACCGACGACTATCTCGAGGTCGAGGCGGCGATCGCGGCGGCCGCGCCCGAACTCATCCTCGGCACGCAGATGGAGCGCCACATCGGCAAGCGCCTGGGCATTCCCTGCGCCGTCATCTCCGCCCCCGTCCATGTGCAGGACTTCCCCGCCCGCTACGCGCCGCAGATGGGCTGGGAGGGGGCGAACGTCATCTTCGACAGCTGGGTGCACCCCCTCGTGATGGGGCTCGAGGAGCACCTCCTGACGATGTTCCGCGAGGACTTCGAGTTCCACGACGGTGCCGGGCCGAGCCATCTCGGCGCCGGGTCGCACGGGCCGGGCGGCCCGCCCGGTCCGCTGGCCGCGGCCGTCGGGCCCGCCTCCCCGGCGCCCGCTCGAGCGGCGCCCGCACCCGTTTCTTCCGCGGTAGCCGCATGGCTGCCCGCGGCCGAGGACGAGCTGCGCAAGATCCCCTTCTTCGTCCGCGCGAAGGCCCGGCGCAACACCGAGCGGTTCGCGGCCGAGCGCGGCCTTGCGGCGATCGGCGTCGACACGCTTTACGAGGCAAAGGCCCATTATGCGCGATGACCGACACCGCCCCGGCGAGCCGCTCCCGGGCTACCGGGTTGTCATCGTCACGCTCGATGCACATGCCGCCGGGCCGGCCGCCCGTGTCACCGACCGGCTGTCGGCCGATTTTCCCGGCCTGTCGGTATCGGTCCATGCCGCCGCCGAATGGGGCGAGAACCCGGCCGCGCTTGCCGCCGCGCGCGCCGCGGTGGCCGCCGCCGACATCGTCATCGCAAGCCTCCTGTTCCTCGACGAGCATGTGCAGGCGATCCTGCCTGCGCTGCAGGCCCGGCGGGCGGGCTGCGACGCGATGATCGGCATCATCGCCGACCGCGCCATCGTCGGCCTCACCCGGATGGGAGAGCTCGATATGGGCAGGCCCGCCTCGGGGCTCATGGCGCTCCTGCGCAAGTTGCGCGGCGAGCGGCAGGCCGGCGCGGATTCGGGCGAGCGGCAGATGCGGATGCTGCGCCGCCTGCCCAGGTTCCTGCGCTTCATCCCCGGCAAGGCGCAGGATCTGCGCGCCTGGTTCCTGACCATGCAGTACTGGCTGGGCGGGTCGGACGAGAACGTCGAGCAGATGGTGCGCTTCCTCGTCGGCCGCTACGCGCGCGAGCGGCGCTGGCGCGGCGCGGCGGCGAAGGCGCCGGTGGAATACCCTGACGTGGGCCTCTATCACCCCGACCTTCCGGGGCGCATCACCGGCCGTGCGGCCGACATCCCCGGACCGGCGTCGCCGGTGGCCACCATCGGCCTGCTGATGATGCGCGCCTATGTGCTTTCCGGCGACACGGCCCACTATGACGCCGTGATCCGCGCATTCGAGTCGCGCGGGCTGCGCGTGCTGCCGGCCTTCGCCGGCGGGCTTGACGGCCGGCCCGCGATCGCCGCGCATTTCGCCGGCGGTCGGATCGACGCGCTCGTCTCGCTCACCGGCTTCAGCCTGATCGGCGGGCCCGCCTACAACGACTCGGCCGCCGCCGAGGAGGTGCTCGCGGGGCTCGACGTGCCCTATGTCGCCGCCCATCCGCTGGAGTTCCAGACGCTGGCGCAATGGGCGGCCTCGCCGCAGGGGCTGGGCCCGGTCGAGACGACGATGCTGATCGCGCTGCCCGAGCTTGACGGCGCGACCAACCCCACCGTCTTCGCCGGCCGCCATGGCGCAGGGGCCTGCACGGGCTGCGAGCGGTCCTGCCGGTCGGGCTGCGCGACGAGGGCCATGGCCCCCTGCCCGGAGCGGATCGAGCGGCTGGCCGCCCGTGTCGAGCGGCTGGCCCGCCTGCGCCGCTCGCGTCCCGCAGACCGGCGGGTCGCGATCGTTCTCTTCGGCTTTCCCCCCAACGCGGGCGCCGTCGGAACCGCAGCCTATCTCGACGTCTTCGAGAGCCTGTTCAACACGCTGCAGGCCATGGCCGCGGCCGGCCACGACGTCGTCCCGCCGGCCAGCGTGGCCGCATTGCGACGCGCGGTGCTCGAGGGCAATGCCGAGCGTTTCGGCCAGGAGGCCAATGTCGCTGACCATGTGCCCGCCGACGAGATCGTGAGCGGAACGCCGTGGCTGAGGGAGATCGAGACGGTCTGGGGACCCGCGCCAGGACGCATCCGCTCCGACGGGCGCGGGGTGTTCATCCTCGGGGCGCAGTTCGGCAAGGTCTTCGTCGGCGTGCAGCCCGGCTTCGGCTGGGAGGGCGACCCGATGCGGCTTCTCTTCGCGCGCGGCTTCGCCCCGACGCATGCCTTCAGCACGTTCTACCTCTGGCTGAAGAACCGCTTCCGCGCTGATGTCGTGCTGCACTTCGGCATGCACGGGGCGCTCGAGTTCATGCCCGGCAAGCAGGCCGGGATGGGTGCATCCGACTGGCCCGACCGGCTGATCGGCGACCTGCCCAACGTCTACCTCTACGCCGCCAACAACCCCTCCGAGGCGACGCTGGCCAAGCGCCGGTCGGGGGCGGTGACCGTTACCCACCTGACCCCGCCGCTGGCCGCGGCCGGGCTCTACAAGGGCCTGGCGGAACTGAAGGACACGCTGAAGCGCTGGCGCGCGCTGCCGGATGACGCGCCCGAACGGGCCGATCTGGCCGGTCTCGTCGCCGCGCAGGCCGAGGCGGTCGACCTCGGCGGCACGCCGCCCGACGGGCTGTGGCTGAAGCTCCTCGAGACCGAGGAGGCGCTCATTCCCGACGGGTTGCACATCGTCGGGCGGCCGATGCCGCCGGCGGCGCGGGCCGATCACCTGCGGCTGATCGATGCGGCCGATGCCGCGACGCGCGACCGTGTCGCCCGTCTGCTCGGCGAGGATCACGAGACACCCGCGATCCTCGCCGCGCTGGGAGGCCGCTACATCCGCCCGGTGGCCGGGGGCGACCTCGTCCGCTCGCCCGAGGTGCTGCCGACCGGGCGCAACATCCACGCCTTCGACCCGTTCCGCATGCCCACGGCCTTCGCCATGGCCGAAGGCGCGCGCCATGCCGGCCTGCTGCTTGCCACCCACCCGGTGCTGCCGCGGACCGTGGCGGTGGTGCTCTGGGGTTCGGACAACATCAAGTCCGACGGCGTGCCGGTTGCCCAGGCGATGGCACTGATGGGGGCGCGGCCGCGGTTCGACAGCTTCGGCCGGCTGGCGGGAGCCGAACTGGTCCCGCTTGCCGAACTGGGCCGGCCGCGGATCGACGTGGTGATGACTCTATCGGGCATCTTCCGCGACCTTCTGCCGCTCCAGACCCGGATGCTGGCAGAGGCCGCCTTCCGCGCGGCCACGGCCGACGAGCCCGCGGAGATGAACTTCCTGCGCGCCCATGCGCTGGCTTTCGCCGCCGAGACCGGCGGCGACATCGAGGCTGCGGCGCTCCGTGTCTTTTCCAACGCCGAGGGCGCCTACGGCTCCAATGTCAACGCCTTGGTCGACTCCTCGGCCTTCGGTGCCGAGGACGAACTCGCCGACGCCTACGAGACCCGCAAGTCGTTTGCCTATGGCACAAGCGGTAGGGCCTCCGCCAACCCCGCCCAGCTCCGCCGGGCGCTATCGACGGTCGACGTCGCCTACCAGAACCTCGAATCGATTGAACTCGGCGTGACCACCGTCGACCACTACTTCGACACGCTGGGCGGCATTGCCCGCGCCGTGCGCCGCGCCCGCGGCCACGAGACCGCCGTCTACATCGGCGACCAGACCCGCGGCCAGCCCAAGGTCCGCAGCTTGCAGGAACAGGTCGCGCTCGAGACCCGCAGCCGCAGCCTCAACCCGAAATGGTTCGAGGGCATGCTGCGCCACGGTTCGGAGGGCGTGCGCCAGATCGAGGCACAGGTCACCAACACGCTCGGCTGGTCGGCCACCACGGGGCAGGTGGAGCCGTGGGTCTACCAGCGCCTGAGCGAGACCTTCGTGCTCGACGCCGGGATGCGCCGGCGGCTGGCCGCGCTCAACCCCCGCGCCTCGGCCCGGATGGCCGGGCGGCTGATCGAGGCTGCCGACCGCACGTACTGGATGCCCGACGCCGCGACGCTCGCGGCGCTGCAGGCCGCCGCCGACGAGATCGAGGACCGGATCGAGGGGATCGCAGCAGAATGAGCGTTCGTTTTGCATCGCACTCTGCCGCATCGGGGCCGGAGTCCCGGAAAGGAGCGACCGCGTGAGCCCGCGCGACGACATTCCGACCCGGCGGGGAGAGGACGGCGATGGCTCGGTGCAGGTCCGGCTCGACCCCGGGGTGCGGATCGAGGGGGCCAGGGTCTTCGCCATCTACGGCAAGGGCGGGATCGGCAAGTCGACCACCTCCTCCAACCTCTCGGTCGCCTTCTCGATGCTCGGCCGGCGGGTGCTGCAGATCGGTTGCGATCCCAAGCATGATTCGACATTCACGCTCACCGGCCGGCTGCAGCCGACGGTGATCGACATCCTCAAGGACGTCGACTTCCATCCCGAGGAGCTGCGACCGGAGGACTTCGTCACCACCGGCTTCAACGGGGTGATGTGCGTGGAGGCTGGCGGCCCGCCCGCGGGCACCGGCTGCGGCGGCTATGTCGTCGGGCAGACGGTGAAGCTGCTCAAGCAGCACCACCTGCTCGAGGACACCGACGTGGTGATCTTCGACGTTCTCGGCGACGTGGTGTGCGGCGGCTTCGCGGCCCCGCTGCAGCACGCCGACCGCGCGGTCATCGTCACCGCCAACGACTTCGATTCCATCTACGCGATGAACCGCATCATCGCCGCGGTCCAGGCCAAGGCCCGGAACTACAACGTCCGCCTTGCCGGCTGCATTGCCAACCGCTCGCGCGAGACCGACGAGGTCGACCGCTACTGCCGGACGGTCGGCTTCCGGCGGCTGGCGCACATGCCCGACCTCGATGCGATCCGGCGGTCGCGACTGAAGAAGAAGACCCTGTTCGAGATGGACGCCGACCCCGAGGTGCTGCGCGCCCGGGACGAGTACCTGCGGCTGGCCGAGACGCTGTGGGCCGGCACCGATCCGCTTGCCCCGGCGCCGCTCGAGGACCGGGCGATCTTCGAACTGCTGGGGTTCGACTGATGGACAGCTACGCTGCCACCCGCGCCAGGCTCGAGCACTACTTCGACCGCACCGCCGCGGCGACATGGGAGCGGCTGACCTCGGACGCGCCGGTCAGCCGCGTCCGCGCCACCGTGCGCGCCGGCAGGGACACCATGCGCGCGGCGCTTCTGGCCCGGCTGCCCGACGACCTTTCCGGCCTGCGCATCCTCGACGCCGGCGCCGGGGCCGGCCAGATGACGGAGGAGCTGGCCGGCCGCGGCGCCGAGGTGGTGGCCGCCGACATCTCGCCGGCGCTGCTTGCCGTTGCCCGCCGCCGCATCCCCGCGGCGCTGCATCCGCGCGTCACCTTCGTCGCCGGCGACATGCTGGATGACGGTCTGGGCATCTTCGACGCGGTGGTGGCGATGGACAGCCTGATCCACTACGCGGCGCCCGACATCGCGGGTGCGCTGGCCCGCCTTGCCCGCCGGACGCGCGGCCCGGTGCTGTTCACGATCGCTCCCCGGACCCCGGCGCTCAGCCTCATGTGGCTCGCCGGCAAGGCGTTCCCGCGCGCCGACCGCTCGCCCGCCATCGTTCCGCATGCCGACGCCGTGATCGCCCGGGCGCTGGCGGCCGCAGGCGTGCGCCGGCGGCTCGTCCGCGTCGTGCGCATCGCGCGCGGCTTCTACATCTCGCAGGCGATGGAGCTTGCCGCATGACCGCCCCGCGCCGCCGTCCGGCGATCGCCACGCTCGGCATCCGGCTGCTGCCGTTCTCGGATGCAGCCTCCGACGGTCTGCCGCTCGGCCGGCTCCTGCGGCTGTCGCTGTTCCAGGTCTCGGTCGGCATGGCGACGGTAATGCTGCTCGGAACGCTGAACCGGGTGATGATCGTCGAGCTCTCGGTGCCGGCGATGGTGGTGGCGGCGATGATCGCGCTTCCGGTGCTGTCGGCGCCGTTCCGGGCGCTGCTCGGCTTCCGCTCCGACACCTACCGCTCGGCGATCGGCTGGAAGCGGATTCCCTACCTGTGGTTCGGATCCCTGTGGCAGATGGGCGGCCTGGCCATCATGCCGACGGCGATCCTCGTGCTCGGCGGTCTGCGCACCCATGACGTGCCCTTCGCGGGAGAGGTGCTGGCCGCGCTGGCCTTCCTGATGACCGGCCTCGGCCTGCACATGACGCAGACGGCAGGCCTGGCGCTGGCCTCCGACCAAGCAAGCCCCGCGGCCCGGCCGCGGGTCGTCGCGCTGCTTTATGTGATGTTCCTTCTCGGCATGGCGGGTTCGGCGCTGGTGCTCGGGGCGCTGCTGCGCGACTTCTCCGAGATCCTGCTGGTGCAGGTCGTGCAGGGCGCCGCGGTCGCGACGGTGGTGCTGAACCTCGTTGCCCTGTGGAAGCAGGAGCGGGCGCGGCCGATGGCACGGGCCGAGCGCGAGGCGCCGCGCCCGGCATTCCGTGACGCTTGGGCCGACTACCTCGCCGGCGGCAGCGCCGGCCGGCTGCTGGCGGTGGTGTTCCTCGGCGGCCTTGCCTTCAACATGCAGGACGTTCTCCTCGAACCCTATGGCGGCGAGGTGCTCGGGCTGTCGGTGGCGGCGACAACGGTCCTGACCGCCCTCTGGGCGGGCGGCGCGCTCGCCGGCTTCGGGCTTGCCGCGCGCTGGCTCGGGGCCGGGCGCGACCCCTTCCGCATCGCCGCGCGCGGATTGCTGGTCGGGCTTGCGGCCTTCCCGGCGGTGATCTTCGCGGCCCCGCTCGGGTCGGTTGCGCTGTTCTACGCCGGCGCCGCGCTCATCGGCCTCGGCAGCGGGCTGTTCGCCGTGGCGACGCTGACCGCGGCGATGGCGATGGCGATGGCAACTGCCGGGCGCGCCGGCAGCGGCCTCGCCCTCGGCGCCTGGGGGGCGGCGCAGGCAACGGCGGCGGGGCTGGCGATCTTCGCCGGCGGCGTCATCCGCGACACCGTCAACCACTGGGCGGCCGCCGGGCTGCTCGGGCCGGCGCTGGCGGGGCCGTCGACGGGCTATTCGGTCGTGTACCACATCGAGATCGCGCTGGTCTTCATCACCCTCGCGGCGCTTGGCCGGCTCGTCCGCACCGGCCCGACGCTGCCTGCCTGCCCCCCAGCTTCCGCGGCCAGGTTCGGGCTGGCCGAACTGCCGTCCTGATAGGAGGATCCTGCGAATGGACTACATGGCGATCATCGGCCACTGGGACCTCGCGACACTGTCCTTGTGGCTGTTCTGGATCTTCTTCGCGATCCTGGTCTACTACCTCCAGAAGGAGAACATGCGCGAGGGCTTCCCGCTCGAGAACGACGACGGCAAGCCGTCGGCCAATCCCGGGCTGTGGGACCTGCCGGCGCCCAAGACCTTCAGGCTGCCGCATGGTCGCGGCTCGGTGACGGTTCCCGACACCCGGCCCGAGCAGCGCCCGGTGCCGATGGTCCGCGGCTCGGCAGTCGAAGGTTATCCCCACATTCCCACCGGCGACCCGATGAAGGACGGGGTCGGCCCTGCCGCCTGGGCCCCGCGCCGCGACGAACCCGAACTGGACGGCAAGGGCCACCCGAAGATCCGGCCGATGTCGGCGGTCGCGCACTTCCACGTCTCCGCCGGCCGCGACCCGCGCGGCCTGCCGGTCGAGGCCGGCAACGGCATCGTGGTCGGCACGGTGTCCGACATGTGGGTCGACGAGCCCGAGCAGCTTGTCCGCTATCTCGAGGTCGCGCTCGATCCGGCCTGGGGCGAGGGGCGGCGGCTGGTCCCGATGCCGCTGGCGGTGATCCGGTCCGACAGGGTGAGGGTGCGCGCAATCTTCGGCCGCCATTTCGCCGACGTGCCGCGCACCCGGTCGGCGACCGAGGTCACCAAGCTCGAGGAGGAGAAGATCAGCGCGTACTTCGGCGGTGGTCTGCTCTACGCCAGCCAGAAGCGGGCCGAGCCCGTGCTCGGCTGAGGCGCCGCGCGCCCTGCGCCGCGCCGGGGCGTGACCCACCCGGGCCAACCGACAAGGAAGGGACAAGGAGCCGAGTGATGGCCCATGACGATCTTGCAGTCGAGCCGGTGCGCGGGCTGCCCGAACGGCTGCCGCCGGGCGAGACGATCCTGTGGCAGGGGCGCCCCGATGCCTGGCGCCTGGCCGTCGAGGCGCTGAGCCTGCGCTGGGTTGCAGGCTACTTCCTCGTGATGGCCGTCTGGCAGGCGGTGGTAGCCGGAAAGTCCCTGCCGTTCTGGGAGGCGGTACGGACGGGCTCGCCCTTCGTCGTGATGGGCGCGTCGGTCTGTGCCGTGCTTTATCTCGTCGCTCTCGTGCAGGCGCGGAGCACCGTCTACACGGTCACCAACCGCCGGGTCGCGATGCGCATCGGCGCCGCCCTGACGATCACGCTCAACCTGCCCTTCCGCTGGATCGGTTCCGCTTCGCTCGACCTCCGGCGCGGCGGCACCGGTACCATCGCGCTGGCGCTCACCGGCACGACACGGCTGTCCTACCTCGGCACCTGGCCGCATGTCCGGCCCTGGGCGATGCGGCGGACCGAGCCCGCGCTGCGCTGCATTCCCGACGCCCGGCGCGTGGCCGACCTGCTGGCCGAGGCCGCCGAGGCGCGGCTTGCCGAACCCCGTGTCACCCGCCGCGACGGCCCGCCGGCGCTGCCTGTTGCCGTCGCCGCGGAGTGAGGGCGATGGCGGTGCTTTCCCACGAGCGGCGGCGCGCCCACGAGACCCTGCGCAGGCGCGACCGCGAGATGATCCCGCGGACGCTGCTGCGCGCCATGGCCGGGCTGGTCCTGCTGGTCCTGGCCATCGTCACCTGGGCGCGGCTGACCGAGCGGCCGCTGACGGCGATGCCCGACATGCGGGCCGAGGTGCTGCGCGACCGCATGATCGTCATTCACGGCTCGATGTCGGGGGCCGCGCGGGTCACCGACATGAGCGGCGCGGTGATCGCCGACCTCGGCGAGACCGAGGGCGGCTTCGTCGCCGGCATGTGGCGGGTGCTTGTGCGCGAGCGCAACAAGCACGGCGTGTCGCCGGGCGCCCCCGTGCGGCTCATGGCCTTCGACGGCGGCCGGCTGGCGCTTGCCGACCCCTTCACCGGCTGGCGGGCCGAGCTCACGGGCTTCGGCCGCGACAATGCCGCTGTCTTCGCGCGGCTGCTGGACTGACTTCGAACCGACCAACAAGAAACCAGAGGGGACCGAACCATGGGACTGTTCACGAAGGCGGCCGAGACGGTGCCCTGCACCGTCGAGGTCAGCCACCGCTTCGAAAGCCTCCACGCGCATGTCCGCTTCAACAACGGTGCCGTCGTGCACCCCGGCGACGAGGTGCTGGTGCACGGCGCGCCGGTGACCGCCGGCTACGGCGAACTGGTGGTGGAGGATCGCGTCGCCACCATCACCCGCGCGAGCCTGCTCGAACGGCTCTGGACCAAGCTCACCGGCGACCTGGAAGCGATGGAACTCTGCGAGTTCTCGTTCAGCGAGGAGGCGATGCCGTGAACGCCCGTGCCGATGTGAGGGCCGGGGTCAACGAGACCACCGCGAAGGCAACCGAGACCACGCTGCTCGATCCGCGCTTCTACACCACGGATTTCGACGCGCTCGACCGCATCGACGTCACGCCCGTGCGGGCGGAATGGGACCGGCTGATCGCCGAGATGCGCAGCGATCCCAACCGCAACCACTTCCGGAAGACCGAGGCCTGGGACGCCACCGACTGGGAGTCGATGGACCCGCAGCTGCGCAGGGAACTCGTCGACTTCATGGTCAGCTCGCTCACCGCCGAGTTCTCGGGCTGCGTTCTCTACAAGGAGATGAAGCGGCGCGGCAGCAACCCCGACATCTGCGAGCTGTTCAACTACATGGCGCGCGACGAGGCGCGGCATGCGGGCTTCATCAACGATGCCCTGCGCGAGGCGGGCATCGCCGTCAACCTCGGCTTCCTGACCAAGGCGAAGAAGTACACCTACTTCCGCCCGAAGTTCATCTACTATGCCACCTACCTGTCCGAGAAGATCGGCTACGCCCGCTACATCACGATCTACCGCCACCTCGAGAAGCACCCCGAGCGGATCATCCATCCGATCTTTAAGTGGTTCGAGCAGTGGTGCAACGACGAGTTCCGCCATGGCGAGGCCTTCGCGCTGCTGATGCGCACCGACCCGCGGCTGACGCAAAGCCTTTCCAGCCGGCTGTGGATCCGCTTCTTCCTCGTTGCCGTCTTCTCGGTGATGTATGTCCGCGACCACGCGCGGCCGGCCTTCCACGAGGCCCTCGGCATCGAAATCGGTGCCTATGACCACGAGGTGTTCCGCAAGACCGGCGAGATCGCCCGCCAGGTGTTTCCCGTCGAGATCGACATCGACAACCCGCGCTGGCAGGCCGGGCTCGAACGGCTGCGGCGTGCCATGCTCGCCATGGATCGCGCTCGGCGCCGGGGCGGGATCGCGGGCTTCCTCGGCCGGATGGCGGCCGGGGCCCGGTCTGCGGCGGCCTTCGCCGGGCTCTACCTGATCCCGGTGCGCAGAAGCGTGCCGCCGACCAACCCGCGGCTGGTGCCGTCCTACTGATGACCGCGGCCTGGACAGCGGCGCTCGTCGCCCTGTTCGCCTGGTGGTTCTCCACCGGCATCATCCTTCTGGCCGTGCGGCTTGCCGACCGCACCGGCCCGGGGGCCCACCGGCAATGTGCCCTGCTCACGCTGCCCGTGCTGGCCCTCGGCCTCGCCGGGTTCCGCGAGAGCCTGCCCATGGACGGGGCCGAGGGCGCCTACCTTGGCTTCCTCGCCGCCCTCGCCATCTGGGGCTGGGTCGAGCTTGCCTTCCTCACCGGCGTGCTGACCGGGCCGAACACCCGTCCCTGCCCGCCCGGCCGGCCGGAGTGGGAGCGCTTCATCCGCGCCTGGGGCACGATCGCCTGGCACGAGATGGCGCTGGTCGCGCTGACCATCGGCCTTGGGCTTGCCGCATGGGAGGCGCCCAACCCGACCGGGTTCTACTGCTTCGCGGTGCTGTTCTTCGCCCGCGTCTCGGCCAAGCTGAACCTGTTCTTCGGCGTGCCGCGGATCAACGTCGCCTTCCTGCCGAGGCCGCTTGCGCATCTGCCCAGCCATTTCCGCATCGCCAGGCGGAACCGGCTCTACCCGGTCTCGGTGACCGCGCTCAGCCTGGCGACCGGCTGCTGGCTTGAACGCCTGTGGTGGGCCGAGGCGCCGGGAGAGGTCGTGGGCTACGCCCTGCTCGCGACACTTACCGGCCTTGCCCTGCTCGAGCACTGGTTCATGGTGCTCCCCCTTCCCGACGAGCGGCTCTGGCGCTGGATGCTGCCGGCGCCCGTGCCTGCTCCTGCCCCACGGCAGCCCCCCCTGCGACCGACGGAGGACGCCCATGGACTTTGACGCACTGTTCCGCCAGCAACTGGACGCACTCCGAAGCGAGGGCAACTACCGCATCTTCGCCGAACTCGAGCGCCACTGCGGCCAGTTCCCGCAGGCGCGCAACCATGGCCGCGGTGCGCCTCGCGACGTCACCGTCTGGTGCTCCAACGACTACCTCGGCATGAGCCAGCACCCGGCGGTGGTGCAGGCGATGGTCGAGGCGGTGCAGGCGCACGGCACCGGGGCCGGGGGGACGCGCAACATCTCGGGCACGGCCAGGCTGCACCGCATCCTCGAGGCCGAGCTTGCCGACCTGCACGGCAAGGAGGCGGCGCTGCTCTTCACCTCGGGATATGTCTCGAACTGGGCCTCGCTCGCCACCCTCGGCGCGCGCATCCCCGGCGTCGTGATCCTGTCAGACGCCAAGAACCACGCCAGCATGATCGAGGGCATCCGGCATTCCCGCGCCGAGAAGGTGATCTGGCGGCACAACGACCCGGAGGATCTCGACCGCAGGCTTTCGGACATTCCCGCCCACCGGCCGAAGATTGTGGCCTTCGAGAGCGTCTACTCCATGGATGGCGACATCTGCCCGATGGACGAGATCGTCGCGGTTGCCGAGAGGCACGGCGCCATGACCTATCTCGACGAGGTGCACGCGGTCGGCCTCTACGGCCCCCGCGGGGGCGGCGTCTCCGAGGAGCGCGGGCTCGCCCACCGCATCGACCTGATCGAGGGAACTCTCGGCAAGGCGTTCGGCGTCGTCGGCGGCTACGTCACCGGATCGGCGGCGCTGGTCGACTTCATCCGCAGCTTCGCATCCGGCTTCATCTTCACCACCGCGCTGCCGCCGGCGGTGGCGGCCGCCGCGACCGCCTCGATCCGGCACCTGAAGGCAAGCAGCAGCGAGCGGCTGCGACAGCGCGACCGGGTGGCGCGGGTGCGCCGCGCGCTCGACCGGCTGGGCATCCCGCACCAGGCCAATCCCAGCCACATCATCCCGGTGATGATCAAGGATCCGGTGAAATGCCGGATGATCTCCGACATCCTGATGGAGGACTGGGGCATCTACGTCCAGCCGATCAACCACCCGACCGTGCCAAGGGGCACCGAGAGGTTGCGCATCACACCGACGCCCCTGCATTCGGACGCCGACATCGACCGGCTCGTGTCGGCACTGGGGGCGCTCTGGACCCATTGCGCGCTTTCCCGCGCTGTCGCCTGATGCGGCGTCGCGGCGTTTGACCTTTGTTGCCCGCCGCTAGATAAGGGACGGGGTCAGGTACCCAGCTATGGAGATTGCTCATGAAGACGAGACTGGCGCTTGTTGCCGCCGGGCTGCTCGCCGCGGCGCCGGCCCTGGCCGGCGATCCGGAGGCTGGCGCACGCGAATGGGCCAAGTGCCGCGCCTGCCACGCGATCGTTGCCGCCGACGGCACCGTGATCCAGCGCGGCGCCGCAACCGGGCCGAACCTCTACAACGTCATCGGCCGCGCTGCCGGCAGCGTCGAGGGCTTCCGCTATTCGGCCGGCATGACCGAGGCCGGCGAGAAGGGTCTCGTCTGGGACGAAGCGTCGATCGTCGCCTACACGGCCGATCCGACGGCCTTCCTGCGCGAGTACACCGGCAACAACCGCGCCCGCGGCAACATGGCCTTCAAGCTGGCCCGCGGCGTCGATGACATCGTCGCCTATCTCGACAGCGTGGTGATGGAGGCAGACCGGCGCTGAGACGCGCCCGCGCCGGCTGGTGCCGGGCGCCCGCCCGCCCCTGAAATGCCAAGGCCCCGCCCGACGGCGGGGCCTTGCCCTTGCAGCCCGCGGCGGGATCAGGCCTCGGCCTTCTCGCCCTTCTCGGGGGCGATCTCCTCGCCGGTCTCCTGGTTGACCATCTTCATCCCGAGGCGGACCTTTCCGCGTTCGTCGAAGCCCAGAAGCTTGACCTTCACCTCCTGGCCCTCCTTCAGCAGGTCGGAGGGGTGGTTCAGCCGCTTGCCGGCGATCTGGCTGACATGCACCAGCCCGTCGCGCTTGCCGAAGAAGTTCACGAACGCGCCGAAATCGACCAGCTTGACCACCTTGCCGGTGTAGATCCTGCCTTCCTCGGGCTCGGCCACGATCGACCAGATCATGTCATGGGCCTTGCGGATGGCGTTGGCGTCGTTCGAGGCGATCTTGATCACCCCGTCATCGTTGACGTCGACCTTGGCGCCCGAGGTCTCGACGATCTCGCGGATCACCTTGCCCCCCGTGCCGATCACCTCGCGGATCTTGTCGGTGGGGATGGTCAGCGTCTCGATCTTCGGCGCATAGGGCGAGAACGCCTGCGGCTTGGTCA
Organism: Paracoccaceae bacterium; assembly: GCA_023383015.1. GTDB lineage: Bacteria > Pseudomonadota > Alphaproteobacteria > Rhodobacterales > Rhodobacteraceae > JAHDXW01. The sequence continues at coordinate 418,576 of JAHDXW010000001.1, forward strand.
GCGCCTTCGCCATCTCGCCCAGGATGTGCAGCCGGCCCAGTCGGGCCTCGTCGAGCGCCTGGGACATGATCTCGGGCGTGATGCCGGCGACCTTGATGTCCATCTGCAGCGAGGTGATACCGCGCTCGGTGCCGGCGACCTTGAAGTCCATGTCGCCGAGATGGTCCTCGTCGCCCAGGATGTCGGTCAGCACCGCCCAGCGGCCGTCGGATTCGAGGATCAGCCCCATCGCCACCCCGGCCACCGGCGCCTTCAGCGGCACGCCCGCGTCCATCATCGACAGCGACGAGCCACAGACGGTGGCCATCGAGGACGACCCGTTCGACTCGGTCACCTCCGAGACGACACGGATCGTGTAGGGGAAGTCGGTCGGGGCCGGCAGCACCGCCTGCAGGGCCCGCCAGGCAAGCTTGCCATGGCCGATCTCGCGGCGGCCGGGCGGGCCGAAGCGGCCGACCTCGCCCACCGAATAGGGCGGGAAGTTGTAGTGCAGCAGGAAGTTCTGGCGGCTGTTGCCGTGCAGCGCGTCGATGATCTGCTCGTCCTCGCCGGTCCCGAGCGTGGTCACCGCCAGCACCTGGGTCTCGCCGCGGGTGAACAGCGACGAGCCATGCGGGCGCGGCAGCACCCCGGTCTCGCAGGCGATCGGGCGGACGGTACGGCGGTCGCGGCCGTCGATGCGCGCGCCCCCGGCGATGATGTCGCCGCGCAGGATCGACGATTCAAGGCCCTTCAGCGCCGCGCCGAGGCTGGGGTGGGCCCGCTCCTCCTCGGTCAGCGCGCCGGTCACCGCAGCCACCGCGGCGTCGATCGCGGCCACCCGGGCCTGCTTGTCGCGGACCGCGAAGGCGGCGCGCATCTGTGCCTCGCCGAGCGCGCGGACGCGGGCGGAGATCGCCGAGATGTCGGGCGGGGTGAATTCGAAGGGATCCTTCGCCGCCTCCTCGGCCAGCCCGATGATCAGGTCGATCACCGGCTGCATCGCCTCGTGGCCGAACCTGACCGCGCCGAGCATCTCGGCCTCCGAAAGCTCGTAGGCCTCGGACTCCACCATCATCACCGCGTCGCGAGTGCCGGCGACGACGAGGTCGAGGCGCTGCTCGGGGTTCGTCCGCAGCGAGGTCATCGCGTCGACGGCGGGGTTGAGGACGTATCCGCCGTTCACGAAGCCGACCCGCGCCGCCCCGATCGGGCCCATGAAGGGCACCCCCGAGATCGTCAGCGCCGCCGAGGCGGCGATCATCGCCACCACGTCGGGCTCGTTCACGAGGTCATGCGAGAGCACGGTGCAGATCACCAGCACCTCGTTGCGGAAGCCCTCGACGAACAGCGGCCGGATCGGGCGGTCGATCAGGCGGGAGGTCAGCGTCTCCTTCTCGGAGGGACGCGCCTCGCGCTTGAAGAAGCCGCCGGGCACCTTGCCGGCGGCGTAGTAGCGTTCCTGGTAGTGGACGGTGAGCGGGAAGAAGTCCTGCCCCGGCTTCGCCTCCCTGGCGAAGGTGACGTTGGCCATGACGGCGGTCTCGCCCAGCGTGGCGATGACCGAGCCGTCGGCCTGGCGGGCAACCCTTCCCGTTTCCAGCGTGAGCGTCTCGTTGCCCCACCGGATCGACTTGCGCGTGATATTGAACATCTCGTTTCCCATCGGGAGCGCACCCGGCACAGCCCGGGTCTCCCACATCTGGCGGCCCCATTGCCGCCGGCCCCCCTTCCATCCCACATGACGCCGGGGCCGGGGCGTCACCTCTCGGATTGGCGGGCCATACAGGAAAAGCGGGGGGTTGGAAAGGGCCGGATGGCCGCCTGTCCCATGCGTGAGACATATGGAAATTACATTGAAAACAGTGTCTTGTCATCCTCCGTAAAGGATTCGTCAGGGATTGTCCCGCGCCCCTCGGCGCCCCGGGGCAGGCACTACTGGCCGCGGCGCGCACCGTGCGCGGCGGGGGGCCGGTGCGGGCGCGGCGCGGAGGTCGATGGCTAGAGGAGGGGGCGCAGCGCCATCTCCGTTCCGAGCAGGAGGAGGAACGCCAGGAACAGCCGCCGGAAGGCGGCGGGGCTGATGCGGTTGCGGAGCCACTGTCCCGCCCGCATCCCCGCCAGCGCCGGAGCGAGGGCGAGCAGCGAGAGCACCAACGCCTCCGGCGCCAATGCGCCATGCGCCCCGAGCCCGAGGGCAAGGGCGACGGTCGAGACGGTGAACGACAGCCCGAGTGCCTGCACGAGGTGGTCGCGCGGCAGGCCGAGGGCCTGCAGGTAGGGCACGGCGGGGATGACGAAGACCCCGGTTCCGCCGGTCACGATGCCGGTGGTACCGCCGATGAGCGGCGAGAGCCAGCGTTCGGCATGTTCGGGCATGTGGAGCTGGCGCGCGAACAGAGTAAAGGCGGCGTAGACGACGAGCGCGACCCCGAGCGCCGTTGTCGTCGCGCCGGCGTCGCCGCCGGCCAGCAGTTTCGCGCCCAGCACCGTGCCCGCGCAGATCGCCGCCATCATCGGCCAGAGCCTGCGGACGAGCCGCCCGAAGGCGGGGCCGTCCAGCAGTTGCCACAGGTTGGTGACGAGGGAGGGCACGATCAGCAGGCTTGCGGCCGCGAGCGGCGAGACGAGCGCACCGAGGACCCCCATCGCGACGGTGGGAAGGCCCATGCCGGTCACTCCCTTGACGAGGCCGGCGCCGAAGAAGGTCGCCGTCACGGCGAGCAGGACGGAGAGGGAAGGCTCGATCATGCGGGAGGTGATAGCCCGGCGCGGGCCCGGCACAACCGGGAAGTCCCGCTGCGGGCGTCCGGTCGGGCCGGGGGCCCTTGGCCGACACCCCGCCGCGCGGGCGCGACAACCGCGCCGGTCCGGCCGGCGGGCCGTTCGCTGCGCCGGCCGGTGACACCGGTCAGGGCCGCGAGGCCGGACGCCGGAATGCGCGGATCCCGGGCCGCGGGGGCCCGTGGCCCGCGCGCGATCGTCGGCGCAGGCGGCGGAAGGTCGCGGCGGGGCGGCGCGGGCGCGCGCCGACGGATGCGCCGCGCCGCAGCGTGTGTGGTGGCGTCAACCGGCAACGAGGCCCGAAATGCTGCAGTTCCTTCACCGCTACGCCACCCCGCTGATCACGGGGCTGTTCCTGGTTTCGCTGATCTCGGGTCTGGCGCTCTTCCTCCACATCGGACCGGCGGGGCTGCACGGCATGCACGAGATCCTGTCGCTGCTCCTGATGGTGCCGCTCGGGCTGCACCTGTGGCGGAACTGGCGGCCGTTCACGGCCCATTTCCGCCGCGCCCCGATGGCCGTGGCGCTGGCGCTGTCGGCGGCGATGGCGCTGCCTTTCCTCCTGCCTGCGGATGACGCAGCGCCGGGCGGGCAGAGGGCGGCGATGGCCGGGCTGATCCGTGCGACGATGGCGGCCACGCCGGCCGAGCTTGCCGTGGTGCTGCATGCCCCGCCCGAGGCCGTGGCGGCCGCGCTCGAGGCGGCCGGAATCGGCGTCACCGAGGGGCTGAGCCTTGGTGCGCTCGCCGCGTCGGCGGGCAAGTCCCAGCCCGAGGCGGCGGCGGTGCTGCTTGCGGTGGCGGGCGGCTGAGGCGGTCCGTCTCTTCGGGCCCGGTGCCCCGCAGACGCGGTCCCCCCGACCGGGGGCATCTGCGGGTGCGTCCGGCGCGACGGGGCGCCGGGCCGCCCTGACTAGCGGCGCAGCCCCAGCCGGGCGATCAGCGCCTGGTAGCGCGCCTCGTCCTTGCGCTTGAGGTAGTCGAGCAGCTTCCGCCGCTGGGCGACCATCATCAGCAGACCGCGGCGGGAGTGGTTGTCCTTGACGTGGGCCTTGAAATGCTCGGTCAGCGCGGCGATCCGCGTCGACAGGATTGCGACCTGGACCTCGGGCGAGCCGGTGTCTCCGGCCTTGGTGCCGTAATCCCTGATCAGTTGCGACTTGGTGTCGGCGGCAATCGACATCGGGCTCTCCTTCTTGTCTCGGGATGGCGCAGGCCGGGATGTCGTCCAGCAAGGCCCGTGGAGGGTCTGCCCGGGGCGGGCAGATGCGTGCCCTTAGGTGAAAACGCGCGCGAAGGGAAGCCCCGCCGCCGCGGAACCTTGCGGGGTGCCACGGAATCGCCGCATTGGCGGAATAAAATCCAATGAAGTTAATTGGTTAACTGATTTCAGGGCGGGCCCGGGGGGCCGGGACGGAGGGTGCGGGATGCTGATGGCGGTGATGGGGCTGGCGGGGGTCCTGGCGGTGGGGCTGCTCGCCGACGGCTTCTTCAGGTCGGGCGAGGATCAGGAGGGCGGCGGCGGCGAGGAGGCGCCGGAGGAACCCGCAGCGCCGGACGGCAGCGGCGAGGCCGACGACCTGGTGGCGCGGATGCCGGCGCTGCCGGGTTCGGCCGGCGATGCGGCGCGGGACGACGCGGGCGGCGGCGGCGGCGGTGATGGCGACGGGGATGGCGACGGGCCCCCGGTGGCAGGCGGCGATGGCCTGATGGTGGGCGGCGACGGCAACGACCTGCTGGCCGGCGGGCGGCTGAAGGACCAGCTGTACGGGCGCGGCGGGCACGACCTGATCGGCGGCGGCGACGGCAACGACACGCTGGACGGCGGCGACGGCAGCGACACGCTGCACGGCGGGGCGGGCGACGACCTGTGCATCGGCGGTGCCGGCAACGATTCGATCGACGGCGACATCGGCGACGACACGCTGCTGGGCGGCGACGGCGACGACCGACTGAACGGCCAGGACGGCGACGACTGGCTGGACGGCGGGGCGGGCAACGATGCGCTCATCGGCGGGCCGGGGGCGGACACGCTGACCGGCGGGGAGGGGGACGACACGCTGGCCGGCGGGCAGGACGGGGACACCCTGTCGGGCGGGCTGGGGCAGGACCTGCTGTTCGGCGACGACGGCGACGACGTCATCTCGGGCGTCGTGCTCGGCCCCGGCGGCGACGGTCCGCCGGTCGACCTGGACGGCCAGGACTTCCTGAACGGCGGGAACGGCAACGACACGCTGGTGGGCGGGGCCGACGACGTGCTGAACGGCGGCGCGGGTGCCGACCTCTTCGCGGTGGGCGACTGGATCGACGGCGGAAAGGTGGCGACGATAACCGACTACGACCCGGCCGAGGACCGGATCGGCGTGGTCTTCGACCCGGCGGCCACCCCCGACCCGGTGGTCACGGTCGAGACCGAGGGCGACACCGCCTATGTGCTCCTGAACGGGGTGCGCGTGGCGGCGGTGCCGGGAGGGGCGGGGCTGACGGCCGCGGACATCGAACTGATCGCCAACACGCCGGATTCGCCCGTCGGCGGGGCGCTGGCGGCCTGAGGCGGGGCGGCAGCGGGGCCGGAAGCGGGCCGGGGCCGGGCGTGGCGGGCGGTGCCGCGCCGCGCCCGGGCATGGCGCCTCAGCCGCCGAAGACGCGGGCGGGGTGCAGCTCTCCCCCCATGAAGGTGCCGATGGCAAGCGCGTGGCCGCGGTGGCTGGCCCAGGCGGGGCTGCCCCATGGCAGGTCGCGCGCGATGACCGCGCCGGGGTTGCCGTTGCGGATTCGGGCGGCGCCCTCGTCGGTGGCGCGCACCTCGGGCAGCGCGGCGAGGCCGGCCTCGAGCGGCAGCAGGCGCGCGGCCAGCGCATCGGTGCGGGCCTCGGCCTCGACGGTGTCGAGACCGATCCCGTCCTCGGCCCGGAACGGCCCGGACCACAGCCGCCGCAACCGCGTGACATGGCCGTGGCAGCCGAGCGCCCGGCCGAGGTCGCGGGCGATGGCGCGGACATAGCCGCCCTTGCCGCAGACCATCTCGAGGACGGCATGGTCGGGGTCCGAGACATCCACGAGGTCGAGCCGGTCGACGTGCAGCGGCCGCGCCGCGAGGTCGAGCCGCTCGCCCTCGCGGGCGAGATCGTAGGCGCGGGCGCCCTCGACGCGGACCGCCGAGAACTGCGGCGGCACCTGCATGATGTCGCCGCGGAACGCGGGAAGGGCGGCGGTGATGGCGCCGGGCGCGGGGCGCAGGGCGGAGGTCGCGACGACCTCGCCCTCGGTGTCGTCGGTGGTGGTGGCGATGCCCCAGCGGACGGTGAAGCGGTAGGCCTTGGGCGCATCGGTGACGTAGGGGATGGTCTTCGTGGCATCGCCGAAGGCGACCGCGAGCACCCCGGTCGCCTCGGGGTCGAGCGTGCCGGCATGGCCGGCCTTGGCGGCGTCGAGCGCCCAGCGCAGCTTGTTGACCACCGCCGTCGAGGTCACCCCGGCCGGCTTGTCGATCACCAGCCAGCCCGCGATGTCGCGCCCCCGCCGCCGCCCCATGCACTGCCCTCCGTCCGGGAGGCCCGCCTGCTAGCGGCTTGCCGCGGCGGCGTCAACGCGCCGGTGCGGCAGTCACCGCGGTGCCCACGATCGGCCCGAGCGGGCGAAGCCCGCCGCCGCGGCGGCCGAGCGCGGGCGCGTGCAGGCGCGAGATCGCGCCGTCGAGGTAGAGCGCCTGGCCGAGCCCGAGCCCGTCGCGGAACAGCCGGGCGAATTCGTGAAACGTCACCGGCGAATCGGAGATCGCGAACACTGCGCGGGCGCCGTCGGCGCTGACGCCGACCCCGTTGCGGATGTGGCGCGAGGTGGCCCCGGGCAGGAAGCGGGGGTGCAGGCGGCCGTCGATGACCAGCATCGGGCCGGACTGGGTGGCAAAGCGGCAGGGCATCGGGCGGGCGGCGAAGGTGCGGCTTTCGACGACGGCGAAGCGGTCGGGAAGGATGCAGAATACGCCGTTTGGGAGCATCCCGAAGTTGCCCGGCCCGTCGCGGGTGACGAGACTGGCGAGCGGCCGGCCGTCCTCGACGTAGAGGCCGACCGGGCTGAGGTCTGCATGGTACATGCCGGCGTTCATGGCGAAGCCGAGCCGGAGCCCCTCGGCGGCGAGGGCCGCGTTCAGCCGCTCGAAGCTGCCGTAGACCGCCCCGGTGGCATCGGCATGCCAGAGCCGCAGCGCGTCGCGGCCGGCAAGGGCCTCGCAGAGGCTGTAGCCGCGGCCCTCGTGCATCACACGGGTGCAGAGCGCGGCGGTAGGCGAGGCGAGGGCGAGCAGGAGGAGAAGACCGAGGAGGGCCGCGAGGGGCCGGCCCGGCAGCGGCATCGCTCAGTCGTCCCCGGTTGCGGGGCGGGCGACGTCGGCGCGCACCGCCGGGTCGTCGAGGAGGCGCCGTGCGGCGTCCATCCGGTCGAAGCTGTCGTCGAGCACGAAGCGGAGTTCGGGCGCGAACTTCAACTCGAGCGCCGCAGCCACGGCACGGCGCAGTTCGGTCCGGTGGCGGTTGAGCAGCGCGAGCGCCGCCTCGCGCCCGCCGCCGCCGAGCGGGAGAACGAAGGCGGTGGCCTGCTTGAGGTCGGGCGAGGCGCGGACCTCGGAGACGGTGATGGCCATGCGGTCAAGCTCGGGGTCGTGCACCTCGCCGCGCTGCAGCACCTCGGCGAGGCGGCGGCGGATGGCCTCTCCGACCCGGAGCTGGCGCTGGGAGGGGCCGGAGCCCCGGGAGTCGCGCGTGCGTGACATGCGCCCCATCTAGCGCCGCCCGCCCGGCCCCGCAACGGCGGGCTTGGCCACGTGACGAGCCGGCGCTAAGGGGTGGCGCGGATGTGATCGGAGGAGCGGCGATGGACGCGCGTCCGGGGCTGGTGGTGACGGGCGCCGCGGGGCGCATGGGGCAGATGGTGCTGCAGCTGGCGGCGGCGTCGCCGGCGTTCAGGCTGGTGGCGGCGCTGGAGCGGCCGGGGCATGCCTGGCTTGGCCGCGACGCGGGAGAGGCCGCCGGCGGGCCGGCGCTGGGCGTCGTGCTGGGGGATGACGCGGTTGCGGCCTTCGCTGCGGCGCAGGCGGTGATCGACTTCACCGGGCCGGAGGCGAGCGTGGGATATGCAGGGTTGGCCGCGCAGGCGCGGGCGGTGCATGTCATCGGTACGACCGGCTTCGAGGCGCGGCATCTGGCAGCGATCGCGGCGGCGGCGCGGCATGCGGTGATCGTCCGGTCGGGCAACATGAGCCTGGGCGTCAACCTGCTGGCGGGGCTGGTCGAGCGGGTGGCGGCGGCGCTGGGCGATGAGTTCGACATAGAGATCCTCGAGGCGCACCATCGCGCCAAGGTGGACGCGCCCTCGGGCACGGCGCTGCTGCTGGGCGAGGCGGCCGCGCGCGGGCGCGGGCTGGCGCTGGCCGAGGTGGCCGACCGCGGCCGCGACGGCATCACCGGGCCACGGGGGGCCGGGCGGATCGGCTTTGCCAGCCTGCGGGGCGGCGACATCGTCGGCGAGCACGACGTCCTGTTCGCGGGGCCCGGCGAGCGGGTGGTGCTGCGGCATGTGGCGACCGACCGGGCGGTGTTCGCGCGCGGCGCGCTGCACGCCGCCGCCTGGGGGCTGGGCAGGTCGCCGGGCGAGTACTCCATGGCGCAGGTGCTGGGGATTTGACGGCCGCGGCAAGCGCGCTAGCTCGCCGCCGGAGCGATCACCGCCCCGGGGGGGCGTGCCATGTCCAAGGCCCATGTCCGCCGCCGCCCTTTGGCTGCCGCCGCCGTCATGGCCGCGGCGGTCGCGCTTGGCGCCGCGCCGGCGGTGGCATCGGAAGGGTTCCGCCAGGTGACCGACCCGCGGGAGTTCGTGGCGCTGGTTGCCGGCCGGGCGCTGACGACGCTGGGGGTGCGGCTGTCGGTGACCGCCGACGGGCGTATCGCGGGGCGGGCCTTCGGCCGCGAGGTGACCGGGGCGTGGCGCTGGCAGGAGCGCTATTTCTGCCGGGAGATGCGGGCGGGGGTCGCGACGGTGCCCGACAACTGCCAGGCGGTGCTGCTGCGCGGGGACACGCTGCGCTTCATCTCCGACCGCGGGACGGGCGAGATCGCCGACCTGCGGCTGCGCTAGCGCCGGACGGCGGGGGCGGCTCAGAAGTCGACCGCGATGCCGCGGCGTTCCCAGTCGCCGTAGCGGACGGGTTCGGGGCCGGCGCGGCCGCCGATCTCGGGCGGCAGGTCGGGTGGGGCCGCGGCGCGGCGGCGGGCCTCGGCCTCGGCCAGCGCCCGGCGGGCGGCGGGCGGAAGGTCCGCGGGGGCGGGACCGGACGCGGCGGGGTCGTCGGCGGGATCGGGATCGGGGGCGGGCTCGGACATGGGGTGCTTCTTGCCGGTGACGGCGGCGTGGTATAGCGCGGCGGGCCGTGGGGCAAGGCCGGGGCGGGAAATGACGGAGCCCAGGGCAGCGGCGGGGGCGGCGGGGCGGGCGGCGCGGCGGGCGGCGCTGGAGCTTGTGATCGCCGTCACCGAGGGGCGGCAGACGCTGGAGACCGCCGAGGACGCGCCGGCGCTGGTGGCGCTGCCGGCCGCCGAGCGGGCGCGCGCCCGGCGGCTTGCGGCGGCCGCCCTGCGCATGGCCGGGCGGGCCGACCGGCTGCTGGGGCCGCTGCTGCGGCGCCGGCCGGCGCCCGCGGTTCATGCGGCGCTGCGGCTGTCGCTGGCCGAGATCTTCGCCGAGGGGGGGGCGGTGCATGCGGTGGTGGACGCCGCGGTGGCGCTGGCGGGCGAGTGCGAGGGGCGGGCTGCGGCGGGCTTCGCCAATGCGGTGCTGCGGCGCGCGGTGGCGGCGGGCGCGGACGGGGGCTGGGCGCGGCTGGCCCCCGGGCGGATGCCGTCCTGGCTGCGTCGCGAGGTGGTGGCGGCCTGGGGTGGCGAGGTGGCGGCCGCGATCGAGGCCGCGCACGAACGCGGGGCCCCGCTCGACCTGACGCTGCGCGCGGGGGAGGACCCCGCCGAATGGGCCGGGAAGCTGGGTGCCGGGGTGCTGCCGACGGGGACGCTGCGGCTGGCCGCCGGGGCGCAGGTGACAGCGCTGTCCGGCTATGCCGAGGGCGCCTGGTGGGTGCAGGACGCAGCCGCGGCGCTGCCGGTGCGGGTGCTGGCGCCGCGGCCCGCCGAGCGGGTGGCCGACCTGTGCGCGGCGCCGGGAGGCAAGACGTTGCAGCTGGCGGCGGCCGGGGCGCGGGTAACGGCGGTGGACCAGTCGGCCGAGCGGATGGCGCGGCTGGCGGAGAACCTGTCGCGCTGCCGGCTGGCGGCCGAGTGCGTGGTGGCTGATGCGCTGGCCTGGACGCCCGCCGAGCCGTTCGCGGCGGTGCTGCTGGATGCGCCCTGCACGGCCACCGGCACGATCCGCCGGCACCCCGAGCTGCCCTTCGTCCGCGACGGCGGCGAGATCGCGCGGCTGGTGGCGCTGCAGGCGGCGCTGATCGACCGGGCGGCGGGGCTGCTGTCGGCCGGCGGCCGGCTTGTCTATGCCGTCTGCTCGCTGCTGCCGGCCGAGGGGGAGGAGCAGCTGGCCGCGGCGCTGACCCGCAACCGGGGGCTCGTGGCCGACCCCGGGGCATTGCGGCTGCCCGGGGTGGAGGATGGCTGGGTCACCGCCGGCGGCGGCCTGCGGCTGCGCCCGGACTTCTGGCCCGGGCAGGGGGGGATGGACGGTTTCTTCGTTGCCTGCCTGCGGCGGGCGGGCTAGAGCGTTGCCCGAACGACCGGGGACAACCTCCGCCCGTGCGCCGCGCGGGCCGCACCCGCCCGCACCCGGAACGGGTGGCGCGCCTTGCCCGGGGCGTCCGGGCGGGACGAGGGGCAGGGAACGGGACGCGGGGTGGCAAGGCTGCTGGACGGCTGGACGGTGCGGCGTGCCCGGCTGATGGACCGGCTGGCCGCGTGGCGGGCCGGGCTGGTCGCCGCCGACGCGCGCTTTGCCGCGCCGCCCGAGCCATGGCTGATCGGCGATGCCGCGCGCGGGCGCGACCTTCTGGCCGGGCACCTGGTGTTCGGCGGTGCCCGGGCCGAGGCGCGCGGCCGCGCCCCCTGGGCGGTGGAGCCGCCGGGCCCCGCCTTCACCGACGGGCTGCAGGGCTTTGCCTGGCTGGACGACCTTGCCGCGCTCGGCACCCCTGCGGCCGCAAGCCTGGCGCGGTCGTGGGTGGGTGACTGGGCGCGCCGCTACGGCCGCGGCCGCGGGCCGGGCTGGACGCCTGCGCTGGCTGGCCGGCGGCTTCTGCGGCTGGTGGCCCACGGGCTGCTGCTGACCAGCGGCGAGGCGCAGGTGGCGGCCGCGGTGCATCGCCAGATCGCCCGGCACATGGGCTTTCTGTCCGAGCGCGGGCCGGAGGCGCCCGCCGGCCTGCCGCGGATCGAGGCTCTGGCGGGGCTGCTTCTGGCCGCGCTGGCGGTGGAGGGCGGCGAGGCGCGGGCCGGGGCTGCCGAGGCGGAACTGGGTCGCGCCGCGGCCGAGGCTGTCGGCGGCGACGGCGCGGTTGCGTCGCGCAACCCCGAGGATCTCCTGGCGCTGTTCGACCTGCTGGCGGCCACGGCCGGGCAGGTGGCGGCGACAGGCCGGGCCCCGGACGCGGCGCATCTGGCGGCCCTCGAGCGCGCGGCGCCGGTGCTCCGGGCGCTGCGCCACGCCGACGGCGGGCTGGCGCGTTTCCATGGCGGGGGCCGCGGCGCGGAGGGCAAGCTGGAGCGCGCGCTGGCGGCGGCCGGGCTGCGGCCGGCGCTGCCGCCGCTGCGCGCCATGGGTTACATCCGCCTTGCGGCCGGGCGGACGACGGTGATCGTGGATGCCGCAGCGCCTCCGACCGATCCCTCGGCACCCGGCGGGCATGCCTCGACGCTGGCGTTCGAACTGACCTCGGCCCGCCGGCCGGTGATCGTGAACTGCGGCGCCGGGGCGAGCTTCGGCGCCGAGTGGCATCGCGCGGGGCGGGCCACCGCCTCGCACTCGACGCTGGCGATCGAGGGCTATTCCTCGTCGCGGCTGGGGCCCGACGGGCGGATCGCGGCGGCGGCGCGCGCGCGGCTGATCGAGGTTCCGGGCGAGGGGCGGGCGGGGCGGTTGCGGCTGCTGGCCGCGCATGAGGGCTATGTGGCGACCCACGGGCTGACCCACACGCGGCGGCTGGAACTGAGCGCCGACGGCCGCAGCCTGTCGGGCGAGGACGCGCTGGGCACGTCCAGCCGCGCCGACCAGCGCCGGCTGGCACGCATGGTGCAGAAGGGCGGCGGCGACGGGGTGCATTTCACGCTGCACTTCCACCTGCACCCCGATGCGGCGGCCGAGGTCGACCCCGGCGGGCAGATGGCCTGGATCGGGCTGAGGAGCGGCGAGGTCTGGGTGTTCCGGCAGGACGGGATGGCGCGGCTGTCGCTCGAGCCCTCGGCGTGGCTGGAGCGCGGGATGCCCGCGCCGGCTGCGACCAAACAGATCGTTCTCGCCGCGGTGCTGATCGACTATGCGGGCCGCGTCGGCTGGAGCCTGGCCAAGGCCCCCGAGACGCCGATCGCGCTGCGCGACGTGGCGACGGAGGAGGATGGCCCGGCGGAGGGTGAAGGATGACCGGTCTGGTGGCGGTGCGGCGAGCCCTGATCTCGGTGTCGGACAAGGCCGGGCTGGACGGGCTTGGCCGGATGCTGGCGGCGCGGGGGGTGGAGCTTGTCTCTACCGGCGGGACGGCGGCGGCGCTGCGCGCGGTCGGGCTGGTGGTGCGGGACGTCAGCGAATTGACCGGCCTTCCCGAGATGCTGGACGGTCGTGTCAAGACGCTGCATCCGGGCGTGCACGGCGGGCTTCTGGCGCGGCGCGACGACCCGTCGCATGTCGCCGCCCTGGCCGCGCACGGGCTGTTGGCGATCGACCTGCTGGTCGTCAACCTCTACCCCTTCGAGGCGACGGTGGCATCAGGGGCTGACGCCGCCGCCTGCATCGAGCAGATCGACATCGGCGGGCCGGCGATGCTGCGGGCGGCGGCCAAGAATCACGCCCATGTCGCGGTCGTCACCGACCCGGAGGACTATGCCGCGCTTGGCGAGGAACTGGAGCGCCATGGCGGCGCGACGTCGGGGGCGTTCCGCGCCCGGCTGGCGCTGACCGCCTTCGGCCGGACCGCGGCCTATGACGCGGCGGTGGCCGGGTGGCTGGCGGGCGTTGTGGCCGAACCGGCGCCGCGGCGGCAGGTGCTGGCCGGGCGACTGGCCCAGCCGCTGCGCTACGGCGAGAACCCCCACCAGCGCGCTGCGCTCTATCTTGGCGGGCCGCCGCGGGCGGGGGTGGCGACGGCGCGGCAGGTGCAGGGCAAGGAGCTGTCCTACAACAACATCGGCGACGCTGACGCGGCGTGGGAGCTGGTGGCGGAGTTCGCCCCGGCCGAGGGGGCCGCCTGCGTGATCGTCAAGCACGGCAACCCCTGCGGGGTGGCCCGCGGGGCGAGTGCGGCCGAGGCACATGCGCGCGCCTTCGACTGCGACCGCAGCTCGGCATTCGGCGGCATCGTGGCGCTGAACGTGGCCCTTGACGGGCCGACTGCCGAGGCGATCGCGGCGGTGTTCACCGAGGTGGTGATCGCGCCGGGCGCCGATGACGCGGCGCGGGCGGTGTTCGCGTCGCGGCCGAACCTGCGGCTGATCGTGGCGGCGCTGCCCGAGCCGGCAACGGCGGGGCCGGCCTGGCGGCAGGTGGCCGGCGGGTTCCTGCTGCAGGACCGCGACGCCGCGACGCTGGACCCCGGGGCGCTGCGCTGCGTGACCCGCCGGGCGCCGACCGCGGCGGAGGCGGCTGACCTGGACTTTGCCTGGAGGGTCGCCAAGCATGTCAAGTCGAATGCCATCGTATTTGCTCGCGGGGGGGCGACGGTGGGGATCGGGGCGGGGCAGATGAGCCGGGTCGATTCGACCCGGATCGCGGCTCGCAAGGCGGAGGACATGGCCGCCGCGCTCTGCCTGGCCGACAGCCCCGCGCGCGGCGCCTCGGTGGCCTCGGACGCCTTCTTTCCCTTTCCCGACGGGGTGGAGGCGCTGGCCGCGGCGGGGGCGACGGCGGTGATCCAGCCGGGCGGCGCGCTGCGCGACGCCGAGGTGGTCGCGGCGGCCGACGCGCTTGGTCTGGCGATGCTGTTCACCGGCATCCGCCACTTCCGTCACTGAGGACGCACCCGGGCGGCGGCGGGCACGGGCGAGGGGCAGCGGAGGCGGGAGGGCGCGATGCGGCTGGCGGGATGGGTCGCGGGGGGGGTGTTCGCGCTCGACCAGGGGCTGAAGTTCGCGGTGGTCGAGTTGCTCGACCTCAGGACGCGGCTTGCGGTGGACGTGCTGCCGCCGTTCCTGAACCTGCGCATGGCCTGGAACGAGGGCATCAACTTCGGTCTCTTCGCCTCGGAGGCGGAGATCATGCGCTGGGTGCTGGTGGCGGTGGCGCTGGCGATCTCGGCCTGGGTGTGGCTGTGGGTGCGCGGCGCGGGCGAGGGGCCGGCCGTGCAGGCGGCCGCCGGGCTGCTGGTGGGCGGGGCGCTGGGCAACGTCGTCGACCGGCTGCGCTGGGGGGCGGTGGCGGACTTCCTGAACATGTCCTGCTGCGGCGTCGACAACCCCTTTGCCTTCAACGTCGCGGATGTGGCGATCTTCGCCGGGGCGCTGGGGCTAGTGCTGCTGGCGGGGCGCGGAGCCCGCCGGGGGGGTTGACGTTGCCCCCGTGACGCGGTGGACTCGTTGGTCTATCAAGGGGCCGGCATGGGCATGGGGCGGGGCATGGGAAGCGGTACGCGGGCGGTCGGCCCGGCGGGAATCGCGGCGGCGCTGGCGCTGGCTGCCGTTCTGTCGGCCTGTTCGCGGGGGGGCGAACCCCGGCTGATGAACATCCCCGCCAACACGAGCACGCCCGACGAGTTCTCGATCCTGCCGACGCGGCCGCTGATGATGCCCGAGGACCTGTCGGCGCTGCCCGAGCCGACCCCGGGCGGGGCGAGCCGGACCGACCCCACCCCCGAGGCCGACGCCATCCGGACCCTGGGCGGCAACCCCGCGGTGCGGGCTGCCCCGGTGCCGGCGGGGGATTCGGCGGTCGTGGCGCATGCCCGTCGGTTCGGGGCCGAGGCCGGGATCCGCGACACGCTGGCCGCCGAGGACCTGGAGTTCCGCCGCCGCAACGACGGGCGGCTGCTGGAGCGGTGGTTCAGCGTCAATGTCTACTATCGCGCCTACCGGGAGATGGCGCTGGACCGCTATGCCGAGCTTGCGCGCTGGCGGCGGGCGGGCATCCGCACCCCGGCGGCCCCGCCGGACCCCACGACCGAGTGACGTGCGAGCGATGACAAGCGCGTGGGCCGGCTTGCGGCGGCCGGGCCGCGGCCTAGCCTGCGGGGCAGCGGCAGGACGCAGGAGGACGGCGATGGGGATGATCCGGGCGATCGCGCTGGTGGCGGCGGTCGGGCTGGCGGGAGGGGCGGCGGCGCAGCCAGTGACGACCTTCCGGATGGACAACGGCCTCGACGTCGTGGTGATCGAGGATCACCGCGCCCCGGTGGTGGTGCACATGGTCTGGTACCGGGTCGGCGCGGCCGACGAGGCGCCGGGGAAGTCGGGCATTGCGCATTTCCTCGAGCATCTGATGTTCAAGGGCACCGAGACTCGGCCGCCGGGGGCGTTCTCGGCGATCGTCGAGGCCAACGGCGGCAACGACAATGCCTTCACCTCATGGGACTACACGGGCTATTTCCAGCGCGTCGCGGCCGACCGGCTTGAGCTGATGATGGAGCTGGAGGCCGACCGCATGGCCAACCTGCGGCTGCCCGAGGCCGAGGTGCTGACCGAGCGCGACGTCGTGCTCGAGGAGCGCGGGCAGGTGGTGGAGAGCCGCCCCGGGTCGGTGCTGGGCGAGCAGCTGCGCGCGGCGCAGTTTCTCAACCATCCCTACGGCATCCCGATCATCGGCTGGCGCCACGAGATCGCCGCGCTGACGCGGGCCGACGCGCTGGCCTTCTACGAGGCGCATTACGCGCCCAACAACGCCATCCTGGTGGTGGCGGGCGACGTGACGGCGGGGCAGGTGCGGGCGCTGGCCGAGCGGCACTACGGGCCGATCGGGGCGCGCGTGGTTCCCGCGCGGCTGCGCCCGCAGGAGCCGCCGCAGCCGGCAGAGCGGCGGGTCATCCTGCGCGACGCCCGGGTGGCGCAGCCCTACATCGCCCGCCAGTACCTTGTGCCGCCGCGCCGCCCTGGCGAGCAGGCCGAGGCGGCGGCGCTGACGGTGCTGGCCTCGCTTCTGGGGGGGACGGGGGCGACGTCGGTCCTCGGGCGGGCGCTGGAGTTCGATTCGCGCGTGGCGATCTACACCGACGCCTCCTACCGGGGCGTGGCCGTGGATTCGGCGGTGTTCACGATCGGCCTCGTGCCGGCCGAGGGCGTCGGCATGGCCGAGGCCGAGGCGGCGCTGGATGCCGCGCTGGCGCGCTTTCTGGCCGAGGGCGTGGACCCCGGGCAATTCGCCCGCGTCCAGGCCCGGGTGAGGGCGTCCGAGATCTATGCCCGCGACGACGTGCAGGCGACTGCGAGGGAATGGGGCGAGGCGCTGTCGGCAGGGCTAGGGGTGGAGGACGTGCAGGGCTGGCCGGCGACCCTGCAGGCGGTGACCCCCGAGGAGGTGATGGCCGCCGCCCGGCGGCTGGTCGACCCCGGGTCCAGAGTCACCGGCTGGCTGATGGCGCCCGAAGCGGCGGAGGCGGCGGAATGATGCGCATCCTTGCGGGTCTGGCGGCAACCCTGTTCCTGGCCCTGCCGCTGCGTGCCGAGATCGCAGTCGAGGAGGTCACCTCGCCCGGCGGAATCCGCGCATGGCTGGTGCCCGAGCCCTCGATTCCCTTCGTCGCGCTGGAACTGCGCTTCCGCGGCGGCACGACGCTGGACCCGGCCGACCGGCGGGGCGCGGTGAACCTGATGGTGGGGCTGCTGGAGGAGGGCACGGGCGAGATGGACGCCCGCGGCTTCGCCGAGGCGCGCGAGGCCCTGGCGGCACAGTTCGGCTTTGACGCTGATGCCGATGCGGTGTCGGTCTCGGCCCGGTTCCTGACCGAGAACCGCGACGCGGCGGTGGCGCTGCTGCAGGGCGCGCTGGCCGCGCCGCGCTTCGATGCGGATGCCGTCGAGCGGGTGCGCGGACAGGTGCTGGCCAACACCCGCGCCGACAGCCAGAACCCGACGCGGCTGGGCACGCGGGCGCTGTTCGCGGCCGCCTTCGGCGATGATCCCTACGGCAGCTCCGGCGACGGCACCGCCGAGAGCGTGGCGGCGCTGACCCGCGACGACCTCGTGGTGGCGCACCGCGCGGCGCTGGCGCGCGACCGGGTGCATGTGGCGGCGGTGGGCGACATCACCGGGCCGGAACTTGGGCTGCTGCTCGATTCGCTGCTGGGCGGGCTGCCGGCCACGGGCGCGCCGCAGCCGGGCGCGGCGCCGCTGGCGCTGGAGCCGGGGATCGCCGTCATTCCCTTCGCGGGGCCGCAGTCGGCGGTGATCGTCGGCCATGCCGGCATCGGCATCGGCGACCCCGACTTCCTGACCGCCTATGTCGTCAACGAGGTGCTGGGGGGTGGCAGGTTCGGCACGCGGCTGATGGCGGCGCTGCGCGAGACGCGCGGGCTGACCTACGGCGTCGGCACCGGGCTTGCGGCGATGGACCGCGGGGCGCTGGTGCTGGGAAGCTTCCAGACCGCCAACGGGCGGGCGGGCGAGGCGGTGGCGGTGCTGCGCGCCGAATGGGCGCGGATGGCCGCGGAGGGGCTGAGCGCGGAGGAACTCGAGGCGGTCAAGACATACCTCACCGGCGCCTACCCGCTGCGCTTCGACGGCAACGCGCCGATCGCCCGCATCCTTGTGGCGATGCAGATGCAGGGGATGCCGGTGGACTACACCGCGCGGCGCAACGCCCTTGTGCGGGCGATCACGCTGGCCGAGGCCAACCGGGTCGCGGCGCGGCTTTACGACCCCGCGGCGCTGCATGTGGTGGTGGTGGGCCAGCCCGAGGGGGTTGTGCCGGGGCCGCTGCCGCCGCTGGAGTGAGGCTGGCGCGGTGCCCGCGGTCATGCTAGCGGTAGTGGCATGCTCGCGCTTGACCGCTATGGCTGCGACTCACCCCTGCCGGTGATCCGGCAGCTCGACCCGGCCGCGATCAACCGCATCGCAGCCGGCGAGGTGGTTGAGCGACCGGCGTCGGCGGTGAAGGAACTGGTCGAGAACGCGCTCGACGCCGGTGCGGGGCGGATCGAGATCGCTTTTACCGAGGGCGGCATGGCGCTGATCCGGGTGGCAGACGACGGCCACGGCATGGCCCCGGAGGATCTGCCGCTGGCGGTGGCCCGGCACGCGACCTCCAAGATCGACGGCAGCGATCTTCTGGACATCCGCAGCTTCGGCTTCCGCGGCGAGGCGCTGCCGGCCCTGGGCGCGGTCGGCCGGCTGCGGATCGCCTCGCGTGCGGCGGGGGCAGGGGAGGGTGCGGAGATCGAGGTTGCGGGCGGGGCGGAGGGGCCGGTGCGCCCCGCCGCCCAGCCGCGCGGCACCGTGGTCGAGTTGCGCGACCTCTTCTTCGCCACACCGGCGCGGCTGAAGTTCCTGCGCAGTGCCCGCGCCGAGGCGCAGGCGATCGTCGATGTCGTCCGCCGGCTGGCGCTGGCCGCTCCGGCGACCGGCTTCGTGCTGCGCGACCTGAGCGGCGGCGGCGACCGGGTGGTGCTGCGGGCAGAGGCCGAGACCGGCGCAGGGGCGGAGGGGCGGCGGATCCGGCGGCTTCTGGGGGCGGAGTTCGCCGACAACGCGGTGGCGATTGCCGCCGAGCGCGACGGCATCGCCCTGTCGGGGCTTGCCGGCCTGCCGGCGGCGGCGCGGGGGGCTGCGGTGCAGCAGTTCGTGGCCGTGAACGGACGTCCGGTGCGCGACCGGCTGCTGCTGGCGGCGATGCGGGCGGGTTACGGCGACCTCGTCGCGCGCGACCGCCATCCCGCAGCGGTGCTGGCGCTGACGCTCGACCCCCGGCGGGTGGATGTGAACGTCCACCCGGCCAAGGCCGAGGTGCGGTTCCGCGAGCCCGTGCTGGTGCGCGGGCTGGTGGTCGGCGCGCTGGCCCATGCGCTGGCTGCGGCGGGGCATCGCAGCGCCGGCACGCTGGGGCAGGCGGCGGCGGCGGCGCTGCGCTCGGGTGCTGGCGGGTGGGGCGGAAACGGGCGGGGCGCGGCAACCGCGCCGTCGCAGGCCGCGCTTGCCCTGGCGCGTGCGGCGCAGGCACCGGGGCTGGCAGAGGAGGCGGCGCCGGCGCCGGAGCCGGAGCCGGCGGAAGGGGCGGGGCCGCTGGGGCGGGCCCGGGCGCAGGTGTTCGACACCTATGTGCTGGCAGAATCCCCGGCGGGGCTGGTCATCGTGGACGCGCACGCGGCGCATGAGCGGCTGGTCTACGAGCGGCTGAAGCGCCAGATTGCGGCGGAAGGCGTCGCTCGGCAGGAGCTGCTGATTCCCGAGATCGTCGCCTGCGGGGCAGGCGAGGCGGCGCGGCTGGCCGAGCATGCCGCCGAGCTGGCTGCGCTGGGGCTGGTTGTGGAGCCCTTCGGGCCCGGCGCGGTGGCGGTCAGGGCGGTGCCGGCGCTGATCGGGGCGGGATCGGTGGCGGGGCTGGTGGCCGACATCGTGGACGAGATCGCCGACCTCGGGGCCAGCGGGCGGCTGCGCGACCGCATCGACGCGGTGCTGTCGCGGATGGCCTGCCACGGCTCGGTGCGGGCGGGGCGGTCGCTCCGGCCCGAGGAGATGGACGCGCTGCTGCGCGAGATGGAGGCGACGCCGGCATCGGGCACCTGCAACCACGGGCGGCCGACCTCGGTGGTGCTGACCCGGGCCGACCTTGAGCGGCTGTTCGGGCGGCGGTGAGGGTGACGCGTATCCTGGCCCGTCTGGCGATGGCGATGGCGGTGGCGGTGCTGCTTGCGCCGGCCGCGCGGGCACAGGACTGGGACGTGCCGGCGGTGCCCGGCCCGGAAGAGGTTGCGGCCCTGCGCGCGGGGATCGAGGCGGCGCCCCTGCCGGCGGTGGTGCCGGGCCGCGTGACCCTGCGCGAGGTGGCGGGCGATACGGCGCTGCGCCGGCTGTTCCACCCGGCGATGGAGCCGCCGCCGGCATGGCGGGGTCGCGGCATCGTCATCGAGACCGGCGTGCTGGACCTTGCGGCGCTGGCCCGCGCGCTGCCCGGGCCGGGCTGGCTTGACTGCACCGGAGAGGTCTGCACGCTTCTTGCGCCGCTGGCGGTGCGGCCGGAGGCGACGCTGGTGGTGGGTGGCGGAACCCTGCGCCTGTCGCAGGAGCACGGTGCGGCGATCATCAGTCACGGGAGGCTCTTCGTCAGCGACGCCGCGGTGGAGGCCTGGCACCTGGGGCAGGACCGGCCGGCGGAAACCGGCCCGGCGGGGCGCGACTTCCGCCCCTTCATTGCCGGGCTGGAGGGCGGCCACAGCCTGATCCGGCGGTCGCGGCTGGCGCATCTCGGCTACCAGGCGAGCCTTGCCTACGGGCTGAGCTTTGCCACCGTCGACCGCCGGCGGGTGACCGCCCACCCCAGCGCCGACCTCGTCGGCAACCGGATCGAGGACGTCTATTTCGGCTTCTACAGCTTCGACGCCGATGGGGTGAACGTGATCGGCAACCACATCACCGCCCCCCATGTCTACGGCATCGACCCCCACGACGACATCCGCAACATGCTGATCGCCGAGAACCTGGTGGAGGGGGCGCGGCGCAGCCACGGCATCATCCTGTCGCGGCGCATCCACCGTTCGGCGGTGGTGCGCAACGTCAGCCGGGGCAGCGCCAAGTCGGGGTTCTTCATCGACAAGGCGAGCCACAACGTCGTCTTCGCGGGCAACCTGTCGGAGGACAACGGCGGCGACGGAATGGTGGTGCACGAGAGCCGCGAGATCCTGCTCGTCGGCAACCGGGTGGTGGGCAACCACGGCGACGGCATCCGCATCCGGGCATCGTTCCGGATCGGAGTCCATGACAACACCATCCTCGACAACCGCCGCTACGGCCTGCGCATCTACGATTTCGGCCAGTCGACGCGGCCGCCCAACGCCGAGGAGGCCGGGCAGGTGCTGCCGGTGCTTGTCCGGGTGGGGGCGAACGTCATCTCGGGCAACGAGGCGGGCGGCTGCATCGCCCCGGGCGCCGATGCCACGGTGCTGTTCGAGGCCGGCGAGGTCTGCACGCTTCCCCCCCCGACGCGCTGAGGAGCACCGGGGCGCCGCGGCGCGGCGTGCGGTCGGCCGGCGGGCACGCTCAGATGCGCAGGAAGGGCTGGGCGAGGCGGGGCAGCAGGGCGGTGAACCGCAGCGGACCCTCGGTGGCGGCGAGGCAGATGCACGCATCGCCAGGCTCGGCCACGGGGGTGTGGCGGTCGGCCTCGGTCGCGACCTCGACATCGCCGCGGGCGAAGCGGTCGCCGGCGTCGCGGAAGGCGCCCTTGAGCACCAGAGTCAGCTCGATGCCGCGGTGGCCGTGGTCGGGCACCGCCATTCCGCCGGGAATGTGCAGCAACCGCACGGTGGCCGCGCGCGAGGTCGGGATGATCGCCTGGCGGACGCCGCCGCCGACGCCACGCCAGCGCACCGCACCGAGATCGCCGCCGACGTAGTCGCGCAGCGGCGCGGGGAAGATGCCGGGGCGCGGGGCTTGCCGGGGCGCCTCGGGCGGGCGGCCGGCGATGCGGGCAAGGGTGGCCTCGAGGCTGCCCTCGGACATCGCGGCCTCGCCGCAGCCGTCGAGCATCACCCCGCCCACCGTTTCGAAGGCCGCGAGCCGGGCGCGACATTCGTCGCAGAGCGACACATGGGTCGCCACGACGAGGCCGAAGGCCTCGGGAAGCTGCCCGGCCGCATGGGCCATCAGCAGCGAATCGGTAAGGTGGTGCATGATCGCCATCGCCCGTCTCAACCCAACTGGTGGCGCAGCCGTTCCAGCGCCAGCCGAATCCGTGACTTGATCGTTCCGAGCGGGAGGCCCGTCGCCTCGGCGATCTCGCTGTGCGAGAGGTCGCCGTAGAAGGCCCGCTCGATCAGATCCCTCTGCTTGTCGGGCAGGCGCGCGATCGCCGCGCCCAGCCGCTCGGTTTCCTGCTGCATGACCAGCGCGTCGTCGGGGTCGGGCTCGGGTTCGGGGCCCCAGGGGAGCTCCTCGGGCTCGGGCCGGCGCTGGCGGCGCAGCGCATCGATCCGCCGATTGCGGGCGATGGTGTAGACCCAGGTCGACACGCTGGCGCGCGCGGGATCGAACAGATGCGCCTTGTGCCACAGCGTCGCCATCACCTCCTGCGCACACTCCTCGGCCAGTGCCTCGCCAGCCCCCGCCCGCAGCAGGAACGACTTCACCCGCGGTGCGAAATGGCGGAACAGCGCGGCAAACGCCCGCTGGTCGCGCCGGTCGCGAACCGCCAGAACCTCCGCCACCCAGTCCGGCCCCTGCGCTTGCGACGCCGCCAATTCCTGCCGCCCCCTTGCCGATGCCCTCTGCCGCGCCTCGATGGCCCCGGTCGGGGTCAGAAGCGGCGCATCGACATTATCCGCGAGGAGCGTCCCGGTCAGCATGGTGGTGATACGCCGCAGTCAGGAGGACGGATCACCGCGAGGGAGCGAAGAAAGTTCCGATCCGGCGGGCAGGGCGGCGCGTATCCAGTGCCAGTTGCACCGACCCCGCCGCGAGGAGACAGCGCATGCCGTTCGAGACCTTCCCGTCCGCGCCGCGGCGGATCGCCGTCGTCGGGGCGGGCATTTCCGGCCTCGCGGCCGCGCATCTGCTGGCCGGCACGCACCGCGTGGTGCTGTTCGAGGCCGAGAGACGGCTCGGGGGGCATGCGCGGACGGTGCTGGCCGGTCGGCGCGGCGACCAGCCGGTGGACACCGGCTTCATCGTCTTCAACCGGGTGAACTATCCGCATCTGACGGCGCTGTTCGACTCGCTGGGCGTGCCGGTCGCGCCGTCGGACATGAGCTTTGCCGCCTCTATCGACGGCGGGCAGATCGAGTACGGCCTGCGGACCGTCGGCACGGTGATCGCCCAGAAGCGCAACCTGCTGCGCCCGGGATTCCTGCGCATGCTGCGCGACATCTTCCGCTTCAACGCCGGGGCGCTGGCGGCGGCGCGCGCCGGGGGCGAGGCGATGACGGTGCGCGAGCTGCTGGCCGTGCTGGGTGCAGGGGCGTGGTTCCGCGACCACTACCTTCTGCCGCTGTCGGGCGCGATCTGGTCGACGCCGGCGCAGGGCATCCTCGACTTCCCGGCCCGGCCACTGGTGGAATTCTTCCGCAACCATGCACTCCTGGGCGCGCGCGGGCAGCACCGCTGGCTGACGGTGCGTGGCGGGTCGGTGCAGTATGTGGCGCGGCTGGAGGCGAGCCTGCGCCGCCGTGGCGTCGACATCCGCACTGGCACCCCCGTGGCCGCGGTCAGGCGGATGCCCGGCGGGGTGGAACTGCGGCCGCTCGGCGGGGTGGCGGAGATCTTCGACGAGGTGGTGCTTGCCACCCATGCCGACGTCAGCCGGGCGATGCTGGCCGACGCCGCCCCCGAGGAGCGGGCGGCGCTGGCCTGCGTGCGCTACCAGCCCAACCATGCGGTCCTGCACGCCGATCCTGCGGTGATGCCGCGGCGGCGGGCGGTGTGGTCGGCGTGGAACTATGCCGAGGCGGCGGGGTCGGCGAGCGGGCGCATCAATCTCACCTACTGGATGAACGCGTTGCAGCCAATTCCGATGGACGATCCCCTGTTCGTGACGCTGAACGGCGCCCGGCCGGTGCGCGAGGACCTCGTCCACGACCAGGTGACGTTCCGCCATCCGGTCTACGATGCCGGAACCTTCCGGGCGCAGGCGGCGATCCGGGGCTTCAACGGGGCGCGCGGCACCTGGTTCTGCGGCGCATGGATGCGCAACGGATTTCATGAGGACGGATTTGCGTCGGCGGTCGACGTTGTCGAAGCGATGGGGCGGGGGGCGCTGGGGCGCGTGGCGGCATGAGCGGGCTGGAGCACCTGCGCGGCGAAACCTTCCACGGCCGGCGCGGGGCGGTGGCCAACGCGTTCCGCTACGGGGTGGACTACCTGCTGCTGGACGCCGAGGCCGGGGTGGCGGGGCCGCGGCTGTTCGGGCGAAACCGCGCGGCACCGGTGTCGCTGTGGGATGCCGACCACGGCGGTGCGCCGGGGCGGGGGCAGGGCGCGGCCTGGGCGCGCGCGGTTCTGGCCGACCACGGGCTTGCGGGGGTGACCGACGGCCGGCTGCTGCTCCTGGCCCAGCCGCGGGTGCTGGGGCATGTGTTCAACCCCGTGAGCTTCTGGCTGGCCCATGACCGGGAGGGGGCGCTGCGGGTGGTGATCGCCGAGGTCAGCAATACCTTCGGCGACCGGCATTCCTACCTGTGCCACCGCGACGACCTGGCGCCGCTGAGCCGGTCGGACGTGGTGGCGTCGCGCAAGGTCTTCCATGTCTCGCCGTTCCAGCCGGTAGCGGGCGACTACCGCTTCCGCTTCGACATCCGGCCCGACCGGATCGGCATCTGGATCGACTTCTCGGCCGGGGCGGGCGGGCTTTACGCGACGCTGACCGGGCAGCGGGCGCCGGCGACGGATGCGGGGCTGCTGGCGGCCTGCCTGCGGCGGCCCTTCGGGTCGCGCAGGGTGCTGGCGCTGATCCATTGGCAGGCGCTGCGGTTGTGGCTGAAGGGCGCGGGCTATCGCAGCCGCAGCGCGCCGCCGGCCGAGGACGTGACGCGATGAGCCCTGCGGGGGCGGCGGCGGCCGGGACGGGTGGCGGGCTGGCGGGATTTGCGCTGTTCGCCGCCGCGCTGGCGGCGGCGGGGCTGCCGATCTACATGCACGCGCCGCGGCACTTCGCCGAGGTCCACGGAGTGGGGCTGGCGGCGCTGGGCCTGGCGCTGGCCGCGCTGCGGCTGGTCGACGTGGTGCAGGACCCCGTGCTGGCCTGGCTGGCGGCACGGCTGCGGGCGCGGCGCGGCGTGGCGGTGGCGGTCGCCGGCGGGGCCATGGCAGCGGCAATGGCAGGCTTGTTCGCGGTGACCCCGCCGGTGGCGCCGCTGGCCTGGTTCGCGCTGACGCTGGCGGTGCTGTTCACCGGCTTCTCGTTCCTGACGATCACCTTCTATGCGGCGGGTGTGGAGCAGGGGCGGTCGCTCGGCCCCGGCGGGCATGTACGGCTTGCCGGATGGCGCGAGACCGGGGCGCTGGCGGGCATCACGCTTGCGGCGGTGGCGCCGGCGGTGCTGGCGAGGCTGACGGCGGAACCGCATGCGGCCTTCGCGGCGGGGTTCGCGGTGCTGGTGGCGGCGGCGCTTGTGGCCATGCGGCGGCACTGGGCGGTGCCGGCCGCGCCGGTCGACGGGGTCGCCGGCGGCTTCCGCGTGGTGCTGGGAGACCCGGTGGCGCGGCGGCTGCTGGCGATCGCGTTCCTGAACGCTGCGCCGCTGGCGGTGACATCGACGCTGTTCCTGTTCTTCGTCGAGAGCCGCCTCGGGCTGCCGGGCTGGGAGGGGCCGCTTCTCGTGGTCTTCTTCGTCGCTGCGGCGGCGGCGGTGCCGGGCTGGGCGCGGCTGTCCGCGCGCTTCGGACCCAGGCGGGTCCTGATGGCGGGGATGACGCTGTCGGTTGCCGCCTTCGCCTTTGCCCTCGCCCTCGGGCCGGGCGACCTGTTGCCCTTCGCGCTGATCTGCCTTGCCTCGGGGGCGGCGCTTGGTGCCGACATGACGCTTCTGCCGGCGCTGTTCGCGGCGCGGCTGGAGCAGATCGCGCCCGAGGCGGCGCAGGGCTTCGGCCTGTGGTCGTTCGTGACCAAGGCGACGCTGGCGCTTGCGGCCGCGACGGTGCTGCCGGCGCTGGGGCTTGCGGGTTTCGTCGCCGGCGTGCCGGCCAACCCTGCCGGGGCGCTGCTGCTGCTGACGCTTCTCTATGCCGGCCTTCCCTGCGCGCTGAAGTTACTGGCGCTGGCGCTTATGGCCGCGACCCAACCAGCGGAGAGTTGACCGATGGACATCCTTCTCGCCGTTCTTGCCGGCATCGGCCTGGCGCTTGCTGCCGGGCTTGTCTGGTCGCGCTACATGGGCTTTCGCGGCCAGGAGCCGGAGGATTACGCCGGCAAGGGCCCGGCCTTCGACCTGCGCCGGCATCTCGACGGGCCGATCCTGTGCGAGGGGGTCATCTACGGGCCGACCGGACGGGTGACCTCGCGCTTCGTGGCCGAGATGGAGGCGCGATGGGAAGGCAGCACCGGCATCATGACCGAACGCTTCCGCTATGACAGCGGTGCCCGGCAGGACCGCCGCTGGCGGCTGGCGATTGGCGTAGACGGGGCGATCCGGGCCGAGGCGGACGACATCGTCGGTGTCGGCCGGGGGGTGCAGAAGGGACCCGCGGTCCGGCTGTCATACCGGATCAGGCTGCCCGAGGATGCCGGCGGCCATGTCCTCGACACCACCGACTGGATGTACCTGATGGAGAACGGGGCCATCATCAACCGCAGCCAGTTCCGCAAGTTCGGGATCAAGGTGGCCGAACTGGTGGCGACGATGCGCCGCGTCGAGCCGGCGGACGCGCCCGACGGGCGCGCGGGCGCGCGCGAGGCAGCCTGAGCGATGCGCGACTGGCGGGGCCGGCGCTACTGGCTGGTGGGGGCGAGCGAGGGGCTGGGCCGCGCGCTGGCCGGCGAGATGAGCCGGGCCGGGGCGGCGCTGGTCTTGTCGGCCCGCGGCACCGACCGCCTTGCGGCACTTGCTGCCGAGCTGCCCGGGCCGGCCGAGGTGGTGCCCTGCGACGTCGGCGATGCCGCCGCGGTCGCCGCCGCGGCGGCGACAGCCGGGGCGCTGGACGGCGTGGTCTACCTTGCCGCGGCCTACTGGCCGATGCGGGCGCAGGAGTGGGACACGGCGCGCGTCGAGGCGATGTGCGACCTCAACTTCACCGGCGCGGCGCGGGTGCTGGGCGCGGTGATGCCGGCGATGGTGGCGCGCGACCGCGGCCATGTGGTGCTGACCGGCAGTCTCGCGGCCTACCGCGGCCTGCCCGGGGCGATCGGCTATGCGGCCAGCAAGGCCGGTCTGATGGCGCTGGCCGAATCGATGCGCTGCGATTTGCGGGGAACGGGGGTGAGGGTGCAGGTGGCCAACCCGGGGTTCATCCGCACCCGGCTGACCGACAGGAACGACTTCCGCATGCCGTTCCTGATGGAGCCCGAGGCAGCGGCGGCGCGGATGTTCCGCTTCATGGGCACCGACCGCTTCAGCCTGGCCTTCCCCTTCGCCTTCGGGCTTGCCTTCCGTGCCGCGGCGCTGCTGCCGGCGGGCCTGCATGTGCGGCTGTTCGGCGGGCACTGAGGCGCGCCCCCGGGGCCGCGCCATGGCGCCGCGCCGCTACTGCGGGGCGTACTGCTGGTAGAGGTAGATGCCGGCGGCGATGGCGGCGGCTGCGAGGATGACGGCGAAGGCGATCTTCCATGCCGACCAGGGCCGTTCGCCCTGGACCCTGCCGGTCTGGGCGTTGACGATGACGCGGAAGCTGCGGTCGCGGTAGCGGTAGGCGGCCAGCCACACCGGCAGCAGGATGTGCTTGAAGGTCTCGTCCCAACTGCGGGTGTCGGCCGAGAGGATCTGCTGTTCGTCGCCGCCGATGTCGCGGCGGATGTCGCCCTCGATCACCAGGTCCATCTTGCCGCGGGCGAACTGCCAGCCGTCGGCGAGGCCGACGGTGTAGCCCTCGGCGCGGAAGCCGGCGAGGTAGTCGGGCGCGTAGGGCACGAGCGCGGCAAGCTCCCATGGCTCCAGCCCGTCGGCGTGGCCGCGCGGCAGCGAGGTCGCGGCCATCACCATGACGTCGTCGAACTGCCGGGTCACCCGGCCCGACACCGTGGTCCAGCGGATCTTGCGCACCTGGCGGGTGCGGTGCTGGGACTTGCCATTGACGGTGACGGTGTAGCTTTCGGTGACGTAGTAGGCGTCGCCGCGGCGGCCGCGGTAGTGCGTCTCGGTGTCGGCGTCGAAGGTCCAGTAGGGCACGTAGAGCCCGTCGAGCTTGCGGCCCTTGCGGGCGTAGTCCTTGAGCCCGCTCGGCGCGAACCACAGCCGGCCGAGCCAGGCCGACATCGCCGCGAGCGCCTCGCGCTCGGTCAGCCGGAAGGGGACCAGCGCGGCCGGCTTGATCTGGCGGTGGCTGCCGGTGTCGGTGACGACGGGGGTGGCGCAGAAGGGGCATTCGCGGGCGTGGGTGGCGGGGTCGAACTCCACCTCGGCGCCGCAGGAGGGGCACTTGACGACCCGAGTCTCCTCCATCGCCGCGGGCGGCAGGGCGTCGGCGAGCGCGGCGTGCAGGTCAAGCTCGCGCAGCGCCGACCGCTGCGCCGCCTGCCCGCCGCCGTCGATCGCCTGAACATGGCCGCAGTGGGCACACGCCAGCCGCGTCTGGCCGGGCGCGAAGCGCAGGCTCGCCCCGCACATGTCGCAGGGGTAGAAGCGTTCCTCGGTTGCCGCGGCCATGGGCGCCTCAGGCGCCCGGGGGCGGCGGCGGGGGGAGATGGGCGAGGATGGCGGCAAGCGCGGCGACCTCGCCGGCGGGCTTCCAGCCGTCCTGCCCGGCCGTCCAGACCATGCTGGCGCGGGTCAGCGCGCCGCTGCCGGCCATCGTCCGCAACTCTGCGAGGCCGAACGGCCCGCGCGTCTGTCCGTTTTCGGCAATGTGCCAGGCGGTCTCGGCCGGCGGGGGCGGGGGAGGCGGGGGAGGGGCAGCGGGGCGGGCCGCGGCCTGGCCGGCCTGGGCTGCCATCTGCGCCCCCATCGCCATGCCGAGCCCCGCCCCGATGCCGGCGCCCATGCCGCTGTCGGGAGTGCCGGCGGCCTTGCCCATCGCCTCGGCCGCGGCGAACTGGGTGTATTTCGACAGGTCGCCGACGATGCCCATCGAGGTGCGCTTGTCGAGTGCGGCCTCGACCTCGGGCGGCAGCGAGATGTTCTCGATGTAGAGCTCGGGCATCGACAGCCCGTAGTCGTCGAGCGTCGGCTCGATCGCCTCGGCGACGATCTTGGAGAGGTCTGCGGTGTTGGCGGCCATGTCGAGCACCGGGATGCCCGAGCCGGCCAGTACGCGGCCGACCTTCTGAACCACGATGTTGCGGATCTGGCCGGCGATCTCGTCCTGGGTGAACTCGCCGTCGGTGCCGACGATCTCGGTCATGAACTTCGCCGCGTCCTTGACGCGGATCGTGTAGCTGCCGAAGGCGCGCAGCCGCACCGGCCCGAACTCGGGGTCGCGCAGCATGATCGGGTTCTGCGTGCCCCACTTCAGCCCCGGGAAGCGGCGGGTGTTGAGGAAGTAGACCTCGGACTTGAACGGCGAGGAAAAGCCGTGCGTCCAGTGCTGGAGCGCGGTCATCACCGGCATGTTGTTGGTCTCGAGCTGATAGAGGCCGGGGCCGAAGATGTCGGCAAGCTGGCCCTCGTGCACGAAGACGGCGACCTGGCCTTCGCGCACCGTCAGCTTGGCGCCATACATGATGTTGTTGCCATGCCGCTCGAACCGCCAGACGAGCGTGTCGCGGGTGTCGTCGACCCAGTCGATGACGTCGATGAACTGGCCCTTGAGGAAGCCGAAGACCATAGGTGCACCCCTTCGCTGCCGCCTGCCCTACCTACACCCTCACCCCGTTCCGCCCAAGAGCTCCTGCGCGATCAGCCGCACGATCGGCGCGGCCTCGGCCTCGGCCATGCCGGGGCGGAGGCGGGGGTCGTAGAGGATGCGCAGGAGCAACTCGTCGTGGCGGGTGAGGAAGGCGAACTCCTCGTCGTCGTTGAAGATCGATGGCCGGGCGCGGGGGCTGTCGTTGGCCAGCCCGAGGCCCTGGGCGAGTTCCTCCTGCAGGCAGGAGACGCGCAGCAGCTCGGGCAGTTCGGCGCGGACGACGGCGACGGCGGCGTGATAGCTGTTGGCCCCCCCGCGCGAGAACGCAAGCACGAGGCAGAAGGTGGACAGCGGCATCTCGGTGATCGTGCGCACCGAGAGATCGTCGATCCCCGGCACGAGTGCGCGCAGGTCGCTGCCGGCGGCACGACGCTCGTCCTCGGTCAGGTAGAGGATGTGGAAGTTGGGCGCCGCGCCGGCCAGCCCGATCGGCCGGCGGGTGAGCCGTGCGAGGCGGGCGGCGAAGCCGGCGACATCGATGCGGTCGCGGGCGCGACGCGTGGCGTCGCTGGCAGGGCCGTGGACAACGTTGATGCGCACCGGCGATTCCCACCGCCGGAGCGGCGCCAGGGACGGCCGGGCGACGAGGCGGCCGTCAACGACCGTGTATTCGTCGCGGAGCGCGATCTCGATGAAGTTGTCGGCCAGCATCCGGGCGGTGAAGGGCGTGTCGGCACCGCCGCCGTCGGTACGCAGCAACCCCTGTGCCAGCAGGCTGGTCTGGATGCGCGCAAAATGCCGGGCTACGGCCGCGCTGGCGCCATCGGCGGCGGGTGCGGGCCGCGGCGGAGGGGCGGCGGGCGCGGCGGTGGCCGGCGGGGCGGCTGGCGGGGCCTCGGCCGGCGGGACGGTGCAGCCGGCGAGGAACACCCCCACCGCCGCAGCCACGACGGCGCGCGCCCTGGTGCTGCGGGACGCTGGTGAGGTCAGGCGGCACCCCCTACGGCGCGGGCGCGCGCAGCCGCGAGGGTGTCGCGCAGTTCCTTCTCCATCCGCGCGAGCTCGGTCTCGGCGGCGGCGCGGCGTGCCTTGCCCTCGTCGGCGATGGCAAGCGATTCCTGGATCGTCGCGATCAGGGTAGCATTGGCCTGCTTGACGGCCTCGATGTCGAACACCCCGCGCTCCATCTGCTCGCGGACAGTGCGGTTGGCCTCGCGGAGGTTGTCGGCGTTCGCGGTGAGCAGCTCGTTGGTCAGGTCGGATGCGGCCTTGACCGCTTCGGCGGCCTCCTTCGAGCGCTGAATCGTCACCGCCTGGGCGAGCTGGGTCTCCCACAACGGCACGGTGTTGACGAGGACCGAGTTGATCTTGGTGACGAGGCTCTTGTCGTTCTCCTGCACGAGCCGGATCGAGGGCAGCGACTGCATCGTCACCTGCCGGGTGAGCTTGAGGTCGTGAACCCGCCGCTCGAGGTCGTCGCGCGCGGCGCGCAGGTCGCGCAGTTCCTGCGCCTTCAGGAGCTTGTCGTTCTCGGCGGCGGCGGCGAGTTCGGCCTCCTTGGCTGGAATGGATGTGGTGTCGATTTCGGCGAGCTTGGCCTCGCCGGCGGCGATGTAGAGGGCGAGCTCGTCGTAGAAGGCGAGCGTCTTCTCGTAGAGAAGGTCGAGGGACTTGATGTCCTTCAGGAGCTTGTGCTCGTGCGACAGCAGGTTGCCGGTGACCTTGTCGATCTGGCTCTGGATCGTCTCGTAGCGGGCGAGGAACATCGCGAAGGGCGCGGCCTTGCCGGTCAGCCGCTCCCACCAGCTGCGCTTGCGGCGGACGTCGAGTTCGGAGACCGAGAACCCGCGGATCGTGGTGACGATCTCGCGAAGGCTGTCGCCGGCGGGGCCCACGTCCTTGTTGCGGACGTCCTGGAGCATCGCCTGGCTGATCTCCTGCAGGCCGGACTGGGCGCGGGCGCCGAAGGCGATGATCGAGCCGGTGTTGTCGAGGTCGACCTCGGACATGCGGCGGCGGATTTCCTCGGCCAGCGGCGGCGGGGCGGCCTCGAGAGGCACGAGCTGCCTGCCGGGCTCCGGCAGGAGCGTTGCGGTGACGCGCTCGACCTCGGCGAGGGCGCGGGCGGCTTCCTGGCGGACGGTGTCGGACATTGCGAACCCTTCTGGCAGAGGATTGGTCACTGCGGCCGGACGCCCTCGCGCCCGAGCCTCTCGCGCAGCACCTCGATCTCGACGTCGAGGGCGGCGCGGTCGTTCTGCATCAGCGCTGCCGACTGGGCGGCGAAGTTGGCCTCGAGATCGGCAAGCAGCGCCTCGTAGTCGGCGCGGGCGCCGGGCTCGCGGCTGCGGGCGTAGAGGTCGGCGAACCTGACGGTCGCATCGCGGGCGCCGAGGAGGTAGACGGACAGGTAGCGGCGCGCGGCCGTGAGGTCGCGCGGGTCGTTCTCGACCTGGCGGAACATCTCCCGCGCGGCGGCCTGGAACCGCTCCACCCGTGCCTCGAGGCCGCGGTCGCCGGCGCGGCGGATGGCATCCGACATCGCGGCGAGGTGGCGCTCGGCCTCCTCGACCGCTCGGGCGACGCGGTCGGACTGGAACGGGTCGATCCCCTCGGCGCCCTTGTCGCGCATCGGGTCGAGGCCGAAGGCAAGGCCGTGCAGCACCGACCCTAGGACCGCGAAGATCGCCGGCGCGAAGATGCCCGCGCCGGGGGCGTAGCCGCCGAGTGCGAGGCCGGCCCCGGTGAGCGCCGAGGCGAACAGCTTGCGCGGGATCGCCGGGCGTCGGGCGACGGTGCGGGCAGCGTAGGCGTCCTCGGCTATGAGGCCCTCGCGGGTCAGCCAGGCGGCGAGGACGAGCGCGCCGAAGGCGGCGAGGTCGAGAGCAAGGCCTGTGGGCGGCTGGAAGAAGGCGGTGACGAGGAAGGGTGCGGGGGCGAGGAACAGGAAGTTCGCGCGCGCACCGGCGCGGGTGACGCGCGCGCCGCGGAAAGCTGTGCCCGCCTGCGGCGGGGCAGAGCCTGGCGGGGCCACGGGTGGCGGGGTGGTTGAGGGCCGGGAGGCCTGTGGCGGGCCGGCGGGCCTGGCCGGACCCTCAGGGCTGTGGGGGCCTCGGAAGCGTTCGGCCATCATCCTCCCCCCGCCAGCGCGACATAGAACATCAGCGCGACCAGAAGGACGTAGGCTGTCATCCGCAATCCGTTCGTCGCCATGGCATCCTGCCCGGGCAATGCGTCCCGCTTTCCTGATACGCCAAGGCCGGCCGCGGTTCCATAGGCGAAACGGGCCCTGTGGCCTGCGCGTCAGCCGCGCGACGGCGGCCTTGGCTTGCCGCCGGGGCGGCGCGGTGCCGGCCCGGACCCGCGGGGGGGCTTGCCGCCCCCGGGGCCGCCGCGGGGCGGCGTGCCGGCGCGGTCGGCGGTGCCAGCACTCTCGTCACGAGGGGGGCGCGGCCCGCGCGGGCCGGTGTCGGCCCCTCCGGCGCCGTGGCCGGCGTAGCCGCGGCTGCGCGGGGCGTCGCCGGTTCCCCCGGGGCGCGGGGTGCGGGGTGCGCGGGGCGGGCGCGGGGCGTCGCCGTCCCTGTCGGTG
>JAHDXW010000001.1:451788-459299 GCA_023383015.1 Paracoccaceae bacterium
GGGGTGCGGGGTGCGCGGGGCGGGCGCGGGGCGTCGCCGTCCCTGTCGGTGCCGCTGCGGCCGGCGTAGCCGCGGCTGCGCGGTGCGTCGCCGGTTCCCTCGGGGCGCGGGGTGCGTGGTGCGCGCGGCGGGCGCGGGGCGTCGCCGGTCTCCCCGGAGCGCGGGGTGCGGGGTGCGCGGCGTTCGGGCCGTGCATCGCCCGCGTCCTGCGCGGGGGCGCGTCGGGGTGTTGCAGGCCCACCCCGGGGGCGGGGCGTTGCAACGGCGGTGCGCGGGCTGCGCCCCTTGCCGGCCGCCGCGCCGGCGCGGGGCAGCGCCGCGGCAGGGTCGGCGGGGTCGGCGCCTGCGTCCTCGCCGGCACGGCGGGCGATCGCGGCGGCGCGGGCGGCCCGCGCCCGCGCCGCCGCGACACGGGGGCTGACGGGTGCGACTTCGCCGGTCGCCTCGGGCTGCGCGGGGGCGGCAGGCTTGCGGCGCGTGACCCGCCCGGCCACCGCCGTCGCGCCATGGCCGCCCGCCAGCGGCATCTCGAGCCCGAGCTGGCTGCGCAGCGTCCGGGCCGGAACCTCAAGCACCTCGCCCGGGGTGAGGTCGCCGAGCTGGAAAGGGCCGTAGCCGACCCGGATCAGCCGGTTCACCGCAAGCCCCACGGCCTCCATGGCACGGCGGATCTCGCGGTTCCTGCCCTCGCGGACGCCGACCGTGAGCCAGGCGTTGGCGCCCTGCTGGCGGTCGAGCGTCACCGTCATCGGCTGGAAGCGCTCTCCGTCGACCTCGATGCCGCGGCGCAGCGGCTCGATGCTGTTCTCGGTGGGGGTGCCGTTGACGCGTACACGGTAGCGGCGCAGCCAGCCTGTCGAAGGCAGTTCCAGCCGGCGCTTGACCTCGCCGTCGTTGGTCAGGAGCAGCAGCCCTTCGGAGGCGATGTCGAGCCGGCCGACCGAGACCACGCGCGGCATGCCTTCGGGCAGGCGGGAGAATACGGTGGGACGGCCCTTCTCGTCGCGCTCGGTGGTCACCAGCCCCTCGGGCTTGTGGTAGAGCCAGAGCCGCGGCGGCTCGGGCGGCGCGAGCGGGCGGCCGTCGAGGGTGATGCGGTCTCCGGCGCCGACGTCCAGCGCCGGCGAATCGATCACCTGGCCGTTCACGGCGACCCGGCCGGCAGCGATGATTGCCTCGGCCTCGCGGCGCGAGGCGACACCGGCCCGCGCCAGCACCTTGGCGATGCGCTCGCCCGTCTTCGTGCCGCGACCCTTGTCCGCGTCCGCCATGTTGCCGCCCCCTGCCCCGCGCCCCGGAGCCGCCGGTGCCCGCTGCCGCCTAGCACGGCGCCGGCGGCGGGCCAATCGCCCTGCGGCCCGTGGCCGCGGGGCGGCTTATCTCTACACCTTCGCGGCGGCCGGGACTATCTAGCGGCCGATTCGTCCACCGCTCACAGACAGGGGAACCGCCGATGCGTCGACTGGGGTCTGCGACCGTTGCCACCGCCGTCCTGGCGGCCATGCCTGCGCTTGCGCAGGAGCAGGTCGTCCACATCTACAACTGGTCGGACTACATCGCCGAGGACACGCTCGACCGCTTCCAGGCGGCGACCGGCATCCGCCCGGTCTATGACGTGTTCGATTCCAACGAGACGCTGGAGGCCAAGCTGCTGGCCGGCAACTCGGGTTACGACGTGGTCGTGCCGACCTCGCATTACCTGGCGCGGCAGATCGTGGCCGGGCTGTACCAGCCGCTTGACAAGTCGAAGATTCCCAACCTCGTGCACATGGACCCCGAACTGATGGCGCGGGCTGCGGGCTACGACCCCGACAATGCCCATGCGGTGATCTACCAGTGGGGCACCACCGGCATCGGCTACAACGTCGACAAGGTTGCCGAGCGGCTGGGCGAGGATGCCCCGGCGGACAGCTGGGCGCTGATCTTCGACCCGGCGGTGGCCGCCAAGCTGGCCGACTGCGGGATCAGCCTGCTGAACGAATCGAACGACGTGCTGCAGACGGCACTGAACTACCTCGGCATCGACCCGATGTCGCAGAACCCCGACGACCTCGAGAAGGCGGCGCAGCTTCTGGAAGCGGTGCGGCCGCACATCCGCTACTTCCACTCCTCGCAGTACATCTCGGACCTCGCCAACGGCGAGATCTGCGTCTCAATGGGCTGGTCGGGCGACGTGCTGCAGGCCCAGAGCCGGGCGATCGACGCCGGCAACGGGGTGGACGTGGCCTATGTGATCCCCAAGGAAGGGGCACTGATCTGGTTCGACATGATGGCGATACCCGCCGACGCGCCGAATGCGGACGCGGCGCATGCCTTCATCAACTTCGTCCTCGATCCCGAGATCATGGCGGGCATCACCAACTACGTCTACTTCCCCAACGCGGTGGCGGCGTCGAAGCCCTTCATCGACCCCGAGGTGCTGGAGGACCCGACCATCTATCCGCCCGCCGAGCTGCAGGCCAAGCTGTTCCCCTCGGTGGTGCGCGATCCGCGCATCGAGCGGACGGTGACCCGGCTGTGGACGCGGGTGACCACCGGGCGCTGAGGCCGCGCCCGCCGCGCCGGCCCGCGGTGCGGCTGCGGCCGGCGGTGTAACGCCGCGGCACGTCCGAGGGGTGAGGGCCGGCCCCGGCCATTGCCGGCCGGGGTGCGCGGCCCGGGGTGTCTTGCCCTCGCCTGCGGTGCCGGTGGCAGCCGGCCGGCCCGTTCAGCCCGGCCGGTCGCCGCCGGCGGCGGGAAAGATGCGGGCGGCGTGCGATTCGGTGGGCACCAGCGCGCCCTCGCCCTCGACACGGATGCCGGCGGCGTTGGCCTCGTCGGTGTCGATGTGCATCTCGGTGAAGCCCTCCGCGCTGACCCGCACCAGAACATGGTCGAAGCTGAGGCCGCGGTCGTGGTTGCCGACCCTGACCTCGACCCGCTGTCCGTCGGCAAGGCCGAGGCGGGCGGCCTCGGCGGGGTTGGTGTGGATGTGGCGGGCGGCGACGATCAGCCCGTCGGTCTCGACCCGACCGGCAGGACCCTCGATCACCACCCGGGGCGTGCCGGCGAGGTCGCCCGAATCGCGCACCGGCGCCTCGATGCCGAGCTCGAAGCTGTCGGTGCGCGAGACCTCGACCTGGGTGCGCCCGCGCAGGGGCCCGAGAATGCGCACGCCGTCGATGCGGCCCTTGGGGCCGATCAGCGCCACCCGCTCGGCGGCGGCGAAGTTGCCGGGCTGGCGCAGCGGCCGGTCCGGCGTCAGCGCCGCATCCGGACCGAAGAGCGCTGCCAGCGTTGCGGCCGACAGATGCACATGGCGCGCCGAGACGGCGACCGGGATCACCGCCGGCGGCGCCGCGGCGGGGCGCAGCGCCGCCACCGTCTCGCGCGCGATCATCAGCTGCTCGGCCGTTTCGGTGACGATGACGCGCACGCGCGAGCCCCAGGCCTGAATCTGCGGGGCGTCGCGCCCGGCGAGGCGCAGCGCCTGGTTGCGGTCGTGGTCGAGGCGCAGGCCGAGGAATTCCAGCCCGTCGCAGATGCGCCGGCGCATCGAGGCCGAGTTCTCGCCGATGCCGCCGGTGAAGGCGATGACGTCGATGCCGCCCATCGCCGCGGCGTAGGCGCCCACATACTTGCGCGCGCGGTAGGCGTAGACCTCGATGGCGAGCTGGGCGTCGGCCTCGCCGGCGGCGGCGCGGGCCTCGACCTCGCGCATGTCGGAAGTGCCGGCGAGCGCCTCGAGCCCGCTGTCCTCGTAGAGGGCGGCCTCGATCTCGGGGATCGAAAGGCCGCCCGTGCGGTGCAGATGCCCGAAGAGCCCCGGATCGACATCGCCCGAGCGGGTGCCCATGACGAGCCCCTCGAGCGGGGTCATGCCCATCGAGCTGTCCATGCTGCGGCCGCGGTTGATGGCGCAGACGCTGGCGCCGTTGCCGAGGTGGCAGGAGACGATCTGCAGCCGGTCCAGGGGCTCGCCCAGCGCCTCGGAGGCGCGCAGCGCCACATACTTGTGCGAGGTACCGTGAAAGCCGTAGCGGCGCAGCCCGCCGTCGCGCCAGGCCCGGGGAACGGCATAGGTGGTCGCCTTGGGCGGGTTGGTGGCGTGGAAGGCGGTGTCGAAGACGGCCACCTGCGGCAGACCGGGCCAGGTTTCCCGCGCCACCCGCACTGCCTCGAGGTTGGCCGGCAGGTGCAGGGGCGCAAGCGGGATGAGGGCGGCGATCGCCGCGATCTCGTCCGGCCCGAGGACCGCGGGCTGGGTGAAGCGGGCGCCGCCGTGGACGATGCGGTGGCCGACCGCGCCGATGCCCCCAAGCCCGCGACCGGCAAGAATCGCCGGGACGCGGCCAATCGCCGCGGCGATGCCGGCGACCGGCACCGTCGCCTCCTCCTCGCCGCCGCCGCCGGCGCCGGACAGGCGCAGCCGGGCGGTGCCGTCGCGGAAGCGCTCGAAGCTGCCCTTGAGCACATGCTCCTCGGCCGCGCCGGCCGCGAAGACGCCGAACTTCAGGCTCGACGAGCCGGCATTGAACACCAGGACCTTCACGCGCGCCTCCGCCTGCGGGCCCGGGCGGCCCATTTGTCGAGTTCGAGCACGGCAAGCAGCATCGCCCCCGCCGCCGCGCAGGAGGCAAGCTCTGCCGGCGACAGGGCGGCCGTGCCGAAGACCGTCTGCAGGAAGGGAACATAGGTGAAGGCCGCCTGCAGCGCCGTGACCGACGCCACCGCGATCAGCACTGCGGGAGTGCCCTTCATCCCCTTCGGGGTGGCCGACGAGCCGAGCGTGTAGCGGACGCTGAAGAGGTAGAAGATCTCGAGCGCGACCAGCGTGTTGACGGCGATGGTGCGGGCGGTCTCGAGGCTGGCCCCGCGGTCGAGGGCGAAGAGGAACTGGCCGAAGACGACAAGGGCGAAGAGCGCCGTTGCCAGCACAACGCGCCAGAGCAGCGCCGGCGACAGGATGGGCGCGTCGCGCCGCCGCGGCGGCCGGGCCATCACCTGCGGCTCCGGCGGCTCGAAGGCCAGCGCGATGCCGAGCGTGGTGGCGGTGACGAGGTTGACCCAGAGGATCTGCAGTGGCGTTACCGGCAGCACCAGCCCGGCGACGACCGCGCCGGCGATCACCGCTGCCTCGCCGGCGTTGGTGGGCAGCGTCCAGGTGATGACCTTGCGCAGGTTGGCATAGACCGTCCGGCCCTGCCGCACCGCCTCGGCGATCGAGGCGAAGTTGTCGTCGGTCAGGACGAAGTCGGCCGCCGCGCGGGCGGCCTCCGAGCCCTTCCTGCCCATGGCGATGCCGGCGTCGGCGCGCTTCAGCGCCGGGGCGTCGTTGACGCCGTCGCCAGTCATGGCGACGACGGCGCCGAGTGACTGCAGCGCCTCGACAAGTCGCAGCTTGTGCTCGGGGCTGGTGCGGGCGAAGACGTCGGTCGTCGCGGCCGCGCGCGCGAGGGCGGCATCGTCCATGGCCTCGATCCCGGCCCCGGTCAGCACCGCCTCGGGCCGCGCGAGCCCGACGGCCCGGGCGATCGCGACGGCGGTGCCGGCGTGGTCGCCGGTGATCATCTTCACCTCGATGCCCGCAGCGCGGCAGTCGGCGACGGCCGTGATGGCCTCGGGCCGCGGCGGGTCGATCAGCCCGACGAGGCCGACCATCACCAGGCCGGCGGTGACGTCGTCGTGGGAGAGGTCGCTGTCGCCGTGCGGCCGTTCGGCCAGCGCCAGCACGCGCTGGCCCTCGGTCGCGATCCGGGCTGCCGCCCGCTCCCAGAAGGCGCGGTCGACGGGCTCGGGCCCCTCGGCCCCGTGCTGGAGTGCGGCGCGGGCGATCAGCACCTCGGGAGCGCCCTTGACGAGCGCGGCCGACCGGCCGGCGGCGTCATCGGCCAGCACCGCCATGTAGCGGTGCGCGGCGTCGAAGGGCAGGGCGGCCCGGGGCGCGGGCCGCATGGCGAGGGCAATGCCGAGGCGGGCGCCGAAGGCCAGGAGCGCGCCCTCCATCGGATCGCCCTCGACGCGCCACCCGCCGCCCTCGGCGGCGGCAAGGTGGGCATCGTTGCAGACCGTGGCGACGGTGGCGGCGCGCGCCATCACCCCGGCGGGAAGCCCCTCGTCGGCGATGACGCTGCCTTCGGGGGAATAGCCTGTCCCCTCGATCCGGGCCTGGCCCGCGGCCGTGACGAGCAGCGAGACGGCCATCTCGTTGCGCGTCAGTGTGCCGGTCTTGTCGGTGCAGATGACCGACAGCGCACCCAGCGTCTCGATCACCGGAAGGCGGCGGACGACGGCGTGGCGGCGCGCCATCGCCTGGACGCCGACCGCGAGCGTCACCGTCAGCACCGCCGGCAGCCCCTCGGGGATGGCGGCGACGAAGAGGCCGACGACGATCATGAAGCCCTCGTCGAAGGTCGTCTGCCGGACCAGCACCGCCCAGCCCAGGAGCGCCGCGGCGAAAGCCAGGATGGCGACCGAGAGCTGCCGGCCGAAACGGTCCATCTGGGCGATGAGCGGGGTGGTCAGCTCCTCCACCCCGGCAACCAGGCTGCCGATCCGGCCGATTTCGGTGGTCCTGCCGGTGGCGGTGACGATGCCCTTTGCGGTTCCGCGCACCACCATCGTGCCCGAGAAGGCCATCGACCGGCGGTCGCCCACCGGCGCATCTGCCGCGACCGGCTGGGCAGACTTCGAGGCGGGCAGCGATTCGCCGGTCAGGATCGCCTCGTCGATCCGCGTCTCCTGCACCTCCAGCAGGCGCAGGTCGGCCGGCACCCGGTCGCCCGCCTCGATGCGCACGAGATCGCCGGGCACGAGATCGGCCGCCGCCAGCGTCACCCGCCGCCCGTCGCGCCACGCCGTCGCCCGCGGCGCGAGCATGTCGCGAAGCGCCTCGAGCGCGCGTTCGGCCCTTCCCTCCTGGATCACCCCGATCACGGTGTTGACGATGACCACGGCAAGAATCACCGCCGTGTCGACCCAGTGATCAAGCGCGGCGGTGATCGCCGCGGCCGCCAGCAGCACCAGGATCAGCGTGTTGGCGATCTGCGAGCCGATGCGCGCGGCCAGCCCTCGCCGGGCCGCCTCGGGCAGGCGGTTGGCGCCCCAGCGGGACAGGCGGCCCGCGGCTTCGGCCGCCGGAAGCCCGCCTTCCGGGGTGGCAAGCGCCTCGCGAACCTCGGCCGCGGCGGTTGCCCAGGGTTTCTCGATCGGCTGGGGATCCATCTGAACCTGGCTCGCTGTTCCCGCCTCGCCCATGCTGCGACCGACGATATAGCCGCTGCCCGCCGCGGGCGCACCCCCTGCAGTCGGTGCGGGATTCTTCCTTGCCCGCGCATTTGCCCCCTTGCGACTCGCCGGCGGCTCGCCTAGATACCGGCTCCGGAACGACGGGGGGCCCCGGGAAGGGGCTGCAGTCGTGCCGGCAAAGCCTGACGGGCGCCCAAGCATCCCGCCTCATCCGAGGCCTACGCGGCGGTGTCCCTGCTCTTTGACATGTTTGTATGGATGAAGGGATATGCGGGCTGTTCGGT
>JAHDXW010000002.1:0-141714 GCA_023383015.1 Paracoccaceae bacterium
CGAGGTGTTCTGGGCCGCCTCCGACGTCGGCTGGGTGGTCGGCCATTCCTACATCTGCTACGCGCCGCTGATCCACGGCAACACCACCGTGGTGTTCGAGGGCAAGCCGGTCGGCACGCCCGACGCCGGCACCTTCTGGCGGGTGATCCAGGACCACCGGGTGGCCAGCTTCTTCACCGCCCCGACCGCCTTCCGCGCCATCAAGCGCGAGGATCCCGAGGGCCTGCTGGTCGGCCGCCACGACCTCTCCTCACTCCGGGCGCTGTTTCTGGCCGGCGAGCGGGCCGACCCCGACACCATCCTCTGGGCCGAGGCCAGGCTCGGCGTGCCGGTGATCGACCACTGGTGGCAGACCGAGACCGGCTGGGCGATCTGCGCCAACCCCCTCGGGCTCGGCCTGCTGCCGGTGCGCCACGGCTCGCCGGCGGTGCCGATGCCGGGTCATGACGTCCAGGTCCTCGACGAGGGCGGCCACCCCCTGCCCGCCGGCCAGCTTGGCGCCATCGCCATCCGCCTGCCGCTACCGCCCGGCACGCTGGCCACGCTGTGGAACGCCGACGACCGTTACCGCAAGAGCTATCTTGCGCATTTCCCCGGCTTCTACGAGACCGGCGACGCCGGCTACCGCGACGAGGACGGCTATCTCTACATCATGGCGCGCACCGACGACGTCATCAACGTCGCCGGCCACCGGCTGTCCACCGGCGCCATGGAGGAGGTGCTGGCCTCCCACCCCGATGTCGCCGAATGCGCGGTGATCGGCGTCGCCGACGCGCTGAAGGGCCAGGTGCCGCTGGGGTTCCTCTGTCTCAACAAGGGCACGGCCCGCCCGCACGAGACGATCGTGGCCGAATGCGTCGCGCTGGTGCGCGCCCGCATCGGCCCGGTCGCCGACTTCAAGCGCGCCGCGGTGGTCGACCGTCTGCCCAAGACGCGGTCGGGCAAGATCCTGCGGGCGACGATGGCCAGGATCGCCGACGGCGAGGCCTGGAAGATGCCCGCCACGATCGACGACCCCGCGATCCTGTCCGAGGTCGCCGCCACGCTTGCCGGCCTCGGCTTCCCGCGTCGCTGACATGCGCCAGCGCCCGGCGGCCGGGGGCGTCGCAACCTGTCCTTTTCGACATGTTGGCCCCTGTCCTTTCGGCCGCTATCACCGGCACATGCAACCGGGGAGTGTGGTGCATCGCGGGTTTTCCCCGGTCCCGTGCCGGCAGGGGGGGCCGTGAGCAGCAGCGACCACTCTTCCGCGGCGACCGGCGCCGCCCAGTTCGCGGCGGGGGATTCGGCGCTTCTGGCCCATGACCTGCGTGCCGCCCTGTCGGACGTGCTGGGCGGCCTCAGGCTGATCGACCCCGCCGCCGTCGACGCCGACACCGCGGTGCAGCTTGCCCGCGTCCGCGTTGCCGCGGAAGAGCTTGCGCGGCTGATCGAGCAGGGCATGGGCGCCCTCGTCAGTGACGCCGAGGCGGGCGCGATGCCCGGGCAGCCGCTGTCGCTCGTACGGCTGCTGCGCGACGTCGAGATGCGCTGGTCGGGCCGCGCGCGCGAGCGCGGGCTGGGCTTTGCCCTTGACGTCGGGCCGGGGCTGCCGGCGGCGGTGGCGCTCGACCGCATCGCGCTCGAGCGCATCCTGTCGAACCTGCTGATGAACGCCATCCACCACGCCGACCGCGGCACCGTCCTTCTGGCGGTGGCCCTCGATCCCGGCGGCACGCTGCAGTTCTCGGTCCAGGACGACGGGCCGGGCTTTCCGCCCGAGGTCCTGGCCGGCGGCGGCCGGCCGGCCGGGCGCGGCGGCACCGGCCTCGGCCTGCGCATCACCCGCGATATGGCGCTGCGGCTGAACGGATCGGTGCGCCTGACCAACCGCGCGGACGGCGGCGCCGTCGCCGCCCTCGACCTGCCCCGCCGCGCGTGGCAGGCCGCCCTTCCCGACGCCGACCCCCCGGCGGCCGGCCTGCCCGACCTTGCCGGCCAGCGTGTGCTCGTGGCCGAGGACAGCGCCACCAACCAGGCCGTCATCGCCGCGATGCTAGCCCGGCTGGGTGCGGCCCCGGAGATCGCCGCCGACGGTGTCGAGGCGCTCGAGCGGCTGTCGACCGAGACCTTCGCCATGGCGCTGATCGACATCGAGATGCCGCGGATGTCGGGCCTCGACGTCATCCGCCGGCTGCGGGCGCTCGACGGGCCGGCGGCGCGCATGCCGGTGCTCGCCGTTACCGCCTATGTGCTGCGCGCCAACCGTGAGGCGATCCTGGCCGCCGGTGCCGACGGCATCCTGCCCAAGCCCATCCACAGCCTTGACAGCCTCGGCCATGCGATCGGCGCGGCCCTGGCGCGGGCCCGGGCCGAGCCGCCGCTCTATGCCCCCTCGCCCGACCGGCTGGTGCTCGACCACGACCGCTTCGCCCGGCTGATCGAGATCGCCGGCCCCGACGGCGCGCAGGACCTGCTCGGCCGGCTTGCGGGCGACCTCTCGTCGGTCGAGCGGGGGCTCGTCCGCGGCCTCTCGGCCCCCGATGCGGCGGCGGTGCGCGCCCACACCCATGTGTTGATCGCGCTGGCGGGCGCGGTCGGCGCGACCGAGCTGCAGCGGCTCGCCGAGGGCCTGAACGGTGCCGCCCACCGCATGAGCGAGGAGGCGATGGCGCTGATCGGCGCGGATGCGCTCGTCCAGCTCGACCATCTGATCCACTTCATCGCCGGCGTCCGCGACCGGCGGCGCGAGCCGACATGACCGCCGCGCCGCCGATCCTCCTGGTCGAGGACACGCCCTCGCTGCAACTCGTCTATGCCGCGATGCTGCGCGGGGCCCGACACCAGGTCGTGCTGGCCGGCACGGCCGCCGAGGGTGCGGCGGCCTTCCGCAGCCACCGGCCGCGGATCGTGCTGCTCGATCTCGCCCTGCCCGACGGCGACGGGCTCCTGCTCATGCAGGACATCCTGCGCGATGCCCCCGACACGGCAGTGATCGTGATCACCGCCAACGGCTCGATCAGCCGGGCGGTCGAGGCCATGCGCCGCGGTGCCCATGACTTCGTCGTCAAGCCCTTCGACGAGGCCCGCCTGCTTGGCGCGGTCGAGAACGCCACCGCCGCCCTGCCCGAAGCGGCCCCGCCCGCCGCCGCTTCCGGCCTGCCGGCCGGCCCCGCGCTGGGCGGCTTCATCGGTTCGTCGCCGCCGATGCAGGCGGTCTATGCCAAGATCCGCTCGGTGGCGCGGTCGATGGCGACGGTCTTCATCACCGGCGAAAGCGGCACCGGCAAGGAGCTTGCCGCCGAGGCGGTGCACGCCTGCTCGCCGCGCGCCGCGGGCCCCTTCATCGCGCTGAACTGCGGCGCGATCCCCGCCGACCTGCTGGAAAGCGAGGTGTTCGGCCATCTGCGCGGCTCGTTCACCGGCGCCATCTCCGACAAGCCAGGCGCTGCCGCGGCCGCCGACGGCGGCACGCTGTTTCTCGACGAGGTCTGCGAACTCGACCTCGCGCTGCAGACCAAGCTCCTGCGCTTCCTGCAGACCTCCACGATCCAGCCGGTCGGCGCGACGCGGCCGCGCAAGGTCAGCGTCCGCATCGTCTGCGCCACCAACCGCGACCCGATGGCGGCCGTGCGCGCCGGCCAGTTCCGCGAGGATCTCTACTACCGGCTGCACGTCATCCCGCTGCACCTGCCGCCGCTGCGCGAGCGCGGCGAGGACGTCATCGAGATCGCCTCGGTCATGCTGACCCGCTTCGCCGCCGAGGAGGGCAAGCGCTTCGAGGGCTTCGATGCCGAGGTGCATTCGCTGTTCCGGCGTTATCCCTGGCCCGGCAACGTCCGCGAACTCCTGAACGTGCTGCGCAACGTCGCCGTGCTGGCCGAGGGCGGGCGCGTCGGCCTCGCCTGCCTGCCGGCCGAGCTGTTCCGCTTCGCCGCCCAGGCGCGCGGCACCGGGGCCGCCGCAGCCGCCGCGGCCGCCGCGGGCGAAGCCGCCGCCGCGCCGGCGGACGAGCCCGCCCGCGGACCGGGGCTCGAGGCCCTGATCGGGCGGACACTGGCCGAGATCGAGCAGATCGTGATCGAGGAGACGATCGCCCGCTGCGGCGGCTCGGTCCCGCGCGCCGCGCGCATCCTCGACGTCGCCCCCTCGACCCTCTACCGCAAGCGCGACGGCTGGCAGCGCGGCACCGGCTGATCCCCGGCGCGCCCGGACGGGCCGCAGGGCCGGGCCGGGCCGGTCAGGCGAACTGCTCGCGCAGCAGCCGCTCCTCCAGCCCGTGGCCGGGGTCGAACAGCAGCCGGTGGACGACGCTGGCCTCGCGGGCCACCTCGACCCACAGGACCCGCG
This sequence comes from Paracoccaceae bacterium, assembly GCA_023383015.1. Lineage (GTDB taxonomy): Bacteria > Pseudomonadota > Alphaproteobacteria > Rhodobacterales > Rhodobacteraceae > JAHDXW01. The sequence continues at coordinate 4,330 of JAHDXW010000002.1, forward strand.
GCACCGACCGGCCGTCGGCATCGGCCATCACCGGTCGCTTGTCCGGCTCGATCACGTCGAAGCGCACCGTCGCCGCCGCCGGCAGCAGCGCGCCCCGCCATCGCCGCGGCCGGAAGGCGGCGATCGCCGTCAGCGCCAGCACCTGCGCCCCCACCGGCAGCACCGGCCCGTGCGCCGAGTAGTTGTAGGCGGTCGAGCCCGCCGGCGTCGCCACCAGCGCCCCGTCGCAGACGAGTTCCTCCAGCCGCGTCCGCCCGTCCACCGCGATCCTGAGCTTGGCCGCCTGCGGCCCGGCCCTGAGCAGCGACACCTCGTTGATGGCCAGCATCCGGTGCTCGGTCCCGTCGGGGCCGGCGGCACGCATCGCCAGCGGGTGGATCACCGTCTCCTCGGCCGCCGACAGGCGGGCCGGCAGGTCATCCTCGCCGTAGGCGTTCATCAGGAAGCCGACCGTGCCGCGGTTCATGCCGTAGACCGGCAGACCGAGGCCCGAGGTGGCGTGCAGCGTCTGCAGCATGAAGCCGTCGCCGCCGAGAGCCACGATCACCTGCGCCTGCCCGGGCGGATGGTCGCCGTAGCGGCCGGCCAGGCGGGCGCGCGCCTCCTCGGCGATCGGCACGGCCGAGGCGCGGAAGGCGATCCTCTCGAAGCGCTGCATCGGCCCCGGGCCCTCTCCTTCCCTGCCGCATCCTCTTCGCCCGCCGCCCCGCAGAAGACAAGCCCGCCCGCGCCCAACCGCCCGCCCGGCCCCTTGCCGGCGCGCGCCCGCCGCGCCATCCTTGCCCCATGGCCCCCCCGGCAGGCATCCTTCTCTCGCTCGGCCACGGCTACAGCGCGCAGGCGCTGGCCCTGCGCCTGCGCCGCGCCGGCTGGCAGGTCATCGGCACCGGCCGCAGCCCCGGCCGCCTCGCCGCGGTCGCCGCCAGCGGGGCCGAGCCGCTCGCCTGGCCCGGCAGCCCGCTGGCCCCCGCGCTCGCCCGCGCCACGCATCTGCTCTGCTCGGTGCCCCCGGGACCGGCCGGCGACCCCGTTCTTGCCGCCGCCGCCGGCGAGCTTGCCGCCGCCCGCCACCTCGCCTGGGCGGGGCATCTGTCGACCACCGGGGTCTATGGCGACCACGCCGGCGGCTGGGTAGACGAAGCGACGCCACCCGCCCCCTCCACCCCGCGCGGCCTGGCCCGGCTGGCCGCCGAGGAGGGCTGGCGCGCGCTCGCCCGGCGGGCCGGCTGGCCGCTCGCCATCTTCCGCCTCGCCGGCATCTACGGCCCCGGCCGCAGCCCCTTCGCCAGGGTCCGCGACGGCAGCGCCCGGCGCATCATCAAGCCCGGGCAGGTGTTCAGCCGCATCCATGTCGACGACATCGCCGCTGCGCTCGCCGCCTCGATCGGCAGGCCGCCGGCGGGCGGCACCACCGCCGTCTACAACCTCTGCGACGACGACCCCGCCCCGCCCGAAGACGTGCTCGCCCATGCCGCGGCGCTGATCGGCCTGCCGCCGCCGCCGGCCGTCGCCTGGGAGGACGCCGCCCCGGCCATGTCCGAGATGGCGCGGAGCTTCTATTCCGAAAGCAAGCGGGTCCGCAACGACCGGGTCAAGCGCGAGCTCGGCCTGCGCCTCGCCCACCCGACCTACCGCGAGGGGCTCGCCGCCATCCTCGCCGCCGGCGGCTAGGCCGGGGCCCGGCGCCGGCTCATCCCCCCGGGGCAAGCCGGATCGCCACCACCCCGGCTGCCACCAGCCCCACCGCCAGAAGCCGCGCCCGCCCCGGCCGCTCGCCCAGCGCCACAACCGCGATCAGCGTCGCGAACAGGATCGAGCTTTCGCGCAGCGCCGCCACCAGCGCCACCGGCGCCAGCGTCATCGCCCAGAGCGCCGCACCGTAGGACAGCATCGTCCCGGCCGCCCCGAACAGCCCCACCCGCCACTGCCGCGCCATCGCCGCCGCCAGCCGCGCCCGCGTTGCCGCGCGCGCACCCGCCCAGGCCAGAAGCGGCAGCGCCGTCAGCAGGAAGATCCACAGCGTGTAGGCCACCGGCGCCCCCGACCGGCGCACCCCGAGCCCGTCGACCACCGTGTAGCCCGCGATCACAACGACATTGGCCAGCGCAAAGGCGATCCCGGCCGCGCCGCCCGCGCGCCGCCGCCCGTCCAGCACGAGGCCGAGGATGCCGGCGCTGATCAGCACCACCCCGGCCCAGCCGGCCGGCGGCAGCGCCTCGCCGAAGCCAGCCGCCATCGCCGCCGCGGTCAGGAGCGGCGCACCCCCGCGCATCAGCGGGTAGGCCGCGCCAAGGTCGGCATGGCGGTAGGCTCCGGCCAGAAGCAGGTAGTAGGCCACCTGCAGCGCCACCGAACCGCCGACAAAGGGCCAGCTTGCGGGGTCGGGCAGCGGTGCGGGCAGCAGCGCCAGCCCCGCCGCCGCCAGCCCCGAGGCGAAGGTCGCGATCGCGATGCCGCCGAACAGCTTGTCGCCGGTGCCCTTCAGCAGCGCGTTCCAGCCCGCGTGCAGCGCCGCGGCCAGGATGACGACAAGGAAGACCGCCAGCGACACCCCGACGCGCCCCGCTTCCCCGGGCAGGCCCCGGGCCCGCGACCCGACGCCGCCGGCGGGGCGAAGTCAAGGGGGCCGGGCGAAGCAGGGGGGGGCGGGCAAGGCCCGGAGGGGCCGGGCGCGGCGTCAGTGGTCGAGGTCGCCGAAATAGTCCGCGTCGACCGACTTGATGGCGACCGTCTGGCGGACGCGCACGCCGACGCCGTGGCGGATCATCAGCCGCGCCAGTTCGGGGCCGTCGATCAGCACGATCCGGTGGCTGACGCGCCGCAGGTAATCCCGCGCCTCGGCCGAGAAGCCCGAGGTGGTCACGAAGACACCCTTGGTTGCCCCCTCGCCGGTCAGCGAGCCCACGAACTGCTGGATGGCGGGGCGCCCGACCTTCGTCTCGGCCCGATAGCGCTTGGCCTGAACGTAGACGGCATCAAGACCGAGGGCGTCCTCGTGGATGATCCCGTCGATCCCGCCGTCGCCCGAGGCCGGGGTCAGGCTTCGGCTGCCGTAACTGCCGGTGCCGTAGCCCATCGCCGTGAGCAGATCGAGCTCGAGGCGTTCGTAGCGCAGCGCGTCCATCGTGCGCAGGCGATCCAGCAGGTCGTCGGCAAGGGCCGCGTCCAGTTCGGCCGAGGCCCGTTCGATCCGTTCCTCGGGGGTCTCCGCAAGGGGCAATGGCGTCGGTTGCCGGGCCGATGGGTCGCCGTGCTGGAACCCCGGACCGGGGCTTTCGCCATTCCCTCGGCGGGCGGCAGTAAGCCATTCGGCGAACTCGGGATAGCGGGACCGCAGAAGCACGTTGTCGATGCGCCCCGGAGCCTCGGCAAGAAGCGCACGGCCGCGGTCGGTCAGCACATGCGCCCCGCGCTTGGGCGAACTCAGGAGGCCCGCCTTGGACATGTAGGTCCGCGCCCAGTGGGTGCGGTCGGCAAGAACCGTCTTGCCGCCGCTCGGCTGGAGTTCGGCCGCCTCCGCCTCCGATATCTCGAAGGCGCGGCGCAGGGCCGGCAGGCAGTCGCGCACCGTCTGCGCCCCTCCGGCGAAGGCACGCAGGACCGGCAGCATCAGGGTCTCGTAATCGGGAACGGGCATGGGGCGGCTCTCCGGCAGCGCCGGGACATGATGGCGCCGGTCGGGCCGCAGGGCAACGGCGCCCGCCGCAGCGGGGCGATCCTTTCGCAATCCTTGACGGATCAGGCCATGCCATTGATATTGCATGAATCACCCGGGCGTCCCAGGCGTGGGACGCGGCTCAGGCCCGGCGTCCCACCACCGCCACCCCCAGCGCCGCCAGCGCCGTCGCCTCGATGTCCGCGGCGTTCAGCCCGGCGACCGCGTACATCTCGCGCGGGCTCGCCTGGTCAATGAAGATGTCGGGCAGCACCATCATCCGGAAGGCCAGCCCGCGGTCGAACACCCCCTCCCCGGCCAGAAGCTGGGCGACATGGGCGCCGAAGCCGCCCGCCGCCCCCTCCTCGACCGTGATCAGCGCCGCGTGCTCGCGGGCAAGCCCCAGGATCAGCGTGCGGTCCAGCGGCCTGGCGAAGCGGGCGTCGGCCACGGTGGCCGACACCCCGCGCGCCGCCAGCCCCTCGGCGGCCGCGAGGCACTCGGCCAGCCGCGTCCCGTAGGACAGGATCGCCACCCCCGTGCCCTCGCGCACCACCCGCCCGCGGCCGATCTCCAGCGGCCGGCCGCGGGCGGGAAGCTCGGCCCCCGTCCCCTCGCCGCGCGGGTAGCGGAAGGCGATCGGCCCCTCGTCCCAGGCCGCCGCGGTCGCCACCATGTGGACAAGCTCGGCCTCGTCGGCGGCGGCCATCACGACAAAGCCGGGCAGGTTGGCCAGGAAGGCGATGTCGAAGGCACCCGCATGGGTGGCCCCGTCGGCACCCACCAGCCCGGCGCGGTCGATGGCGAAGCGCACCGGCAGGCCCTGAAGCGCCACATCATGCACCAGTTGGTCGTAGCCGCGCTGCAGGAAGGTCGAGTAGATGGCGCAGAACGGCCGCATCCCCCCCGCCGCCAGCCCGGCGGCGAAGGTCACCGCATGCTGCTCGGCGATGCCGACGTCGAACAGCCGGGCCGGGAACCGCTCGGCGAACAGGCTGAGCCCCGTGCCCTCGGGCATCGCCGCGGTCACCGCAACGATCCGGGGGTCGTCCTCGGCCTGCCGCGTCAGCGCCTGGGCGAAGACCTTGGTGTAGGCGGGGGCGTTCGACGGCTGGGGCGCCTGCCGGCCGGTCAGCACGTCGAAGCGGCCGGTGGCGTGGCCGCGGTCGCGCGCCGCCTCGGCCGGGGCGTAGCCCTTGCCCTTCTTCGTCAGGACATGGACCAGCACCGGCCCCTCGGCCCGGGCGCGGACCGTCCGCAGGACCGGCAGGAGCTGGTCAAGGTCGTGCCCGTCGATCGGCCCGACGTAGGAGAAGCCGAGTTCCTCGAACAGCGTTCCCCCGACCGCCATGTGCTTGACCAGCCCGTAGGCGCGCCGCGCGCCTTCCTGGAAGGGCGGAGGCAGGAACGCCAGCGCCCCCTTGGCGGCGGCCTTGAGGTCCTGGAACGGCGCCTGGGCGTAGAGCCGCGAAAGATAGGCCGACATCGCCCCGACCGGCGGGGCGATCGACATCTCGTTGTCGTTGAGGATCACGAACAGCCGCCTGCCGAGATGGCCGGCGTTGTTCATCGCCTCGTAGGCCATGCCGGCCGACATCGCCCCGTCGCCGATCACCGCCACGCAGTCGCCGATCCCGTGCTCGGGCGCGCCGCCGAGGTCGCGGGCGACGGCGAAGCCGAGGGCGGCGGAAATCGAGGTCGAGGAATGGGCCGCGCCGAAGGGATCGTACGGGCTTTCGGACCGCTTGGTGAAGCCCGACAGCCCGTCCTTCTGGCGCAGGGTGCGGATGCGGTCGCGCCGGCCGGTGAGGATCTTGTGGGGATAGCACTGGTGGCCGACGTCCCAGATGATGCGGTCGCGGGGGGCCTCGAAGACGGCGTGCAGCGCCACCGTCAACTCGACCACCCCGAGCCCGGCGCCGAGATGGCCGCCGGTCACCGAGACCGCGGCGATGGTCTCGGCGCGCAGCTCGTCGGCAAGCTGGCGCAGCTGACGGTCGGCGAGCCCGCGCAGGTCGGCGGGCAGTCTGACGAGGTCGAGAAGCGGGGTCTGCGGGCGGTCGGTCATCCGTCTTCCGTAATGTGGCGGGCCGGGGCGGCGGCTGTGCCTCCCGGATGGCTAGCGGTCACGCGCGACGACGAAGCGGGCAAGCGCCCGGAGCCCGCCGGCCGCGGCGCCGTAGACCGCCACCGCTGCCTCGGCCTCGGCGGCGAGCGCCGCGGCGCGGGCGCGGGCAGCCTCGAGCCCCATCAGCCCGACGAAGGTGGCCTTGCCGGCAGCCGCGTCCTTCTTGAGCCGCTTGCCCGCGCGCGCCTCGTCGCCGCTGGCATCAAGGATGTCGTCGGCGATCTGGAAGGCAAGGCCCAGCGCCTGCGCATAGCGCCGCAGCGGCAGCGGGTCGGCACCGGCGAGGATGGCGCCGGCGGCGGCCGACCATTCGATCAGCGCCCCGGTCTTGGCCGACTGCAGCGCGGTGATCTCGGCCAGCCCCAGCGGTTCGGCGGCGGTCTCGGCGGCCATGTCGAGCGCCTGGCCGCGCACCATCCCCCGCGCTCCCGCCGCCCGGGCGAGGCCCGCCACCAGCGCCACCCGGACCGCCGCCGGGCCGACCTCGGGGCGGGTGAGAAGCTCGAAGGCGAGCGTCTGCAGCGCGTCCCCCGCCAGCACCGCGGTCGCCTCGTCCCAGCGAACGTGGACGGTGGGCTGGCCGCGGCGCAGGTCGTCGTCGTCCATGCAGGGCAGATCGTCATGGACCAGCGAATAGGCGTGCAACGCCTCGATCGCGGCGGCGGGAGAGACCGCCTGCTCCGGCCCGACCCCGAAAAGGGCGGCCGACTCCAGCACCAGGAAGCCGCGAAGCCGCTTGCCGCCGTTCAGGGCGTGGCGCATTGCCTCGGCCACTTGCAGGTCGCCGAACGGCGCGAGCGCCTCGGCGAGGCAGGCCTCGATCCGCGTCGCGGCATCGGCCCGCGCCGATTCGAACATCACATTCCCTCGGCCGGGACGCTGCCCACCGCCCGGCCCTCGCGTGCGCGGATCAGCTCCACCCGCTCCTCGGCCTGGCGGAGCCGCGCCTCGCAATGGGCGCGCAGTTCGGCACCGTGCTCGTAGAGCGCGATCGATTCCTCGAGCGGCACGTCGGCGCGCTCGAGCTTTTGCACCACCTCCTCGAGGGCGGCCATCGCCTCCTCGAAGGTCATCTCGGCAACCGCCCTGCCGTTCATGCGCCCTGCTCCATCAGCACCGCCACATGCGCCGCCACCGAGGCGGCAAGGGCATCAAGATCGTAGCCGCCCTCGAGCACCGAGACCAGCCGGCCGCCGGCGTGCGCGCCGGCGAGTCCGGCCAGCGCGGCGGTGACCCAGGCGAAATCCTCCGCCTCCAGCTCGAGGTTTGCCAGCGGGTCGGCGCGGTGGGCATCGAACCCCGCCGAGACGAGCACGAGTTCGGGCGCGAAGGCGTCGAGCCAGGGCAGCACCCGCTCGGCGTAGGCGCGGCGGAACGCCGGACCGCCGGTTCCCGGCGCGAGCGGCAGGTTCATGATCTGGCCAAAAGCGCCGCGCTCGTCGGGGCCGCCGGTGCCGGGCCAGAGCGGCATCTGGTGGGATGAGACGAAGCGCACCCGCGGCTCGTCCCAGAGCAGGGCCTGGGTGCCGTTGCCGTGATGGACGTCGAAATCGACGATCGCCACCCGTTCGAGCCCGTGGCGGTCGAGCGCGTGGCGGGCGGCGATCGCGACGTTGCCGAAGAGGCAGAAGCCCATCGGCCGGGCGGCCTCGGCGTGGTGGCCGGGCGGCCGGACAGCGCAGAAGGCGTTGGTCGGCCCGCCGTCGAGCACCGCGTCGACGGCGGCGACCGCCGCCCCCGCGGCACGCAGGGCAGCCTCGAGCGAGCCCGCCGACATGTGCGTGTCGGGGTCGAGCGCCAGGGTGCCGGAGGCCGGCCCCGACGCCCGCAGCGCCGCAATGTAGCCCGCCGGATGGACAAGGCCCAGGTCGGCCTCGGCCGCCGGCGGCGCCTCACGGCGGTCGAGCGCGGCGAAGGCCGGTACAGCCAGCGCCGCGGCGACCGCCTGCAGCCGCTCGGGCCGCTCGGGATGGCCGGGGGGCGGGGCGTGCACGGAGCAGGCGGGGTGGGAGAAGAGCGCGGTGGTCATGACCGGCCACTATAGGCGCGGGGCGCGCACAACCGCAACCGCGCCGTCACCCCGGTGGAGGGCCCGTGCCGTGCTGCCGCGCGCACCCTCCGCGTCCGTGCCCCCGGGGGCGCGCGCCCCGGCGCTCCCGCCCTAGTCGGGGACCAGCATGTAGCCCGCCCCGCGCACCGTCTGCAGGTAGCGCGGGAGCCTGGGATCGGCCTCGATCTTGCGCCTCAGGCGAGTGATCTGGACGTCGACGGCGCGTTCCTGGAAGGGCTCGGCGGCGGCGGGCCCGCGGTCGCGGCCAAGATCCTCGACCAGCCGCTCGCGGGTCAGCGTCTCGCCGGGATGGGTGGCGAAGAGGCGCATCAGCGCCGCCTCGGTGGCGGTCAGCCGCACCGGCTCGTCCCCGCGCCGGAGCTCGCCCCGGTCGAGGTCGTAGCGGAGGCCGCCGAGCGCGAGAATCCGCGCCGCGGCAGGGCCTGCGGCGGGCGCCCGCCGCAGGATCGCCTGGATGCGCAGGACAAGCTCGCGCGGCTCGAACGGCTTGGCGAGGTAGTCGTCGGCCCCCGCCTCGAGGCCGGCGATGCGGTCGGCGGTCTCGCCGCGGGCGGTCAGCAGCAGCACCGGCGTGGCCATCCGCGGCCGCAGCGCCCGCGTCAGGCTGATGCCGTCCTCGCCGGGCATCATGACGTCGAGCACGATGAGGTCGAAGGCGAGGCCGGCGAGCAGCCGGCGGGCATGGGCGGCGTCGCGGGCCGCGGTGACAAGGAAGCCCTCGCGCACCAGGAAGCGCTGCAGGAGGCCGCGCAGCCGGGCGTCGTCGTCGACGACCAGGAGATGGGTCTCGGCGCCGGGGGCGGGCGGCGTCATGTCCCGTCGCGCAGCCGCAGGTAGTGGCGCCGCGTGTCGGCGTCCATCATCGCCTCGAGCACCAGGCGGAAGCCGGCGACCGCCTCGGGACCGGCGGCGCGGTAGGCCGCGCGCATCCGCGCCCGCTGGGCGTCCGAGAGCTGCCGCTCCAGCGCCAGCCCGCCGGCGGTAAGGTGCAGGTGGCGCTCGCGCCGGTCGGCGTGGCCGATTCGCGCCTCGACCAGCCCGTCCTCCACCAGCGTGCGCAGGACCCGGTTGAGCGACTGCTTGGTGACCCCGAGGATGGCCAGCAGGTTCGTCACCGTGGTCCCCGGGCTGCGGTGGATGAAGTGCAGCGCCCGGTGGTGGGCGCGGCCGTAGTCGTGGACCGCGAGGATGCGGTCGGGATCGGAGGTGAAGGCGCGGTAGGCGAAGAACATCGCCTCGATGCCCTTCCGGAGTTGGTCGTCGGTGAGATAGAGAAGTCCCTCGCCCCCCGCCGCGCCGCCTTCCGCCATCGCGTCCCCCTGTCTCCGCGGCGGGAGTTTACGTCAGCCTTGTTGACTTTCCAAGTGGCGACTGCTAGCCGTGCCCCCGGTCCGGCGCAACTTTCGCTCCGCACCGGACGCGTGTGGCGCAATCTTCGCGAAACCGCCCGGAGAGCGGGCGAAGGGAGGAACGGGGGACATGGCCGGGGCCTACGATGACCGCGACGGCAAGATCTGGATGGACGGCAGGCTGGTGGACTGGCGCGCCGCCAACATCCATGTGCTGACCCATGCGCTGCACTATGCCTCGTCGGTGTTCGAGGGCGAGCGCGCCTACGGCGGGCGGATCTTCCTTTCCCGCGCCCACTCCGAGCGGCTGCACGCCTCTGCCCGGCTGGTCGACTTCGATATCCCCTGGACGGTCGACCAGATCGAGATGGCCAAGGCCGAGGTGCTGGCAGCCAACGGGCTGAAGGACGCCTATGTGCGCGCCGTCGCCTGGCGCGGGTCGGGCGAGGATATGGGCGTGGCCTCGCGCCGCAACCCGGTGCGGCTGGCGGTGGCGGCCTGGGAGTGGGGCGCCTACTACGGCGACGCCAAGATGAAGGGGGCACGGCTCGACGTCGCGAAATGGAAGCGCCCGAGCCCCGAGACTGCGCCCTCGCAGGCCAAGGCGGCGGGCCTCTACATGATCGCCACGATGTCCAAGCATGCCGCCGAGGCGAAGGGTTGCTCGGACGCGATGATGTTCGACTGGCGCGGCTATGTCGCCGAGGCGACGGGAGCCAACATCTTCTTCGTCCGCGACGGCGAGGTCCACACGCCGCTGCCCGACGCCTTCCTCAACGGGTTGACCCGGCAGACCGTGATCGGGATGCTGAAGGACCGCCAGATCGCGGTGCACGAGCGTCACATCGAGCCGGCCGAGCTCGAGGGCTTCCAGCAGTGCTGGCTGACCGGGACGGCGGCCGAGGTGACCCCGGTGGCCGAGATCGGCCCCTGGCGGTTCGAGGTCGGGGCGCTGGCGCGCGACATCGCTGGCGCCTACGAGAGGCGCGTCCGCGCCTGAGGGCGCGGCGCGGCGGGTGGCCCGCGGGCACGCTGCAGGGGGCGTCCGGCCGCCGCGTCCGGCCCCCCGGGACGACCGGCGCGGCCGGTCCTGCGCCCGGACGGCCCGGGACAGCCGGCCGGGCGAGCCGGCGGCGGCGGACCCCTGCGCCGCGGGGCCCGAACGGCGCCCACCGGCGCCGCCGCCATCCCCCGCGCGGCCCGTTCATGGCCCCCCCGCGCGCAGAGCCCGGCGGCGCCTCAGGGCCCGCCGCCTGTGGCTGCGCGCGGCCTCCGCGGCGGGCTCGATGCCCGCGGCGGAGGCGCCCCGGCGACGGCACGCCTGCTCAGCGCGCAGGCGGGGCACCGGCCGGCCGGGCCTCTCCCGCCCAGTCGGCAAAACCGAAGGCCTGGTAGTCGCGGGCGTAGGCCTCGCGCGCCGCGGCCTCGAGCTCGGCATCGGCGATCGCCGCCAGCGGCAGCGGCGCCTCCTCGGCGGCGTCCGGCAGCGGCGGAGACGGGCGGCCGACCTCGGCGGCCAGTTCGGCCAGCCCGCGGGCGAGGCCGGCCTCGCGGACCAGCCGGTCGGGGATCGCGACCTCCGCGAAGCCGCGGATCACGGCCGCCTGGCTGGCCCAGGACGGATCGACGCGCACCGAGGTCTGGCCGGCGAGGTTGCCCTTGAGGAAGCGCAGGAACGCGAGGAAGCCGGCGCGGTGGGCCTCGGGCCCGTAGCCCGCGGGCAGCGCGCCCGGCAGGACATCGGCCGCCGGGATCGGCAGCCGGTAACCCGTCCGCAGCACCCGGCGGATCTCGCCCAGCGCGCCCGAGAGGATGGCCCGGGCATAGGCGGCATGGGCGCGGGCCAGCGGATGGCGGAGCACCGTGAAGCTGCGGAAGCCCGGCCGGTCGCGCTGCCAGAGGCGCAGCGTCTTCTGGGTGAAGCCGGTGCGGAGCGCCCCGGGACCCTGCCCGTCGAGCGCGGCGAGCCAGGCGGCGACGCGCGCCTCGGGCCCGCCCTGCACCGGAAGAAAGAGCAGCGGCGCCTCCGGCGCGGCGAGGAAGCCCGGCACGCCGGGACCGCGGCGCGGCTCGAAGGCCGGGGTCCGCCAGAGGTTGAAGCGGTCGAGCCGGGCGAGCGCGGCCTCCATCTCGCCGGGGTTGACGACGCGGTCGCGCACCGGCTCGGGGTTCTGCCTCTTCAGCCGCCCGTCGGGCGCGGCGAGCCGCCCCTCCACCCCGAGCCAGGCGGCGAGCCCGTTCAGCACCGCCAGATCGCCCACATCCTCGTAGCCGAGCCAGAAGGCCGCCTGGCCGCTGACCTGCAGCGCGTTCAGGATGCGCAGGAGGAACTCCTGCCCGGCGGCGAGATGGGCCTCGAAGCCGGCCGGATCGAAGCGCACCGTGGCGGCGCGGTGGTGCCTGAGGTCGCCCAGCCGCCACTGGCCGGTCTCGGCCGCGATGAGCAGCGAGACGTAGCTGTCGACCGGGTTGCGGGTCAGCACAACCTTGGCGCAGCGGCGGTCGGCCAGGCAATGGGCGAGCACCCGCGGGTCATGGTCATGGAAGAGGCGGAAGCCGGCAAGGCCCGGGGTGCGCTCGACCATCCGGGCCAGCAGCTCCAGGGGTGCCGCGGCGCGGCCGGCGAGGTCGATGTCGAACAGCGCCTCCTGGCCCTTGTGGCCGATGAACCGGGGATTGAAGGCCTCGCCGTGGCAGGTGACCCCCGGCAGGGCGTTGAGGTTCGCCTCGAGGTAGTTGGAGCCGGTGCGCATGCCGGCGAGGATGACAAAGCAGTCGAAGGCGGACATCGGCGTGCTCCCCGGGGTCGGATCAGACGGCGCGCCCGGCCGTGCGGCGGACCGGGTCGGGCGGGGCGGGATCGGCGACCGGGAAGTCGCCCATCAGCACCGGCTGCATCCCCTCGTTGCGCAGTTGCTGCAGGAAGCGGCCGAAGCCGGCGAGGTCGACGAGGCGCGGGGCCTCGGCTGGACGGCGCAACGCCCGCGGCGTGATCTCGTCGAGGATCGTCTGCAGGGGTTCCATCGGGTTCTCGGCGAAGTCGGCCAGGCTCCAGATCCGTACCCGCGCCTTGGCCCAGGGCGAGCGCAGGACGTCGAGGTGCCAGCGCTCGGTCTTCTGCAGGGCGGCGGCGGTCCGTCGCAGCTCGGCGAAGGGGGCGCCGGCGCGGAACAGCGGCACCGCCCAGGCGCCGGAGATGACCGAGAGCTGGGCGTTGGGATCGGTGGCCATGAACCACGAGATGTCCTGAAGGTCGGCAGGACCGAACTGGAAGCACTGCCGCTCGCCGCGGGTGTTCCACACGAGGCTGGTCAGGAACATGCGCGGGTTGTAGTCGCGAAGCGCGGCGCTGTCGGACAGCGCCCCGTTCCAGACCCGCTCGCCGCCGGCGAACCGCACCCGCTCCGGGGCGAAGAGATGCCCGTGCACGCGCCCGCCGATGGCGCGCCCGAGCCAGCCCTCCCAGTCCTCGAACACCTCGGCGAAGCCCTCGAACACCGAATAGGGCGCCGCCGTCTTGCCGTTCTCCCAGTTCTCGTTGGGGAAGCGGCTCTGCATGTAGAGGCCCGGCCGGCCCTTGGTGCGCCGCTCGACAGCCCGCGAGAACAGCCGGTCGATCTTGCCGGGGTTCGGCTCGGCACGGGCGGGGGCGCTGCCGGCGGGGGCGAGGAAGACGCGGAAGAGACGGTCGGCCTCGGGCCAGATCTTGCGGGCCACGAAGCAGTCCGACCGGCGCAGGAGCTGGAGGTGGTCGTCGTAGAAGATGTGCGGCTTGCCCTGGAAGTCGAACTTCGACAGCGTCAGCGACCGGCTCTCGATCTGCGGCGAATGCTGCCGCACGAGGCTCTGGAAATAGGATTCGTCGGGAATCCAGACGCGGGCGAAGTAGCGGTCGAACGCGCGGCGGCGCGGATCCTGGAGGATGGCGGCGAGGGTGCGCCGCGTCAGGCACCACCATTGCGAGCCGAGATGCGGTACCACGCCCTGGGGGATGCGCCGGCGGATGCGCAGCCGGCGCTGGATGTCGACGGTGCGGTCGAAGAGCCAGCGCTGGCGCCGCCAGGAGAAGGGAAAGTGCAGCGTGAAGCGCTCGATGTCGATGCCCCCGACCGTCCAGCTCACATCCTCGGTGGTGACGCTCTCGATGAAGTCGGTGCCGGGATGGGCATCGAGCCAGGCCTGGAGTTCGGCATGCGGACGCAGCGGCAGGCAGGAGCCCGAGGCGGCGTAGACATGGGTGACGTCGGCATGGGCGGCGAGCAGCATCTCGGCCGCGGCCTGGGTTGCGGCCACCAGGCTCCAGGTGCCCCATTCGCAGCGGTAGCGGCGGCAGAAGCCCACGTGCGGCAGGTCCGCCAGCGCCTGCACCATGCGCTCGTGCTGGGCGCGGCCGACCCGGGCGTCGAGGTGGATGACGACGGGCGCCCCCTGCATCGCCCAGTGGCGCGCCACCTGCGCCGCCCGGTTGAGCGCGGTGTGGCAGAGCATCAGGAAGCCGACCCGCGCCACCCGCTCAGGCCCAGTTGCCCTTGGACATCAGCCCGAGAATCTCGAGCTGGCGCCAGTTGATGTATTTCTCCGACCACCTGCACCACAGCTCGCCCCCCTCGGCCAGCCGCCCGGCATAGGCGCGGTACTCGGCCGAGCCGGCGTAGTGCTGGCGGCGGACCAGCTCCTCCTCGGCCTTGGCGTTCATCGTGTGCAGGAACTTGGCGTGCAGAAGGCAGCCCGAGGCCTTCTCGCCCCCCCATTCGTCGTAGACGAGATTCAGCCCGCGCGGCAGCAGCATGTGCGAGGAGCTCACATAGGCGTAGCTGCGGTGCCACCTGACCAGCGGGATCTTGTTGAGCGCCGGGGCGCGGGCGGGATCGTCGGCGAAGAACACCCGCGCCCGCGGCCCGCCCTGGATCCAGAGGTTGCCGAAGCGGGGGTTGCGGCTGATCGTGTAGTTGCCGCTGTCGAACCAACAGGCGACATCGAGAGGGTCCTGCCCCTCGGCGTAGGGCACCGCGTCCAGCCGTCCGCGGGGGTACATGTCGAGCAGCATCGCCCCGAAGGACCGGATCGAGGAGGCATCGAGCCAGTCGGTCAACGCCCGCAGGGGCCGCGTGTCGCAGAACGGGTATACGAGGAACTCGTCGGGGTCGACGACGAGGCACCAGTGGCCGTGGCCGTGCCGGCGCTGCAGCCAGTTCAGCCAGTCGACCCCGAAGCGCGACCGCTTGTATGAGGCCGTCGTGGTCCAGAGCGAGACGTCCTCCTGGCTGGCGAGGTACTCGCGGCTGCCGTCGTCGGAGGCGTTGTCGACGACGAGGAAGTGGCCGATGCCGAGATCACGGTAGTAGCGCAGGAAATGCGGCAGGCGGATGCGCTCGTTGCGCAGGGTGGAGAAGAGCAGCAGGTCGCGCGGGCGGATGGACCGCGTCCGGTCGGCCACCGCGGACAGCTCCCGCCCCTTGCGCCAGGCGCGGATCAGCCAGCGCCGCCGCGCCAACCGCAGCCCGTATGCCCTGAGAAAGCCCAACCCACCTCGCTCGTCGGGGCGCCCGCGGGCGCCTGCCACTGCCCTTGCCCGCGTCTCCTCCGGCGGCCCGGTGCCACGCTCTCACGCCATGGCTAACACGGCGTTGAAATGCGCGGCCCAGGACGGCGGCGGTCGCGGAGCCGGACGACGCGCGACGCCCGCCGCGACTGCCCGCAGGAGGTCGCAGGTTCTTGCGCGCCAAGAATACAGGTCACCCGGGGGGGCGTAAACGGGATAGTCGCCCAGCACCTCGCGGCAGGCCGGCAGGTCGGAGGCAATCACCGGGCAGCCGCGGGCCGCGGCCTCGACCGGCGGCAGGCCGAAGCCCTCGGCGCGCGACGGAAAGAGCAGCGCCGTCGCCCGGTCGGCCAGGGCCGCGACCGCCCCGTCGGAAAGCCCTGCGGCTTCGGTCACGGCATCGCTGCCACCGCCGGCGGCGGCCGCGGCGAGCGCGTCGAGCCGGCCGAGCAGCGCCGGCGCCGCCCAGCCGCGCGTGCCGGCAATGACCAGCCGCGGCGACGGGCCGGGCGGCGGGTCGGACGCGAGGCCGGCCCAGAGGTCGAGCAGCAGCGCGTGGTCCTTGCGCGGCTCGATGGTGCCGACGGCCAGGAACAGGGGGGTGCCGGAGTCGAGGAAGCGGCGGAGCCTTGCCGGCAGGGCGGCGGGGTCGGCGGCGGCAGGCTCGACCCCCAGGTGGGCGACGATGCCCGGCGGCACGCGCCCGCAGGCCGACAGATGCGGCGCGGCGGCCGCCCGCGCCGCGGCCGAGGGGTAGATGACCCCGTCGGCCGCCGCCGCAACCGCCGCGAGCCGCGCCCCGAAGGCCGCCGCCGTGCCCGGCCGGCAGTAGCCGGGATGGTCGAGCGGGATGGTGTCGTGCAGCATCACCGCGATCCTCAGCCCCGGGACGGCGCGCAGCGCCTGCATTACCGCCGCCGACAAGTTCGCATGGCCGGTGTTGAGGTAGAGCGCCCCGGCCGGGACAACGGCCGCGAGCCCGGCCGCGAGCCGGCCCGGTGACAGGCCGGCGACGGCGAGGCGGCGCAGCGCCGCCTCGGCGTGCTGGCGGCCGGCCGGCCGGGCGAGGCGCAGCCGGGCACGCCAGTCCGGCGGCCCCCAGGGCAGACGGCCCGCCAGCCGCGCCTCGAGCCCGTCAAGCCCCTCGCGGCCGAGCAGCGCGAAGCCCCCCGAATGGCGGGCAAGGCCCCAGAGCGGCGCGGGATCGGCCAGGAGGTGACGCAGGTAGGCGAGTTCGACGCGGTCGATGCCGGTGGCCGGCCCCCGGCCCGCGCGGGAGACGAGGCGCGAGACGTCGAGCAGGCGCGCGGGCGCGCCGGCCATGCCCCGGCCGCGACGCTATTCGGCCGCCTTCTGCAGGGCCACGACGTCGTGGAGGAAGCGGCGCAGTTCGTCGCGCAGGTCGTCGCGCGCCAGGCCGAAGGCCACGGTCGCCTGCAGGAAGCCGGCCTTGGAGCCGCAGTCGAAGCGCTGGCCCCGGAAGCGGAATCCCCAGACCTGCTCGCCCTTGTCGATCTCCTCGGCGATGGCGTCGGTGAGTTGGATCTCGCCGCCCGCCCCCTGCTTCATCCGGTTGAGATTGCCCAGCACCTTCGGCGTCAGGATGTAGCGGCCGATGACCGCGAGGTTCGACGGCGCCTCTCCGGGCTTGGGCTTTTCCACCATGCCCCTGACCGACACCAGCGAGCCCATGTCCTCGGCGACGTCGAGCACCCCGTAGGAGGAGGCGCGGGCGGGCGCAACCTCCATGGCCGCGACCATGTTGCCGCCGCCGAGTTCGTTGTAGGCGTCGACCATCTGCTTGAGGCAGGGCGTCTCGGCAGCGATCACGTCGTCGGTGAGGATTACCGCGAAGGGCTCGTTGCCGATCAGCCGGCGGGCGCACCAGACCGCATGGCCCAGCCCCAGCGGCCGGTTCTGGCGGACATAGGCGATGGCGCCGGAGTCCATGTTGGTGGCCTTGACCATCTCGAGCAGGTCGGTCTTGCCGGCCCGGCGCAGCGCGCCCTCGAGCTCGGGGGCGTGGTCGAAGTAGTCCTCGAGCGCCGACTTGCCGCGCGACGTGACGAAGATGAAGTCGGTGATGCCGGCGGCCCGCGCCTCGTCGATCGCGTACTGGATGAGCGGGCGGTCGACGAGCGTCATGATCTCCTTGGGGATCGACTTGGTCGCCGGGAGGAACCGCGTCCCCAGCCCGGCCACGGGAAAGACCGCCTTCGTCACCTTGCGCTTCATGGAACCGACCAACTCCCCCGCGCGCCCCGGCCCGAGGCTGCGCCGCTCATGGATTTCGATATCGACCGACACTGTGGCGTGATTATGGAGGGATTTGCGCGGCGCGGCAACCGGGCGCGGCAGCACCGGCGGCCCGGCTAGCGCGGGCCCGGCGGCGGAAGCCCGCCGACCGGGCGGACCCGCGCGATCCGCGCCGCCTCGGCGTGGACACGGGCGGCGAAGGTCAGCGGGCGCGGCCCGGCGCCCGGGGGGTCGCGGCCGGCCCGGCCCCAGAGCCCGCCCGACTGCTCCCAGAAGCCGGCGGGATCGAAGCGCGCCCGATGCGGGCGGAAGCCGGGCCAGAGGGTGAGCACGGTGGCGACCTCGCCGGCACCGGCCGCGGCTAGGGCGGCGGCACGGCGGGAGGCGGCCGACCACGGCCGGCCTGCCAGCAGCCGGCCCGGCCGCGGGCCGGTGCCCGACAGCGCCAGGAAGGGCGGCGGATCGGACGCCGGCGGGGCGCCGAGGCCGTGGGCAGCGGCATCCGGCACCGGCAGCGGCGGGAGCGGGCGGGCCAGGCCCTCGGCTACCCCCTCGGCAAGGGTCGCCATCAGCCGGCCGACGTCGCGCGGCTCGATCCGTCCGGCCAGCATGTGGGCGACCAGCCGCCGCCGCTCGTCGGCCGCGAGCCGAGCGAGCGCGGCGCCGTGGTCGGCCGCGGGCGCGTGCCGGCGCAGGAAGACCGCCGTCGAGGCACCGATGTCGTGCAGGCCGCGCGGCACCCGGTCGGGTCGTCGCCGCTCGCTGGGAAGGAAGCCGTGGTGCACCTCCGCATCCGGGACGATGGCGGTGACGGCGCCGATGGCGGCGAGCCGGAGGTTGAGGTCGGTCTCGTCAAGGTAGAAGCGGAAGGCGGGGTCGAAGCCGCCCAGGGCGCGGAGGAGGTCGGTGCGCACCGCCATGTTGGTGCCTTCGGTCTTGACGCCGAGGCCCGGCTCGGCCCGCCAGAGCGAGACCGCCCGGTCGGGCACCGCGAAGGGCTCGGCGCGACCGGTGCGGTCGACGCGGCGCGCCCGCCACTGCCAGGAGAGCCCGTCGCGACCGCGCACAAAGCCGCCGGCGGCAGCGATGCGGGGGTCGGCGAGCGGGGCGGCGAGCCGGGCGGCCCAGGTCGGTTCGGGCACCGCGTCATCGTCGAGCAGTGCCGTCACCTCGCCGGCAGCGAGCGCGAGGCCGGCATTGCGGGCGGCGGCGATGTTGGCCTCGTCGAACAGCGCGGACTTGAGGCGGCGGCCCCAGCCGGCCTCGCGCAGGGCGGCCAGCCCCGCGGGATCGGCGACCACCACCACTTCGATCGCGGGGTGGTCCTGCAGCGCGACGCCGGCGAGGCAGGCGACCAGCGCGGCCGGCCGGCGGCGGGAGACGATGACGATGCTGGCGGTGGGCGGCGCCGCCGCCCTCATTCCATCCCCATGGCCGCCAGCATCGCCTCGAGCCGGGGGACGTCGGAGGGGTTGTTCAGTTCCCAGAACTGCCGGCCGCGCGCCTCGACCTTGACGCACAGCATCGCCCGGCCACGCTCGAGGAAGCGCAGCTGCTCGAGCCCCTCAAGCCGCTCGAGCGCACCCTCGGGCCAGGCGGAATAGGCGGCGAGCGCCGCCGGGCGGAAGGCGTAGACGCCGACGTGGTGGAAGACCGGCGTCGGCTCGTCGCCGGCATAGCTGCCCGCGGTGTAGGGCACGACCTCCTTGGAGAAGTAGAGCGCCCGGCCGCCGGCGCCGAAGACCGCGGTGGTTCCGCCGACGCGTCCGGCACGCCGGTCTTCCTTCAGCGCCGCGAGCGCCGCGCCGTCGCAGCGCAGGACCGGGGTGGCGACCTCGGCGGCGGAATCGACGGCCAGCGCCTCCACCAGCGCCTCGACGAACCAGGGCGGGGTCAGCGGCGCGTCGCCCTGCAGGTTGACGACAACGTCCCACCCGGGGCCCAGCAGCCCGGCTGCCTCGGCCACGCGCTCGGTGCCGTTCAGGCAGGCGGGCGAGGTCATCACGACCTCGGCGCCGAAGCCCTCGGCGGCGCTGCGGATGCGGGCGTCATCGGTGGCCACCACCACTCGCTCGACCCCCCCGACAGCGCGGGCGGCCAGCCATGTCCGCTCCACCAGGCTGCGGGCGACGCCGGTGGCGCCGGTCAGCGCCACCAGCGGCTTGCCGGGGTAGCGGGTGGAGGCATAGCGGGCGGGGATGACGACGAGGGTACGCATCGGGGACCTCAGGCCGCCTGGAGCACGACGCCGGGGGCGCAGGCGATGAAGAAGGGATTCTCGTGCCCCGGCTTGCCGTAGGTCAGCGGTGCGTGGTCGTCGAAGCGCACCACCTGCCCGCCGGCACCGCGCAGCACGGCGTGGCCGGCGGCGGTGTCCCACTCCATCGTGCGACCGAGGCGTGGGTAGAGATCGGCCTCGCCGACGGCCACGAGGCAGAACTTCAGCGACGATCCGGCGGAACGAAAGCCGTCGGGGGCGACGCGGTAGCGGGCGATGTAGGCGTCGGTGGCGGCGTCGCGGTGCGACTTGGAGGCGACCACGCGCAGCGCGGCGTTGTCGGGGACGGCGACCTGCAGCGGGCGCTGCAGGCCCGGGCGGTCGGGGTCGAAGGGGCCGGTCTCCTCGACCGACCTGCCGTCGGCGCGGGTGTAGAACAGCCGCCCGATCGCCGGAGCGTAGACGACGCCGCGCACCGGAACGCCGCCCTCCACCCAGGCGATGTTGACGGTGAAATCGCCCCGGCGCTGGACGAATTCCTTCGTGCCGTCGAGCGGATCGACGATTAGGAAGCTTGCCCCCTGACCGGCGTGGCTGGCGGCCTGCTCCTCGGTGACCAGGCGGTGCTCGGGGAAGGCCGCGCCGAGCCCGGCGGCGATGAGGCGGTCGGCGGCCTCGTCGGCGGCGGTCACCGGGCTGGCATCGGCCTTGGCGCGGACCGCGAGTTCGGGAGCGTTGTAGAATTCGAGGATGCGCTCGCCGGCAAGCAGGGCGAGGCGGCGCATCACGTCGACGAGGCGGGCGTGGTCCATGGGCGGGCTCCGGGGCGGACATGCAGACGGGGAGGGCGGCAGGAGGTTGCGTTGAATTGCCCCAATTTCACCCTTATCCTGCGGCAGCAAGGGATCATCAAGCGATGCCGGTGCAGGGTTGCCCCGGCCGCTGCGCGACGGATCGCACGATGTTCGAGACCCCACGACCGAAGACGTCCGCGCGCTCGGGGCTGGCCACGCTCGAGGTGATCTATCACGCCGCGGTGCGGTCGGTCCGCAAGTCGCACCGCAACGCGATGGTCGGACTTCTGATGAACATCCTCCAGACGGTGACTCTGGTCCTGGTGTTCTACGTCCTGTTCACCCTCACCGGCATGCGGGGCAGCGCGATCCGCGGCGACTTCCTGCTCTACATCATGTCGGGGGTGTTCCTGTTCCTGACCCACACCAAGGCGATGGGCGCCGTGGTGCGGTCGGAGGGACCGACCTCGCCGATGATGAAGCACGCGCCGATGAACGCGGCCGTGGCGATCGCCGCGGCCGCGATGAGCGCGCTTTACCTGCAGGTGCTGTCGCTGCTTGCGGTGCTGTTCGTCTATCATGTCGGCTGGACGCCGGTGGTCATCGACGATCCGGTCGGCGCGATGGCGATGCTGCTGCTGTCATGGGCGTCGGGCGTGGCGATCGGCACGGTCTTCCTCGCCGCCAAGCCGTGGATGCCCGAGGTGGTGGCGATCACCTCGTCGATCTACATGCGGGCGAACATGATCGCCTCGGGCAAGCTGTTCGTGGCCAATGCCATGCCCGGCTACATCCTGGTGTTCTTCGACTGGAATCCGCTGTTCCACACCATCGACCAGGCGCGCGGGTTCACCTTCATCAACTACAACCCGCACTTCAGTTCGATCCCCTATCCGATCTATGTCACCCTCGCCTGCCTCGTGGTCGGGCTGATGGGCGACTTCTACACCCGCCAGCGCGCCTCGATCAGCTGGGGGGCCAAGCGGTAGCGGCGGCAGCCTCGCGGCCGGCGGGTGCGGCGCGGGGCCGGAGGGGTGCCCGGGGCGCGGCGCGGGCCGGTCAGACCGGGTAGCGCAGGATCGCGGCCAGCGCCGCGCCGTCGGGCAGGTCGTCCCGGCGCACGCCCAGCACCTGCCCTCCCGACAGGATGACGCGCCCGGCGATCTCGTCGACGATGCCGTAGCTGTCCGCACCCGCTGCCACGGCGAAGGTGACTGCCCCGGTCGCAGCGTCGACCGTCCCGGGGACGACGCGGTCGATGTCGACGAGCAGCGTGTCCACCGCCCCGAAGGTAGCCGCGCGGGCGGCATCGGCGATGTCGGTGGTCGCGCGGCCCTCGCCGCGGCGCTCGTCGAGGAGCGCCCGCAGCCCGGCCAGCTTGCGGGCATGGGCGGCGTCGAGCACGCCGCGGGCGCGGGCACCGAGGTCGTGGTCGGCGATGTGCTCGGGGTTACCGGCGATCGCCTCCGGGGCGAGATGGGCATAGGTGTTGACCGAGCGGAAGACCGACAGCATCGGCTCGGCGGCGGCGACGATCAGCGGCTCCTCGCGGCCCGCCAGCAGGCCCCGCAGGGCCGCGTCCACCTTGCGGGCATACTGGCGCAGCCGCGTCGGCTGGCCGGCGCCGTGGATGCGGTCGGAGGCAAAGCGGTCGTTGATCGTGGTGGTGCCGGCGGCGGAGGCCGCATCGCGCGGCAGGCCGGGCAGCTTGACGGCGCGCGCGGGCAGGTCGGCCAGCACCTCCACCACCCGCACGCCGCCCTCGGAGATCGCCAGCACGAAGGCGTGCTGGTCCACCGATGCCGCCCTGAGCAGCGGCTTGATGTGGAAGCGGTCGGAGACCTCGAGGATCTCGGTCACGCGGGTCGGCAGGCGGTAGTGGGCCAGCCGCGAAGGAGTGACGAAGATCGCCAGCCCGTTGGCCTGGTGCGCCCAGAAGTCGTCGTCGGCCGCGAGGTCGTCGATCTGCTCGGTGACCGGCCAGATCGTGCGCTTGGCCCGGCCGGCGGCCTCGAGCTGGGCGGCGGCCTCGCGGGCAAGCTGGCCGAGGCGGATGCGGGCCGTTCCGATCGCCTGGGTCTCGGGCGTCACCGGAAGGTAGATCGAGACCGCGGCCTCGTCGCGGGCGGCGATCAGCGCACGCAGTTCGGGGGCGGTCGGGATGTCGACGTGCAGCATGCTCAGGGCTCCTCGGCTCGGGATCCCGCGATCGGGGTCGAACCTCATCTGGCATGCCGCGGGTGGGCCTGCAACCCGCCCGCGGCGTTGACAAGCCGGCGGGGTCGGCGCAGAGGGGCGGCCATGATCTGGACGCTCGCACAGGTGGCGCTGGGCGGCGCTGTCGGCGCCGCGGCGCGGTACCTCACGCAGGCCGCCGCGCTGCGGCTGTTCGGCCCCGGACTGCCCTGGGGCACGTTCGCGGCCAACCTCGCGGGATCGTTCCTGATCGGTTTCCTTGCGCTCTGGCTTGCCGGGCGCGACCTGACGCGGCTGTCGCCCTTCCTCGTGGCGGGCGTGCTGGGCGGCTACACCACCTTCTCGACCTTCGCGCTGGATTCGGTGCTGCTGTGGCAGCGGGGGATGCAGGGTGCGGCGGCCGCATATGTCGCAGGTTCGGTGATCCTGTCGATCGCCGCGGCGCTGGCAGGCATGGCGCTGGCCCGGGTGGTGCCGGGATGAGCGGGGTGCAGCACCTTGTCGTCGGTGCCGCGGAGGGCGACCAGCGGCTTGACCGTTGGCTGCGCCGCCGGTTCCCCGGCCTGACCCAGGGGCGGGTGGAGAAGCTGATCCGCACCGGGCAGGTCCGGCTGGACGGGGCGCGCGCGGAGGCCGGCACGCGAATCGCGGCGGGCCAGCAGGTGCGGGTGCCGCCCCTGCCCCCGGCCCCGCCCGCAGGAAGCCCGCCGGCAGCAACCCCGGCCGCTGCCCCCGAGGCCGCCGACGCCGCGATGATCCAGCGCGCGGTGCTGTTCCGCGACGCCGACATCATCGTGCTGAACAAGCCCCACGGGCTTGCCAGCCAGGGCGGCAGCGGGCTCGGGGACCGGCATCTCGACGCGCTGACCGCGGCGCTCACCTTCGGCTACAAGGAGCGCCCGGTCCTCGTCCACCGGCTGGACCGCGACACCTCGGGGCTGATGGTGCTGGCGCGCACACCCCGCGCCGCGCGGCGGCTGGCCGAGGCCTTCCGGTCGCGCGAGACGCGCAAGATTTACTGGGCGCTGGTCGCCGGGGTGCCGTCGCCGGCGATGGGGACGATCCGCTACGGCCTCGTCAAGGCGGGTGGCCACGGGCCGGCGGGCGAGGGCGAGCGGATGCGCTGCGTCCTGCCCGACAGGGTCGAGGCGACGCCCGGCGCGCGCCATGCCACGACCGACTACGCGGTCCTGGCGACGCTCGGCCGGCGGGCAGCATGGGTGGCGCTTGTGCCGGTCACGGGGCGGACGCACCAGCTGCGCGCCCACATGGCCGAGACCGGCCATCCGATCGTCGGCGACGGCAAGTATGGCGGCAGCGGACAGGAGAACGCCGGCGACGGCTGGGGAGCCTCGCTCGGGCCCGAGTTCGGCCGCCGGCTGCATCTGCACGCCCGCCACCTGTGGCTTACCCATCCGGTCACCGGCGCGCGGCTGTCCTTCACCGCGCCCCTGCCGCCGCACATGGCGGCCAGCTGGGCAACCCTGGGCTGGCAGGCGGGCGACGTGCCCCCCGACCCCTTCCCGGAGCGGCGATGAGCGACGGCCTCTTGGTGGTCTTCGACGTCGACGGCACGCTGGTGGACAGCCAGGCCCACATCCTTGCGGCCATTGCGGCGGCCTTTGCCGCCGTCGGCCGGGTCGTGCCGCCGCGCGCCGAGGCGCTGCATGTCGTCGGTCTGTCGCTGCCCGTCGCGCTTGCCCGGCTGGCGCCCGACCTCGGGGCCGAGGGGCTGGACGCGATGCTGTCCGCCTACAAAGAGGCCTTCGCGGCCGAGCGCGGGCGGCAGGCCTCGCCGCTCTACCCCGGGGCTCGCGAGGCGCTTGACGCGCTGGCGGCGCGGCCGGCGCTTCAGCTTGGCCTGGCCACCGGCAAGTCGCGCCGCGGGCTTGACCACCTGCTCGACCTGCACGGGTTGCGCGACCGCTTCGCCACCCTGCAATGCGCTGACGACCACCCCTCCAAGCCGCATCCGGCGATGGTTCTGGCCGCGCTGGCCGCGACCGGCGCTTCGCCCGGGCGGGCCGTGATGGTCGGCGACACCGTCTTCGACATCGCAATGGGGCGGGCCGCGGGCATGCACACGCTGGGCGTGACCTGGGGATACCACCCGGCGGCCGAGCTTGCCGCGGCCGGGGCGGGTGCGCTGGTCGACGGGTTCGGTGCGCTCCTGCCCGCGCTCGACCGGCTGGTGGGCGGGCAATGAGCGGGGGTTGGGCGCGGCGCCGGCTCTGGCAGGCGGCGGCGGCCGCACCGGTGGCCGGCGGCTGGGGCGTGGCCCTCGACGGCCGGCCGCTGATGACGCCGGCCGGCGCGACGCTGTGCCTGCCGACGCCGGCACTTGCGGCGGCGGTGGCGGGCGAATGGGCGGCGGTGGCCGGCGCCGTGAACCCGGCCGGCATGCCGCTGACGCGGGCTGCCAACACCGCCATCGACCGCGTCACCGCCGACCCGAAGTCGCTGGCGTCCGAGGTCGCCGGCTGGGGAGGGGCAGACCTTCTGTGCTATCGCGCGGCGGGCCCCGAAGGCCTGGTCGCCCGCCAGCGGGCGGCCTGGGATCCGCCGCTGCGGTGGGCCGCGGCCGCGCTCGGCGCCCCGCTCGCGGTCACCGTCGGGCTTGCCCATGTCCGCCAGCCCGAATCGAGCCTCGCGGCGCTGCGCGGACGGGTGGCCGGGCTTTCACCCTTCGCGCTGACGGCCCTGTCCGAGATGGTGGCGCTGACGGGATCGCTGGTGCTGTCGCTGGCGGCCGAGGCCGGCTGGGAGCCGGCCGAGACGCTGTGGGAGCGGGCGGTGGTGGACGAATGCTGGCAGGCCGAGCAGTGGGGCCGCGATTCCGAGGCCGCGGAATCCAGGGAATTGAAGCGGAAGGCCTTTCTTGAATCGGTGCGGTTCCTGACCCTGGCCCGCGGCTGATCCTGCGGCGGCCGGGGCACCACCGGCACCGGAGGACGGGAACGGCCGCGTATCGGCCCTGGCGTGAGCGCCGACGGCGCCGTGACCGGCGCGGCGGTCTTGACGGATCGGTTTTTAGGGCCATTGTCGGCGGAACCAACCGGGGGAACACCCCTCCCCGCCCTTTCGGCCCCGGCGGGGCCGCACAACGTGCTCTGGAACGGGGCACATCTTCAGGAAGAGGTAACCATGAAGAAAACACTCCTACTCGGCTCGCTGGTCGCCACCGGGTTCGGTGCCGGGGCAGCGACGGCCGCGACGCTGGACGACGTGCGCGCCGCCGGCCAGGTGAAATGCGGCGTGTCCACGGGGCTCGCGGGTTTCTCGGCGCCCGACGCCAACGGCGAGTGGCAGGGCTTCGACGTCGCGGTGTGCCGCGCGGTGGCGGCGGCCGTGTTCGGCGACCCCTCCAAGGTGCAGTTCGTCTCGACCACCGGGCAGACGCGCTTCACCGCTCTGGCCTCGGGCGAGGTCGACGTGCTCGCCCGCAACACCACCTGGACCTTCTCGCGCGATGCCGACCTGAAGTTCACCTTCGTCGGCGTCAACTACTACGACGGCCAGGGCTTCATGGTGAAGAAGAGCCTCGGGGTCTCGTCGGCGCGCGAACTGGACGGCGCGACCGTCTGCATCCAGACCGGCACCACGACCGAACTGAACCTCGCGGACTACTTCCGCGTCAACAACATGAGCTACGAGCCGGTGCCGATCGAGACCAACGCCGAGGCGCTGCAGCAGTACCTCGCCGGGGCCTGCGACGTCTACACGACCGACGCATCGGGCCTGGCGGCGAGCCGCGCGACCTTCGCGGATCCCGAGAACCACACCATCCTGCCCGAGATCATCTCCAAGGAGCCTCTCGGGCCGCTGGTGCGCCATGGCGATGACGAATGGGCCGACATCGTGCGCTGGTCGCTGAACGCGATGATCGCGGCCGAGGAGTACGGCATCACCTCGGCCAACGTCGAGGAACTCGCCAAGGGCACTGCCAACCCCGAGATCAACCGCCTGCTCGGCACCGAGGGCAACCTCGGGGCGATGCTTCGGCTCGATGCTCCCTGGGCCAAGAACATCGTCACGATGGTCGGCAACTACGGCGAGGTCTTCAACTCCACGATCGGCGAGGCGACGCCGATCGGCCTGGCCCGCGGCCTGAACGCGCAGTGGACCCAGGGCGGGCTGCTCTACGCGCCGCCGTTCCGCTGACAGGGGCGCCGGGCCCCGGGCGCCGCCTGCGCCCGGGGCCGCGGACGACGGATGCGACCGCCGCAGCGCGCCCCGGGTTCCGGGGCGCGACGACCACAACAAGCCGCGGCGGGCAACGGGGGTAATGTCGATGGCCACGTTCACGGACACGGCCCGGGGCGGATTCCGCCCGGGCATGCTGATCTACGACACGCGATACAGGTCGCTGACGATCCAGATCGCGTTCCTGTTCCTGTTCATGGCCGGCGCGGCCTGGCTTGTCGACAACACGATCGACAACCTGCGCGCCCTGGGCAAGGACTTCAACTACGGCTTCCTGAGCGTCCGCGCGGGCTATGACATCAACCAGCGGTTCGTGGCCTACACGTCGGACTCCACCCATGGGCAGGCGATGCTCGTGGGCCTGCTCAACACCCTTTTCCTGGCCTTCATCTCCTGCGTCCTCGCGACGGTGATCGGGGTCCTGGCCGGGGTGGCGCGGCTGTCGCGGAACTGGATCGTCGCCAAGCTGATGACGATCTACGTCGAGGCCTTCCGCAACGTCCCGCTGCTGCTGTGGAT
Organism: Paracoccaceae bacterium; assembly: GCA_023383015.1. Lineage (GTDB taxonomy): Bacteria > Pseudomonadota > Alphaproteobacteria > Rhodobacterales > Rhodobacteraceae > JAHDXW01. Next base: position 31,261 of record JAHDXW010000002.1, read on the forward strand.
CATCGTCATGATGGCGATCATGACCGAGGCGATGCCGGCGCCGAACGCCTTCCGCGGCGAGGACGCCACCGCCTCGATGCTGCTGTGGGATTCGGTGGCGGTCACCAACCGCGGCGTCTATGTCCCCGAGCCGCTGTTCACGCGCGGGCTGGGTGATGTCGACGTCGGCATCTTCCTTGTCAGTCTCGACCTGATCGCCGTGCTGATCGTCGGCACCGCGGGCCTGTATGCCCATGCGCTGATCCAGCGCCACGCCGAGGCGGTGCAGAACGCCACCGGCGTGCGGCCGGTGACTTGGTGGAAGAGCCTGGCGGTGCTGATCCTGCCGCTGCTTGCCCTGCTCTGGGCGCTGGGCTTCCATCTCGGCTATCCCGAACTGCGCGGCTTCAACTTCCAGGGCGGCATCTACATGCGCAACTCCATGATTGCGATGTGGGTGGCGCTGTCGGTCTACACCGGCGCGTTCATCGCCGAGAACGTGCGCGCGGGAATCCTCGCAGTATCGCGCGGCCAGACCGAGGCGGCCTATGCGCTGGGGCTGCGGCCGGGGCTGACGACACGGCTGGTGGTGCTGCCGCAGGCGCTCAGGGTGATCATCCCGCCGCTGATCTCGCAGTATCTCAACATCACCAAGAACACCTCGCTCGCGCTCGCGGTGGGGTACATGGACCTGCGCTCCACCCTCGGGGGCATCACGCTGAACCAGACCGGGCGCGAGCTCGAGGCGATGACGCTGATGATGCTGATCTACCTCGTCCTCAGCCTGATGATCTCGGCGGCGATGAACGTCTACAACCGCAGCGTCCGGCTGAAGGAGCGCTGAGATGGCCGAGATCCGCTTCGTCCGCACCGCGATGCTGCCGCCGCAGGAGCCGCCGGTCAGCCAGATCGGTGCCGTCCGCTGGGTGCGCGAGAACCTGTTCTCGGGATGGCTGAACGGGGTGCTGACAGTCGCCTCGGCGGCCTTCGTCGTCTGGCTGGCGCTTCATGTCGGGCCGTGGTTCATGAACGCCGTCTGGAACGCCGGCAGCCTTGCGGAGTGCCGCGAGATCCTTGCCGGGACCGACGGCGCCTGCCTTGCCGTGATCCGCGACCGCTGGCCGCAGCTGCTGTTCGGCTTCTATCCCTCCGAGCTCTACTGGCGGCCGACACTGGCCCTGCTGCTGCTGTTCGTGGCGCTGGCGCCGGCGCTGTTCCCCGCGGTGCCGCGGCAGCTGCTGTGGTTCTCGGCGATCTATCCGGGGCTTGCCTACTGGCTGCTCTGGGGCGGCACGCTGTGGTTTCCGGTGGTGGCGCTGGCGGGCTTTGCCGTGGGCATCGCCGTCTTCATCGCGCTGCGGCCGGTGCTGCCCCTGGTGGCGCCCTTCGCCGGGCTGGTGGCGCCGGTGTTCTGGTGGCTGTTCGCGGTCGTACCGGTGACCGGGCTGCTGGCCGCAGTGCTGCCCGTGGGCATCACGCCGGTCAGGTCGGACAGCTTCGGCGGCTTCACCTTGTCGATCATCATCGGGGTCACCGGCATCGCGCTGTCGCTGCCGCTCGGAATCCTGCTCGCGCTCGGCCGCAAGTCGGACCTCTTCCTCGTCAAGACGATCTGCGTCGGGTTCATCGAGTTCATCCGCGGCGTGCCGCTGATCACGCTGCTGTTCACCGCCTCGCTGCTGCTGAACTACTTCCTGCCGCCGGGAACGAACTTCGACATCATCCTGCGCGTCGTCATCATGGTGACGCTGTTCGCCGCCGCCTACATGGCGGAGGTGATCCGCGGCGGGCTGGCGGCCATTCCGCGGGGGCAGTACGAGGCGGCCGATTCGCTGGGGCTGGACTACTGGAAGGCAATGCGGCTGATCGTGCTGCCGCAGGCGTTGAAGATCTCGATCCCCGGCATCGTCAACACCTTCATCGGGCTGTTCAAGGACACCACCCTGGTGGTCTTCATCGGGCTGCTGGATCCCATCGGGCTGTCCACCGCCATCCGCGCCAACACCAACTGGAACGGCATCTACTGGGAGCTGTTCCTGTTCATCGGAGCGATGTTCTTCGTCTTCTGCTTCGGCATGTCGCGCTATTCGATGCATCTCGAACGGCGCCTCAAGACCGACCACCGCTGAGAGGATTGCGCACCATGGCCGAACCCCTTCACGACATCACGGTGGATCGCGAGATCGACCGCTCGCGCATGCGCATCGGCAGCGAGGTGGCAATCCAGATCGCCGCCATGAACAAGTGGTTCGGCACCTTCCACGTGCTGCGCGACATCAACATGACCGTCCACCGCGGCGAGCGGATTGTCATCTGCGGGCCGTCGGGATCGGGCAAGTCGACGCTGATCCGCTGCATCAACCGGCTGGAGGAGCACCAGTCCGGCCGGATCGTCGTCGACGGCACGGAACTTACCTCGGACCTCAAGAACATCGACAAGGTGCGGTCCGAGGTCGGGATGGTGTTCCAGCACTTCAACCTGTTCCCCCACCTCACCATCCTGGAGAACTGCACGCTGGCGCCGATCTGGGTGCGCAAGGTGCCCCGGAAGGAGGCCGAGGAGACGGCCATGCATTTTCTGCGCAAGGTCAAGATCCCCGAACAGGCGCTGAAGTACCCCGGCCAGCTGTCGGGCGGCCAGCAGCAGAGGGTGGCGATCGCGCGGTCGCTGTGCATGAAGCCCAAGATCATGCTGTTCGACGAGCCGACCTCGGCGCTGGATCCCGAGATGATCAAGGAGGTCCTCGACACCATGATCGCGCTGGCCGAGGAGGGGATGACGATGCTGGTGGTGACCCACGAGATGGGCTTTGCCCGTCAGGTTGCCAACCGCGTCATCTTCATGGACCAGGGCCAGATCGTCGAGCAGAACGAGCCCGAGCCGTTCTTCTCCAACCCGCAGTCGGAGCGCACCAAGCTGTTCCTGAGCCAGATCCTGCGCGGGCACTGAGGCAAGGGCGGCCGCCGCCGCTCACAGGTAGCCCTCGCCGCGGAAGCTCAATTCCCGGCCCTTGCCGATGACCAGATGGTCGTGAAGCACGAGGCCCAGCGCCTCGGCGGCGCCCTGGACCTGTGCGGTCATGGCGATGTCGGCCGACGACGGGGCGGGATCGCCCGAGGGATGGTTGTGCACGAGGATCAGCGCCGAGGCGTTCAGTTCGAGCGCCCGCTTGACGACCTCGCGCGGGTAGACAGGCACATGGTCGACGGTGCCCCGGCCCTGCTCCTCGTCGGCAATGAGGACGTTCTTGCGGTCGAGATAGAGGACGCGGAACTGCTCGGTCTCCCGGTGTGCCATGGCGGTATGGCAATAGTCGACAAGGGCGTCCCAGGAGGACAGCACCGGACGCCGGATCACCCGGGCGCGCGCCATCCGCTGGGCCGCGGCCTCGACGATCTTGAGTTCGCTCACCACCGCATCGCCGACGCCAGACACCTCCCTCAGCCGTGCGGGGGCGGCGGCGAGCACGCGGTTGAAGTCGCCGAAATGCTCGATCAGTCGGCGGGCGAGCGGCTTGACGTCCTGCCGCGGGATGGCGCGGAAGAGGACGAGCTCGAGCAACTCGTAGTCGGGCATGGCGGCCGCCCCACCCTCGGCGAAACGGCGGCGCAGCCGGTCGCGGTGGTCGCGGATGTAGGAGGGCAGCCGCTGTCCGGGACCGAGAGGGAGAGCCGACGGCGCCTCGTCCCCCGCCGGCGGCGCGTCGGGCGGCAGCAAGGGCAGCGGGGCTTCGGCGAAGGCGGCGTGGCGGGGCATGGCGTCAGTCTCGCGCCGCCATGGTGAAGGAAGGGTTAACGGCGTGCCCCGTCCCGCCGGGTTGCCCGCGCGGCCCTCCGCTCGCGCCACCGGCGTTCGACCCTGACATCGCTCCACCGGAGCGATGTCGCCGCGGCCGCCCGGCCCTCCGCTCGCGCTACGGGCGTTCGACCCTGACATCGCTCCACTGGAGCGATGTCGCCGCGGCGGCGCCGCGGCCGGGTCTCACCCCTTCATGCCGTCCCAGAAGCCCTTGACCTTGGAGAAGAAGCTCGACCCCTCGGGATTGTTGGACTGCTCCGAGAGCCGGTCGAACTCGCGCAGCAGTTCCTTCTGGCGCGCGGTCAGCTTCACCGGCGTCTCGACGGCAAGCTCGATCACCATGTCGCCCTGCCCGGCCCCGCGCAGGGCCGGCATGCCCTTGCCCCGCAACCGCATCTGCTTGCCGGACTGCGCCCCCTCGGGCACCCTCACCCGGGCGCGGCCGCCGTCGATCGTCGGCACCTCGACCTCGCCGCCCATCGCCGCGTTCACCATGCTGACCGGCACCCGGCAGTAGAGGTTCAGCCCGTCGCGCTGAAAGATGGGGTGATCGGCGACATCGAGGAACAGGTAGAGATCCCCCGGCGGCCCGCCGCGCAGCCCCGCCTCGCCCTCGCCCGAGAGCCGGATCCGCGTTCCGGTCTCGACGCCCGCGGGGATGTTGACCGACAGCGTCCGGTCCTTCTGTACCCGCCCGGCCCCGCCGCAGGCCCGGCAGGGATTCTTGACGATCTGCCCGGCCCCGCCGCAGGTCGGGCAGGTCCGCTCGACGGTGAAGAACCCCTGCTGCGCCCGCACCTTGCCCATGCCCGAGCAAGTCGGGCAGGCAACCGGCTCGGCGCCGCCCTCGGCCCCGGTCCCGTGGCAGGCATCGCAGGCAACCGACGACGGCAGGGTGATGGCCTTGTGCACCCCGGTGTAGGCCTCCTCGAGCGTCACCCGCAGGTTGTAGCGCAGGTCGGAGCCGCGCGTCGCGCGGCTGCGCCCGCCGCCGCCGCCGCGCCCCATGAAGTCGCCGAAGAGATCCTCGAACACGTCCGAGAAGGCCGAGGCGAAATCGCCCTGGGGGTGACCCTGCCGACCGCCGCGCGGCGCGCCGGAGCCTCCTTCGAAGGCGGCATGCCCGAAGCGGTCGTAGGCGGCCTTCTTCTCGGGGTCCTTCAGCGCCTCATAGGCCTCGTTGACTTCCTTGAAGCGTGACTCGGCATCGGGGTCGTCGGCGTTGCGATCGGGGTGAAGCTCCTTGGCCTTCTGGCGATAGGCCTTCTTGATCTCCTCGGCGGTGGCACCGCGGGCAACGCCCAGAACCTCGTAGAAATCCCGCTTGGCCATTCCTGTCCCCTTCAAGGAACGGCGGCCGCGGCGCCGGCGATGCCCGCGCCGCGGCCGTCGGATCGCATCGCCGCGTTACGACCGTTTCCGCTTGTCGAGATCCTCGAAGTCGGCATCCACGATGTCGTCCTCGCCGCCGGCCGCACCCTCGCCGCCGGTCGCCGCCCCGGCCTTGGCCTGCTCGGCCTTGTAGATGGCCTCGCCCAGCCGCATCGCGGCCTCGGTCAGGTTCTGAACGGCCGAGCGGATCTTGCCGGCATCCTCGCCCTTGGCAGCCTCCTCGAGCGCGCCCATCGCAAGCTCGATCGCCTCGACCGTTGCAGGGTCAACCTTGTCCCCGTGCTCCTCGATCGACTTGCGGGTCGAGTGCAGCAGGCTCTCGGCCTGGTTCTTGGCCTCCACCAGCTCGCGCCGCTTCTTGTCGGCCTCGGCGTTGGCCTCGGCATCCTTCACCATGCGGTCGATCTCGGCGTCGCTGAGCCCGCCCGAGGCCTGGATGGTGATCTTCTGCTCCTTGCCGGTCGCCTTGTCCTTGGCCGACACGCTGACGATGCCATTGGCATCGATGTCGAAGGTGACCTCGATCTGCGGGACGCCGCGCGGCGCCGGCGGAATCCCCTCGAGGTTGAACTGGCCGAGCATCTTGTTGTCGGCCGCCATCTCGCGCTCGCCCTGGAAGACGCGGATCGTCACGGCGTTCTGGTTGTCCTCGGCGGTGGAGAAGACCTGGCTCTTCTTGGTCGGGATGGTGGTGTTGCGGTCGATCAGCCGGGTGAAGACCCCGCCCAGCGTCTCGATCCCGAGCGACAGGGGCGTGACGTCGAGCAGCACGACATCCTTGACATCGCCCTGAAGCACCCCGGCCTGGACGGCGGCGCCAAGCGCCACCACCTCGTCGGGGTTGACGCCCTTGTGGGGCTCCTTGCCGAAGAAGCGCGTCACCTCCTCGACCACCTTCGGCATCCGCGTCATGCCGCCGACGAGCACCACCTCGTCGATGTCGGACTTGCCGACGCCGGCATCCTTGAGCGCCTGCTCGCACGGCTTCAGCGACTTCCTGATGAGGTCCCCGACGAGGCTTTCGAGCTTGGCGCGCGTCAGCTTCATCACCAGGTGCAGGGGCTGGCCCGAGTTGCGGTCCATCGAGATGAACGGCTGGTTGATCTCGGTCTGCTGGGACGAGCTGAGCTCGATCTTGGCCTTCTCGGCGGCCTCCTTCAGCCGCTGCAGGGCCATCTTGTCGAGCGTCAGGTCGACCCCGTGCTCCTTCTTGAACTCGTCGGCGAGGTACTGCACGATGCGCATGTCGAAGTCCTCGCCACCGAGGAACGTGTCCCCGTTGGTGGACTTGACCTCGAACAGGCCGTCGTCGATCTCGAGGATGGTGATGTCGAAGGTGCCGCCGCCGAGGTCGTAGACGGCGATGGTCTTGGAGTCCTTCTTGTCGAGCCCGTAGGCGAGGGCGGCCGCCGTCGGCTCGTTGATGATCCGCAGCACCTCGAGCCCGGCGATCTTGCCGGCATCCTTGGTCGCCTGGCGCTGGGCGTCGTTGAAGTAGGCCGGAACCGTGATGACCGCCTGCTCAACCTTCTCGCCAAGGTAGCTCTCGGCGGTTTCCTTCATCTTCTGCAGGATGAAGGCCGAGATCTGGGAAGGCGAGTACTTCTCGCCGCGAACCTCGACCCAGGCGTCGCCGTTGCCGCCGTTGATCACCCGGTAGGGGAGGTTCTTGAGATCCTTGATGATCACCGGATCGTCGAAGCGGCGGCCGATCAGCCGCTTGACGGCAAAGATCGTGTTGGCGGCGTTGGTCACCGCCTGACGCTTAGCGGCCTGGCCCACCAGCCGCTCGGATTCGGTGAACCCGACGATCGAGGGGGTCGTGCGCGCGCCTTCGGAGTTCTCGATAACCCTCGGCTGCGCCCCGTCCATGATGGCGACGCAGGAGTTCGTGGTCCCGAGGTCGATCCCGATGACTTTGGGCATGTGTCGTCTACCTCTGCTTTCGGCGATATGGTGGCGCACGGAGCCGGCTTCCGGCCTCCGCACACCGATCCCGCTTCGGTGGTGTCGTCGTTGGCGTCGCCCGGCATGACCGGGCGTCGCGGGGTATATAGGGGGGGGGCCCGGGGGCTGCAAGCGGGCGCCGGGGGCGAAACGTGACCGCATGACAACGCCGAAACAGGAGACAACCGAGGCGCTTGCGCCAACCCTTCGGGTTGGCGGGGCGCCGCTTTGGCGGGGTCTTCTGGACCCCGCGGGGCAGGTCGCGCTGCTGGCCGAGGTTCTGGCGGTGCTGGACGAGGCGCCGCCGGTGCAGCTGCGCACGCCGGGCGGCAAGCCGATGTCGGTCAGGATGACGGCGGCCGGCGCCGTCGGCTGGACTTCGGGGCCCGCAGGCTACGGCTATGCGCCCAGCCACCCCTCGGGGCGACCCTGGCCGCCGATCCCGCCGATGCTGCTTGCGCTCTGGGCGCGGCTTTTGCCGGGGGCGCGGGCGCCCGACAGCTGCCTGGTGAACATCTACGACGCCGCCGCCCGCATGGGCCTGCACCAGGACCGCGACGAGGCGGACCTCGGGCAGCCGGTCCTGTCGGTGTCGCTGGGGGATGCGGCGCTGTTCCGGGTCGGCGGCACCGCCCGCGGCGGCCGGACCGAGAGCATCTGGCTCGAGTCGGGCGACATCGTGGCGTTGGCGGGGGTCGCGCGGCTCGCCTTCCACGGCGTCGACCGCATCCGTGCCGGCACATCCTCCCTGATCCCCGGCGGCGGTCGGATCAACCTGACGCTGAGGGTCGCGCGCTGAGGCGCAGCGGCCAACACTATCCGCCCCGGCGGCGCGCCCGCTGGCGGGCGAACCAGTCCAGCCGCTTCTTCAGTTCGCGCTCCATCCCGCGCTCGGGCGGCAGGTAGAACACCGGGCGCGTCATCCCCTCGGGGAAGTAATCCTGCCCGGAAAAGCCGTCCTCGGCGTCATGGTCGTAGACATAGCCGGCCCCGTAGCCGAGCGACTTCATCAGCCGGGTCGGGGCGTTCAGGATGTGCCCGGGCGGCGGCAGCGAGCCGGTCTCGCGGGCGGCGGCGCGGGCCGCGCCGAAGGCGGTGTAGACCGCGTTCGACTTCGGCGCCAGCGCCAGCCAGACCACCGCCCCGGCCAGCGCAAGCTCGCCCTCAGGCGAGCCCATCCGCTCGTAGCTGTCCCAGGCCGCAAGGCACAGCGACAGCGCCTGCGGGTCGGCGAGCCCGATGTCCTCGGCCGCCATGCGGGTGATGCGCCGGGCGAGGAAGCGGGGGTCCTCGCCACCCTCGAGCATCCGCGCCAGCCAGTAGAGGGCGGCGTCCGGGTCCGAGCCACGGACCGCCTTGTGCAGGGCCGAGATCAGGTTGTAGTGCGCCTCGCCGCCCTTGTCGTAGACCGCCGCGCGGCGGTTCAGCCGGCGCGCAAGCTCGGCGGGGGCGAGCGGCTGGCCGACCTCCCAGGCCATCACCTGCTCGACGAGGTTCAGCAGCGCCCGGCCGTCGCCATCGGCCATGGCGACGAGCGCCTCGCGCGCCTCGCCCGTCAGCGGCAGGGCACGGCCGAGCGCCCTCTCGGCCCGCTGGGCAAGGCGTTCCAGATGGGCCGGCGTCAGCCGCTCGAGCACGATCACCTGCGCCCGGCTCAGGAGAGCGGCGTTGAGCTCGAAGGAAGGGTTCTCGGTGGTGGCACCGACGAGGACGATGGTACCGTCCTCCATGTAGGGCAGGAAGCCGTCCTGCTGGGCCTTGTTGAAGCGGTGGATCTCGTCGACGAAGAGGAGCGTCCCGCGCCCCTCGCGGCTGCGAAGCCGCGCGGCCTCGAAGAGCTTGCGCAGGTCGGGCACCCCGGTGAAGATGGCACTGACCTGGACGAACTCGAGGTCGGTCTCGGCGGCGATGAGCCGCGCGAGCGTGGTCTTGCCGACCCCCGGCGGACCCCAGAGGATCACGGACGACAGGCTTCCCGCCTTCAGCATCGCCCCTAGCGGTCCGTCGGGTGACAGCACGCGCTCCTGGCCGATGACATCGACCAGCCGTGCCGGTCGCAGCCGGTCGGCCAGGGGCCGCGGAGCCCCGGCAGGATCGCGCGCGGTTCGATCGAACAGATCGGCCATCGCGCAAGGCTAGCCCCGCCGTTGCGGCGGCGGAAGCGGTTTCGCGCGGGGCCCCCTCCCCCCCCGAGGCACACCCGGGGGCCCCTCGCATGGGCGTCACGGGCGCCTCAGTGCAGGTTCGCGCCGAGCCGCATCATGATCGCCCGGTTCGGCACGCCACCGATGTCGAGGACCGGGCCGGCCGGCTCGGTCTGGAAACCGATCCGCCGCATCCAGCGCCCCCACACCGACGGGCAGAGGCCGAGCAGGGTCGTGGCGCCCTCGGTGCGCGCGGTGCGCACCATCTCGGTCATCAGGTCGCGCTGGACGTCGCAGCGCATCTCGCCCGGGACGTCCTTGGCGATGAAGACGCGGCTCGTCTCCCAGGTGTGCGGGCAGACGGGCGCCTCGTCGTAGAGCAGGGTCGAGGGGATCGAGTTCAGAAGCCCGAGTTGGGCATCGCGGATCATGTAGGTGTAGATGCCGCAGCGCGCCGTCGTGGGCGTCATCCGGATCCCGGCAAGCACCCGGCCGAACTCGTGCACGGCAATCCAGCGCGACTGCGGCGTGTCGTACTGGTCGAACTCCATCCCGTCGACTTCGGGCAGATCCCACTTGTTCTGCACGATGAACGACTCGCGCCGCGCGCGCAGGACGTTGGTGAACAACGCCCCGTGCGCGTGGAGGTTGTGGAAGGAGAGGGTCGTGGTTTGCATGGCAGCCTCCAGCTGGTTGTAGAACCCGTATCCAGCCGGGGGGCGACGCGTTACAGAAGCTTGTATTCCTGCGCTCTCTGTATGGCTTCTGCCGTCGTCCGGGAGAGAAGCCGCTCCCGCGCCGTGCGCAGCCTGGCCTTGAGCGCGCTTTCGGAGATGCCGAGGAGCGCGGCCGCCTCGGCATGACGACACCCCTTCGCGATCAGCCGCAAGGCCATGGCCTGGGCGATGGTGAGGCTCGATGGTGGCGTCGACTCCCGGTGGAGTATCTCGACTGTCTCGTGAATCTTCTCCATCTCCAGTTCGGTGAACTCGCGGTCGGACCGGGCGAAGCCGCCGATCGAACGGGACGAAAGCGGACCGATTGAGACGGCGACCCCGTACTTGAGGCCGAAACTGGCCGCCTGACCGAAGATGTCGTGAGGATCGGGATAGTTGAGTTCGCTCCAGCGCGCGACCCCGTTGGTCCCGAAGCCCCAGGACACCAGCGGATCGCAGAGCATGTAGCCGCGTTCGGTGTAGATCTCGATCCATCGCGGATCATAGGTCTGCACCATGATGTGGGCAGAGGCGAAGCGGATATGAAGGCCAAGGGCATAGCCCGCCGGCGCGATGTCTGACAGCCGCGCGAGCCCAAGATCGATACCGACAGTCTTCGCCATCTCCACGTCGCCCGTTGTCCCGCCTGACCGGGGACATAACCTTTTAGACAGGTTGCCCGACAGGCCGTCAACTTTAAAGTGTGGCCAGTCGGGTTGGTTTCAAGCACTGCGGGAGCACATGGCGCCGTCGATCGAACCGGGTGTATTCATGCGGATCATGGCGCTGCCACAGGACAAGCGGCGCGATCTGCTGGAGATCGCCGGCCTGCTGCGTCTGCCTTCGGACCGGCTGATGCAGATCATCGACGAGGCCCTGACCCGCGGGCCGCGCGACATGCGCGCAACGCACTGACTCCGCGTCACTGCGCCGGCCGACCGGCGGCGATGATCGGCATCGTGCAGGCAACCCGCATGCCGGGCTTCGGGACCGGCGACCGCCTTTCCTTCGGATTGGTGACCGTCGCGGTGCCGGCGGATGACGGGGCCGTCGCCCGCGGCCGGCGCAGCGGCATCCTGTCGCGGCCCCCACCCCGCCCGCTGGCGGATCGGCTGGCGGATCCTGCCCGAGGCGAATTCCTGCCGGGGCGGGACGCGCGCCCGTCGCGGCACGGCATCGGACTTCTTCCGAAACACGGCCGTGTAGCCGGCGGCGGGGTGATGACCGTCGTCCTGCACGGCTCCTGGCACTCCCCGGCAACCTGCCGGGTGCGAATCGCGCTCGATCCTGCCGGCCGACCAGCAGCGCGGCCCCGCGCACCGGGCGATGAGCACCCCCGGTGCCGGTGCTCGATATCGGCGGGTCGCGGCTGACCCAGTCGCCGGCGAACGCGAATACCTCGACGACAGCCGCGGCCTGGGCTTCCTGCCCGACGACGCCGCCCTACGGGCCCGGATACGGACGCTGGCCCATGCCATCGCCATGGGAATCGCGCCGGTCCGCGACCTTTCCGTGGCAAGCCATGCGGCAGCGGCGTCGGGCGGGGCGATCGCGCCGGAGGAATGGATGGCCCGCGTCACCGGCCCGGGGCTTGCGGCCGTCGGGGCGTTGCTAGCCCCCCCGCTACCGGCCGCTTTCGCCGCGGTGACCGACCGGGGCTTGCCGACATCCGCCTGATGCCCCAACTCTACACAGCCCGCCGCTGGGGGATCGACCTCGGTACCATGCCGCGAATCACCGCCATCGAGGCCGCGCTCGCGCTGTTGCCGGACGTCGACGCCGCCCACCCCGACCGATGCACGCCGGAGAGTTGAGATGACCGATGTCGTGATCCTGTCTGCTGCCCGAACCGCAATCGGCACCTTCGGCGGTGGTCTTGCCGCCGTGCCGCCCACTGCGCTTGCCGCGACGGCGGCGCGTGCCGCGCTGGCGCGCGCCGGTGTCGAGGGTGCGCGAATCGGTCATGTCGCCTTCGGCCATGTCATCAATACCGAGCCGCGCGACATGTATCTGTCGCGGGTGGCGGCGATCGAGGCCGGCATCCCCGACACGGTGCCGGCGATGAACGTCAACCGCCTGTGCGGCTCGGGTGCGCAGGCGATCATCTCGGTCGTGCAGGCGCTGGCGCTTGGCGACGCCGACTTCGGCCTGGCCGGCGGCGCCGAGAGCATGAGCCGCGCCCCGCACGCGCTGACAACGGTCCGTTTCGGCGCCCGCATGGGCGACACCTCGGCCGTCGACATGATGACCGGGGCGCTGAGCTGCCCCTTCGGCACCGGCCACATGGGGGTGACGGCCGAGAACGTGGCCGCCGAGCACGGCGTCAGCCGCGCCGACCAGGATGCCTTCGCGCTGGAAAGCCAGGCGCGCGCCGCCCGGGCGATCGCCGAGGGCCGCTTCCGCGACCAGATCGTTGCCGTCGAGGTCGCCGGCCGCAAGGGCCCGGTGATGGTGGACACCGACGAGCACCCCAAGGCGACCACCGACGCGGCACTTGCAGCACTGCGGCCGGTGTTCCGCAAGGACGGCACGGTGACGGCGGGCAACGCCAGCGGCATCAACGACGGGGCGGCAGCGCTGGTGCTTGCCCGCGCCGGGGCGGCGGCGGCAGCGGGGCTGAAGCCGCGGGCGCGGGTGCTCGGCTACGCCCATGCCGGGGTGGCGCCGCGGGTGATGGGGATCGGCCCGGTGCCGGCGGTACGCACGCTGTGCGCCCGGCTGGGCCTCGAGCCGGGGGATTTCGACGTCATCGAATCGAACGAGGCCTTCGCGGCCCAGGCGGTGGCGGTGTCGCGGGCGCTGGGCTTCGACCCCGGCCGCGTCAACCCCAACGGCGGCGCCATTGCGCTGGGCCATCCGATCGGCGCCACCGGCGCCATCCTTGCCGTCAAGGCAATGGCGGAGCTGGAGCGCACCGGGGGCCGGCGGGCTCTGGTGACGATGTGCATCGGCGGCGGCCAGGGCATCGCTCTGGCGCTCGAGCGGGTGTGACAGGGGTTCGGCGGGCGGCCGGACGCCGCCGGCTGCCGCGTTCAGCGCAGGACCACCTGCACCCGGGCCGCGCGGCCCTCCGCGTCGATCACCGACAGGGTGAGGAAGCCCGGCCCGGCATCCTCGAGTAACGCCTCGCGCTCACGCGTTGCGACCGCGAAGGGCCGCCCGTCGGCAAGCCAGGTGAAGGGCGCCACGCCGTTGCGCACCCGCACCACCAGCGGGCCGCCGGCCGTCTCGACCTCGGCGCCGTCAGGCGGGAAGGCCACGGCCGGCGCCTCGGGATCGGCCGACAGCGCGCCGTCGCGGCCGCGGAAGCGGCGCAGCGGCGGCGGCAGGGCCGGGTTGGCGGCGATCAGGGTTGCCGGCGGCGGCGGCGGCAGCGGATCCAGCGCAGGCTTCAGCCGCGCGAAGGCCTCGAACAGGATCGGCGCCGCCAGCCCCGCGCCGAAGGCGCCGGGCACGGCAGTGCCGTCGGTCCGCCCCATCCACACCCCGGCGACATGGCGCCCGTCGAACCCCAGCGCCAGCGCGTCGCGGTGGCCGTAGGAGGTGCCGGTCTTGTAGGCCAGCCGGTTGGCGGGCGCCCCCGGAGGCGGCGGCAGGGCCGCGAGGATGTCGCCCAGATGCCAGGCGGCCTCGGGCGAGATGAGACGGCGCGGCGGCCCCGGGGGGCCGGCGACGGCCTGCAGCGGCACCACCGTGCCGCCGCGGGCGATGCCGCCGTAGAGCGCCACCAGCCCCTCGAGGCTGACCCCCACCCCGCCCAGCGCCACGGCAAGCCCCGGCTGCCCACCCGGCAGTTCGGCCCCAATTCCGGCCCGGCGGAGCGCCGCGAGCAGCGATTCGGGCCCCAGCGCCTCGGCCAGGAGAACCACGGGAATGTTGAGCGACAGCTGCAGGGCCTCGCGCAGCCGGACGGTGCCTCGGAAGTTGCGGTCGAAGTTCTGTGGCGCGTAGGTGCCGAAGGCGACGGGGCGGTCCTCGATCAGCGTCTCGGGATGGGCCAGGCCGCGGTCGAAGGCCAGCCCGTAGACCAGCGGCTTGAGGGTCGAGCCCGGCGAGCGCAGCGCCCGCGTCATGTCGAGGAAGCCCTCGCGCGCGCCGTCGAGATAGCCCGCCGAGCCGACCGAGGCCAGGACCTCGCCGCTGGCATGATCGGCGACAAGGATCGCCACCGACAGCCGCTCGGCCTCGCCGGCGACGGCGTCGGCGGCGAGCCGTTCGAGCCGCGCCTGCAGGCCGGCGTCGATGGTCGTGGCATGGCGGCGGGCGAGGGGGGATTCGGCGCGCAGGCGGTCGGCGAGATGGGCGGCGAGCGCGGGGAAGGGGCGGCGTGCGGCCGGCACCGGCTCGGTACGCGCAGCGGCGGCGGCCGAGGCGTCCAGGAGCCCCGCCCGTACCATCCGATCCAGCACCCGGTCACGCGCCGCCCGCGCCGCCCGCGGGGCGCGGTCGGGCCGGCGCGCCTCGGGCGACTGCGGCAGCGCGATCAGCAGCGCCGCCTCGGCCGGTGTCAGCCGTCGCGGCTCCTTGCCGAACCAGGCGAAGGCCGCCGCGCGCACCCCCTCGATGTTGCCGCCCATCGGCGCGAGATCGAGATAGAGGGCAAGGATCGCCTCCTTCGACAGCCGGCGCTCCAGGGCGAGGGCGACGCGGATCTGGCGCAGCTTGCCCGCCCAGCGGCCGGTGCCGCTGTCCTCCAGAAGCCGGGCGACCTGCATCGTCAGCGTCGAGCCGCCCGAGACCGGCCGCCCCGCCCGCAGTGCCTGCCAGCCGGCCCGCAGCAGTGCCAGCGGATCGACGCCGCGGTGGCGCCAGAAGCGGCGGTCCTCGTAGGCGACGAGCATGGCGAGGTAGTCGCGGTCCACCTCGGAGGCGGTCGCGGCCAGCCGCCAGCGGCCGTCGGCGACGGTGTAGGCGCGCAGAAGCCGCCCATCGCGGGCGAGCACCTCGACACCGGTCTCGACCATTGGCGCAGGCAGGACGGTGGCCGCGATCCAGGCATCCAGACGGTCACGCGCATGGGCCCCCGCCCAGAGGGCGAGGGCAAGCGCGAAGACGGGCCAGGCGCGCACCGACGCCGCCGTTAGGGTATGACCGTCACCCGCCCGGCGTCGGTCCAGGCGCGGAACTCGCGACGGTACATGTCCTCGACCAGCGCCGGCGGGTGATGGAAGCTGCCGGGGCTTGTCGCGCGCACGATGTAGGCGAGGCGGAAGCGGGTGTCGCTGCGCCAGTCGATGGCGGCGAGGAAGCGGTCCTGGCGGAACTCGGTGGTGGCGACGTCGGAGGTCGTCTCCAGCCAGTCGAGGGCGTTGATCTGGCCGCTGCCGAGCAGCGAGGGGTTGTCGATTTCGAAGCCCGCCGGCAGCGGGTCGTCGACGATCAGCCGCGCCTCGACCGGCGCGAAGGGCTCCACCTCCAGCACCGCCACCAGCCGCGTTCCCGCCGCCACCTCCGCCGGCGAGGCGAGTTCGCCCTCGAGCGTGTAGTAGCCGCGGCGGATCGCATAGCCGTTTCCGCCTGCGGGCTCGGCCACCTCGGGAACGCCGAAGGTGGTCAGCGTCAGCACCTCGTCGCGCCCCGAGCCGTTGGTCACCGCGACCGGAGCGCCGAGGGCATCCTCGAACAGCCGCACCAGCGGCCCCTCGACCGGCGCGCCGTCGATGGTGAAGCCCTGCCCCCCCGGCCGGTCGACCAGCGCATGGGCGGCAAGCAGCGTCCACATCGCCTCCTGCGTCGACAGCCGGACCGATCCCTCGGGCACCTCGATGCGGGCGGCGATGGCGTTGGTGTTGACCACCTGGCTGCCCGACCAAGATGCCAGCGTAAGCACCGCCGCCGCGTCGCGCCGCGCCGTGCCGTAGTCCTCGCGCCAGAGGCTCGGGTCGTCGGCATCGCCCTCCATCAGCGCGACCGCCTGCGCGAACATCCGGTCGGCGCGTGGCTGGTCGCCGTAGGTGGCAAGCGCCGCCCCGAGCATCGCCGCCGCGAGCGGGGTATCGAAGGCCGCGGCCTTGATGTCGGCGTAGTAGCGCAGGTCGCCGATCGCGGCCGCGCCCTCGCGCGCCAGCACCATCAGCGCATAGGCATAGCGCGCACCGCCCTCGTCGAAGTCGCCGGCGTAGGAGAGCTGGTTGCGCAGGTTGGTCAGCGCCATTCGGAAGGCGACCTCGGGCACCGTCACGCCCTCCGCCCGCGCCCGCGACAGGAAGTCGGCGACATAGGCATCAAGCCACAGGTCTCCGCCCCCGCCCGGCCCCCAGAGGCCGAAGCCGCCCTCGGAGGACTGGTTGAGCAGCACCCGCCCGACCGTCTGGGCCACCCGCAGCCGCAGCGTCAGCGCGTTGCCAAGCCCCATCGCCTCGGCGGTGCCTGAGAGATAGAGC
The DNA here is from genome assembly GCA_023383015.1 of Paracoccaceae bacterium. Lineage (GTDB taxonomy): Bacteria > Pseudomonadota > Alphaproteobacteria > Rhodobacterales > Rhodobacteraceae > JAHDXW01. Next base: position 47,621 of record JAHDXW010000002.1, read on the forward strand.
AGCGGCATCGCTGCGCTGACAAGCTGCTCGGAGCAGCCATAGGGATAGCTGTCGAGCGTCCGCAGCAGGCCGGGCGTGTCAAAGCGAGCGACCGGACCGATCGCCAGCGTCGCCCGACCGGTGCCGCGGCGCAGCCCGGCGAAGGCGGCCGCGTCGAAGGTGAAGGTCTGGCCTTGGGCCAGGCCGAAGCGGCTGCGCCGGACGATTTCGGGGTCGTTGGCCTCGACCGGCAGCGCCAGCGACTTGGCCAGCCGCCGCCCGTCGGGGGTGACGAGCGTCACCGTCAGCCGGGCGAGGCCGGGGTCGGACACGGTCAGGGGCACCGACAGCCGCGTGCTGCCGCCCGAGGCGAGTGTCACGCTCGCCGGCGCGCCCTCCAGCGTCAGGCCGAGGGCGTCGTACTCGAGCCCCATCACCCCGGCCGGGCCGGTGGCATGGGTCAGTTCGAGCAGCAGGCGGCTCTCGTCGCCGGGTGCGAGGAAGCGCGGCAGGCTGGCCGTAACCACCACCGGATCGCGGACCAGCACGTCGGCGGTGGCCTCGCCAACCGCCGCCCCGGACCAGACCACCGCCATCAGCCGGACCGTGCCGTTGAAGGCCGGCAGGTTGAAGCTTGTCCGGGCATAGCCGTCGGGCCCGACCTCGAGCGGACCCGAGAAATAGGCGACGAGCTCCTCGGTCGGCGGCGGGGCGTCGAAGCGCGTCGCCATGCCGCCGTCGCCGCCCGAGCGGACGCTGCCCAGCGACCCGGACATGCCGTCGATCAGCCGGCCGTAGAGGTCGCGGATGCCGACGCCAAGCCGGCGCTGGCCGAAATAGTGGCCGGACGGATCAGGCGGGACGAAGGAGGTCAGGTTGAGGATGCCGACGTCGATCGCGGCGACCGTCGCATGGGCCACCGCGCCGGGCGCCAGCCCCTCGACCTTCAGCGCGATGTCCATCGGCCTGCGCGGATCGACCTCGGCCGCGCCCTCGAAGCGCGCCGATAGCCGGCGGGCACCGGGGTCGACCGCGGCATGGGCGAGTCCCAGCGCCCGCGCCGGGTTGCGCCCGGCCGGCACGTCCATGGGTCTGAGCAGCGAGACGGTGACATAGGCCCCCGCCCCCCAGTCGTCGGTCACCGGCAGTTCGATCACCGACTCGCCCTCGGGCAGTTCCACCGCCTTGAGGTCGATGAGCCGATTCGACAGCACCGTCACGAGCGCCACCCCCGCCGCCCGCGCCTCGACACGTACCCTGGCGGTGTCGCCGGGCCGGTAGGCGTCGCGGTCAAGCGCGACCTCGAGCGCATCGGGGGTGGTTGCGGTCTCGGCCGGGGCGTACCAGCCGGCATAGAACTCCATCGAGGCCGCACCGGGCGCCCCGTCGGAGCGTTCGACCCGGATTTCGTGGCGGCCCCAGCCCACCGGCGCGGCGATCTCAACTGCCCGCCCGGGCGCGAGCGTCGCCGTGCCCTCGGCAACGCGCGAGCGCGTCGTCACGGGCTCGTAGTTCCAGCTGCCGTAGAGCTGGTACCACTGATAGCGCGTCTCGATCCGCGACACCGTCCAGCGCACCGGGACCGGCGAGGCCTCGCCCGGGGGGGCGACCGCGACCATGGCAAAGCGCGCGTCCTCGCCCTCGCCCACCACTTCGTCGAAGGCGGGCTTCAGCCCCAGCACCGGCATCGCCGGCGCCAGGAGCCGGGTCGCCCGCCGCTCCACCGGCCGGCCGGAGCCTTCGGCGACGCGAACGGCCAGTATCATCTCCAGCGGCCGCGCCGGATCGCGGACCTCGGGCAGCACCACCGACAGCCGCGCCCGCCCGTCGGCATCCGTGCGGCTGCCGAGGGGCAAGGGCTCCATCACCGGCGAAAAGCGTTCGTCGTGGCGGCCGAAACGGAAGCCGGGGAACCCCTCGACCTCGGCGGCGGCACGCAGCACGACCTCGCCCTCGATCGCCAGTCCGGCCGCGGGCGCCCCGAACAGGTAGCGCGCGGCCATGTCGAGCGTCGGGCTGTCACCCGGCCGGATCGGCGCCTCGGGCAGCGCCAGTTCGAAGTCGATCCGCTCGGGCAGAAAATCCTCGACGAGGAAGCCACCGGCGGCAAGCGCGGGTGCAGAGGGGTCGGCAATTACCTCGTAGCGCCAGCGGCCGCGCGGTGCGGTGCCAGCGATGGGAACGGCAAAGACATGCCCGCCGGCGCCTGCCTCGCGCGACAGCGCCCGCGAATACTCCACCCCGTCGGGGCGCAGGGTGCGGATTGTGAGCGGCAGGCCGGCGATGCCCCGGCCCTCGGGGTCGCGGGCGAGCGCGGTCACGTTCACCACCTCGCCGGCACGGTAGGCGCCGCGGTCGGTGGTGGCGAAGACATCGACCGCCGGCGCGGCCGGCCGGCCGGACACCCCGCGGTCGGAGAGGTCGAACTCGGGGTCGGTGAGCGGCAGGAAGGCGAGATCGTCGCCGTCCTCGGCAAGGACCAGCGCCGGCGCCGCCGCCCCGGTGCCGCGGGCAAGGCCCGGGGCGAAGCGCGCATAGCCCTGCGCATCCGTCACCGCCTCGCCCAGCACCCGGTTGGAGCGCGCCAGCAGCGTCAACCGCACCCCCTCGCGCGCGCCGGCGCTGCCAAGGCTGCGGACGATCACATGCAGCCCGTCGGCGCCCGCGAGCGTCGTCATCCCGAGGTCGCTAACCACGAACCACTGGTGCGCGGCCGGGTGCTCCCAGGATTCGGTGTCGGGCACGGCGGCCCGCAGCACATAGACCCCGGCCGGAAGCCCGCCGAGCACCTCGTCGAGCGGCAGGCGGGTGGTCATGTCGCGGTTGACCTCCATTGCCACCTCGGCAGTGCCGCTCCAGACCTCCTCGGCGATGCCGGCCACGAATTCCTCGTCCTCGTAGTCCTGCAGCGGCCGACCGAAATAGCGGTCGAGCACCGAGCGGACAAGGTTGCGGTCGTCGACCCGCATCAGCCGCAGGTCGAGGCGGGCGGTGTTCACCGTCTCCACCGGGATCGCCACGGCACCGCCGCGCGGCAGGATATAGGCGCGCCCGGCAATGCGCACGGCAGGCGTGCGATCGCGGACATAGGCCTCGATGGTCGCGGAACGGCCGAGGCGCTCGCCCTCGCCCGAAGGCAGGCCGGCGCGGAAGGTGACCGTGTAGCTGCGGCCGTGCTCGAGCCCGGACACGCAGAGCTGGCGGAACTCGGCCTCCACCGCCAGCCCGGGCGCCTCGGCGCGCACGAACGGCAAGTAGTCGACGCCGCTGTCGGCGAGGGGCTCGGAGAACACCGCGCAGAGCCGGGGCCGCGCGAGGTCGCTCTCGACCAGGTGCTCGACGATGCGGAAGCCGTGCCGCTCCTCGAGTTGGGCCAGAAGCTCGGCGGTGGCGGCATCAGGGGCGACCTCCTGCGCCAGCCGCACGGCCCTCAGCGCGTCGCGCCCGCGGCCGAGTTCCTCCAGCGGCCTGGCCATCGCCTTCAGCGCCGCCGCCCGCCGGCCGGCGGCGGCGGCGCGCAGATAGGCGTTGGTGGCCGCCTGCAGGGCGCGGGCGCGCAGCTGGTCGCGGGCGTTGAAGTTGCGCTCCTCGATCGCCGCAAGCGTCTCAGCGTAGGCGATCCAGTCGGCGGGGGAATCGGTGAGGTTGATCCGGGAGCCGATGAAATGGGCTGCCGCGCGCAGGTCGCCCGAAGCGCGCGCGCGTGCCTCGGCGGACCGGAAATCCTCCGCTGTCCACTCGTCCGAGACGTGCAGCGCAGCCAAGCCCTCGGCCTGGGTGCGGGCGCGGCCGAAATCGTAGGACGACAGGAAGCCGAGTTCGGACTGCCGCGCGGCAACGCGGGCCAGCACCGCGGGATCGGTGTCGTAGACACGCGCCGACACCGCCCCGGCGAAGGCACGGGGGTCGTCGGCGGCCGACTTCGGGAAGCAGGCGCGCGACCGGGTGTTGAAGGTGAACGCCTTGCAGGCGGCATCCGAAAGGCAGGCGCGCTGGCAGGCCTCGAGCGTGGTGTCGAAGATCGACCGCAGGTCGCTGCCGTAGAAGTCGATGTCGGAGGTCAGCGCGGCCCGCCGCTCCGGCACCGGCGACTGCTGGGCGAGGGCCGGCGCCGGGGCCAGGCCAAGTGCCACCGCCGCGGCGAGGAGGATGCGGAAGGCTGGGGAAGGCCGCGCGGACATGTGGAGACTCCGTAACCACTTCGACCGCGATGCTGGCACAGGCGGCGACCGGCTGGCAACGATTTCCGCCCCGCTCCCGTCATCGTTAAGCGCCGATTCACGACGCTCGGCCATCGTCGCGCGGGCCGGGCGGCGGAAGGGCGATGGGCGAGGGCGCGACCACGATCACCGAGAAGCTCGCCCGCGAGCGGCGCCTGCGCCTCGCTGCCGAGCGGCTGCTCGAACAGAAGAGCCGCGAGCTCTTCGCCGCCAACCAGCAGCTGGCGATCCACGCCCGCGCGCTGTCCGAGCAGATCGTCGAGCAGCGGCAGGTGGTCGCCTCGGCGCTGTCGGAGGCCGAGGCGCTGAAGGGCCAGAACAGCCGCGTCCTGTCGGAGCTCGAGCGCGCGCATGCCGCCGCGGTGATGGCCGAGCGCCGGCTGCTCGACTCGCTCGAGACGATCCGCGACGGCTTCGCGATCTTCGACGCCGAGGGACGCCTGGTCACCGCCAACGGCGCATATCTGGCCCCGTTCGTCGGCCAGGACGAGGTCGCGCCGGGCATCGCCTATCCGCGGCTCCTGGCCATCGCCGCCCATGGCGGGGCGATCGACCTCGAAGGCCGCGCGGCCGCGGACTGGATCGCCGCGATGACCGCCCGCTGGGAAGAGGAGCACATCGCGACGCAGGTGATCCGCCTTGCGTCCGGCCGGTTCGTGCGGCTGATCGATCGGCGCGGCCGCGGCGGGGACACCGTCTGCATGGCACTGGACATCACCGAAACGATCACGCGCGAGCGCGAACTCGAGGAGGCCCGCGCCCGGGCCGAGGCCGCCAGCCGCGCCAAGTCGGCATTCCTTGCCAACATGAGCCACGAGATCCGCACGCCGATGAACGGCGTCGTCGGCATGGCCGAGCTGCTGTGCGACGGCAGTCTCAGCGAGGAGCAGCGCCTCTATGCCGAGACGATCCGCTCGTCGGGCGAGGCGCTGCTGCACATCATCAACGACATCCTCGACTACTCCAAGATCGAGGCCGAGAAGCTTGTCCTGCACCCCGAGCCGGTGGACGTGGAGCGGCTGGTGCACGAGGTCGCCGTGCTCCTGCAGCCGCGCGCCACCGCCAAGGGCATCGACCTGACGATCGACTACGACATGTTCCTGCCGACCCGTTTCGAGGCCGATCCCGGGAGGCTGCGTCAGGTGCTCGTCAACCTCGTGGGCAATGCCGTCAAATTCACCGAGGCCGGCCACGTCCTCGTCCGCGTCGTCGGCTTCGAGGCGGACGACGGCCGCTGGCAGCTGCATGTGTCGGTCGAGGACACCGGCATCGGCATCGCGCCGGAGCACCTCGAGCACATCTTCGGCGAGTTCAACCAGGTCGAGGCCGAGTCGAACCGCAAGTACGAGGGCACCGGGCTGGGGCTTGCCATCACCCGCCAGCTGGTGACGCTGATGGGCGGCGAGGTGTGGGTGGAGAGCACGCCCGGCGAGGGCTCGTGCTTCGGCTTCCGCCTTCTGCTGCCGGCCGCCGAGACGGCCGGCGAGGTGGTGCCGGCACCGGCAAGCCTGCGCCGGGCACTGGTGGTCGACGACCAGCACGTCAACCGCACGATCCTCGAGCGCCAGCTCACTGCCTACGGGCTCGAGGTGACGCTCTGCCGCTCGGGCGCGGAGGCGCTGCGCGCCATCGACGGCGGGGCGGCGCCCGATGTCGTGCTGACCGACCACGCCATGCCCGAGATGGACGGAGTTGAGCTGGCACTGGCGCTGCGCGCCCGCGGCGTGGCGGCGCCGATCCTGCTCGTCTCCTCCAACCCGGCCGCGGTCGCGGACCCCGAGGCGCGCCGGCAGCTGGCCGCGGTGCTCCAGAAGCCGCTGCTGCGCCGCGACCTTTACCGCCGGCTCGCCGGGCTTGCCCCCGAGCCGCCGCCGGTCGAGCCGGCCGGGCGGCGGGCGATGCGGGTGCTGGCCGCCGAGGACAACCGCACCAACCAGCTGGTGTTCCAGAAGATGGTGAAGGACCTCGACATCGAGCTCGCATTCGCCGGTAACGGCCGCGAGGCGGTCGACATGGTCGACCGCTTCCGCCCCGACATGATCTTCATGGACATCTCGATGCCCGAGATGGACGGCCGCGAGGCCACCCGCACGATCCGCGCAGCCGAGGCGGCGAAGGGGGCCGGGCGGGTGCCGATCGTGGCGCTGACCGCCCATGCGATGGACGGCGACCGCGAGGCGATCCTCGCCGCCGGCCTCGACCACTACCTGACCAAGCCACTGCGCAAGACCGCGATCGTCGAGCGGATCCTCGCGCTCCGCCCGACCGGCACCCGGCCGCCGACCGGCGAGAGCGCGCCGTGACGCTGCCGCCTGGGCGGTCGGCCGGACAGGCACGATCCGCCCGCCCCGCGGCCGCCGAGGTTGCCTGGGGACGCGGTTCGGCATACGAAGGGTGCGACGCTGGCAATGGGGCGATGATGCTCACGATCTACAACATCCTGATGCTTCTTCTCGATGTCGCCTGGTTCATCGTCATCGTGCATGTGATCATGAGCTGGCTGATCAACTTCCAGGTGCTGAACCGCCGCCAGCCGCTTGTGGCCCAGCTGTGGGAGGGGCTGAACCGCCTTCTCGAACCCGTCTACGACCGGGTCCGCCGCGTGCTGCCGCCGGCCGGCGGGCTAGACCTTGCACCGCTGGTCGTGCTGATCGGGCTGCTGATCTTGCGCACCGTGCTGCAGACCAACGCCGCCGCGTTCCAGTGACGGCCGTTCCGCCGCCCCGCACCGAGGCCGCCATCCCGGTGGCCCGCGCGGCGGGCGACATCCTCGCGGAGGTCTGGGGCTACCGCAGCTTCCGGCCCGGGCAGGAGGCGATCGTCGTTGCCGTGGCGGCCGGCCGCGACACGCTTGCCATCCTGCCCACCGGGGCGGGCAAGTCGCTGTGCTTCCAGCTGCCGGCACTGATGCGGCAGGGCGTGACGGTGGTCATCTCGCCACTCGTCGCGCTGATGCGCGACCAGGTGCGGGCGCTGCGCGCCGCGGGGGTGGAGGCGCGGGCGCTGACCGCCGCCACGCCGCCCGAGGAGGCGGCCGCGATGCGCGCCGAGATCGACCGGGGCGCGCTCAAGCTGCTCTACATCGCGCCCGAGCGGCTGGCGGGATCGGGGATGCCGGCCTTCCTGCGCCGCATCGGCACCACGCTGATCGCCGTGGACGAGGCCCATTGCGTCAGCCAGTGGGGCCACGACTTCCGCCCCGACTACCTGCGCATCGGGCCGCTGCGCGCCGAGCTCGGCGTGCCGCTCGCCGCCTTCACCGCCACCGCCGATGCCGAGACCCGCGCCGAGATCGTCGCCCGGCTGTTTGCCGACCGCCCGCCCGAGACCTTCGTGCACGGCTTTGACCGGCCGAACCTGCGGCTCGCCTTTGTGCCCAAGGACAGCCCGCGCCGCCAGGTGCTGGCGTTCGCGGCGGCGCGGCGCGGGCAGGCCGGGATCGTCTACACCGCGACCCGGGCGCGAGCCGAGACCATCGCCGCCGCGCTCGCCGAGGAGGGCCACGCCGCCGTGGCCTACCATGCCGGGCTGGACGCCGGCATCCGCGAGGACGTCGAGGCGCGATTCCAGCGCGAGGACGGGCTGATCGTCGTGGCCACCGTCGCCTTCGGGATGGGCATCGACAAGCCCGACATCCGCTGGGTCCTGCAGGCCGACCTGCCGAAGTCGGTCGAAGCCTACTGGCAGGAGGCCGGCCGCGCCGGCCGCGACGGCGCCCCGGCCGAGACGCTGACGCTGTGGGGGCCCGACGACATCCGCCTGCGCCGCGTCCAGATCGACGAGGGGGCGGCGCCAGCCGAGCGCAAGACCGCCGACCACGCGCGGCTGAACGCGCTTCTGGGTATCGCCGAGGCGACCGGCTGCCGCCGGCAGGCGCTGCTCGGCTACTTCGGCGAGGCATCGGTACCCTGCGGCAACTGCGACCTCTGCCGCGAGCCGCCGCGGCTTTTCGACGGCACCGAGGCGGTCAGGAAGGCGCTGTCGGCGGTCGCGCGCACCGGCGAGTGGTTCGGCGCCGGCCATCTGATCGACATCCTGACCGGCACCGCCACCGAGAAGGTGCGCGCGCGCGGCCACGACCGGCTGCCAACCTTCGCCGCCGGCCGCAACGTCACGCGCGACCGCTGGCAGGCGGTGTTCCGCCAGATGCTCGGCCGCGACCTGCTACGCCCCGACCCCGGGCGGCACGGGGCGCTGCGCATGACCGAGGCGGCGCGGCCGGTGCTGCGCGGCGAGGTGCCGGTGCTCCTTCGCGACGATCCCGTGCCGGGAGCCCCGCGCGCCGTCGCCCGCCCGGCGGTGTCCGAGGCCGACGAGGGGCTGCTGGCTGCCCTGAAGGGGCTGCGCCGGCGGCTGGCCGAGGCACAGGGGGTGCCGGCCTATGTCGTCTTTCCCGACCGCACGCTGATCGAGATGGCCGAGCGCCGGCCGGCGACGCTTGACGCGCTCGCCACCGTCTCGGGGGTCGGGGCCAAGAAGCTCGGGAGCTACGGGGCGGCCTTCCTCGCGGTCATCACCGGCGAGGCCCCGGCACCGACCCATCCCGCCCGCCGCCGCCTGGCCGGCAGGCCGGAGGGGGCGCTGCACGACCGGCTGGCCGCCGCCGCCGCCGCCCTGGTCCGCGGGCCCGAGGGGCGTGACAAGCCGATGTCCATCGCCGACGCGCAGCTTGCCCGCCTGGCCGAGGCCCGACCGGCCGACATGGCCGCGCTTGCCCGGATCGTCGGCCCGGCGCGGGCGGAGCGCTTCGGGACGGCCTTCCTTGCGATCCTGGCCGACGAGGCGGGCGGCGGTGACGGCGGCGACCCGGCCGGCAGGGGTTGACCCCGCCCTGCCGCCGCGGCAGTGCGGCCGGCGCCACGCCACCGGCCGACCGTGAGGACCGCCGATGTATCCCTTCCTCCGCCTGGCGTCCGCGATGGCCCGCGCCCGCCGCGCCGGGCCGCTGCCGCTGCTTGGCGTCCACATCGGGCGCCACCGCATCTGGCCATGGGACCTTGACCCGTGGGCCGAACTCAACAACGGCCGCACGCTCACACTCTACGATCTCGGCCGTGTGCCGCTGGTCCTGCGGACCGGGATCGCCGGCGCCCTTGCGCAGGGCGGCTGGGGGATGGCCGTCGCCGGCGCGGCGGTGCGCTGGCGCCGGCGCCTGACCGGCTTCGAGGCGGTGACGATGGAAAGCCGGCTCATCGGCTGGGACGCGCGGTTCTTCTACTTCGACCAGACGCTGTGGCGGGGGTACGACTGCGCTGGACAGGCGACGATCCGCTCGGCGGCGACCGACCGTCGGCAGGGCGGCATCGTCGCCCCCGCGCGGGTGGTCGAAACCATGCCCGGCGCCGAGGCCGAAAGCCCGCCCTTGCCCGGCTGGGTCGCAGCCTGGGCCGCGGCCGAGGCAGCGCGCCCCTGGCCGCCCGGCCGGACGGGGCTTTGACAGCCGCCGGTCCCGGGCCGCATAGTCGGCCCCGGCGCGGGCGGCGCGGGGGCAAGGCGGTGGACGGGCGGGCAGGCCGGCGGCGGCTCTGGGGCTGGTATCTCTTCGACTGGGCCAACCAGCCCTACAACACGCTGCTGCTCACCTTCATCTTCGCCCCCTACTTCGTCACCGCGGTGGCCCCCGACCCGGTGTCCGGCCAGGCGATGTGGGGCACGATGCTGGCCATCACCGGCACCGCCATCGCGCTCCTCGCCCCGGTGCTGGGCGCGGTGGCCGACACCGGCGGGTCGCGGCGGGGGTGGCTGGTGCTGTTCTCCGCCCTCTACGTTGGCGGGGCCTTCGCGCTGTGGTGGGCCGCACCGGGCCTGTCGGCGGCGGGCATCGTGTGCATCCTCGTTGCCTTCGGCATCGGCATGGTCGGGCTCGAGTTCGGGATCGTCTTCACCAACGCCTACCTGCCCGAGATCGCCCGCGGGCCGGAGATCGGGCGGGTCTCCGGCGCCGGCTGGGCGATGGGCTATGCCGGCGGGGTCGCCTCGCTTGCCGTCATCCTGCTGGCCTTCGCCGAGAACGAGTCGGGCCGGACACTCGCGGGCGTCGCGCCCGCCCTCGGCCTTGATCCGGCGGCGCGCGAGGGCACGCGCGCGGCCGGGCCGTTCACGGCGCTGTGGTATCTGGTCTTCGTCATCCCGTTCTTCCTCTGGGTGCCGGGGGCGGAGCGGCCGCGGTCGGCGGGCGGGGATCGGCGCGCCGCCATCCGCCGCGGGCTTTCGGGGCTCGCCACCACGGTGCGCGCCCTGCACCGGCGCCGGAGCCTTGCGGCCTATCTCGGCGGCTCGATGCTCTGGCGCGACGGGCTGAACGGCATCTACGCCTTCGGCGGGCTCTACGCCGCCGGGGTACTGGGCTGGTCGGTGGTCCAGATCGGCATCTTCGGGATTGTGGCGGCGGTGGTCGGGGCGGCGGCCGCATGGGCCGGCGGCCGGGCCGACGCCCGCCTCGGGCCGCGGCCGGTGATCGCCAGGGCGATCGTCGCGCTGATCGCCGTCTGTCTCGTCGTGCTCGGCACCTCGCGCGAGATGGTGCTGCTGGTGCCGGTCGGTCCCGACTCGATCCTGCCCGATCTCGCCTTCTACCTCTGCGGGGCGGCGATCGGCTCGGCCGGCGGCATACTGCAGTCGGCATCGCGCACGATGATGGTCCGCCAGGCCGACCCCGCGCGCATGACCGAGGCCTTCGGCCTCTATGCCCTGTCAGGCAAGGCCACGGCCTTCCTCGCCCCGGCGCTGGTTGCGGCCATGACGGCGGCAACCGGCGACCAGCGCCTCGGGGTCGCGCCGCTGATCCTGTTGTTCCTTGCCGGGCTCGTTCTGCTATCCTTCGTGCGACCCGAAGGCGAACGAGCAGAAACATGGGCAGCTTCCCGAATCTCCTGACCGCGATCATTGTCACGACCCTGCTGGCCATGCCCTTGCCGGCGGTGGCGCAGGAACTCGCCCACCGGCTGTTCGGCGCCCATCGTGCACCGACCGCCGCCGCCCCGGCGGCCATCGGCTCCTACGCCAAGGGCTGCGCCGGCGGCCTGGTGCAATTGCCCGAGACCGGACCGACCTGGCAGGCCATGCGGCTTGGCCGCAACCGCAACTGGGGCCATCCGGCGATGATCGGCTACCTGCAGGACCTCAGCCGCGCGGCGACGACCGTCGGCTGGCGCGGCCTTTATGTCGGCGACATCAGCCAGCCGCGCGGCGGGCCGATGACCTCGGGCCATACCAGCCACCAGATCGGGCTGGATGCCGACATCTGGTTCCTGCCTCCCCGGCGGCTGAACCTCAGCCGCGCCGAGCGCGAGGAGATCTCCTCGATCTCGGTGCGCACAGAAGACCAGCGGCGGATCAACGGCAACTGGACGGCCGCCCATCATGCGCTGCTGCGGCTCGCCGCCTCCGACCCGCGGGTGGACCGCATCTTCGTCGCCGCCGCGGTGAAGATCGAGATGTGCCGGACCGCCACCCGCGCCGACACTGCCTGGCTGCAAAAAATCCGCCCGATCTATGGCCACAACACCCATTTCCACGTTCGCCTGAAATGCCCCGCCGACAGCCCCGGCTGCATTACCCAGACGCCGACGGTGGCCGAGCTGTCCAAGGGCGGCAACGGCTGCGACGAGACGCTGACATGGTGGGTCACCGAGTACCTGAACCCGCCAAAGGTGCCGCGCGACCCCAATGCGCCGCCTCCGCCGCGCGAGCGCACGGTGCGCGACTACACGCTCGCCGACCTGCCCGCCCAATGCCGCGACGTCGTCGCAGCGCGCTGACACTGCTTGCCCTGCTTGCCCTGATTGCCACGGCCGGCCCGCCGGGCAGCGCGGTGGGTGGCGGCAACGGCGGGCCGGTGCTGGTCGGCCGGGCGGTGGCGGCGCCGGCGCACCCCGCCCTCGGCGGGCTGTCAGGGCTGATGCTGTCGACCGACGGGCGGGCCTTCCTTGCCGTCACCGACCGCGGCCATCTTGTCGAGGGGCGGCTGGTCCGCGACGACGAGGGGCAGCTTGTCGCGGTCGAGGCTGGGGCGCCGGTGCCGCTGGCCGACCGCGCCGGCCGTCCGCTTCCCCGCCGGCGGGGCGACGCCGAGGCGATCGCCCCAGCGCCCGGCGGCGGCTTCCATGTCGCCTTCGAGGGCGCGCACCGGGTCGTCCACTACCCCCACCCGGGCGCGGCGGGACGACCGCTGCCGCCCCTTCCCGACGCCGGCCGCATGCCGGTCAACACCGGGATCGAGGCGCTCGCGACCGACGCCGCCGGGAGGCTGCACGCGATCCCCGAGCGGCCGCCCCAGGGCCGGATCGAGCTGCCCGTCTACCGCCTCGGTCCCGCGGGCTGGGAGGAGGCCTTCGCCCTGCCCCGCCTCCCGCCGTTCAGCGTCACCGGGGCCGACTTCGGCCCCGACGGCGCGCTCTACATGCTCGAGCGCGCGGTGGTTCTTCCGCTCGGCTTCGCCAGCAGGGTCCGCCGCCTCGTGCCCGGCCCCGGGGGGGCGTGGACCGGGGAGGTGGTTCTGGAGACGCCGCCGGGCCGGCACGGCAACCTCGAGGGCATCGCCGTCTGGCGCGACGCCGCCGGCGGGCTGCGACTGACCCTGGCGGCCGACGACAACTTCCTGCCGCTGCTCGCAAGCGAGGTGGTCGAGTACCGCCTGCCCTGAGCGCGGCGCGCTTGCCGGAGCGACCCGGCGGGTGTAGGGCAGAGGCTTCCCGCCCGCCGCAGCAACGGACGCCCCGCCGAGATGACCCGTGCCCACCTGCCCGGTATCGCCGCCATGGCGACGATCGTGCTGATGTCCAACATCCTCGTGCAGTTCCTGGCCGGGCCGTGGCTGACCTGGGGCGCCTTCACCTACCCGTTCGCGTTCCTCGTCAACGACCTCGTGAACCGGCTGCACGGGCCTGCGGCGGCCCGCCGGGTGGTCTGGGCGGGGTTCGCAACCGGCGTCGCCTGCTCGCTGGTCGGCACCCAGATCGACGGCGCGTTCGGCCCCCTGGTCAGCTGGCGCATCGCTGTCGGCTCGGGTCTTGCGTTCCTCACCGCCCAGCTTGTCGATGTGGCCGTGTTCGACCGGCTGCGCGCGGGGCCGTGGTGGCGGGCACCGCTGGCCTCGACCCTGGTTGCGGCGAGCGTCGACACCGCGATCTTCTTCACCATCGCCTTCTCGTCCTGGCTGGCGCCGCTCGAACCGGCCAACGACGTCGCATGGGCCAACGAGATCCTGCCCCTGCTCGGCGCCGGGCCGGCGGTTCCGCTCTGGGTCAGCCTTGCGGTGGCCGATCTCGGTGTGAAGCTGGCGCTGGCCGTGGCGGCACTGGTGCCGTTTCGCTTCATCCTGCGCCGCATCGCGCGCGAGGCCGCGTGATTTCCTTTGACAAGCGTCAAAAGGCTGCCACCTTTGGTCTCAGGTGCAACGTCGCGAAAGGAGGTGGTCCAGTGTCGAGAGTGATATTGGAGCGTGGTGTCGGGACAGTCGGGGGGTTCGTCGCCTGAGGGCAGACCCAAAGGCATGCATCTCCTGATTGGGTCCAGTCCCTAACTGGCCCATCTCCTGTGGAACTCGGGAACGGGCCGTCCGCATGGGCGGCCCTTCCTCGTTGGGCGGTCCCGGGAGCCCGGCCGTCCCCTTCCGGTCCTGCCTCACAGGCCGCGGGCAGCAAGCCAGGCCCGCATCCAGGCGGTCTCTTCCTGCTGGGCGGCCACGATCGCCTCTGCAAGTGCCCTCACCTCCGGGTCGGTTCCGTGTTCGAGGACGATCCGCGCCATCTCGACCGCGCCCTCGTGATGCGGGATCATCCCGCGGAGGAAATCAACGTCGGCATCGCCGCTGTAGGCGATGTCCATCGCTGCGTGCATCCGCGCGTTCGCGGCGATGAAGGCGCGGGTCGACGGCGTGTCCGAAGCCATGCCATGGGTGCCGTGCTGGCCATGGCCGTCTTGCCCTCCACCCTGGGCGAGTGCGTAGCCCGCGGCCGCGATCGCCGCTGCTGCAACAAGCCCGCCAAACCTTGTCCCGGTCATGCCCTTCCCCCTCTCACCTGGTCCCCCCGCGAGTGCAACCTTCCAGCGGCGGGAAGACAAGGCAATTCCGCGCCATCGGCTCCATGTCGTCAGGCGCGTGCCGCGGCGAGCGCCTCTGGAAGGACGGCGGCAAAGGCGTCCATGTCGGCCGCGGTCCCGGCGGTGACGCGGATGCACCGGTCGTGGGGGGCGACGAAGGGCATCCGCACGAACACGCCGCGGGCGACAAGCCCGGAGAGAACCCGGCGGGCGAAGGCGCCGTCGGCGCCGCAGTCGATGGCCACGAAGTTGGTTGCCGAGGGCAGCGCGACAAGCCCGGCATCGGCGGCAATCGCGGCCACCCGCGCCCGGCCCGCGGCGACCAGCGCCGTCACCCGTGCCAGATGCGCGGCATCGGCAAGTGCGGCGATCGCCCCCGCCTGGGCGATGCGGCCGACACCGAAATGGTTGCGCACCTTGTCGAAGGCGGCGGCGAGCGGCGGCGCGGCAAGGCCGTAGCCGACCCTGAGCCCCGCCATGCCATGGGCCTTCGAGAAGGTGCGGAAGCGGATCAGCCGCGGGTCGTCAGGGACGGCCGGGGCGGCCGTGCCCTTAGGAGCAAGCTCGACATAGGCCTCGTCGAGGGCCAGCAGGCAGCCGTCCGGCAGGCGGTCGAGCGCGCCGATGATCTCGGCCCCCGGCCGCCACGAGCCCATCGGGTTGTCGGGGTTGGCAAGATAGACGAGCTTAGCGCCGACCTCCGCCGCACGGGCGAAAATCGCTGCGGGGTCCTCGCGGTCGCCCTCGTAGGGCACCTTGTGGAGCACTCCGCCGAAGCCTGCGACGTGGAAGTTGAAGGTCGGATAGGCACCGTCGGAAGTGACCACCGCCTCGCCGGGAGCCACCAGCAGCCGCACCAGCAGGCCGAGCAGCCCGTCGATGCCCTCGCCGGCCACGACATGGGCCGGGCTGACCCCGTGGTGCGCGGCGATGGCGGCCTTGAGGTCGTGCAGTTCGGGATCGCCGTACATCCAGACATCGGCTGCCGCCCGTGACATCGCGGCGACAGCGGCGGGCGAGGGGCCGAAGACGCTCTCGTTGGCGCCGATGCGGGCGATAAACGGCCGGCCGCGCGCACGCTCCTGCGCCTCGGGCCCGACGAAGGGCACGGTGGCGGGAAGCGAGGCGACAAGACCGGTGAAGCGGGGGCCCTTCATGGGCGCGAGTGAAAGCGCGTTCGGCCGCGGCACGCAAGCCCCGTTGCGGGCCCCGGACCCGCCGGCGCGCCGGCCCCTGCGCAGGTCGCCCTCAGACCCTGCCGCGCGCCTCCCGCAGCCAGCCCCACACCCGCTGCGGGGTGAAGGGCATGTCGACCTGCCGCACGCCCTCTGGCCAGAGCGCGTCCAGCACCGCATTGCCGACCGCGGCCAGTGCCCCGACCGTACCGGCCTCGCCGCAGCCCTTCATCCCGAGAGGGTTGGAGGCGGAGGGGACGGGTTCGGAGGTGACGCGGAAGAACGGCAGGTCGTCGGCCCGCGGCAGGCCATAGTCCATGAAGCTCGCCGTCAGTAGCTGGCCTGCGGCGTCATAGACCGCCCGCTCGGTCAGCGCCTGGCCGATCCCCTGCACAACACCGCCGTGCACCTGCCCCTCGGCGAGCATCGGGTGCAGCACATTGCCGAAATCATCGGTGACGGTGTAGCGAAGCAACGTCACCACCCCGGTCTCGGGGTCGACCTCCACCTCGGCCGCATGGGCACCGTTGGGATAGGACCGCCCGGCCAGCCGGGTCGTCGCCTCGTGCACGAGAAGGTCGCTGCGTCCGCGTGCGCGGGCCAGTGCCGCGGCCTCGAGCATGGTGAAGGCGCGGTTCGACCCTGCCGCGCGGAAGGCACCGTCCTGGAAGAGCACCGCCTCGGCCGCGACCCCCGCCTCGGCGGCGAGGAACGGCGCCATCGCGCTGACGATCGTCTCGACCACCGCAAGCGTCGCCGCGCCCTGCACGGTCACCGACCGTGACCCGCCCGTGCCGCCGCCCCTGGCGAAGAGGTCGCTGTCGCCCTGGACGATGCGGATCCTGTCCACCGGAATGCCGGTACGGTCGGACAGGAACTGGGCATAGACCGTCTCGTGCCCCTGCCCGTTCGACTGCGTGCCGACGAACAGGCTGGCCGTGCCGTCGTCCTCGAAGGCGACCTTCGCGCCCTCGGTCGGATCGCCCAGGATCGCCTCGATGTAACTGGCGACGCCCAGCCCGCGCAGCCGGCCGCGCGCGCGCGACAAGGCCCGGCGGGCCGCGAAGCCGGCCACGTCCGACTCGGTCTGGAGCCGATCGAGGATGCGGCGGAAGTCACCGCTGTCGTAGAGCTCCCCGGCCGGGTTGCGGTGGGGAAAGGCGGTGACGAAGTTGCGGCGGCGGAGATCCCAGGGGTCGATGCCGAGGGTCCGCGCCGCGGTGTCGAGCGTGCGCTCGAGGGTGTAGTTCGCCTCCGGCCGGCCGGCCCCGCGGTAGGCATCGGTCTGGGTGGTGCTGGTGTAGATGCCCAGCGCCTCGATCCGCATCGCCGGGATGCGGTAGACCCCGCTGGCCACCTTCGAGGATACCTCCGACTGGATCATCTGTCCGAACTGCGAGGCATAGGCGCCGAGGTTGGAGCGGATCCGAACCCTGTAGCCGGTGATCCGGAAATCGGAGTCGAAGCCCATCTCGGCCTCGGACAGGAGATCGCGGCCGGCGTTGTCGGTCAGCATCGACTCGGTGCGCTCGGCGATCCAGCGCACCGCCCGGCCCAGGCGGCGGGCGGCGGCAGCAATGACGACATATTCGGGATAGGTCATGGCCTTCATCCCGAAGCCGCCGCCGACATCGGGGGTGGTGACGCGCACGCGCTCCGCGGGCAGGCCGAGCGCGGCGGCCAGCGCCGACTTCTGGCCCCAGACGCCCTGGCCGTTGAAGCAGAAGTGCAGCCGGGTGCCATCCCATTCGGCGAAGGCACCGCGTGGCTCCATTGCGTTGACGATCACCCGGTTGTCCTCGACCGTCAGGCGGATGCGGTGGGCGGCGGCGGCGAGCGCGGCCTCGACCATATCGTGATCGCCCATGGCCCAGTCGTATCCGACGTTGTCGGGCACTCCGGCGTGCAGCGCCGGGCCGCCCGGCGCGAGGTCGAGCTTGACCGGCAAATGGTCGTAGTCGACGCCGACAAGCTCGGCGGCATCCTTCGCCGCCTCGATGCTGTCGGCGAAGATGGCCGCCACCGGCTCGCCGACGAAGCGCACCCGCTCCTGCGCCAGCACCGGCCGGAACGGCGCACGGCCCTGGCTGCCATCGCGGTTCCGAGCGGTGGATGCCTTCATGCCCAGCTGCACGCCGTCGGCCGCAAGGTCGGCGGCGGTCAGGACCAGATGCACGCCCGGGGCGGCGCGGGCCGCCGCAACGTCAAGCCGCGCGATCGCTGCATGCGCCACCGGCGAGCGCAGGAAGAACGCCCGCAGCGCATCGCCGGGCGCGATATCGTCGATGTAGCGGCCGTTTCCGGTCAGAAGCCGCAGGTCTTCGATCCGCCGGATCGACTGGCTCTTGCCGAACGCACCCATGCTGCCTCTCCCCGGATAAGACCCTGAGGAAGCATAACCGGGGCGGCCGGGGTGTCCAGCCGCCCGGGCCGGTCCGGGGCTCAGGCCGCGAGCGACAGCGCCGTGGCGATGCCGAGGTCGCCGAAGCCGTTGAAACGGGTGCAGGTGGCCGTCGAGTAGGCCCCGAGCCCGTGGAACAGGACGTAGTCGTCCTCGGCCACGTCGGCGGGCAGGCTGATTGTGCCAGGCAGCCGGTCCATGCTGTCGCAGGTCGGGCCGAAGACGATGCGCTCGACCCCGGCCCCGAAACGACGCCGGCCGTCGGGAGAGAGCACCGCCACGCGGTCGATCGCGCCGATCAGCGCAAGTTCGGCGAGAGCGCCGTAGATGCCGTCGTTCAGGAACACATGCTCGCAGTCGCGCACGGCGCGGACACGGGTGGCGAGGGTCATGCTCTCGGCCACCAGTGCACGGCCGGGCTCGCACAGCAGGGCGGGCCGCGCGTCGGCCCCGAAGGCGCGGTCGGTCGCGCGGTCGATGGCCGCGAAGATCGGCTCGAGCGCCGGCGGCTCGCCTGCCCGCCGGTGCGATGGAAACCCGCCGCCGACGTTCAGCCGCGCCAGCCGCACCCCGGCGTCGGCCGCGATCTTCGCCGCCGCAGCGATGTAGGTTTCCCAGGCGGCGGCATCGGTGCATTGGGTGCCGGGGTGGAACGTCAGCGAGGGCACGAAGCCTGCAGCCGCGGCCCGCGCCAGCAGCACCGTCGCAAGCTCCACCGTGGCGCCGAACTTCGCGCCGAAGTTGTAAGCCGCCCCGTCGACCGGCAGCTTGAAGCGCACCGACACCTCGGCCCCAGCCGGGACGAGGGCGGAAAGCTTTGCAAGCTCGCTCTCGGAGTCGACCGAGAACGAGCGCACGCCAAACTCCACCGCCTCGGCGATCTCGGCGCGCGTGCGCACCGGATTGTTGTAGTGCAGGCAGGCATCGGGGGCGAGCCGGCGCAGCAGCCGGATCTCGGCCGGCGAGGCCACGTCGAAGCCCCGCACCCCGGCGGCGGCGAGGTTCTCGATCACCACCTCCTCGGGATTGGACTTGACCGCATAGGTCACCAGCCCGGGAAAGCCGGCGATGAAGCGGCGCGCGGTGTCCTGCAGCACCGCGGGCGCGAAGAACAGGACCGGCGAGGCCGGCTCGTTCACGCGCAGGTATTCGGCGGGGGTCGCCCAGATCGTTTTCGTCAGCCCCATCGGCGTCGTCCTTCTGCCAACAGAGCGCAGCCTTCACCTCCCTGGACGAACCAGTTCGGAGACGCTTACGCGTTCACCCAAACCAGGCCAGGTGCGTATGAGCCGCCCTTTTCCTGAAAACGAGGATGCCGCATATCGGTGACAACCTCACCGATCAAAAGTAACTTTCCGCCCGAATCTCCCGTCATTCTGACCAAGGGACCGGCAAGATCGCCATGGATGACCTCGACCGCACATTGCTTGCCCAGTTGGCCGCCGATGCGCGGGTTCCGCTGGCCACGCTGGCACGCCGGCTGAAGGTCGCGCGCTCGACGATCCAGGCGCGGCTGGAGCGGCTTGAGGCGTCGGGCATCATCGTCGGCTACACCGTGCGGCTGGGTGAGGCGGCGCGGACCGACCGCATCCGCGCCACCGTGCTCCTCGGCGTCGAGCCGCGGGCCCATGCCGCGGTCCTGGCTCGCCTCAAGGCCCTGGCCGAGGTGGCGCGGGTCGTCACCACCTCGGGGCGGGTGGATCTCCTGGTGGAGATCGCCGCACCGAGTACCGCGGCGCTCGATTCGGTGCTCGACGCAGTCGGCGCGATACCGGGGGTGCGCGCGTCCGAAAGCCTGATCCACCTTGCCACCAAGATCGACCGGTCGGGATAGGCCTGCCGGCCGCGCTTGCGGGGCGGGCGCATCGCCGCTAAGTCCCCCTCGGGACAGGAGGCAGTCCATGGTCCGCGCCCTCGCCCGCGTTGCCCGGCGTGTCGCCCGTCCGTTCGGCGTGCAGCGGATGGAAGATGTTGCCACGCCCGGGGCGCGCCGGCGGGCCTGGATCGACTTCCACATCTTCGATCACGGCGCGCTGCGCGCCATCTGGCGCAACCTCCATGAGGTCGCCCCGGGCGTCTGGCGATCCAACCAGCCCTCGCCGGGGCAGCTTGCCCGGCTGAAGGCCCAGGGCTTCCGGGCGGTGCTGAACCTGCGCGGAGCCAAGCCGTTCGCCTACTACCATCTCGAGCGCGAGGCCTGCGCGCGGCTCGGGCTGACGCTGGTCAGCCTGCCGCTGTCTGCCGGGCGCCCGCTGCCGGCGGCCACGCTGCAGGAACTGCACGACGTCTTCCTGCGCCTGCCGCGACCGTTCCTGATGCACTGCAAGTCGGGCGCCGACCGCACCGGCATTGCAGCCGCACTCTACCAGCTGATGATCGAGGGCGCCCCGGTGACGGCGGCAGCGCGCGAGCTGCACTGGCGCTACTTCCACTTCCGCGGCGGCGAGGCGGGGGTACTCGACCTCATGCTCGAGACCTTCGCGTCGGCGCAGGCAGCGCACGGCATCGGCATCCTCGACTGGATCCGCGACGGCTACGACCCCGAGGCGCTGGCCATCCGGCACGCCCGCAGCCGCGGGCGCACGCCCGGCCCGCGCGCCCTTCCGCCCCCGCCCCGGCGGGCCGAATGGCAGCACCCGACACCGCCCGGGGGCGCCGCGACGTGAGACCGGCTGGGAACGTGGGGGGCGACCGGCGGATCGCGCTGTGGTTCTGGCGCGGTTTCGCCCGCCGTCGTGCCGGGCTTCTGCTGGCGGCGGCCCTGCTGATGAGCGTCGAGGGGGCGACTGTCGGCGCGGTGGGCTATCTCGTGCAGCCGCTCTTCGACGGCATCCTCGCGCCCTCCGGCGGGGGCAGCTTCGGCTGGGCCGTGGCTGCGATCGCCGGGGCCTTCGTGCTGCGCGCGGTCGCGGGGTTCGGCCAGCGGGTGCTGTTCGTCTCGGCCTCCGAGCGGATTGCGGCCGACCTGCAGGCGGCGATGATGGCGCACCTGATGCGCCTTGACCTTGCCTTCTATCGCGCCAACCCGCCGGGGGCGCTGATCGACCGCGTCCGCGGCGACGCGGTCGCGCTTCGCGAACTGCTGGCGAAGATCGTGGCCGGGGTGGCGCGCGATGGGGTGGCCCTGCTGGCGCTGTTCGGGGTCGCGCTGTGGATGGATCCGCTGTGGACGGCGCTGGCTGTCGTGGGCGTGCCGATGCTCGTGCTGCCGGTGATCGCCGTGCAGCGCCTCCTGCGGCGGACGGTGCGCGCGGCCCGCGCCGCCTCGGGCCGGGTGGTGACGCATCTCGACGAGGTGTTCCACGGCATCGTGACGGTCCAGCTGGCAGGAACCGAGGGCCGCGAGGCCGGTCGCTTCCGCGCTGCGCTCGCCGCCTTCCGCCGGCTCCAGGTGCGCGGCGAGGCCGCCGCGGCGGCCACGCCCGCGATGGTGGACATCGTCGCGGCGCTGGGTTTTGCCGCAGTGCTGACGTGGGGCAGCCGAGAGATTGCGGGCGGAGGAAAGACGGTCGGCGAGTTCATGGCGTTCTTCACTGCCCTCGGCCTTGCCTTCGACCCGCTCCGCAAGCTCGGCGCGGTGGCGGGGCTCGGACAGGCGGCACTGGCACTGCTGGAACGGATGGAGGGCATCATGGCATGGCCGGTGGCGATCACCGATCCGGTCGCGCCGGTCGCGCCCCCGCCCGGCCCGCCCGCGATCGCCTTCGAGGGCGTGACCTTCGCCTACGACGGCGGGCCGGTGCTTCGGGGGCTGACCTTTCTGGCCGAGGCGGGCAGGACCACGGCAATCGTCGGACCATCCGGTGCAGGCAAGAGCACGGTGTTCGCGCTGATCGCGCGCCTTGCCGACCCGCAGGCAGGGCGTGTCACCCTGGGCGGGGTGGAGGTGCAGACGCTGCGGCTGGCCGAGTTGAGGGGCATGCTGTCGGTGGTCTCTCAGGACACGGCGCTGTTTGACGCCACCCTGCAGGAGAACATCGCGCTGGGGCAGCCGGAGGATGCCGCGCGCATGGCCTGGGCGGTGGCCGCGGCAGGGGTGGGCGCCTTCCTGCCGGCGCTGCCCGCGGGCCTCGACACGCTCGCCGGCCCGCGCGGCTCGGCGCTTTCGGGTGGCCAGCGCCAGCGGGTGGCGATCGCCCGGGCGCTCCTGCGCGACGCCCCTGTGCTGCTTCTGGACGAGGCGACCTCGGCCCTGGACGCCGAGACCGAGACCGCCGTCCAGGCGGCCCTCGAGCGGCTGGCCACCGGGCGCACGACGCTCGTCATCGCCCACCGGCTGGCCACTGTGCGTCGCGCCGACCGCATCATCGTGATGGACGCCGGCCGGGTGGTCGAGAGCGGCACGCATGCCGAACTCCTGGACCTGGGCGGACTGTACGCTCGGCTCTGCGCGTTGCAGTTTTCCGAGGCGTGATCGCAGGCCGTCGGCCGGCGGGGGCTTTTCCCGCCGGCACGGCGGTCTATATCTGAGCCAATGACTCGGATAAGGACGGGCAATGGACGGCGAGCGCGCAGACGACCGGACGGTGCTGCGGATCGACGGAGCGGACCGGCTGGGCTTTCTCCAGGGGCTCGTGACCAATGATGTCCGCCGCCTGTCTGCGGGGCCCGTCTACGCGGCGCTGCTGACCCCCCAGGGCAAGTATCTGGCCGACTTCATCCTCGTGCCGGCAGGTGAGGCGGTGCTGCTCGACGTCAACTCGGCGCTGGCCGAGGGGCTGGTGCGTCGGCTGGCGCTCTACCGGCTGCGCGCCGACGTGACGGTGGCGCCCACGGGCCTCTGCGTCAGGCGCGGCCTCGGGCCGCCCCCTGCGGACGGCTTCGCCGACCCGCGCCACCCCGCGCTTGGCTGGCGCGCGATCGGGACGCAGCCGGGAGGGCCGCCGTCGATCGACTGGGACGCGATCAGGGTCGCGCATGTGGTTCCCGAAAGCTGCGTCGAACTTGTCCCTGACGAGAGCTACATCCTCGAGGCCGGCTTCGAGCGGCTGAACGGGGTGGATTTCCGCAAGGGCTGCTACGTCGGGCAGGAGGTCACGGCGCGGATGAAGCACAAGACCGAACTGCGCAAGGGGATCGTCACGGTCGAGATCGACGGTGCGGCGCCTGTGGGGACCGAGATCATGGCGGCCGACCGGCCGGTGGGCCGGCTGTTCACGCAGTCGGGCGGCCGGGCGCTGGCATGGCTGCGCCTTGACCGGGCGACGGGCGAGATGACCGCGTCGGCGGCACGGTTGCGGCTGGCGGCTTGAGGCTGCGCGGCCCGCGACCGCCGGGGACCGGCGGCCAGCCGGCGATGCCACGAATGAGGCGAAAATGTGAACAAACCTTGATCGGGGCGTGACGCGCCCTAAATCCTGCGGGTCGCGCTGCGGAGCCCTGACTAGATGCAGTATGAAGCAGGTGTGTGCCATGCCTGAGGGTCATGGCAGCTATGCAGTCGGAAGCATACCGAATCGACTGCGCAACACCGTATGCAGGGCGACGGCGCGAGACGCAAGAGCAAGAGCAATAACAAGGACCGGATGATGACCGATCGGGTTGACGCCACCGCCTTCAACTTCGAACAGGGGATGCGGTCGCGCAAACTGTTCGCCGCGGTCGTCCTGGCAGCGCTGGACGACGCCATCGCCGATGACAAGAAGTTCGGCAACGGACCCGAGCAGATTGCCCGCTGGGCAAGGTCGCGCGATGGCCGAGAGGTTCTGACCTGCGCCGGAATCGACCCCAACGAGCGTGTCGTCAAGGGTTTGATGGAGTTCGTCTCGAAGGGCGTGCGGACCTCGGTGGCTCTGTCGCGCGAGGAAAGCGAACGTCGCGCCGCCGCCCTGCAGGAGGCCGAGGCGGCCTGAGGCCGGCACGCGACCTGCCGCCTGCGGCGCGCCTCGGCCCGGCCGTGGCGCATTGCCCTTCATGCCGGATGGCTTCGCGAGGCAGCAGCCCGGCCGCCCGTGGCGGCGCCGGATCAGTCGAACTGGCGGCTTGCCAGCGCCCGGGCGATCTCGGCCCGCACAAGCTTGCGCACGTTGCGGGTTATGCGCTCGCCCAGCGCGCCCTGGAGTTCCTCGCGCACGATCTCGACGACGAGATCGCGCAGGGCGTCAGCGTCGAGGCCCGGCGCGGCGGCCGACGCCGCAGCGGCCGCCGGCCGTTCCGGCAGGCCCGTCAGACGGTGGACGTTGGCGGCGGGCAGCTCCGGGGCGACGGGCGTCGCCTCGGCCCGAGCGGCCTTCGGAACCCGTGACGGCGGCAGCGGCGCCGTGTCTGCCTGCGGCTCGGATCCATCGGGCTCCCATTCGCCATGCGAGGCGGCCACCGCTGCCTCCAGTTCGGCGATCGCCTCCTCGAGGGTCGGACGCCGTCCTTCCGCACGCTCGGAAGCAGGCGTCGCGGAGGGGGCATGCGACCCCGCCGGAGTCGCCGCCGCGAAAGGGGCAGACGACGCCGCAGGCGGCGGCGCGCTCGCCGCGGCGGGCTCGGCAAGGCGGCGGGCCGCGGCGCGGATCGCCGCGACCGGATCATGCGCGGCCGGAACTCGCTGCGCCGGCGTGAGCACCAGCCGCTCTCCCCCGCCTGCCGCGGCTGCACGGGGTGGCCGGCCCTCTTCGGACACCAGGCGACGGATCGAGCTGAGCACATCCTCGATCTCGGCCCGCGTCAGCGGATCGGACATGCGCGCACCCTCTCGTCCAGCCTGAAGTATAGTAGACGCGGCCGCATGATGCCACAAGCCCTTGCGGTTTCAGTCGCGGCCAATGCTCTTGAGAACGCGGTCGAGGCGCGCGCCCTGGGGTGTCGTCGCGGGTGCCGAGCGAACCGCGTTGAAATAGGCCTCCGGGTCGTAGGTCGGGATGCCGAGCCCCA
Organism: Paracoccaceae bacterium; assembly: GCA_023383015.1. Classification (GTDB taxonomy): domain Bacteria; phylum Pseudomonadota; class Alphaproteobacteria; order Rhodobacterales; family Rhodobacteraceae; genus JAHDXW01. Next base: position 72,304 of record JAHDXW010000002.1, read on the forward strand.
GATGCTCCACCGTCAGCAGCCCCATGGCGGCGAGGAGGGTATAGGTGGCGATGTACTGCTGCGACTCGGCGGCGACGCGGCTGGCCCGCGCATCCAGTAGCTCCTGCTCGGCGTTCAGCACGTCCAGCGTCGTGCGGGCCCCGAGCGTCGCCTCCTCGCGGACGCCCTCGAACGCCGTCCGGGCGGCCGCGATCTGGCGCTCGGATGCCTCGAGGCTGGCCCGCGCGACGGCAAGCTGCGCCCAGGCCCGGCCGACATCCTGGATCACCGACACGGTGGTCTGGTGCAGCGCAGCGATGGTGGCATCGCGCCGGGCGATCGCCTGCCGGTGCACGGACGACAGCTGGCCGCCGCGGTAGATGGGGACCGAATAGGACAGCGACAGGCTGCGGCTGAAGGTGTCGTCACTGTCGATGCCGGCCTGGGCACTGGCAGTGAGCCGGCCGTTGAACGCCGCCGCCGCCCGGGCCACGTTCAGTTCGGCGACCCGCACCTCGCGCTGGGCGCGCAGGATCGCGGGGTGACGGCGCACCGCAACGTCGCGCGCCGATCCGTCGCTCGCAGCGGTTGCGGGCGGGGGCGGCGGTACCCGCAGCATCCCGGGTAGCCCGCCGGTGACGGCCCTGTAGGTTTCGCGCGCCACCGCCAGGTCGCCTTCTGCCGCCGCCAGCGCCGAGCGGGCGGCGGCCAGCCGCGCCTCGGCAATGGCGACGTCGGTGCGGGTGATCTCGCCGACCTCGAAACGGTCGCGGGCGGCGCGCAGTTCCTGCTCGATGACCCGGAGGTTGTTCTGGCGGATCGACAGCACCTCGCCGGCATTGCGGACGCTGACGAAGGCGATCACCGCGTTGAGCAACACCTGCTGCTCGACCGAGCGCAGGCCCTCGCGGGCGGCGAGCACGCTTTCCTGCGCCGACTCGAGTGCCAGCCGCCCGGCGCCGCCGTCGTAGAGCGTAAGTTCGGCCGAGATCGTGAGCGAGGCGCCGTAGTCTTCGCGGGTGTCGCGGCCACGCGACGTGTCGACGGTGACAGCGCTCGCCTGCGCGCGCGCGACGAAGCCGATCACCGGACGCAGCAGCGCCACCGCCTGGGCGACATCCTCGTCGGCGGCGCGCAGAAGGGCGCGGTTCTGCTCGAGAAGGTGCGAGTTGTTGTAGGCTGCGACAAGGGTGTCGGCGAGCGTCTGCGCGCCTGCATGCACCGTGGTGAAGCCGATGATCGCGGCCGCAAGCCCGGCCCTGATCAGCGCCCGCGCATCTCCCATACCGCCCCCCGGTTCCATGCCCCTGCCCGCATTCCCCCTGCCATGGATGCCGGCGGGCCGGCACGGGCCACGCGGCCCGGCCTGACGCAGGAAGCATAGCCCGCGCTGTGCGCCGATGCGAGAGGCAATGCCGCGGGTGAGGTGCCCGGCACCCCCCTATCGCCCGCGCCGGCTGCCCTAGAAGACGAACGCCGGCGCACGCGCGAACCCGGGCAGCACCGGTGCGCCGGCCGCGAAGGCATAGCGCCAGGCCACCTTCCCGGCGGCCTTCACCCCGATGCGGCAGACGCCCAGAGCGCCGTCCTCGAACAGGCAGGCAATGCGGCCGCCGTCCTTCAGCTGGTCGGTGATCGCAGCCGGCATGTCCTCGGCCGCGCCCTGCACCGTGATCACGTCATAGGGGCCGTGGCGCTGCGCGCCCTGGGCCAGGGGCGCGGCCAGCACGGCGACATTGTCGACGCCCTCGGCGGCAAGCGTCGCCTCTGCCTCCGCGGCGAGGGCTGGGTCCTCCTCGACCGCGATCACCGTCTCGGCCAGCCGGGCGATCACGGCCGCCGAGTAGCCGGGCCCGCAACCGATGTCGAGCACCACGTCGCCGCGCTGGATCTCGAGCGCATCGAGCATCTTGGCCAGCGTGCGCGGGTCGAGCATGACGCGGCCGCGGGCGATCGGCAGGTTCTCGCCCAGATACGCCGTCTCGCGCAGCGCCGGCGGCGTGTAGCGCTCGCGCGGTACCGCGAGCATCGCGGCGATGATCGGAAACTTCGTCACGTCAGAGGTGCGGATGTGGTTGTCCACCATCATCCGGCGCCGTTCATCATGGTCGGTCATCGGATCGCGGCCGTGGTTGTGCGCACCCTGATTGCCACGGATGCGTCCGCCCCGCAACGCCCGGAAGTGCGGCCTATTCGTCGGCAGGGGCAAAGGGGGTCGCGTCGGCCTTGGGACGGGGATCGTCGGGCAGCGTGCCGGTGGCAAGATAGATCACCTGCTCGGCGATGTTGGTGACGTGGTCGCCCATCCGCTCGATGTTCTTGGCGATGAAGTGCAGGTGCATGAAGGCGGTGATGGCACGAGGATCCTCCATCATGTGGGTCAGGAAGGCGCGGAACAAGGTATTGTAGATCTGGTCCACCTCCTCGTCGGAGGCACGGACATGGCGCGCGAGTTCGACGTCGCGGCGGGTGAAGGCGTCGAGGGCATCCTTCAGCATAAGTTCGACCGCCCGCATCATCCGCCTGAGCGTGCCGGCGCTGTTGCCGACCTGGGGCATCTGCGCCAGCACCGCCACCCGCTTGGCGATGTTCTTGGCGTAGTCCCCTATCCGCTCGAGGTCGCCGGCCGTCTTCATCACCGACAGCACGGTGCGCAGGTCGGTCGCCGTCGGACCGCGCAGCGCGATGATCCGGGCGCAGTCCTGGTGGATCTGGCGCTCGAGAAGGTCGACCTGGGTGTCCGCGGCGCGCACCTGCGCGGCGAGTTCCTCGTCGCGGGCCTCGAGGGCGCGGGCGGCACCGGCCATGGCGGATTCGACAAGCCCGCCCATCTTCATGATCAGCGCCTGAAGCGCCTCGAGGTCGCGGTCGAACGCGGTCTGGATGTGCGGGGCTTCGTGGGCCATGGCGCGCTCCTCAGCCGATCTTGCCCGAGATGTAGCTCTCGGTGCGCGGGTCGCGGGGGATTGTGAATATCTGTTCGGTGTCGCCGTATTCCACCAGGTGGCCGAGGTGGAAGAAGGCGGTCTTCTGGCTGACGCGGGCGGCCTGCTGCATCGAATGGGTCACGATCACCACCGAGAACTGGCTGCGCAACTCGTCGATCAGCTCCTCCACCTGGGCGGTGGCAATGGGATCGAGCGCCGAGCAGGGCTCGTCCATCAGCAGCACCTCGGGCGAGGTGGCGACCGCGCGGGCGATGCAGAGGCGCTGCTGCTGGCCGCCCGACAGCCCGGTGCCGGGCGACGCCAGCCGGTCCTTGACCTCGTTCCAGAGCGCCGCGCGGCGCAGCGAGCGCTCGACGACGGCGTCAAGCTCGGCCTTGTTGCGCGCCAGCCCGTGAATGCGCGGGCCGTAGGCGACGTTGTCGTAGATCGACTTGGGAAACGGGTTGGGCTTCTGGAACACCATTCCGACACGGGCGCGCAGCTGGACCGGATCGACCCCGGAGTCGTGGATGTCCTGGCCGTCAAGCAGGATCGTCCCCTCCACCCGGGCGATCTCGATGGTGTCGTTCATCCGGTTGAGGCAGCGCAGGAAGGTCGACTTGCCGCAGCCCGACGGGCCGATGAAGGCGGTCACGGTGCGGTCGAGGATGTCGATCGAGACGTCCTTGAGCGCATGCGCCGCGCCGTAGAAGACCTGCACCCCCCGCGCCTGAATCTTGACGGTCGCGAGCACGGCGGGCGTCACGGGTGCGGCGGCACGGTTCATCCGAACATCCTTACCATTTCCGCTCGAAGCGGTTGCGCAGATAGATGGCCAGCGCGTTCATCGCCACAAGGAACATCAGGAGCACAAGGATCGCCGCCGAGGTGCGGCTGACGAAGCCGCGCTCGGGGCTGTCGGCCCAGATGAAGATCTGCGTCGGAAGCGCGGTCGAGGGGTCAAAGGGGCTGCCCGGCGCTGCGGTCACGAAGGCGTTCATGCCGATGAGCAGCAGGGGCGCCGTCTCGCCCAGGGCCTGGGCAAGGCCGATGATGGTGCCGGTGAGGATGCCGGGCATGGCAAGCGGCAGCACATGGTGGAAGACAACCTGCTGGCGCGAAGCACCAAGGCCGAGCGCGGCCTCGCGGATCGACGGCGGCACGGCCTTCAGCGCCGCCCGGGTGGCAATGATGATCGTAGGCAGCGTCATCAGGGCGAGCACCATCCCGCCGACGAAGGGTGCCGACCGCGGCAACCCGAGCCAGTTGAGGAACACCGCAAGCCCCAGAAGCCCGAACACCACCGACGGCACGGCGGCGAGGTTGTTGATGTTGACCTCGATGAAGTCCGAGGTCCGGTTCTTCGGCGCGAACTCCTCGAGGTAGATCGCCGCGCCGATACCGATGGGAAAGGACAGCACAAAGCAGGTGAGCAGCGCCCAGAACGAGCCCATGAGCGCACCGCGAAGCCCGGCGAGTTCGGGGAAGCGCGAATCGGCATTGGTGATCAGCCCCCAGTTCAGCGGCGCCGAGACCGCACCCGCGGCCTCGAGCCGGTCCCAGAGCGCGATCTCGTCATCCTTCAGCCGGCGAAACTCCTCAGGCGTCTCCCGGTCGATGAGGCCCTTGTGCAGCTGGTCGTAGGGGTCCGACACCGGCACGCGCAGGCTGATGCGCTGGCCAAGCAGCGCGGGATCGGCGACGATCCGGTCGCGCACCATGAACTGCGCGCCGTTCGAGAGGATCGCGGTAGCCTTGCGCAGCGCGGAGTCGGGAAGGTCGGGAAAGAGGGCCTGCATCGTCGCGCCGAGGATGGCCCGGTAGTTGCCGCGCTGCAGGTTGTCGGGGTTGAGGATTCCGGCGTCGTAGTGGACCTCGATGGCGACATGAGTCTGGCGGAAGGCCCGGGTGCCGGTCCACAGCAGCGAACCGACAAGCGTGGCCAGCATCGCGAAGGCAAAGCCGATCGCGGCCATGCCGACCAGCCGCAGGCGCAGTTGCGCGCGGTTGCGGCGGCGGATGCGGGCGCCGATCTCCCCGGAGGCCCAGTCGATGGCGCGGTGCTCGGCGCGGAAGTCGGTCATCGCCCGTCCCTCAGTCGTAGATTTCGCGGTACTTGCGGACGATGCGCAGCGCCAGGACGTTGATGGCCAGCGTCACCACGAACAGAAGCATCCCGAGCGCAAAGGCCGCGAGCGTCTTGGGGCTGTCGAAGGCGGTGTCGCCGATCAGCAGGGTGACGATCTGCACCGTCACGGTTGTGACGCTGTCAAGCGGGTTCAACGTCAGCTTGGCGATCAGCCCGGCCGCCATGACAACGATCATCGTCTCGCCCACGGCCCGGCTGACCGCGAGCAGGATGCCACCGACGATGCCGGGGATGGCCGCGGGAAAGAGCACATTCATCACCGTCTCGGCCCGGGTCGCGCCGAGCGCGAGCGCCCCGTCGCGCAGCGACCGCGGGACCGCGGTCAGTGCATCGTCGGTGAAGGACGAGATGAAGGGGATGAGCATCACGCCCATGACGAGTCCGGCGGCGAGCGCGGTGTTCGGCGCGATCGGCAGGCCTGTCGCGGCGCCGAACTCGCGCAGCGCCGGGGCGATCGTGAGCACGGCGAAGAAGCCATAGACGACGGTCGGGACGCCCGCGAGGATCTCGAGCACGGGCTTGACCATCCTCCGCGTGCGGGGCGAGGCGAACTCGTTGAGGTAGATGGCCGAGAACAGGCCGACCGGCACCGCCACGACGAGCGCGACGACAGTGATGACCATGGTGCCGAGAAACACCGGGATGACGCCGAACGAGCCCTGGGCCGCGATCTGGTCGGCGCGGATCGCCATCTGCGGCTCCCACCTTGTGCCGAGGAGGAACTCGGTCCAGGGGATCATGGCGAGGAAGCGGCCGGTCTCGAACACCAACGAGGCGACGATCCCGACGGTGGTGAAGATCGCGATCGTCGAGCAGAACACCATCAGGCCGTTGACGATGCGCTCGGCCTGCTGGCGGGCGCGGAAATCGGGGCTGACGCGCCGCCAGGCCAGCACCGCCATACCGCCGCCCAGGGCGAGCACGGTGGCCACGAGGAGCACGTCGGAGGCGAGGCGCAGCCGCACCATGCGCGCCGCGGCCTCCAACACCCAGGGCTGCGGCTGGCCGAACTGGCGGCCGCCGGCAAGCTGGGTGATCTCGGACAGGATCAGTTGGCGCTCGCCTGCGCCGAGGCCGTCGAGCGCGGCCGCGGGCAACCCCGACATCACCAGCCGGTCGATCACCGCCCCCTCGACGAGCAGCCACACGAGTACGACGACCAGTGTCGGCACCGCGACGAGCAGCGCTCCATAAAGACCGTGGAAGCCGGCCAGCGAATGCAGCCGCGCGCCGCGGTTGCGAATCTGTTCGGCGGCATGTCGGTTCAGCAGATAGGCTCCCACCGTGCCGGCAAGCAGGATCATGAAGGCGGCGGTTGTCATCGGGTGGGCTCGCTGGTCGGCTGTGCCGCAGGGCCGCGCCGTCCGCGGAGGCGACCCGCGGGCGGCGCGAGGTCAGTGGGCTCACTTCTCGGGCGCAGCCATCGGAGCGGCGGCGGCGACCGCCTCCTGCACCGCCGCGCGCTGGGCGTCGGGCAGCGGAACCATCCCGCGCTCCTCAAGATACCCGCCGGGCGCCATCGCGGCATCCGACATGTACTCCTCGATGAACTCCTGCAGGTTCGGGATCACCCCGCGGTGGGCGTTCTTGACGTAGAAGAACAGCGGTCGCGAGATGGTGTAGGCGCCCGAGGCGATCGTCTCGGCATCGGGCTGGACGCCGCCGATGCTGACTGCCTTCAGCCGGTCGCTGTTCTCGTAGAGGAACGAGTAGCCGAAGATGCCCATGGCATCCGGGTCGGCCACGAGCTGCTGCACGATCAGGTTGTCGTTCTCGCCGGCCTCGATGAAGGGCCCGTCGACGCGCATGCGCGAGCAGTTCTCGGTCACCCACGCGCCGTCGAAGCTGCCGGCCTTGACGAATTCAAGCTGGCGGCAGCCGGTGTGCATGGCAAGCTCGACAAAGGCGTCGCGGGTTCCCGAGGTCGGCGGCGGGCCGTAGACGCGGATCGGGGTGTCGGGGAAGGCGGGGTTGATTTCCGACCAGCGCTGGTAGGGGTTGTCCTTCCACTCGCCGCCCACCGGCACCTGCGCGGCCAGCGCGAGGTAGATCTCGGCCTTCGTCATGTCCCAGGCAAAGCCGTTGGCGCGCGCGACGGTGACCGAAAGGCCATCGTTGCCGATCAGCGCCTCGGAGATGTCGGTGACGCCGTTTGACAGGCAGAGCTCGTACTCGGACTTGCGCATTGCGCGCGAGGCACCGGTGATGTCGGGGTGACCGACGCCAATGCCGCCGCAGAAGATCTGGAAGCCGCCGCCGGTGCCGGTGGATTCCACGATCGGCGCGGACGCGCCGGTCTGGTTGGCGAACTCCTCGGCCACGGCCTGGGTATATGGGAACACCGTCGAGGAACCGACGATGCGGATCTGGTCGCGCGCGGCGGCAGCCGTGGCCGAAATGGCAGCGATCGCCGCGACCGATGCGGTCAGTTTCAGGGACGTCATGGGTGGCTCCTGTCGCTTGAGTCGGGCCGATCGCGCCGGCCGCGCCCCCCTCTAGCGCCGGCGCGTGACGCTTATGCTCCGGTTTTGTAACAGCGCGGTGACATTCGGCGGCCTCCCGCCGGGGCCGGCCACGGCGGGAGGCGGGGCTTGAAGATGCCGCGCGGGGCGGCATGCTGCCGGGCATGCGGATTCGTCCCCCTCTCTCCGGCGCGGTCGTGCGCGTTCTGGCCACCGCCGCCGCGGCGCCGCTGCTGGCCGGCTGCATCGTCATCATCCCGCTGCCACTGCCCGGCACGACGGCCCCGGCGCCGGCCCGCCCTGCCGCAGAGGTGGCCGCTGCCGTGGCCGCGCCGCCCTCCTGCCCCGCCCCGCTGCGCCGCGCGACCGAGGAGGCGGCGCTGGTCGCAGGGCTGAACCGGCTGCGGGCCGGTGCTGGGCTTGCCCCGGTGACGGCATCGGCGCGGCTCGCGGCGGTGGCGCAGGGTCAGGCCTGCGACAACGCCGCCCTCGGCGGCAGCGGGCATGTCGGGGCAGACGGCTCGGGGCTGGCCGCGCGGCTGGCGCGTGGCGGCTACCGCCACGGGGTTGCCGCCGAGAACACCGGGGCGGGCTATTCGGCGGGCGCGGACGCGCTGGCGGGATGGGCCCGCTCGGCGGGTCACCGGGCCAACCTGCTGCTCTCGCCGGTGCGTGAGGCCGGCATCGGCCTTGCGCGGGGGCGCGACGGGCAGCCGCACTGGGTGCTGGTGCTGGCAGAACCGCGCTGACCGCGCCGCTCAGACGGGGTTGGGCAGCGGCACCCCGTCGAGGAAGGCAAAGAGGTTGGTCGCCGCCACCATCCCCATCGCCGTCCGGGCCTGCAGGGTCGAGGTGCCGAGATGGGGCAGCAGCGTCACGTTGTCCAGCGCGCGCAGCCGTTCGGGCACCTTCGGCTCGAACTCGTAGACGTCGAGGCCCGCCCCCGCGATGCGCCGCGCCTCGAGCGCGGCGATCAGCGCGCCCTCGTCGATGACATCTCCGCGGGCGACGTTGACGAGGTAGGCGGTGGGCTTCATGGCGCCGATCGCGGCGGCATCGATCAGGTGACGCGTCGCCCGCCCGCCGGGAACGGCGATGACCACGACATCGGCCTCGGCCATCACCGCGGCGAGGGTCGGCTTCTGCTCGGCCGGAACGCCGGGGTCGGCGACGACAGAGCGGTTGAAGAAGACGACCCGCATGCCCCACCCGGCGTGGCAGCGCCGCGCCACCGCCTTGCCGATGTTGCCCATTCCGACGATGCCGAGCGTCCGGCCGCCGATCTGGAAGCCGAGAAGCTGCATCGGCTCCCATCCCGGCCAGGTACCCGAGCGCACCCAGCGCTCGCCCTCGGAGGCGCGGCGGGTGGCCATCAGGATCAGCGTCATGGCGATGTCGGCGGTGGCCTCTGTGACCGCACCGGGGGTGTTGGTCACCGCAACCCCTGCGGCGCGCGCGGCCGCGACATCGATGTGGTTGTAGCCCATGCCGAAGTTGGCGAGTATCCGGCAGCGCGGCGCGGGCACGGCCGCGAAGGCCGCGGCCGAGAAGCCGTCGCCGAGCGTGGGGATGACGGCGTCGCGCTCGCGCAGCGCGGCCACGGCCTCGGCCTCGGACATGGGAGCGGTTGTCGGCCGAAGCATGATCTCGAAACGTTCGGCAAGGGCGGCGGTCACCGCCTCGGGCAGGGCGCGCGACACCAGCAGCTGCGGTTTCAATAGAGCCTCCCTCCCAGCGGAACCTCATGGCCCGGCCCGACCAGCACCACCTCGCCGGCCGCGTCCGGTACGCCGAGCACCAGGACTTCCGAGCGCATCGGCCCAATCTGCCGCGGCGGGAAGTTGACCACCGCCAGCACCTGCCGGCCCACAAGCCCGTCGGGCGCGTAGTGTCGGGTGATCCGGGCCGAGCTCCGCCGCTCACCCAGACCGGGGCCGAAATCGATCCACAGCCGGTATGCGGGCTTGCGGGCCTCGGGGAAGGGCTCGGCGCGGGTGATGCGGCCGACCCGGACGTCGACCTTCAGGAAATCGTCGAAGCCGATCAGCGGCGAGGGGTCGGCGTTGTCGGTCACTGGCCAAGCTCCCGGCCGCGGGCGGCGGCGGCATGGACCGCGCGGTGCATCAGCGCCGGAAAGCCGCTCTCGGGGTCCATGAGATGGGCAAGCGCCGCGGCGGTCGTTCCGCCGGGGCTGGTGACGTTGCGGCGCAGAACGGCCGGATCCTCGCCCGAGACCTGGGCAAGATGCCCTGCCCCGGCCACCGTCGCGCGGGCGAGGGTGAGCGCGAGATCGGGCGGAAGCCCCTCGGCGGCGCCGGCCGCGGCAAGCGTCTCGATCAGGTGGAAGACGTAGGCGGGCCCCGAGCCGGAGACGGCAGTGACAGCGTCCATCAGCGATTCGCCGGGCAGCCGCACGGTCTGGCCCACGGCCGACATCAGCGCCTCGGCCGTGGCAAGCCCGGCCTCGCCGGCGGCGGGGTTGCCGACCAGCGCGGTGATGCCGCGGCCGACCGCGGCCGGCGTGTTGGGCATCGCCCGCACCACCGGCGTTCCGGGGCCGAGGGCCGCCTCGTAGGCGGCGATGCGGGTGCCGGCCGCCACCGTCACGAACAGCGTCGCCCCGCCACCCAGCCGGGCGAGCGCGGGCAGGGCGGCCGCCATGGTCTGCGGCTTGACGGCAACCAGCACGGTGCCGAGCGTGCCCGGCAGGCCGTCATTCAGCCGCAGCCCGGACGCGGCAAGCCCCGCAAGCCAGTCGGAGGGCTGGGGCTCCTGCACCCAGACCGCGGCGGCGGGCAACCCCCGCTCGAGCCAGCCGGCAAGGATCGCCGAGCCCATCTTGCCGCAGCCGAGAAGCCCGATGCCCCGGGCGCCCAGTTGCCTCAGCTCCATGTCCCTCTCCCGTCGGGCGCTCTCCGAGCGGCGAGCCTATTCGCCCGCGCCCGGCCCCGCAACCCGCCGGGCTGAGGTTCTGCACGGGCCCCGCACGAGCCGGAGGCGTCGGGGTCGGTCCGCCGGCCTGGTGCGGGATGGGGGCCACCGCTGCGGCGATCCGCGGCCTGCCCTGCCCCAGGGGCACCGCGCCGGCGTCCGGGCGTTGGCGGTCAGGCGCGGCCGAAGGCCTCGGCAATGGCGACCTTCAGGGCATCGGCCGGGGCCTGCCCGCTCCAGGACACGAGCTGGAAGGCGGGGTAGAAGCGTTCGCAGGCCGACACCGCCTGGCCGATCAGGGCATCGATCTGTTCGGGGGCCGCGGCCTGCCCGCCGGCCAGCACCAGCCCGTAGCGCCACACCATCAGACGCTGCTCGTGCCAGTAGGTGAACGCACCCGACCAGACCATGTCGTTGACGCGGTTGAGAAGGTCGTGCATGGCCGGCAGCCGCTCGCTGGCCGGGTCGATCTCGAAGGTGCAGATCAGCCGCAGAGTCTCCTCGACCCCCGACCAGGCGAGCGTCAGCGAGTAGGTCCGCCACTTGCCCTCCACGGCCATCGCGATCTGGTCGTCGGCGACGCGGTCGAACTCCCAGGCGTGGTGTTCGGCGAGCGTCTCCACGATGTCGATGGGATGCAGGTCGTCCGTGGAGATAAGGCTTGCGGAAAGCGACATTGCCCGGCCTCTTCGCTGTAGCTTCAGGTGGGCACCCGCCCACAAGACGCTGGGTGTCCTGCTAGGGACGGAGGAAACTGAAACCGCCCTCACCATATATGGTGGGGTAGTCGCGAAGGCCTGTAAAGCGCTATTTTGCGGCAGCAGCGCGCCGCGACACAACGCCTGCGTGCGCCCCGCATGCAGCTGGGGGCGCTTGTGCGCGGCCCCCCAATTTCCTGCGGGGGGTGAGGTCAGCCCTGCCCGGGATCGCCGGCGATGCGAGCCTCCAGCGCGGCCAGGCGCGCCTTCAGCGCCTCGTTCTCCTCACGGGCCTTCTGGGCCATGGCGCGGACGGCATCGAACTCCTCGCGCGTGACGAGGTTGCGATCGGCCAGCCAGCGGTCCATCCAGCCACGCAGCGCCGTCTGCGCCTCGTCGCGGGCGCCCTGGGCCACGCCCATCGCGTTCGTCATCAGGCGCGAGAGGTCCTCGAACAGCGGGTTGCGGGTCTGCATGCGGCGGTCCTCGTGCTGTGGCGGGGCCATTCCCCTGCCGCGCCGATATGGGGCAGGCCGGGGTGCGGCTCAAGGTTGACTTCGCCCCGGCGGGCGTCACAGGAAGGCGCCGCGAGGAGGTGCTCATGCTGGCGGTGATCCCGTTTCCCGACATTCGGCCGGAGGTGTTCACCATCTCCATCGGCAGCTTTGCCTTCAGCCTGCGATGGTATGCGCTGGCTTATATCGCCGGCCTGCTGATCGCCTGGCGGATGATGGTGGCGCTGATGCGGGTGCCGCAGCGGTGGCCCGGTGGCCGGGCGCCGATGGAACCCGGCCAGGTCGAGGAGCTGATGACCTGGGTGATCCTGGGCGTGATCCTCGGCGGGCGGCTCGGCTTCGTGCTGTTCTACCAGCCGGGCCACTACCTCGCGAATCCCCTCGCGATCCTGCGCGTCTGGGAGGGCGGGATGGCCTTTCACGGCGGTCTGGCCGGGGTGGCGCTGGCGGGCATCCTGTGGTGCCGGATGCATGCCGTGCCCCTTGCGCAGGCAGCCGATGCCTTTGCCGTGGCAACGCCACCGGGGCTGCTGCTCGGCCGGCTGGCAAATTTCGTGAACGCCGAGCTCTGGGGGCGCCCCTCGACCCTGCCTTGGGCCGTCGTCTTCCCCGGCGAGCGCGCCCAGACCTGCCCACCGGGCTGGGAGGGGCCCTGCGCGCGCCATCCCTCGCAGCTCTACGAGGCCGGGCTCGAGGGGCTGGTGCTGGGGGTGGCGCTGGCCTGGCTGGTCTGGCGGACCGGGGCACTGCGGCGGCCGGGGCTGGTGGCAGGCGTCTTTCTTGCCGGCTACGGGGTGGCGCGGTTTCTTGTCGAGTTCCTGCGCGAGGCGGATGCGCAGTTCGTCACCCCCGGCAACCCCATGGGCCATGTGCTGCGGCTGGGCGCGGCTGGGCTGAGCATGGGCCAGTTGCTGTCGCTGCCGCTGGTGGCGGCCGGGGTGGTGCTGGTCCTGCGGGCGCGTCTCCGGGCCCCGGCATGACCGCGCTCGCCGAGCGGCTTGCCGCGCGCATCCGCAGCACCGGGCCGATCAGCGTGGCCGACTACATGGCCGCCTGCCTGCTCGACCCCGCGGCCGGCTACTACGCGACCCGCGACCCTTTCGGCACGGCCGGCGACTTCGTCACCGCACCGGAGATCAGCCAGATGTTCGGCGAGCTTCTCGGGGTCGCGCTGGCGCAGGCCTGGGCCGACCAGGGCCGCCCGGAATCCTTCGTCCTGGCCGAGCTAGGCCCCGGCCGCGGGACTCTGATGGCCGACCTGTGGCGCGCCGCAGGGGTGATGCCGGGATTCCGGCAGGCGGCGCGGGTGGTGCTGGTGGAGGCGTCGCCGGCACTCAGGGCGGTGCAGGCGGTCGCGCTCGCCGGGCTGTCCCCCGCATGGCTGGACACGGCCGTGGCGCTGCCCGAGGGGAAGCTGTTCCTCGTTGCCAACGAGTTCTTCGACGCATTGCCCGTGCGCCAGTTCGTCCGCGACACCTCGGGCTGGCGCGAACGGGTGGTGGCGCTCGCCGGCGGCCGGCTGGCCTTCGCGCTCGCCCCGGCTGCCCCGCTCGCGGCGCTCGCGCACCGGCTGGGGGATACCGCCCCGGGCGACATCGTCGAGCTCTGCCCCGCCGGAGAGGCGGTGGCATCCACCGTCGCGGCGCGCATCGCGACCCACGGGGGGGTGGCGATTATCGTCGACTACGGCGGATGGCGGTCGCGCGGCGACACCCTTCAGGCAGTGGCCCGCCACGCCCCGGCCGACCCGCTCGCCACGCCGGGCGAGGTCGACCTGACCGCGCATGTCGATTTCGAGGCGCTGGCGCGGGCCGCGCAGGCCGCCGGAGCGCTGGCGACGACGCTGGTCCCGCAGGGGCTGTTCCTGAACCGCATGGGCATCGCGGCGCGGGCGGCGGCGCTGGGGCGCAGGCTGACGGCGGCGGCGGCAGCGAGCCACGCCGCCGCCCTGCGCCGCTTGACCGACCCCGCGGAAATGGGAAACCTGTTCCGCGTCCTCGGGATTCATCCGCCCGGGGCGCCGCCCCCGCCCGGACTGGACGCGCCGCCATGACGCTTCAGATCATTACCGCCCCCGACCTCGAGGGGACCGTGCACGGCTTCTTCACCCGCCGCGGCGGCGCCTCCTCGGGCATTTTCGCAGGGCTCAACTGCGGCGCGGGCTCGTCCGACCTGGCCGAGGCGGTGGCAATCAACCGGGCGCGGGCGGCCGCGGCGCTCGGGCTGGCGCCCGAGGCGCTTGTGACGGTGCACCAGGTGCACTCCGCCCGGGCGGTGACGGTGACCGGGCCGATGCCGTTGCGCCCCGAGGCCGATGCGCTGGTGTCGGCGGTGCCGGGCATTGCGCTGGCGGTGATGACGGCTGACTGCGCGCCGGTGCTGCTGGCCGACCCGGTCGCTGGAGTGGTCGGGGCAGCGCATGCGGGCTGGCGCGGAGCTCTCGACGGCATCATCGAGGCGACCGTTGCGGGGATGGTGGCGATCGGCGCCCGGCCGGAGCGCATCGCGGCCGCTGTCGGCCCGACCATCAGCCAGGCCGCATACGAGGTCGGGCCCGAGTTCCTCGACCGGTTCCGCGACGCCGACCCGGACGCGCTGCGCCATTTCGCGGGCGGGGCGGGCGAGCGGCCGCATTTCGACCTGCCGGGCTATGTGCTGGCGCGGCTGCGCGCGGCAGGCGTCGGTGCGGCGCGGTGGACGGGCCACTGCACCTATCGCGATCCCGGACTGTTCTTCTCCTACCGCCGCTCGGTGCACGCCGGTGAAGCCGACTACGGCCGGCTGGTCTCGGCCATCCGGCTGTAGCGGTACGGCCGATTGTGGCGAAGTCGTGGCCGCCGCCGGCCCGTGCGCGCGCCGGGGCGAGGAGGAATTATTCACGCCTGGTCAACAATTTGCGGCGATGCTCCGTGGCATCTGTCGGAGCCCGGCAGATGCCGTGCCGGCAGCCCCCGGCGCCATAGGCTTGCCGCATTGCGGGTCCACAGTGCAAGGCGACGTTCGGGGCGGACGGGCCGACGCGGCAAGGATCGGGCGCGCACATCCGGGCGGATGCAGGAGCAAGGACAATGTCGAAGCAGGACGATCATCGCTGGTTGAAACGGGTGCTGGAGGCCAGTGCGGAGGCAGCGCCACCCATGCCCTTCGAGCGCGGGCACCGTCCCGCCAGCCGCGCCCGCCCGCGCCGCATTCCCGCCGCAGCCGTGGCCGTACCCGCCAGGCTGGTGGCCCGCGCAATGGCCCAGGCCGACCGTGCGCCGGTCGCCACCGCAGCCCAGCTCGCCATGTAGGACCGGCAGGCACCTCTCCAGCCCCGACCCCCCTCGGGTGCGGAACTGCGGGAGGGCCCGCGGACCCGGCGAAACGGCCCCGACGGCCCGCAGGCGGGCCGTCACTTCCCGCCCTGATTGCACGGTCGGGCGCTCCCGGCGCCCCTGCCCGGCCGGCGGATATGCCCCGCCGGCCCGGCTTGGCACGCGCGGGCGGCCACCGCCAGCTTCCTCCGGCAGGCGCGGCAGCACGGCGCCCAGCCCGCGTCACGCATCCGCGCGGCGGCCGGCGGCCGCCGGCGCGACCGGTTCAGCCGGCCTCGAACCGAACGGGCTGGGCGCCCTCCCACAGGGTGCGCCGGCCGAGTTCGGCCAGCCGCTCCAACCCGCCGGTCAGGGTGATGAAGTGGTTGCCGGCCAGTTGGCCCATCTTGGATGAGAAATCGACCCCGCCATAGGCGATCAGGATCTCGGTCTCGCTGATCCCGCCGGGATAGAGCAGGATGTGCCCCGGGGCCGGATGGCTGGTGTGGTTCTCGTAGCCCACGCCGAACTGGGTATCGCCGAGCGGCACCCAGACGCCCTCGCCGCTCCAGCGCACATGCACGACCTGGCTGACGAACGGCATGTGCCGGCGGAAGGCCGCGACCGTCTGCGGCGCGGCAGCGGCCTCGAACCGCCCGGTGAAGACGAGATCGCGCGAGGTCAGTCGGACGGCATCCATGGTCGGATCTCCGGTTGGGCGTCCGTGCTCAGTAGCCCATCACGAGGCGCGGCACGAACAGCGGGATGTCGGGAACAAAGGTGACGAGCAGAAGCACCGCCAGCATGATCAGGAACGGCTGGAGGGCGCGGCGTGCCACCTGCATGATCGGCCGGCCGGCGACGCTGGCGGCAACATAGAGGGTGATCCCGTACGGCGGGGTGATCATCCCGACGGTCAGGTTCAGCACCACCACCAGCGAGAAGTGGACCGGGTCGACCCCGAACGTCTGCGCCACCGGACTCAGGATCGGCACCAGGATCAGCATGGCGGCGATGCTTTCCATGAACATCCCGACCACCAGCAGAAGCACCGTCACGATCATGAGGAAGGTGAGCGGGCTGTCGCTGAACTCGGTGATGACGCCGCCGAGCAGCTGCGGCAGATTCGCCCGCGCCACCAGCCAGCCGAAGATCGAGGCCGAGGCGATGATCATCATCACTGCCGCCGACAGGCCGACGGCCCGCACGACGATGTCGATGACCTTGCGCGGCTTGAGTTCCCGGTAGACAACCATGCCGACGAAGAGGCCGTAGAGCACGGCGATGGATGCGGCCTCTGTCGGCGTGAAGATACCGCCGACGATGCCGCCGACGATGATCGCCGGCAGGCCCAGGGCGGGCAGCGCCGCCCAGAAGCTGCGCAGCAGCGTCACGGTCGAGAACGGCTGCGTCACGCGGTACTGCGGCCCGCCGCGGCGCGCGTGCAGCCAGGAGATCAGGATCAGCCCCGCCCCGATCATCAGCCCGGGCACGATGCCGGCCAGGAACAGCGCCCCGACCGACACCGACGAGATGGTGGCGATGACGATCATGAACAGGCTGGGCGGGATCACCGCGGCAAGCGAGCCGCCGGCCGCGATCACCGCGGCGGCAAAGTCGACGTCGTAGCGGCGGCGCTTGATCTCGGGCTGCATGATGGCCGATATCGCCGCGGTATCGGCCGTGCCCGAGCCCGACACCGCCGCCATGCCGGTGGACGAGACGACCGAGACCATCAGGAGCGACCCCGTCATCCAGCCGACGACGGCATCGGCCAGCGCCACGATCCGCCGCGAGATGCCGCCGGCATCCATGATCAGCCCGGCCAGCACGAAGAACGGGATGGCCATGATCGTGAACGAGTTCAGCCCCGCGTAGACGCGCTGCGCCACGATTGCCACGGGCACGTCCATCAGCACCGTCAGCACGAACACCGATGCGGCGCCGAGCGCGAACACCACCGGCGCGCCGAAGGCAAGGAGAAAGAGGAAGAGCGAGAACGCCACACCCATCGCCGCCGCCCCCGTCAGAGTCCGTCCGGAGCGCCGCCGTCGGGCGACCGGGAGATGTCGCCGTCGCTCCATGCCGAGGCGGTCATGGCGATCATCTCGATGGCGAAGTAGGCCGGCCCGACGATCAGCCCGGCGTAGGGCACGATCATCGGCAGGCCGAGCGCGGGAGTGGTCTGGAAGCGCCCGAATTCCATCAGCGCCACGGCCCCCTGCACGATGGAGAACAGGAACCACAGGCCGAGCGCCAGCGTCGCCAGCATCAGCGCCCGCCGGGCGGCGAGCGGGAAGAGGCCGAGCAGCATGTCCACCCGGGCGTGAAGGCGGTCACGCGCGGCGATGCCGGCACCCACCAGCACCATCCAGATCTGCGCGATGGTGGCGACCTCGTCGGTCCAGGAGATCGAGTAGTCGAAGGCGTAGCGGCCGCCGACCTGGGCCCACACGGCCACCGTCATGACGACGACGCAGGCCACCACCCAGATCACCGCCAACCCGCGGGCGGCGCGGAGCGCAAGGCGCGCCCCCGTCACCATCCATCCCAGGGCACTGGACATCGGTTAGCTCCGCTGTGGCCGGCGGCCCGGCGCCGCCTGGCGACCGTCCCGACAGGCAGAGGGCCCGGCGCGCACCAGCCGCGCGCCGGGCAGGAGTCGGGGCGCGGATCAGCGCGCCGCTTCGATCAGCTCGATCATGCGCTTCTGCGCGTCGGTCACGATGAACTGCTCGAGCACCGAGGCCACCGCCTCGCGGAACTCGGTCGCGTCGGGCCGGGTGATGGTGACCCCCTGCGCTTCGATCGTGGCGAGCTTCTCGGCATCCGAGGCGGCGTAGGCGGCGCGCTCGACCACGGCCGACTCGCGGCCGGCGGCCATCAGCGCCGCCTGGATGTCGGCCGGCATCGACTGGAACTTCGCCTCGGACATGATGAGCGGCGAGATCAGCACGGTCCAGGACACCATCGCCCAGTTCGGTGCCACCTCGTAGAACTTCTGCGCCTCGTAGTTGGTGTTCGCGGCCTCGGCGCCGTCGACCACGCCGGCCTGGATGGCACCGTAGAGTTCGCCATAGGCCAGCGGCGTGGCATTCGCGCCCATGGCGTTGAAGGCGGCCACATGGGCGGGGTTCTGCATCGTGCGGATCGACAGCCCGGCCAGATCGGCGAGCGACTCGATCACCCGGTCGCGCGTCATAATGTGGCGGACGCCGGCAGTGTAGAGCCCCAGCACGCGGAACCCGCGCCCGGCCGCCGCCTCGTTGATGACATCGACGAGCGGACCGTTCAGCGCGCGCTCGAGATGGTCCTGGTCATCGAAGAGGAACGGCATGTCCAGCGCGATGAGGTCGGGAACGAAGTTGGTGAAGACGGCGTTGGCCGGCACGGCCATGTCCACCGTTCCGAGCTGTACGCCCTCGATCGCCTCGCGCTCGTTGCCGAGCTGGTTGGCGGGGAAGATCTCGACCGCCACGCGCCCGCCGGTCGCCGCGCCGACGCGTTCGGCGAAATCGGCGAGGCCGATGTGGTAGGGCTCGGTCGGCGCGGCTGAGTGGCTGGCGCGGAGGGTGAACTCCTGCGCGGCCACGGGCGCTGCGGCCAGCATGGCCGCGACAAGGGCGCCTGCAATCTGTCTCATGTCGGTTGTCTCCCCCTATGAAAGGTCTGCTTGCCGGGGCGGGCGATGCCCGCCCTTTCGTGCCTGCTTCGGCTGGACGCCCTGCCGCCGCGCCCGCGCGGCCGCGCCGGCCGGTCAGCCCCCAGGCGCGACCGTGACGAGAAGCGACGCATGGCGCGCGGTGATGACCGCCGCGCCATCCTGGTTAACCAGTTCCACCTGCTCGGTCACCACCCCGCGCCCTGGCCGCCGGGACGGCCGCTTCTCGAGGAAGGTGACCCGCGTCTGCACGGTGTCGCCGACGTAGATCGGCGCCCGGAAGCGGACATCGTCCCAGCCGAGCGACGCCACCGATGTCGTGGTGTAAAGCCCGAGCTCTGCCTTCAGCCCTTCCATCAGCGCCAGCCCGAACAGGCCATGCGCGATGCGCCGGTCGAACCCCATGCTGCGGGCGAACTCGTCGTCAGTGTGCAGCGGGTGGTGATCATGCGTGAGGGTGCTGAAGGTCGCGATGTCGCCGTCGGAGATCGTGTGCGGCCGGGTGAGGTAGGTGGCCGAGAGATCGACGTCCTCGTAGGCGAGGCTTGCTGCGAGCGGCGGGGTGACGGGCAGGACGGCCATGGCTTCAGGCCGCCGCCTGTCCGGGCATGCGCCCCAGCGCCGAAAGCACCTCGGCAAGACCCCGGCGCCGCGAATCCGGCAGCGGCAGCCGCGGCGGTCGGGGCACACCCACGGGCCGGCCGATCATCTCCAGCGCCGCCTTCGTGGCCGAGACGTAGAGGTCGCCGGCCAGCGCATCGAGCAGCGGCGTGATCTGGCGGTTCAGTTCGCGGCCGGGCCCGATTGCGGGGTCGGAGGCCGTCACCTCGAAGAGCCGCGCGGACAGGTCCGGCGCGATGTTGGCAAAGACCGAGACATAGCCCTCGGCGCCGGCCCGGAAGGATTCCCAGGGCTTGTAGCCGGCGAAGACGGTCATCCTGCCGTCCGTCAGGTCGATGATCCGTGCCACGCGGCCCACGTCGCCGCTGGATTCCTTGACGTAGCGCACCGCGTCGATGGTGTTCAGCCGCGCCAGCAGCGCCGGCGAGAGATCAACGTTCGAGGTGAATGGGTTGTTGTAGACCATGATCGGGATCGACACCGCCGCGGCGATCCGCGCGTAATGGGCGAAGATCTCGTCCTCGCTGGGCGAAGAGTAGTAGGGCGGGATGATCATCAGCCCGTCGGCGCCGGCATCCTGGGCGGCGCGCGACAGCGTCACGGCCTCGTCGGTCCACTCCGCCGCGCTGCCCACCAGCACCGGTACCCGGCCGGCGGCCTGCTCGACCACGATGGACGCCACGCGATTGCGCTCGGCATGGGTGAGCGAAAGGAACTCGCCGGTCGAGCCGAGCGGAATCAGCCCGTGCGTGCCGCGTTCGATCTGCCAGTCGACAAAGCGGCGCAGCGCCGGCTCGTCCACGGCACCCGCCGCGGTGAAAGGCGTCACCATGACCGTGAAGCTGCCTCGGAACATCATGCGGGTCCTTCTCTGGCCAGCCCCGCCTTCGGCACGGAATGCCGGCAGGGCGATCATAGGTGCGCAGGTTGACAATAATCGAATATGCTGTCAATGGGTATTCTGTTGATGACATCAATGACGAAAGCGGTCTAAGATGATCATTGTTGAGGCGCGCCCGGCGAAGTGGCGCGGGCCAGCGCGAAGGGGGGCACATGCCGTTTCTGGAGGTCATCGCGCCCGAACCGGCGCTCGAAAGGCCACAGGCACTGATTGCCGGCCTGACCGAGGCGCTGGCTGGTGCCTGGGGGATATCCCCCGAGATCGTCACCACCTATCTCGTCGGCGTGCCGATGGAGCGCTACGGCCATGCGGGCCGTGCGGGAGCATCGGCCGGGGCGCTGCGCGTCTTCGTCAAGGTGCATGCCTTCCGCCGCAGCGAGGAGGCGCGGCACCGGGCGGCCGCCGCGCTCGCCAGCGTGCTGACCGGGGCCGGCGTTCCCGCTGAAGCTGCAATCGTCTACTTCCTCGACCGTGCGCGCGACGAGGTCGCCCACGGCGGCAGACTCGAATCCGATAAATCCTGACCAGCCCGGAGCGCTGCGCCATGCCGAGCGGCACGCATGACATCTTCTACACCGACGAGCAGCGCATGCTGCGCGACAACGTCCGCCGCTTCGCCGAGGAGCGCATCCTGCCCGAGGCCGCGCGCATCGACCGCGACGACCGCTTTCCCCGTGCCCTGTACCGCGAACTCGCCGGCCTTGGCCTGTTCGGCATCTGCCTGGCCGAGCGGTTCGGGGGCGCGGGGATGGAAACCACCTCGGCCTGCATCGCCATGGAGGAGATCGCGCGCGCATCGGGATCGATGGGCAACGCCTTCGCCATTCCGGTGGAGGCCTCGGTCTTCCTCAGCGAGCACGGGAACGAGGCGCAGCGCAGGCTGATTCCCGGCATCCTCGACGGCTCGATCCTGCCGGCCACGGCGGTGACCGAACCCGACCACGGCTCGGACGTTGCAGGTCTGCGCACCACCGCGGTCCGCGACGGCGACCACTACGTGATCAACGGCACCAAGGCCTGGGTGACGCTGGGCCGGGTCGCCGATTTCGTGATGGTCTTCGCCCGGACCGGCAGCGCCGAGGGGGGGCGCAGCATCTCCTGCTTCCTCGTCGAGTGCGACCGGCCCGGCCTTGCACGCGGCAAGGCCGAGGAACTGATGGGCATGCACGGGCTCGAGGACTGCATGCTGTCGTTCAGCGACGTGCGCGTGCCGGCTGCCAACCTGATCGGCGCCGAGAACGAGGCGTTCAAGACCGCGATGCGCAACTTCAACTTCAGCCGTCTGATGATGTCGTCGATGGCGCTGGGCATGGCGGTGGCGGGCTTCGAGGATGCGATGGCCTATGCCCATCAGCGCCGCCAGTTCGGCCAGCCGATCTTCGACTTCCAGGCGGTACAGTTCATGCTGGCCGACATGTCCGTGGACATCGACGCGGCACGGCTCCTGATCCACAACGCCGCTCGGGTGTTCGACGCCGGCCACTCGGCGGCAAAGGAGGCGGCGCAGGCCAAGCTGTTCACCACCGACATGGCGATGAAGCACATCACCAACGCGCTGCAGATCCACGGCGGCAACGGCTACTCGCGCGAGTACCGCGTCGAGCGGCTGTTCCGCGACATCAAGCTCTCGCAGATCTACGAGGGCACCAACCAGATCCAGCGGCTCATCATCGCCCGCCAGATCCAGCGCGAGTTCCGGGTGCGGGCATGATGGACCTCATCACGGCCGAGGCGGCGGCGGGTCTGATCCGCTCGGGCGACGTGCTGCTTCTCGGCGGCAACGGCGGCATGGGCGTGGCCGAGGACGTGCTCGAGGCGCTCGAGGCGCGCTTTCTTGCCACCGGCGAGCCGCGGGACCTGACGCTGCTGCACGTCACCGGCGTCGGCGCCGTGACCGAGAAGGGCATCTGCCGGCTTGCCCACGCCGGGCTTGTGGCGAGGGTGATCGGCGGCAACTACGGGCTGCAGCTGCCCTTCATGAAGCTGATCACCGATGAGGTGATCGAGGGCTACAACTTCCCCCAGGGGGTGATGTCGCAGATCTGCCGGACGCTGGCGGCAGGTCAGCCGGGCGTGCTGACCCATGTTGGCCTCGGCAGCTACATGGACCCCCGTCAGGACGGCGGGCGGATGAACCGCCGCACCACCGAGCCGCTGGTTGACCTTATGCAGATCGGTGGCCGCGAATGGCTGCTCTACCGCGTGCCGAAGCCCACGGTGGCGCTGATCCGCGGCACCACCGCGGACGAGGACGGCTATGTCTCGCTCGAGCACGAGGCCACGACGCGCGAGGACCTCTCCATCGCCCAGGCGGTGCACAACGCCGGCGGGCGGGTGATCTGCCAGGTCAAGCGGCTGACCCGACGCGGCAGCCTGCATCCGCAGATGGTGCGCATCCCGGGCTTCCTGATCGACCATGTCGTGCTCGCGCCCGGGCAGATGCAGACCTACGCCACCGCCTACGATCCCGCGCGCTCGGGCGAGACACGGTTGCCGGTCTCGGCCATCGTGCCCGATCCGCTGTCGGAGCGGCGGGTGATCGCCCGCCGCGCCGCGCTGGAACTGCGCTCGGGCGACATCGTCAACCTCGGGGTCGGCATCTCGGCGATGATCCCCAACGTCGCCGCCGAGGAGGGGATCGAGGACCGCATCACCCTGACGGTCGAATCGGGCGTGATCGGCGGCATCCCCGGCATGGGGCGCGAGTTCGGCTCGGCTGTGAACCCGCGGGCGATCATCGACCAGCCCTACCAGTTCGATTTCTACGACGGCGGCGGGCTCACGCGGGCCTATCTGTCCTTCGCCGAGGTGGACGCCGGCGGCAACGTCAACGTCACCCGCTTCGGCGGCCGGTTCGACGGCTCGGGCGGCTTCATCGACATCTCGCAGAATACCCGCCGGCTGGTGTTCTCGGGCACCTTCACCGGCGGGGGCCTCGACATCAGGGTCGAGGGCGGCCGGCTGGCGCTGCACCGCGAGGGCGGGTTCCGGAAGTTCGTGGCGCGCGTCGGACAGATCAGCTTCAACGCCACGCGCGCCCGCGCCGAGGGTCAGGAGGTGCTCTTTGTCACCGAGCGCGCAGTGTTCCGGCTCATCGACGGGGGCATCGAGCTGATCGAGATCGCCCCCGGCATCAGGCTGGAGGAGGACGTGCTCGCGCACATGGCGTTCCCCCCTGCCGTGTCGGCCGGCCTGCGCGAGATGGACGCGCGCATCTTCCGGCCTGGCCCGATGGGGCTCGCCGCACTGATGACCGGCCCCGGGCGTGCGCCGCGCTGAGGCGGGCCGCCAGGTGACGCGCCCTTCCCGGCGCCCAGACAAAGGAGACCCCGCATGCCGCTCGCGCTCGATTCGGTCACCGTCGCCACGGTCCTGCCCTTCCTGCCCGACGGGGGCATCGACTGGGACAGCTACCGCCGGCTGCTCGACTACTGCGCCGCGCCCGACGGGGTGAAGGCGGTGTTCGTCAACGGTCACGCCGGCGAGGCGGCGGCGCTGGCACCCGAGGAATGCGCCGAGGTCATCCGCGCCACACGCGCCCATCTCGGGCCCGCGCGCACCTTGATGGCCGGGATCGTCGCCTATTCCACCGCCGGCGCGATCGCGCGGACGCGCGAGGCGCGCGAGGCCGGCGCGGACGTCGCCGTGCTGTTCCCCTTCCCGCAGTTCGGGGCGGGCGGGGGCGCCGACCGGCGTGCCGGCCCGGCCTATGTCGCCGCGGTGCACGACGCCGTGCCCATTCCGCTCTCGATCTTCCAGTATCCCCTTTCGTCGGGCGCTGGCTTCTCCACCGAGGTGCTGACCGAGATCGCCCGCCATCCCGGGGTGGTGGCGATCAAGGAAGGCTCGGGCACGGTAGAGGCCTACGAGGACAACTGGCGCAGCATCAAGGCGGCGCGGCCCGGGGTGAAGATTCTGCCGTCGAATTTCGGCTGGTTCCTCCCGCAGCTGGCGATCGGCGCCGACGGCATCCTGTCGGGGCTCGCGAGCCTCGCCCCGCACGAACTGGTGGCCCTGTGGCGGGCGACCGAGGCAGGCGACCTGGCGGCGATGCGGGCGGCGTCGGACCGGCTCTATCCCATTGTCCGGGGCATCTATGCCGCGGCGCCCCTGATGGACATGCACACCCGGATCAAGGCCGCGCTGTGCGCCATGGGCGTGATCGCGCACGACCATCCGCGCGCGCCCCTGCAGCCGCTGCTGCCCGAGGTTCGCGCCCGCGTCGCCGACCTGTCAGCCTCGGTCGCGCGCGACGGCTAGACGCCCGGGCAGGAGGGTGCATAGGTCGCGGCATGGAGACAAGACCCGAGGAATCCGCCGGTCGCGATCCCGGCGAGGACGTCGCCGCCCCTTCGGCGGTCGAGGAGGCGGTGGCGCTGATCCGCCAGGCACTGGTCAGCGGCCGGTTCGCGCCCGGTGCGCGGCTGAAGGTGGCCGAAGTATCGCGCGAGCTCGGGATCAGCACGATGCCGGTGCGCGAGGCGCTGCGCCAGCTCGAGGGCGAGGGGATCGTGAAGATCCTGCCCAACCGCGGCGCGGTCGTCCGCCCCGTGGACGGCGAGTTCCTCGAGCATCTCTACGAGGTCCGCACCGCGCTGGCGGAACTCGCGCTGCGCCGGGCCATCCCGCGACTGACCCTGACCAAGCTGCGCAGGCTCGAGACCATCTGCGAGGAGTACGAGGCCGCGGCCGCTCGTGACGACCTTTCCGCCGCGCTGACGACCGGGCGGCGGCTGCATGTCGAGATCTTCGCGATCGCCGGGAACGACCATGCGCGGCGCATCTTCGAGCGTGACTGGGAACTGGTGCAGGCGCTGCGGCTCAAGTTCGGCTACCTGCCGGGCCGCATGGCGCAGATCGCCGAGGAACAGCGCATGCTCGTGGACGCTCTGCGCCGCAGCGACCTCGTCGCCGCCACCACCGTCATCCGCCTTCACAACCACGCCGGGCTGGAGGACCTCCTGGCGCGGCTGCACACCGGCTGACGCGGCCCCCTTCCCCGGGGTTCAGCCCCCGGCGGGACGGGCGCGCAGCCGCGCCGCCTCGATCAGCGCGCGCGTGTAGGGGTGCTGCGGCCGGTCCAGCACGGCGACGCGCGGTCCGTCCTCGACGATGCGCCCGCCTTCGATCACCGCGATCCTCTGGGCGAGGAACCGCACGACCGAGAGGTCGTGCGAAACGAACAGCAGCGACAGCCCGAGCTCGCGCTGCAGGCGTTTCAGCAGGTTCAGGATCTGGGCCTGGACCGAGACGTCCAGCGCCGACACGGGCTCGTCGCAGATGACCAGTGCTGGGGCCGGGGCAAGCGCGCGGGCGATGGCGACGCGCTGGCGCTGCCCGCCCGACAGCTCGGCCGGGAAGCGCGCGGCGATGGAGGCGTCAAGCCCGACAAGGCGCATCAGCTCGTCAACCCAGGCGGCCCGCTCGGCCCGACCGCCGAGGCCGTGGACGACCAGCGGCTCGGCGACCGCCTCGCCCACCGTCATGGTCGGATCGAGCGAGGTGTAGGGGTCCTGGAAGACCATCTGCACCCGCCGCCGCAGCAGCGCCCGCCCGGCCCGATCAAGGGCTGCGATGTCCGCGCCGAAGACGCGGATCGATCCGGCCGTCGGCGCCACCAGCCCCACCACCGCCCGGGCGAGCGTGGTCTTGCCGGAGCCCGATTCGCCGACAAGTCCCAGCGTCTCGCCCTGCGGCAGGGTCAGCGTGACCGACTGCAGCACCGGTGCGGCGCGGCCGTAGCCGACGGTCAGCCCCTCGACCGCCAGTGCAGGCGCGGTCACGAGAGCCCCCCGCCCGCCGGTGACGGCGCCAGAAGATGGCATGAGGCCGCCACCTTGCTGCCCGCGGGCCGCCACGCCGGCGTCACCGTCCGGCAGCGCGCCTCGGCAAGCCCGCAGCGCGGGGCGAAGGGGCATCCCGGCGCATCGGCGGCGGGCGTCGCGACCGGCTCGCCCGGGATCGGGTCCAGCCAGTCGACATCTCGGTCGAGCGGCGGGATCGTGGCCATCAGCCCGCGGGTGTAGGGGTGGCGGGGCCGGCCCAGCACCGCCGCCACCGGCCCGGCCTCCATCATCCGCCCGCCATAAAGCACGACCACCGAATCGCAGAAGCCCTCGACGATGCCAAGATCATGCGTGATCAGCATCAGCGCCGAGCCCTCCTCGCGGCAGAGCCCGTCGATGAGCCGGAGGATCTGCAGCTGCGTGGTTACGTCCAGCGCCGTGGTGGGCTCGTCGGCGATGAGCAGCTTCGGCCGGTGCGTCAGGGCCATTGCGATCATCACGCGCTGTCGCATGCCGCCCGAGAACTCGTGCGGCCAGGCATCAAGCCGCTCGGCCGGACGCGGGATCTGCACCGCTGCCAGCATCTCGGCCGCCCGCGCGCGGGCCGCACGCGGTGACATCGCCGAATGGGCACGGATCGCCTCGACAAGCTGTGCGCCGACCGTCATCACCGGGTTGAGGGCCGACATCGGATCCTGGAAGATCATCGCGATCTCGCGGCCGCGGATGCGCGCCATGCCGGGGCCTGCGGGGTCGACGATCCGGCCGCCAAGGGCGATCTGCCCCGCCGTCTGCCTCGCTCCGCGCGGCAGCAGGCCTGCGACGGCCAGTGCCGTCATCGACTTGCCCGAACCTGATTCGCCGACGATCGCCAGCCGCCCTCCCGGCGGGATGGCGAAGGCCACATCTCCCACGACGGCCCGCCCGCGCCCGGGCGGCCCGACGGCCACCCTGAGCCCCTCGACCGACAGGGCCGGGGCGGGCGCGGTCATCCGCCGCGCCGCGGCGGCCCCGCGGCCTCGGCCAGCGCGTCGCCGATCAGGTTGATGGCGACGACGATGAGCACGAGCGCAAGCGAGGGAAAGAACACCAGATGCGGGGCGAGCGCGATGTAGGCCTTGGCCTCGGCGATCATCAGCCCCAGGGCCGGCCGAGGGCCCTGGATGCCGAGCCCGAGAAACGACAGCCCCGCCTCGATCAGCACGGCGAAGGACAGAGCCACAGAGGCCTGCACCAGCACCGGGTTGGCGAGGTTGGGAAGCACGTGCCGGAAAAGCCGGCGGGAAAAGCCGCATCCCATCACGACCGCGGCGGTCATGTACGGCATGGCGACGATCTTCAGCGTCTGGCCCCGCGCCAGCCGGGCGAAGACCGGCAGGTTGACGAAGGCGACCGCGACGACTACCCCCGCCGGCCCTCGCCCCAGCGCCACCGACACTGCGATGGCGAGCACCAGCAGCGGAAAAGCAAGCAGCGCGTCCATCACCCGCATCGTCACCCGCTCGACCAGCCCGCCCGCCATGCCCGCGACCGCACCCAGCGGGACGCCCGCCGTCATTCCCGCCGCCACTCCCGCCCCCGCGACCCAGATCGACAGCCCGATTCCGTGGA
The DNA here is from genome assembly GCA_023383015.1 of Paracoccaceae bacterium. GTDB lineage: Bacteria > Pseudomonadota > Alphaproteobacteria > Rhodobacterales > Rhodobacteraceae > JAHDXW01. The sequence continues at coordinate 99,838 of JAHDXW010000002.1, forward strand.
TCACCCGCGAGAAGACGTCGCGACCGAGGTTGTCGGTGCCGAAGTGGTGTGCAAGCCCGGGCTGCCGGAACGGTCCGCCCATCACGAGGTTGGTGCGCAGCGGGTCGTGAGGCGCAAGCCAGGGCGCCAGAAGCCCGGCGGCAAGCACGAGGGCAAGCAGGGCGAAACCCGTGGCGCCCATGGGCGTGCGCAGCGCCCGGACCAGCCGGCCCTGCGGCCGGCGCCCCGGCAGGGGTGGCGCCGCCGCCGTCACCTCGCGGCTCCGGCGCGCACGCGCGGATCGAGCAGGCGGTACATGCCGTCGACGCCGGCGTTGATGAGCACATAGACCAGCGCCACCACGAGCACGGTGCCCTGCACCACCGGGTAGTCGCGGGCGTTGATGTTGTCGATCATCAGCCGACCGAGGCCGGGGATGGCGAAGATCGTCTCGGTGATGACGGCGCCCGAGAGCATCACGCCGGCCTCGAGCCCGAGGATCGTCACATAGGGGATTGCGGCATTGCGGACCGCGTGGCGATAGACGACCGCCGTCTCGCCCACCCCCTTGGCGCGGGCGGTGCGAACGTAGTCCTCGCCGAGTTCGTCGATCACCGAACGCCGCATCATCCGCACCAGCACGCCCCCCGTGACGAGGCCGAGCGTGAGGGCGGGCATCGCCATGGCTCGCAGGTTGCCGGCGGGATCATCGGCAAAGGCGACATAGCCCGCCACCGGCAGCAGCCGGAACTCGACCGCGAACAGGTAGACGAGCCCGAGCGCGATCACGAACGGCGGTGTCGAGATGCCGAGGATGGCGAAGACCGTGATCCCGAGATCGGCCGGGCTGCCGGCCCGCCGTGCCGCCGCGACGCCAAGTGGCACCGAGATGACCATCCCGATCACCAATGCCATGATGCCAAGCTGAAAGGTCGGCGGCATGGCGCGCAGGATGAGGTCTGTCACGGGCACGCCGCTGCGCAGGCTTCGGCCGAGGTCGCCCGAGACCATGTTCCCGAGCCAGATCAGGTACTGCTCGACAAGCGAGCGGTCAAGGCCCATCTCCGCCCGCGCCCGCGCGATCACGTCGCGGTCGAGGGTATCGAGCCCGCCGAGGATCAGCACGGGATCGCCGGGCACCGCCCGCAGGAGCAGGAAGACGACCGTCGCGACCCCGACCATGACAACGGCCAGGTCGAACAGCCGGCGCGCCGCGGCGCGGGCCAGCGCCTGCCCCCGCTCCTGCCGCGACGCGCCCGATCCCACCTTGTCAGCCCCTGCTGATCTGCCAGGCGCGCAGCCGGTAGTCGCCGTGGTTGACGAAGCCCGAGATGCCTTTCCGCAGCGCCCTGAGCTCCGAGGGGATCGATATCCAGGCGAGCGGGCTTGCGGCAACGAGTTTCAGCTCCGCCTCCTGATAGATGCGCGCGCGCTCCTCCACCGTCGCAGCCGCTGCCGCTGCATCGATCAGCGCGTCGATCTCGGCGTCATTGAACTTGCCGAAGTTGTTGCCGCCGCCCGTGCGGAAGAACGAGTTGAACACAAGGGCCTCGTCGATCCGCCCGCCCCAGTCGATGAGCAGGCACGTGAAGTTGCTGGCAAACAGATGGTCGAGCACGCCGCCGATCTCCTTGCCGTCGAGCGTCACCCTTATCCCCACCTCGGCAAGCTGGGCCTGCACCGCCTGCGCCATCGCGGTGAGGTGGGGGAAGGTCGGGTGAATCATCGTCATCTCGAACCCGTCCGCAAGCCCGGCCGCCGCGAGTTCGGCCTTCGCCGCGGCGGGGTTGGCGCGCGGCGCGATCAGGCCGCCGCCCGGATTTGCCCGGTTGAACGCCCAGGAGGCGGGGGTGATCGGCCCGCTCGCCGGCGTTCCGGTACCGAACGAGACGGCATCGACGATCGCCTGCCGGTCGATGGCGAACTGCACCGCGCGCCGGGCATGGACATTGTCGAAGGGCGGCTGGCCGCAGTGGAAGAAGAGGTATTCCCAGCCGAAGGTCGGCGCCGCCGACACCGTGATGTCGGGGCTTGCGGCCATCATCGGCGCCATCGGCGCCGGCAGCGCGTAGAGGAAGTCGATCTCGCCGGTCGACAGCGACAGCGCGGCCGTCTCGGCATCTGGCAACACGCGCCAGACGACGCGGTCGAGGTAGGGCATCGCAACTCCCTCGGCATCGCGGCGCCACCAGCCCTCGTTGCGCACCATCACCAGCTCGCGGCCGGGATCGAAGCTCTCGATCCGGAAAGGTCCGCTGCCGACGGGCATCCGCCCGAAACCGTCCCCCGCCGCCGCGACCGCCGCCGGCGAGACCATCGAGGCATATTGCTGGGCAAGCTCGACAAGCAGGGTGGGGAACCGCTCGCTGGTACGGACCTCCAGCGCATGGCTTGCGGTCGCCACCACCGACGTGATGCGGGCGAACTGGCCGCCGAAGTTTCCCTCCCTGATCTTGCCGAAGCAGAACACCACGGCCTCGGCATCGAATGGCGTGCCGTCCGAGAAGCTAACCCCCTCGCGCAGCCTGAACCTCCAAGTCAGTTCGTCCGGGCGCTCCCAGCTCTCCGCCAGGCCCGGCGCGGGGATGGCGTCGGGCCCGTAGGTCACGAGCGTGTCGAGCAGATTGATCACGGCATTGTAGTCGAGCCGGCCGATACGGCGGAACGGGTCGAGGCTGGAGAAGCTCTCGGGCACGCCGATCACCAGCGTTCCGCCGCGCGTGGCGGCATGGGCCGGGTGGCGAAGCGCCGCAAGCCAGCCGGACCCGGCAACGGCCACCCCCGCGGTGGCCGACTTGAGGAAGAGGCGTCGATCGAGCCTTGTCATGGCGAACTCCCTGCGATGGTGGTCTTGGCCGTCCCTTGTTCGTCGTCCGGACAGCGTCGCCGTCCGCTCAGCCCCCCCGGTTGAGCGGCATCGAGGTGCAGCGCACGCTGCCGCCGCCCATCGTGAACAGCCGGTATTGCGGATCGAGAACCTCGATCCCCTCTGCCCGCAGCATCGCGTTGATGCGCGTGTTCCCGGCCGGCGAGATCACGCGGTCGCGCCCGAGTGCAAGCAGGTTGGTGGCCGCCCTCGACGCCTCCTTGAAGCTCGCCGGCAGCAGCCTGATGCGCTGGGAGGCAAGCCAGTCGAGCGTGTCCTCGCGGATGACGTCCGGGCAGGCGACCGCGAGCCCGTCGGCCGCCATCGAGAAGAGGGTGTCGAAATGCAGGAAATGGTCGGGGAAGGTCGTGACATGCGTCTCCCAGCCCCGGGCTGCGAACCAGCCCGCGAACTGGGCCGCCCCCTCGGCATCCGACCGAACCCCCGAGGTGCCGATCAACAGCGTCCCGCGGCGGACCATGTGGATGTCGCCACCCTCGAGCCGGCCGCGCGTCGCCCAGTTGAACACCGGGATTCCGGCGTCGCGGTAGAAGGTGATGAGCGAGGCATACTCGCCCCGCCGTGTCTCGGCCTGAAGCATCAGGTGGACAACGCCCCACGGGGTCATCTGGCTCGAGTCGCGCGTGTAGCACTGGTAGGGAAGGTGCGGCGCGGTCACGAGGTAGTGCCGCCGCACCCCGGCCCGGTCGAGCGCATCCTCGAACTCGGCATACTGGGCGTTCAGGGCGGCCACATCCAGCGTTTCGCCCGCCGCGAGCGTCTCGCGCGAGGCACGGTTGACCGGGTTCCAGCGGTAGTGCTCGGGCCGGCAAAGAAGGACGTCGGTGAGGACGCCGGTTTCGCTTGCGACCTCGGCCGCTGCAGGAAGCGCGGCGCCGGTGGGCGGGCTTGAGGGGATGCTCATGTCTCAGCGTCCTGCGGCGTGGCCGGAGCGGCGCGGGTCCGCGGCTGCGACGAGCACCGGGCCGTCCGCCCCACCCAGAGCCAGCCGTCCGGCGACGAGCACGCCGCCGGCATCGAACTCCCACTCCGGCCAGGGGTGGAGCAGGTGGCCGCGGGCCGAAAGCTCGGCCAGCGCGGCCGGGTCGATGCGTGCCTCCGCATCGACCCGCAGGGGGAACTCGGGATTGGGGAAGAACGAATTGGGAAACGAGAAGGTCGCCACCCGCGGCGCCTCCACCGCGACCTGGGGAAGCATGCCGTGCACGGCGATGTTGAGGAACACCTGCAGCATCGCCTGCACGATCATGTCGCCGCCGGGACAGGCGATCGCCAGCACCTCGCCGGTCGCGGAGTTCAGCGCGAGGGCCGGGGCGGGGGTGACGCGGGGTCGCTTGCCGGGGGCGATGGCATTGGGATCGGCGGGGTCGAGGCGGCTCTGGACGCCGCGGCAGGACGCCATGATGCCAAGCCCGGGAATGATCGGCCCGCCGTCGAGCGTGTCGCTGGGCACAACGGCGATGGCGTTGCCGGCGCTGTCCACCGCGCAGAGGCAGGTGGTGTCGAAGCGCGGCCGCGACGGCGAGGCCGCGCGCGGAGGCAGCGGGGCCGCGGCCTGCGCGCCGATGGTGGCGGCCAGCCCGGCAAGGTAGCCCGGTTCGAGCAGCCGGCCCAGCGGCTCCGGGGCGAAGGCGGGGTCGCGGTAGTGGCGCTCGCGATCGGCATAGGCAAGCTTCAGCGCCTCGATGATCCGGTGCAGCGCTTCGGCACTGCCGGGGCCGGCGTCGCGCAGCACCCCGGGTGCGAGCATCCCGAGCGCCTGGAGCATCACCGGTCCCTGCGAGGCGTAGTCGGTGCTGGCCACCCGCCAGTCGCCGAAGCCGAGCTCTTCGGCCGGGGCAAGCACCGAACGGAACCCGGCCAGGTCGGCCTCGGTCAGCCAGCCGCCGGTGAAGCGGTTGAAGGCGACAAGGCGGCGGGCGATTTCACCCTCGTAGAAGGCGCGGCGCACGGCCTCGAGCCGGGCCGCGCGGCCGGCCCCCGCCTCGGCGGCGGCAAGCGTGCCGAGGGTGCGGGCGAGGTCGTGCTGGCGCAGCCACTCCCCGGGCATCGGCGCGCGGCCCCGCGGCCAGTAGACGGCGCGCGAGCTCTCCCACTGTGCAAAGCTGCGCCCCATGATCTCGAGCGCGGTTGCCGTCCGCGCGTCGATGGGGAAGCCCTCCTCCGCCAGCCGGATCGCCGGGGCGGCGAGTTCGGCGAAGCCCCGCGTGCCGAACCGCAGCGCGGTCAGCAGCGCGTCGACAGCCGCGGGAACGACCGCGACGGCCGAGCCGAGCGGCATGTCGCCTCCGTGGCGCGACAGGAAGGCCTGGAGCGTGACCTCGCGGCCCCATGTCCCGACCCCGGAGATGGCGTGGATGTAGCCGCTCCCCGCCTGGCGCAGGATGACCGGGGCGATGCCGCCGAGGTTGCACATGTCGGGCTGCACCACCGTCGAGGCGATGCCGCCGGCGACGCCGGCATCAATCGCGGTTCCCCCGCGTTCAAGCACATCCGCCATGATCTGGGCGACGACCGGATGACCGGCGGCAACCATCCAGTCGCGCCCGACCAGCGTCGGCCGCAGGGACTCCGGCGGCGGATAGACCGAAGGGGTGGGGGCATCGGCGTTGCGCATTCCCCCGGCGGCGTCTGCGCCGGTCGACGGTTCGCTGCTCATCGCACCACGCTCCCTGCCGGGTCGGGCAGGCCGACCTCCTCAAGCTCGATGACCACGCCGCCGGGTCCGCGCAGGTAGATGCAGCGACCCTCGGGGAACACCACGACCTCGCCAAGCGGCACGGCGCCGGCGGCGGCGAGCCGGCGCATCCCGGCGTCCAGGTCGGCGGCGGCGACGGCAAGATGGGCCAGCGGCACCGGCCCGTCCGCCGGCGTCGGCGGGACCGCCCCTCCGCGGCCGGGGTCGCGGAACTCGATGAGCTCGACCCTGCAGGCCTCGCCGTGGCGGGAAAGCTGGGCCAGCCGGACCGTCAGCCCCGCCCGGGTGGTCAGCCGGGCGACCTCGTCGGTCAGATCGTCGGCCACGAAGTCGACGCGGAAGCCGAGGGCGCCGGCAAGGAAGGCGGATGCCGCATCGAGATCGTCCACCGCGACGGAGGCGTGCAGCAACTGCCCGAACGGGCCGGCACCCCACCCCGCTGGTTCACCCTCGACCCCGTCCGGGGAAAGGCGGTTGGACATGGCTGCTTCCGGTATGATTGAATGATCGTATCCAATTTCGAGGCTACGCAGGTGGCCCCCTCCTGTCAAGGACAGGCATTCCTCCGGTCCGGCAGGCGGGCGGTGCGGCGGCCGACCGCCCGGCAACCCCGGCACCCTCGTGGGGTGCGCTGATGCCCCTTGGCCGCGGGCGGCCGCGGGTCTAGAGGGTCATGGCCGTGGCGAGAGCGCCAGCGCACGGAGGTTTGCCCATCCTGTCGCCAACGTCAGTCCGGGGAGGCGCCGCCCGATCTGGGCCGGACGATGCCGCTGCCCGGGAAGGCCCCGGATCGCAGGGGGCGGCGCGGCGCGACGGCCTGCCCGCCGTGGCCCGGTCCGGCGCGGACGGCGCCAGCGACCTGCCATACCGCCACCTGCTGCAGGAGATCCGCGCCGGCCGGCTGGCCGCCGGCGCACATGTGAACGCAGAGGCCGTGGCCACCGAACTCGGACTCAGCCGCCAGCCCGTCCGCGACGCGGTGCGGCGCCTCGCTGCCGAGGGCCTGATCGACCTGCGCCCGAATCGCGGCGCGTTCGTCATCAGCCGCAGCGTCGCGGAAGTCACCGAGCTGTTCGAGATTCGCGCCCTATACGAGGGACTTGCCGCGCGGCACGTGGCCGGGCGCATCGACCGCGCCGGGCTTCAGGCGGCGACACAGGCGCTCGACGCGCTGGTGGCCTCGCGCGACGACGTCGACGGTTTCGTCGCCGCCCATGACAGCTTCCACGCGGTGTTCCATGCCTACTGCCCTCGGCCGCGGCTTCTGGCCGAGATCAGGCGGATCAACCATGCCATCGAACCACTTCTGCGCCTGATGCTGCGCCACAGCCCGACCGCCTATTCCGCCACCGTGTCCGAGCACCGCGACCTGATCGCCGCGATCGCCAGCGCAGACCCCGACCGTGCCGAGCGTGCGACGCGGGCGCATGTCCTCGGCCAGGACGCCACCGAATTACTACCGCGCGCGGATGCCCCCGCGCCGGCCGCAGCCGGCCGGGGCCCGCCCCTGCCACCCTGAAGCGCCTCTGGCCACTGCCCGCGCGAGCCCGCACGGTCAGACCTTGATTCGCCGGCCAGGACGACGCCCCCCTTGCCTCAGCCCGGCGATGCAGCCGCCCGGCCGCGGGCCAGGATGCTGACGATGTCGGTTGCCAGGATGTGGCGGCGCATGCAGGCCTCGGCGGTCTCGCCCGAGCCGGTGCGCAATGCGTCCAGCACCTCCTGATGCTCGGCCAGCGTGAAGGCGAGGGCGGTCGGGCTCATCCGCAGGGTGAGGCGCAGATAGGGTTCGGTCGCGGTGCGGATGCGCACGATCTCGGCGACGATCCGGGGGCGCGGGCAGTAGCGCAGCAGCGCATCGTGGAACTGATCGTGGGCACGCACGAACCAGTCGATGTCGCGCCGTGCGCGGTCGAGCCGCTGCAGGGAAAGGGCGACCTCCTCGAGGCCCTCGGCATCAATTCGCGATGCCACGAGCCCGGCCGCGTGCCCCTCGAGCACCGCGCGCATCTCGAAGAGCTCGGTGATCTCCTCGGGACCGAGGGCGGTCACCACGGCGCCGCGGTTCGAGCGCAGCGTCAGGTAACCCTCGCTGGCAAGCTGCCTGATCGCCTCGCGCACCGGCATCCGGCTGACCCCGAGCGCCTGGGCGACGCCCTCCGCCACGACATGCGTGCCCCCTGCCAGTCGGCCGCAACGGATCTCCTCGAACAGGTAGCGGTAGGCGCGCGCCTGCGCGCTGAGCCCCTGCTCGCCATGCCGCGTGTCTGCCGCCATGTCCCAAGCGCCGCTTCGTGCCGCCCGTCGCCCGCCGGATGCGGAGACCGGGCCGGTGCACGTTCGCAGGAGTCGAGGGCCTTGACAATCCGCAGAGCAAGAAGAAGCATACGTGTATCCAATCTGGCGGCTCAGCCGCGACGGGCGCGGGGTGCGCGACATGGCCGGGACGACAGCTCTTCCTGACGCCGCGGCCGCCGCCGCGACCGGGCTTGTGCGGCTGCGACGCATGGCGGCGATGCGGGCCTTTGACGAGACCTGCCTCGAGGCCCTGCGCCGGGGCGCGATCCACGGCGAACTGCACGTCGGCATCGGCCAGGAGGCGGTGGGGGCGGGCATGGCCGAGGCCCTGCGTCCGGAGGACGCGGTCGTCTCCACCCACCGCAACCACTTCCACGCGCTGGCAAAGGGGGTCGACGCGCGCGCCCTTCTGGCCGAGATCTGCGAGCGAGCGACCGGCCTCTGCGGCGGCTTTGGCGGGCACATGCATCCCTTCGATCCGGCGACCGGCTTCTCGGCAACCGGGATCGTCGGCGCCTCGCTGCCGGTGGCGCTGGGCTATGCCCATGCCTTCCGGCTGCGCGGACAGGCCGCCGTCGCGGTCGGCGTCACCGGCGACGGGGGCGCCCATAGCGGGGCCTTCCACGAAACCCTCGTCATCGCCGGCGCCCGTCGCCTCCCGCTCGTCGTGCTGGTCGAGAACAACGGCCTTGCAATCTCGGTCCCGTTCGACGCCATCACGCCGACGAAGACGGTCGCCGAGCGTGCCCCGGCCTGGGGCGCGACGGGTCTGCATGTGGACGGCACCGACGTTGATGCGGTCGCCGGGGCCTTTGCCCGCGCCATGGAGCACGCCAGGGGCGGCGGCGGACCGGTAATCCTGGAGGCCACCTGCCACCGTTTCCGCGGGCATTTCGAAGGCGATCCCGAAGGCTACCGCAGCCGGGCCGAACGCCAGCACCTGCGCGAGCGGCACGACCCGATCGCGCTCTGCCGCGCCCGGCTCGAGGCGGCCGGCCTTGCCCCGGCGACGCTCGACGCGATCCTGTCCGAGGAAAAGACGCGGGCCAGGGCCATGCTCGCCGACGTGCTTGCCGACCCGTTGCCGGACCCTTCCGAGGCCCGCCGGCATGTGTTCACGGAGACCCCATGATGGCCGCTGCCGCCCCCCCCGACCGGCTGGCGATGTCGGTCCCGGCCACCATCGCCGAGGCGATCGGCCTCGAGATGGCGCGCGACCCGACGATCCTGTGCATCGGCGAGGACATCGGCCGCGCCGGTGGCGTGTTCGGTGCGACGGCCGGCCTGCAGCAGCGATTCGGGCCCGACAGGGTCGTCGATACGCCGATCGCCGAGATGGCGTTTGCCGGCATGGCCGTCGGGCTCGCCCAGGCGGGCATGCGGCCGCTGGTCGAGATCATGTTCGCCGACTTCATCGGCGTCTGCCTCGAGCAGGTGTTCAATGCGGCTGCCAAGATCCCCACGATGTCGGGCGGGCGGGTGCGGATGCCGGTGGTGTACAAGACCGCAGGCGGCTGCATCGGGTCGGCGGCGCAGCACTCCCAGTGCCTGTGGGGCCTCTTTGCCCATCTTCCGGGGCTGAAGGTGGTCGCCCCCTGCAACCCGCACGACCACAAGGGTCTCATGGCCGCGGCGCTGCGGTCGGACGACCCGGTCGTCTACATCGAGCACAAGGCCCTGCTGCTGATGAAGGGGCGCGACTTCCGCCATCACCCGGCCGTGCCCGACGGGGCGTTCACCGTGCCGATCGGGCGGGCCGCGGTCGTCCGCCCGGGCAGCGACGTGACGCTGGCCACGCTCAGCCTGTCGGTCGAGCATGCACTCGAGGCCGCCGGGACTCTGGCGGCCGAGGGCATCTCGGTCGAGGTGGTCGACCTGCGAAGTGTCGTCCCGCTCGATGCCGACACGGTCGCGGGCTCGGCTGCGCGGACCGGCAGGCTCTTGGTGGTCGACGAGGACTACCTGAGCTTCGGGCTGTCGGCCGAACTGACCCTGCGGGTGATCGAGCGACTGGGCCTGTCGGGGCTCCGGCAGGTGGAACGGCTCGCCTTGCCCGACGTGCCCATTCCCGCGGCGCGGACGCTGGAGGAGGCGGTGATGCCGGGCCCCGCGGCGATCATGGCGCGGCTGCGCCAGATGGCGAAGGGGCGCTGAGGCAATGCCCCGTGCGGCCATCATCGGGGCGGGGGGCGGGATCGGCCGGGCCTGCGTCGCGGCCTTTGCCGCGGCGGGCTGGGATGTTGCCGCCGCCGATCTCGCCGCCGCCGCGGCGGCGGACGCACTGGGCGCCGCACCGGGATTCGCGCAGGCGCTCGACGTTACCGACCCGGCCGCAGTGGATCGTCTTGCGGCCGTCTGCGGGCCGGTCGACGCGGTCGTCTACGCCGCCGGGATCACCGACACCCTGCCGATGGCCGCGATGGATTTCGCGCGCTGGCGGCGCGTCATGGCCGTCAACCTTGACGGTGCGGCGCATGTCGCTTCGGTCTTCGCGCGGGCGATGATCGGACGCGGCGCGGGCGGGGCGATGGTGTTTCTGTCTTCGGCCGCGGGCCTCCGCGGCGAGGCCGGCGCATCGGCCTATTGCGCCTCCAAGTTCGGGCTGATCGGACTGGTCGAGAGCGTTGCGGCCGAGCTCACGCCGCACGGGATCCGGGTCAACGCAGTCGCGCCGGGAAACGTCGACACCCCGATGCTGGCCGAGGTTGCGGCCGGGATCGCCGCCGCCGAGGGCCGCACCGAGAAGGACGTCCGCGCGGCGATGGTCCGCACCGGCGCGGCCCGCCGGCTCATCCGTCCTGACGAGGTCGCGGCAGTCTGCCTTGCGCTCTGCGGCCCCGGATTCGGCGCCGTCACCGGCACCACGGTGCGGGTGGACGCGGGCTATCTGCTGATGGGGTAAGAGGGATGCACCGCCCGGCCTTTCCGCCGCCGCCCGCGGGGTTCGACGCCGCCGCCTACGCCCGCGCGGCGGCAGCGGCGGTCGGTCTTCCCCTGCCCGAGGAGGCCGTGGCCGAGGTGGCCGCGAACCTCGCCCGCACCGCCGGCTTCGCGCGGCTTGTCGCCGCCGCCCCGGGGCTTGCCGGCGAGGCGCCGGCGCCGGTCTTCACCCCGAAGGAGGCACCGGCTTGACGCGGGACGCAGGCAGTATTGCCGCCGCTGTCGCCGCCGGACGGATGAGTGCCGCCGAAAGCGTCGAGGCGGCCTTCGCCGCGCTCGACGTCGCCCGACCGCTGAATGCCGTGACGACCCTTCACGCCGTCCGCGCCCGCGCCCGCGCCCTGGCGCTCGACGCGGCCCGGGCCGCCGGTGCGCCCGTCGGGCCGCTCGAGGGCGTTCCGTTCGCGGCCAAGGACCTCTTCGACGTCGCCGGCCGCGTGACGCGCGCCGGCAGCGCCGCCCTCGCCGCCAACCCGCCCGCGGCGGCGGATGCCTTCGCCATCCGTGCTCTCGAGGCCGCCGGCGCGATTCTCGTCGCCTCCGCCGGCATGGACGAATGCGCCTACGGCTTCTCCGGCGAGAACGCGCAGGATGGCGACACGCGCAACCCGCACGGGCCGTGGGCCGGGCCGGGCGGGCTGTCCGCGGGGGGGTCCTCGGCGGGGTCGGCCGCGCTGGTGGCCGCCGGGGCGGTGCCCTTGTCGCTGGGCAGCGACACCAATGGTTCCGTCCGGGTGCCGGCGGCGCTGTCGGGCGTCGCCGGGCTGAAGCCGACCTACGGCCGGCTGTCGCGGGCGGGAATGTCCCCCTTCGTCGGCAGCCTAGACCATGTCGGCGGCTTCGCCCGCAGCGTGGCCGACCTCGCACGTCTCTACGATGCGCTCCAGGGCCGCGACCCCGCCGATCCGGTGCAGGCGCCGCGGCCGGCCGAGCCCGTCCTGCCGGGTCTCGGCACGGTGCCGCCGCCGCCGTCCGCGCGGCTGGGCGGGTGGTTCGGGGGGCCGCTCCACCCTAACGTGGCCGATGCGGTGGAGGCCGCCGCCGAAGCGCTCGGTGCCACCCGCACCCATGAGTTGCCGCTTGCCGAGGCCGCACGGGCAGCCGCCTTCGTGCTGACCACGGCCGAGGGCGGGCAACTGCACCTTCCCGCGCTGCAGACCAGGGCGCAGGATTTCGGCCCCCTAGTCCGCGACCGCCTGCGTGCCGGCGCCCTCGTGCCGGCCGCTTGGGTCGGGGACGCCCAGCGCCTGCGCCGCCGTCTCGCCGCGGCACTGGCGGCGCTGCAGGCCGACACGCCGCTCCTCGTCGCGCCGGCCAGCCCCTGCCCTGCCTTCGCACTCGGCAGCGCCGAATGGGAGGTCGCAGGCACAATCCTGCCCATCCGCCTCGGGATCGGCATGTTCACCCAGCCGCTCACGCTCGCCGGCGTGCCGGTTGCGGTGGTGGCCCGGCGGGGCAGGCGCTCGGGACTTCCCGTCGGGGTCCAGCTGGTCGGCCGTCCCTGGCGCGAGGACCATGTGCTTGCCGCTGCCCTCCGGCTCGAGGCCGCAGGCTTCACCCTTCCCGCGGCCCTGCCGCAAGCCGCGGAGGCAGCCGATGCCGGCATTCGCCGATGACCCGCCCGGCCGGCTGGAGGTCAACCTGCCCGAGATCGTGGCCGAGGTCCGCGCCGTCTTCGACTGCTACGAGGCGGCGCTGACGGCCAACGACGTGCCGGTGCTCGAGGCGCTGTTCTGGCGCAGCCCGCATGCAACCCGCTACGGCGTGGGAGAGAACCTGCACGGCTGGGAGGAGATCGCCGCCTTCCGCCGCGCCCGCTCCACCGGGCCGTTCCGGCGGACATTGCAGCGGACCGTGATCACCACCTTCGGCCGCGACTTCGCGACCGCCAATACCGAGTACCTCCGCGACGGACACGACCGGCCGGGCCGCGAAACCAAGACGCTGGTCCGAACGGCCGACGGCTGGAGGATCGTGTCGGCGCATGTCAGCCTCATCGGCATCACGGTGTGAGCGCGGGCACCCCGCCGCCGCCGCGCCGCCTTCCGGCCGGGCTCAGGCGTCGCGCCGGGCGATCCAGTCGAAATCGGGGTGGTTCTGGAACCGCCAGGCGCGGCGGGGGCCGGCCATGACGTTGAGGTAGTACATCTCGATCCCGTAGGGGGCGGCGCAGGGGTGGTGGCCGCGCGGCACCAGCACGACGTCGTGGTCGGCCACCGCCATGGTGGCATCGAGGCTGCCGTCCTCGGTGAAGACCCGCTGCAGGCCGAAGCCGGTGGCAGGCTTCAGCCGGTGGTAGTAGGTCTCCTCGAGCAGGGTCATGCGCGGGAAGTCGTCCTCGTCGTGGCGGTGCGGCGGGTAGGACGACCAGTGGCCGGCGGGCGTGAAGACCTCGGTGACGAGGAGGGCGTCGGCGACGTCGCGCTCCTCCATCGCGATGGGGTGGATGTGGCGCAGGTTGGTGCCCCTGCCGCGGCTGATGCGGGCGATGCCCGCCGGGCCGATTGCCTGCACGCCGCGGCGGCCGGGGCCGGCCGGCGCGGTGCAGAGGGCGAGCGTGAGCGGCGTCCTCGCCCGCGCCTGCCAGGGCGTGCCGGGCGGCAGGTAGACGGCGGCGGGCGGGCTCGCTTCGAAGACGTCGAGGCGGTCGCCGAGTTCGCCGAGGTCGCGGCCGGCTGCGGTTACGGCCGCCCGGCCCTCGACGAGGACGAGGATCGCCTCCTCGCCGGCCATCGCCTCGGCTGCCGTCGCGCCCTCGGCAAGCCGCCAGAGGTGGAAGCCGACGTGCTGCCAGCCAGCGGCCGCGGGGGTGATGGCGTGGACCCGGCCCGAGGTTCCGGTCGGCCGGCGCAGGAGCGGGCTCATCGCCGGTCGAGCCCGGCACGGCGGGCATAGGCGCGCAGGGCCCTGAGCCCCATCGACTGGTATTCCACCGGGTCGCGCACCGCCGGATCCTGCTCGGCCTCGATCACCAGCCAGCCCGAATAGCCGTGCAACGCCGCGAGCTCGAGCACGGGAACGAAATCGACCTCGCCCTCGGGGTCGCCCGGCACGGTGAAGACGCCGCGGCGGACGCCCTCGAGAAACGACAGCCCCTGCCTGCGCACCTCGTCGAGGACCGCGGGGCGGACGTTCTTGGCGTGGATATGGGCGACGCGGGCCATGTGCCGGCGTGCCAGCCGCACCGGATCGCCGCCGCCAAAGCGGCAGTGGCCGGTGTCGAGCAACAGATGCGTGTGCGGCCCGGTCTCGGCCATCAGGCGGTCGATCTCCCACTCGGCCTCGACGACGGTGCCCATGTGGTGGTGGTAGGCCAGCCGGATGCCCTGGGCGGCGGCGTGGGCGGCGAGCGCCTCGATGCCGCGGCCGAAGGCAGCCCACTGCCCCTCGGCCAGCCGCGGCCGGTCGTTGACCGCGACCGCGTCGGTGCCGTGGATGGCGTTCGAGGTCTCGCAGACGATGATGACGCCCGCGCCCATCCCCTTCAGGACGTCGAGGAAGGGCTGCATCGCCGCCGTCTCGGCCGCGATGTCGTTGACGAGCAGGTTGGTCGAGTGCCAGCCGGAGACGAAGCGCAGGCCGCGCGGGTCGAGTTCGGCCCTGAGCCCGGCGACGGTGGCCGGCAGCTTGTGGCCCTTCTCGATGCCGTCAAAGCCGATCGCCGCGGCGTCGTCGAGGCAGCGGGAAAGCGGGATGTCCCCGCCGATGCGGCGGTCGTCGTCGTTCGACCAGGCGATAGGGTTGGTGCCGTAGAGGATCATGGCCGCTCCGTCTCAGTCGGCCCGGCGCTGCCGGGCGATGTTGGCATCATAGCCGGCGCGCGCCGCGCGCACCTCGGCCCGGGCGCTGACCTCGGGCACCGCGACGTCCCACCAGTGGCCGCCGTGCGGGGTGGAGGCGTGGGGGTCGGTGTCGATGACGATCACCACCGGGCGGTCGGCGCCGCGCGCCTCGGTGAGCGCCGCCTCGAGCGCGGCGATGCCCGGCACCTTCAGCGCCCGCGCCCCCAGCGCCGCGGCATGGGCGGCGAAGTCGACGCGCATGGGTGCGACGTGGCGGGCGTCGTCGAGCAGGTTGTTGAAGGGCGCCCCGCCCGTCGCCTTCTGCAGCCGGTTGATGCAGCCGAAGCCGCGGTTGTCGGTCAGCACGACGGCAAAGCCGATGCCCATCATCGCCGCCGTCGCCAGTTCGGAATTGGCCATCAGGTAACTGCCGTCGCCCAGCATGCAGACGACGTCGCGGCCGGGCTCGGCCATCCTGACGCCGATCGCGCCGGCGATCTCGTAGCCCATGCAGGAATAGCCGTATTCCATGTGGTAGGCGCCGGGCCGCGGCGCTTTCCAGAGCTTGTGCAGCTCGCCCGGCATGGTGCCGGCGGCGCCCATCACCACTGTATCCGGACCCGCGGCGCGCTGGACGGCGCCGATCACCTGCTGATCGGAGGGCAGGGCGTTGCCTACGGCCGGCGGGGCGGTCAGCGGGTCGACGGCGGCGAACCAGGCGGCCTTCAGCCCGGCGGGCGGCGGCGACGCACGGTGGTCGCCAAGCGCCGCCGTCAGCGCCTCGAGCGCGAGCCCGGCGTCGGCGCAGAGGGGCTCGGCCGCGCGCTTGGCGGCGTCATGGGCGTTGACGTTGATGGCGAGAAGCCGGAGCGCGGGGTTGGCAAACAGCGCCCAGGAGCCGGTGGTGAAATCCTGGAAGCGGGTGCCGACGCCGATGACGACATCGGCCTCGGCCGCGAGCGCGTTGGCCGAAGTGGCGCCGGTGACGCCGACGGGGCCAAAGTTCCAGGCGTCGTCCCAGGCCAGCGCCGACTTGCCGGCCTGCGATTCGACCACCGGGATGCCGTGGCCCGCAGCGAAGGCGGCAAGCCGGCCGGCCGCGCCCGAGTAGTGCACACCGCCGCCGGCGACGATCACCGGCCGGCGGGCGGCGCGGATCAGCGCCGCGGCGCGGGCGACCTCGGCAGGGTCGGGGGCGGGGCGGCGGATGCGCCAGACGCGGGGGGCAAAGAAATCCTGAGGCCAGTCGAAGGCCTCGGCCTGCACGTCCTGGCAGAGGGCGAGCGTCGCCGGCCCGCATTCGGCGGGGTCGGTCATCACCCGCAGCGCCCGCGGCAGCGCCGACATCAGCTGCTCGGGCCGGCTGATGCGGTCGAAGTAGCGGCTGACGGGGCGGAAGCAGTCGTTGGCGCTGACGGTGCCGTCGCCCCAGTCCTCGACCTGCTGCAGCACCGGGTCGGGGCCGCGGCCGGCGAAGACGTCGCCGGGCAGGAACAGCACCGGCAGGCGGTTGACATGGGCGACGGCGGCGGCGGTGACCATGTTCGTCGCCCCCGGCCCGATCGAGGAGGTCACCGCCATCGCCCGCCGCCGGCCAAGCTGCTTGGCATAGGCGATGGCGGCGTGCGCCATGGTCTGCTCGTTCTGGCCCCGCCAGGTCGGCAGGTCGTCGCCGGCCGCCTGCAGCGCCTCGCCAAGGCCCGCGACGTTGCCGTGGCCGAAGATCGCCCAGACCCCGGCGATGAAGCGCTCGCCGCTTTCCGTGCGCTGGACCGAAAGCCAGCGCACCAGCGCCTGGGCGGCGGTAAGGCGGATCGTGCCGGTCATGCAGCCTGCTCCCATTCCGAACGCGCCGCATCCCAGATGCGGCACAGCCTGTCGTAGCGGGCGGCCATGTCGGCCACCGCCTCGGCATCGCCGATCTCGCCGGCCAGCCAGCGGCGGGCGGCCTCGGCAAAGATCGTCCGGCCGACGGCGAAGCCCTTGACGAGGTCGTGACGTGCGGCCAGCCGCAACGCGTCGGCCAGCGCCTCCTCGGGCGCATCGAGGCCGAGCACCAGCACGCCGCGGACATGCGCATCGCCCTCGCGGATCGCCGCGCAGGCGCCGGCCCAGGCGGCATCGGTCGCGAACGGCTCGAGCTTCCACCAGTCGGGGCAGATGCCGATGGCGTAGAAGCGCCGGATCAGCCCCGCCGCCGTGGTCTCGTCCACCGGGCCGGCGCGCGAGGAGATGATCTCGAGCAGGAACTCCAGCCGGTGGCGCCGGGCGGCGTGGAACAGCCGCAGGAGGCTCGCCTCCTGCGCCAGTCGCAACGGCTCGGGGTCGTCGGGGTGGGCAAAGCACAGCACCTTGACGACATGATCGAGCGGCCATTCCATCAGCCCGCCGAGGTCGGGGCCAAGCTCGGGCTCGAGTTCGAGAGGGCGCGAGCCGGGCCACTCCGCCGGCCGCCCGATCCACAGCCCGCTGCCCGCCGCCGCATGCAGCGCCTGCCGTCCCAGCCGGCCGTCGCAGAGGATGCCATGGCCCGGCCGCCCCGCCGCGACGGCAACTGCGGCCTCGAGACAGAGGCGCTTGAATGTGCCGATGCGCTCGGGCGTGGCGCCGGCCATCGTCTCCATCTGGGCGCGGTGATCGAAGGCGAATGCCCGCAGCACCGGCCAGTCGCGGTGGCGGTTCGTCGACCAGTGGATCTGCTCGAGCGCCCGGTCGTGGCGCAGCGCCGGAGTGACGACGCCGCGCGCGAGGAAGAAGCGCAACTCCTCCATCGACGGGTAGGAGGGCGTGCAGCCGTGGCGACTGACGGCCAGCGCCCCGCAGGCGTTGGCATATTCAAGCGCCACCGGCCAGGGCGCGTCGTCCAGCCAGCCGCGCAGGAGCCCGGCCATGAACCCGTCGCCGGCACCCAGCACGTTGAAGACCTCGATGGCAAAGCCCGACCCGGACTCGCCGGCATCGAGGCTGGCGGGGATCGGCCCGGCGAAGGCCACCGCCCCCATCGGCCCGCGCTTGCAGACCAGCGTCGCCGCCGTCCGCGCCCGCACCGCGGCCAGGGCGGCAAGCGTGTCGGTGCTGCCGCCGGCGATGTGGAACTCCTCCTCGGTGCCGACGATCAGGTCGAAGAGGTGCAGGTGGCCCTGCAGCGCGGCGGTGACGGCCGGGCTGCCGATGTAGCGCTCCTCGCCCGCGCCGTGGCCGGCCAGGCCCCAGAGGTTCGGCCGGTAGTCGATGTCGAGCGCGGTGCGCGCGCCGGCCGCGCGGGCAAGGTTGAGTGCCTTCAGCACCGCCGCCGCAGTGCGCGGGTGTGACAGGTGGGTGCCGGTCGCCACCACCGCGCGCGCCTCGCCGAGCAGCGCGGAGTCGATGTCGTCCTCGCAGAGCGCCATGTCGGCGCAGTTCTCGCGGTAGAAGATCAGCGGGAAGGACTGGTCGTCGCGGATGCCGAGCAGGACAAGCGCCGTCAGCCGCGCGGGGTCGGTGACGACGCCGCGCACGTCCACCCCCTCGCGTGCCAGCTCCTCGCGGATGAAGCGGCCCATGTGCTCGTCGCCGACGCGGGTGATCAGCGCCGACTTCAGCCCCAGCCGGGCCGCGCCCGCGGCCATGTTGCAGGGCGAGCCGCCGACGTACTTCTGGAAGCTGCCCATGTCCTCCAGCCGGCCGCCGACCTGGCTGCCGTAGAGGTCGACCGAGGCGCGGCCGATGGTGATGACGTCGAGCGGCTTCATACCGTGCCCCCGAGGCTCGATTCGAGCGCCACGAGCTCCTGGCCGCCGGCCATCAGGTCCTGCAGCTCCTCGGGGGTGATCTGGCCGCGCTGGCTGGTGCCGAGCGTCCGGCCGCGGTTCAGCACTGTGAAGCGGTCGCCTACCGCCAGCGCGTGGCGGACGTTGTGGGTTATGAAGACGATGCCGATGCCCTGCTTCCTGACCCGGTCGATGGTGGCCAGGACGTTCGCCGTCTGGCGCACGCCGAGGGCCGAGGTCGGCTCGTCGAGGATGAGCACCTTCGCACCGAAGTAGACCGCGCGCGCGATCGCCACCGTCTGGCGCTCGCCGCCCGACAGCGTGCCCACCGCCTGGTCGGGCTCGCGCAGGGCGATGCCCATCCTCTGCATCTCCTCCATCGTGACCCGGTTGGCATGGGCGATGTCGAGGCGGGTGAAGGGGCCGCGGCCCCGCGTCGGCTCGCGCCCCATGAAGAAGTTGCGGGTGACCGACATCAGCGGGATCATCGCGAGGTCCTGGTAGACGGTGGCGATGCCTGCCGCCATGGCGTCGCGGGGGCTGTTGAACACCACCGTCCGGCCGCCGACCACCATCTCGCCGCGGGTCGGCCGGTGGACGCCCGACATCGTCTTGATGAAGGTCGACTTGCCGGCGCCGTTGTCGCCGAGCAGGCAGTGGCACTCGCCCGGCCTCACATCGAAGCTGACCCCGGCCAGCGCGACGATGTTGCCGAACTGCTTCTCGATGTTCTTCATCTCGATGAAGGGTTCGGACATCAGCGCTCTCCCGTCACGCGCTTGCGGATGGCGTTGTTGAACACCACGGCGATGAGCAGCATCGACCCGAGGAAGACCTGGTACCAGTCCTGGTCGATCCGCGTGTAGGTCAGCCCGATCATCACCATGCCGAAGATGATCGCGCCGAAGAAGGCGCCGACCGCGCTGCCGTAGCCGCCGGTCAGCAGCGCCCCGCCGATCACCGCCGCGATGATCGCCTCGAACTCCTTCTGGAAGCCGCGGCGGGCATCGGTCGAGCCCGCCTCGAGCACGGTGATGATGGCCACCAGCGCCGCGCAGCAGGCGGTCAGCATGAAGAGCGCGATCTTGACCTTGCGCACCGGCACACCGGAGTTGAGCGCGGCATTGCGGTCGCCGCCCGCGGCGAAGATCCAGTTGCCCCAGGGGGTGCGCAAGAGAACCCACGTGGCCAGGGCAGTCAGGACGAGGAACCACAGGATCTCGATGGGAATGCCGGGCACCTTGGGGGCACCGTTGCGGAAGGTCTCGATCATCCCGCGCTCGGCCAGCCAGGCAAACAGGCCGGGGAAGGCATCGCCCGAGAACAGCGGCAGAAGCCGGTCGCCCTGCACCGAATCGCCGATCCCGCGCATTTGCGTCGACCCGCCGGTGGCCCATTTCAGCCCCACCAGGCTCAGCCCGCGCAGGATGAAGAGGAACGCGAGCGTGACGATGAACGAGGGCAGCGCGGTGCGCAGAACGATCTCGGCATTGACGGCCCCCACTAGCGCCGCGACCGCGACGGTCAGCGGGATGGCAAGGACCAGCGGCAGACCCAGAACAGTCAGCGCGACGCCGAAGACCAGCCCGGCGAAGGCAACCATCGAGCCCACCGAGAGGTCGAACTCGCCGCCGATCATCAAGAGCGCCGCGCCGAGAGCGAGGATGCCGAGCTGCGCCGCCGGCGTCATGAAGTTGACGATGCCGGCAAGGCTGAACATCACCGGGTCGGCGGTGGCGGCGAAGAACAGCGTCACCAGCACCAGCCCCGCAACCGCGCCCAGTTCGGGGCGCTTCATCATTCGGGCGAACAGCGAAATCCGCTGCAGACGCTCGTCGCCCTGCCCGGTCTGTGCAGCCATCACTCCCCCCGCATTTCCCGTCGCGGCTCCCGGACCGCGACCGCCGCATGGCGCGGGGGCGGAACGCCCCCGCGGCCGGGACTGGCTGTCAGCGGATGCCCTTCGCCGACAGATCGACCACCATTGCCGCGCTGTCCTGGCCGACAAGGTTCGGCCCCGAGGGCACATCGCCGCCGGGCATCAGCCCGTAGCTGGCATGCAGCGCCAGGAACACCACCGGCAGGTAGCCCTGCAGGAACTGCTGCTGGTCGATGGCGAATGCCGCCTTGCCGGCCGCGACCGCCTCGAGGAAGCCTGCCGACATGTCGAAGGTGGCGACGTTGATCTCGCCCGACCGGCCGGCGGCCTCGACCGCGGCCACCGAGGGCTCGCCCGCAGTGCCTGCGCCGAGGGCGAGGATGGTGTCGATGTCGGGGTCGGAGTCGATCGCGGCCCGCACCCGCGCCTGGACGTCGGCCGGCTCGTTGGACGTCGGCAGGACGGTGACGGCGCCGAAGCCCTCGGCAAATCCCTCGCAGCGCAGGTCGAGCGCGACGTTGCCGACCTCCTGGTTCACGCACAGCCCCTTGCTGCCTCCCATTGCCGCCAGTCGTTCGCCGGCAATGCGTCCGGCATCGTACTCCGACTGGCCGACATGCAGCAGCACGCCGAGATCGGCGGCGACGTCGCCGCCGGAGTTCATCGAGATCACCGGAATCCCGGCCGCGACCGCGCGGCGGATCGCATCGCCCAGCGCCGCCGCATCGGGAATCGAGACCACGAGGCCGTCGGGCTCCTGGTTCACCGCGGCGTCGATGAGCTGCGCCATCGCGACCATGTCGAAGGTCTCGGGCGCGCGATAGGAGACGTTGGCGCCGGTGTGCCTGGCAGCGAGGTCGACGCCGTTCTTGACCACCGACCAGAACGGATCGTTCGCCTGCCCGTGCGACACGACGATGATGTCCTGCGCAAGCGCGGCCGGGGCCGAAAGCGCCAGCGCCGCCGCCGCCGCCGTCAGGGTGTTTCGCATGTGACGTCCTCCCATTGGACATGCTGGCCCGGGCCCTCGGGCCCGGGCGGTTGCGGCGCAGCCCTTCCCGGGGCTGCGCCCTACCCCGCCGCGCTCGCGGCAGGGACGCCGGGCCGGAGCGCGGCAAGGCGGTCGCGGCTGCGGACCAGCATCGCCGCCAGCACCTCGCGGAAACCCGGCCCCATGTCGGTGCGGAAGGGGTCGGGTCCGGGGGCTGCGGGCTCCAGGATGATCGGGCCGCCGTAGCCCGCCGAATCCAGGGCGGCGAGCTGCGCGGCAAAATCGGTATGGCCGTCGCCGACCGCCCCGCGGTTGGAATCGGCGGCGTGGTAGAGGCCCAGCCGGCCCCCCGCGGCACGCAGCGCGCCGGCGGGGTCGGCCTCCTCGATGTTCATGTGGTAGGCGTCGGGCAGGAGCGCGAGGTTCTCGGCCCCCACGGCGTCGAGCAACGCCAGCCCCGCGGCCACCGTGCGGACCTGGTGCGTCTCGTAGCGGTTGAGTATCTCGAAGACCCCGCGCAGCCCGCGGCGGGCGAGTTCGGCGCAGATCGTCGCGGTCGACTCGGCCAGCAGCGCGTCCTCGGCAGCCTGCGTCGCTACCGGGCGGATGCGCCCGACCTGACCGTGGATCGACACCAGCGGCCTGCCCAGCGCCGCCGCGAAGTCGGCCAGCCGCCGGTAATGGTCAAGCCCGCGGGCGCGGATCGCCGCGTCGGGGTGGCTGATGTCGGCGTCGCCCGGGGTGATCGAGAACACCTCGAGCCCGTGGTCGGCAAGGATGCGGCCGGCGCGGGCGGCATCCTGCGTCAC
This sequence comes from Paracoccaceae bacterium, assembly GCA_023383015.1. Classification (GTDB taxonomy): domain Bacteria; phylum Pseudomonadota; class Alphaproteobacteria; order Rhodobacterales; family Rhodobacteraceae; genus JAHDXW01. The sequence goes on from JAHDXW010000002.1 coordinate 121,850, forward strand.
GTCGCCGAAAAGCTCGACCCCGTCCAGCCCGCCCCCCCGCACCCGCGCCGCGATCTCGGCCAGGGGCTCGCCGCCGAAGATCCAGGTGCAGACGCCCAGCTTGCGCATGGTTGCTCCCCCCCCCCGGTGGCGGCCCGGCGCCGCGGCGGCCCGATTCATGCGTTCCACCGCATGAGCAGATGTATCATTCATTCCATTTCGGGCCGCAATGAATCATTTGTTCTGTCTTGTTCCACGGGCCGTCCCGATCGCCACCCCCAGGGTGATCGCAAGCGTCACGGTCGCGGCAAGCGGGCGGAAGGCGCCGAAGTCGGTCTCGTCGACCAGCAGGGCAACCGCATCGATCCGCCGCATCGGGCTGAGCCCGGTGTCGGTGATGGCCACCACCTCGGCGCCGCGGTCCTTGGCGGCATCGGCGAAGGCCACCGTCTCCGGACTGTAGGGGTTGAAGGTGATCGCCAGCACCGCGTCACCCGGGCGCACGGCTGCCAATCCCGACAGCATCCCGACCCCGCCATGCAGCATTGCCGCGAAGCCCATGCGCTCGAAGGTGTAAGCGAAATGGGCGGCGACCGGGAACGCCCGCCGCAGCCCCATCAGATGGATCATCTCGGCCGCGGCAAGGCGGCTCACGGCCATGTCAAGGCTGCGCGGGTCGATCGTCGACGCAAGGTTGCCAAGCGACCGGCGACCGGATTCCACGAACTCGGCCAGCAGCGCCGACGGGCTGCCGGCGCCGCTGGCCTGCAGCGTCCGCAGCCGGCTCTCGTAGTCCGGGCGCGGGGTGGTGAGCGCCGCGCGGAACATCCGCTGCAGTTCGGCATAACCCGAGAACCCCATGGCCTGGGCGAAGCGCATCACCGCCGAGGGGGGGACGCCTGCGCCCTGCGCGATCTCGGCGACGGTCGAGACGGCGATCCGGTCGTGATTGGCGGCAAGGTAGTCCGCGCATTCGCGCAGCCGCCGCGGAAGGCTGTCGGAACGGGCGTGGACGCGGTCGAGGAACTCGCGCGGGGTGGTCGGAACGTCGCGGGGCATGACTGCTCTCTTGACAAACTGTACATTTCATATGTTAGCAACTTCAGAACGAATCTTCCAGTATCCAGCGGGTGTCTGCCATGCACTCCATCGGCGTCGCACTGATCGGCACGGGCTTCATGGGCAAGGCACATGCGATCGCCTGGGCGAACGCGCGCCGCATCCTCGGGGTCGAGGCCGAGGTCCGCCTCGAGGTCCTGTGCGACACGCCCGCAGACAAGGCACGCGCGATGGCGGCGCAGTTCGGCTTTGCCCGCGCGACCGGCGACTGGCGCGCCGTGCTCTCCGACCCGGCGGTGACCGTCGTCTCGGTGACCACGCCCAACGGCCTGCACCGCGAGATGGCCGAGGCCGCGCTCGGCGCCGGCAAGCACGTCTGGTGCGAGAAACCCATGGCGCTGACGCTCGCCGACGCCGCGGCGATGGAGGCGGCCGCGCGCACTGCGGGCCGGATCACGCTTCTGGGCTACAACTACCTGCGCAACCCCGCCATCGCCCATGCCCGCCGGCTGGTCGCCGACGGCGCCATCGGCCGCCCGGTGCATTTCCGCGGCTGGGTCGACGAGGACTACCAGGCCGATCCCGACCTGGCCTGGAGCTGGCGGGCCACCCGCTCGGCGGCGGGGCTCGGCGCGCTGGGCGACCTCGGCTGCCATCTCGTCTCCGTCATGCTGGGGCTGATGGGCCCGGTCGAAAGCCTGATCGCCGACACCCAGGTGATCCATGCGACCCGACCGCTTCCCGACGGCAGCGGCCGGGCTGCGGTCGAGAACGAGGACACCGCCACCGCCATCCTGCGCTTCGGCTCCGGCGCCCAGGGGTCGATCTCGGCCTCGCGCAGCGCCTGGGGGCGGAAGGGCCGGCTCGATTTCGAAGTGCACGGCACCGAGGGGATGGTCGTCTTCGCCCAGGAGCGGATGAACGAGCTGCAACTCTACCAGAATCGCGGGCCGCAGGCCGAGCAGGGCTTCCGCACCATCCTCACCGGGCCCGCCCATCCGCCCTACGGCGCCTTCTGCCCCGCGCCAGGGCACCAGCTCGGCTTCAACGATCTGAAAGTGATCGAGGCGGGAGAGCTGATCGCCGGCCTGACCGGGGGGCCGCGGCCCTGGCCCGACTTCACCGCCGGCCTCGGCATCGAGCGCCTCATCCACGCCGTCGCCACGTCCGCGGCCGACGGCCGGCGCCACGTCTTCTGAGGGAGCCCGTCATGCCCACCAGCTTCGCCCTGCTCGGCGCCGGCCGCATCGGCCGCGTCCACTCCGGCGCCATTGCCGCCGATCCCCGTGCGCGCCTCGCCGCGGTCGCCGACCCGGTGGCCGAGGCGGCTGAGGCGGTTGCCCGTGCCCGCGGTTGCGCGGTGCGGACGGTTGACGCGATTGCCGCCGATCCCGCGATCGACGCGGTGGTGATATGCACGCCCACCAACACCCACGCCGAGCTGATCGAGCGCTTTGCACGTGCCGGCAAGGCGATCTTCTGCGAAAAGCCGGTCGACCTGTCGGTGGAGCGCGTGCGCGCCTGCCTGAAGGTCGTCGGCGAGACGGGGGCGCGGCTGATGATCGGCTTCAACCGCCGGTTTGACCCGCATTTCGCGGCGGTCCGTAGGGCGATCGAAGCCGGCCGGATCGGTGCCGTCGAAATGGTCTCCATCACCTCCCGCGACCCCGGCCTGCCGCCGCTTTCCTACATTGCCGTCTCCGGCGGGCTGTTCCGCGACATGACGATCCATGATTTCGACATGGCGCGCTTCCTGCTCGGCGAGGACGTCGAGACCGTCATGGCGGCCGGCGCAGCGCTCGTCGACCCCGCCGTGGGCAAGGCCGGCGACATCGACTCGGCCTCGGTGATCCTGCGCACCGCCACCGGACGTCAGGCGCTCATCTCGAATTCGCGGCGGGCCAGCTTCGGCTACGACCAGCGCATCGAGGTGCATGGCTCGCTTGGCGCGGTGGCGGCAGAGAATCCCCGCCCGTTGCTGACCGAAATCGCCACTGCCGAGGGCTACCTGCGCCCGCCGCTGCACGACTTCTTCATGACCCGCTACACCGAGGCCTACGCCGCCGAGATCGCCGCCTTCATCGACGCGCTCGCGAGCGGTCGACCGATGTCGCCCTCGGGTGCCGACGGGCTGGCCGCCCTGGTACTTGCAGAGGCGGCGCTGGTCTCGATGCGCGAGGGACGGGCGGTACGGGTGGACGGCATCGCAGCCTGAGCCCCGTCGCTGGCAGGGGGCCGCCTGCGCCCCGGTCAGGCGTTGAACAGGAAGTGCAGAACGTCGCCGTCCTGCACCTCATAGGTCTTGCCCTCAAGGCGCAGCTTGCCCGCGGCGCGGGCGCCGGCCTCGCCGCCGTGGGCGACGTAATCGGCATAGGCGATGGTCTCGGCACGGATGAATCCGCGCTCGAAATCGCCATGGATGACGCCCGCCGCCTGGGGGGCCAGCGTCCCGGAAGGGATGGTCCAGGCGCGCGCCTCCTTCGGGCCGGCGGTGAAATAGGTGATCAGCCCGAGCAACCGGTGGCCGGCGCGGATCAGCCGGTCGAGCCCTGCCTCCTCGAGGCCGAGCGCGGCGAGGAACTCCGCCGCCTCCACCGGTGCAAGCTGGGCGATCTCCTCCTCGATGCGGGCCGAGATGACGACATGCGCCGCCCCCTCGGACGCGGCATGTTCGGCCACCCGCGCCGTGAACGCATTGCCCGAGCCGGCGGCGGCCTCCTCGACATTGCAGACGAACAGCACCGGTTTGGCGGTCAGAAGCTGCAGTTGCTCCCAGGCGCGGCGGTCGTCGGCCGCGATGGCAAGGCTGCGGGCGGGGCGGCCGGCATCCAGCGCCGCCTCGGCGGCCGCGAGCAGCCGGTCCTGCTGGGCCGCCTCCCGGTCGCCACCCTTCAGCTTGCGGACGAGATTGGCGCGCCGGCGGCCGACACTCTCGAGATCGGCGAGCATCAGCTCGGTGTCGATCGTCGCGATGTCGGCGATCGGGTCGATGCGCCCCTCGACATGGGTGATGTCGCCGTCCTCGAAGCAGCGCACCACATGGGCGATGGCGTCGACCTCGCGGATGTTGGCGAGGAACTGGTTGCCGAGCCCCTCGCCCTTCGAGGCCCCGCGGACCAGGCCGGCGATGTCGACAAAGGTCATCCGCGTCGGCACCAACCGCGCCGAGGCAGCCAGACGGGCGAGGGTGTCCAGCCGGGCGTCGGGAACGGCGACCTCGCCGACGTTGGGCTCGATGGTGCAGAAGGGGAAATTGGCCGCCTGCGCCGCGGCCGTGCGGGTGAGGGCATTGAAGAGGGTGGACTTGCCAACGTTCGGCAGCCCGACGATCCCCATGCGGAAGCCCATGCGCCCTCTCCCGGCCAGCCTTGCGGCCGCCCTCATACGGAACCCGCACCGCGCCCGCAACCCGCGCCGGCCGGGGCCCCTGCCACCGGCAGGCATTGATTTTCCCCGCGCCCTGCCCCACCAGAGGCGGGAACAGGGAGGAAGCGATGACCCGGATCGACGCCACCTTCGCCCGGCTTGCCGCCGAGGGCCGGAAGGCCTTCGTGGCCTACGTCATGGCCGGCGATCCGGATGCCGGCACGACGCTCGCGCTGATGCGTGGGATGCCGGCGGCGGGGGTGGACGTGATCGAGCTCGGCCACCCGTTCACCGACCCGATGGCCGACGGCCCGACCATCCAGCTTGCCGGGCAGCGGGCACTGGCCGGCGGCCAGACGATGGACCGCACCCTCGGTCTCGTCCGCGCCTTCCGCGAGCGCGACGCGACGACCCCGGTGGTGCTGATGGGTTACTACAACCCCATTCACGCGCGCGGGGTCGGCCGGTTTCTTGCCGAGGCGAAGGAGGCCGGCATCGACGGGCTCATCGTCGTCGACCTGCCGCCCGAGGAGGACGACGAGCTCTGCCTGCCCGCGCGGGCGGCCGGGCTGGCGTTCATCCGGCTGGCCACGCCCACGACCGACAACCGCCGCCTGCCACGGGTGCTGCAGAACACCTCGGGCTTCGTCTACTACGTCTCGATCACCGGCATCACCGGCGCGGCCGCCGCCCGCTCGGCCGAGGTCGCCCCCGAAGTCGCGCGAATCAAGGCCGCGACCGCGCTGCCCGTCGTCGTCGGCTTCGGCATCACCAGCCCTGACTCCGCCGAGGCGATCGCGCGCGTTGCTGACGGTGCGGTGGTGGGCTCGGCGATCGTCGGCAGGATCGGCGAGGGTCGCGCCGTCGCCGATGTCCTGGATTTCGTGCAGGGCCTCGCCGCGGGCGCCCACCGCGCCTGAGCCGCCGGGCACCCGCTGCGCCACCGTCCACCTGCCCGCAGGGGGCGGGCACCGGATGTGTCGCTCGCCCTGTTGACAACGGCCCGGCTGTTGCCTATCTGCGCGCCATTAGCACTCGCCTCGGGTGAGTGCTAGCGCGCAACCGGAAGAACCCAAGGAGCGTTCCGAGATGGCTTTCAAACCGCTGCACGACCGTGTGCTGGTCCGGCGCGTCCAGAGCGACGAGAAGACGAAGGGCGGTCTGATCATCCCCGACACCGCCAAGGAAAAGCCCGCCGAGGGCGAGGTGATCTCGGTCGGCGAAGGCGCCCGCAAGGATTCGGGCGAGCTGATCCCCCCCTCGGTCAAGGCCGGCGACCGCATCCTGTTCGGGAAGTGGTCGGGGACCGAGGTCACCCTGAACGGTGAAGAACTTCTGATCATGAAGGAGAGCGACATCCTCGGCATCGTCGGCTGAGACGTCGCACCCGAACACATCGAAGACATTCAGGAGAAGGCGATATGCCCGCCAAGGAAGTGAAGTTCGATTCCGACGCCCGCGCCCGGATGCTGCGCGGCGTCAACATCCTCGCCGATGCGGTCCGCGTCACGCTCGGCCCCAAGGGCCGCAACGTCGTGCTCGAGAAGTCGTTCGGCGCGCCGCGGATCACCAAGGACGGTGTGACCGTCGCCAAGGAGATCGAACTCGAGGACAAGTTCGAGAACATGGGCGCGCAGATGGTCCGCGAGGTCGCCTCGCGCACCAATGACGAGGCCGGCGACGGCACAACCACCGCCACCGTCCTTGCCCAGGCGATCGTCCGCGAGGGGCTGAAGTCGGTCGCCGCCGGCATGAACCCGATGGACCTCAAGCGCGGCATCGACCTCGCCGTGAGCAACGTCGTCGAGAGCATCAAGGCCGCCGCCCGCCCGGTGTCTGATTCGGCCGAGGTTGCCCAGGTCGGGACCATCTCGGCCAACGGCGAGGCCGAGATCGGCAAGATGATCTCCGAGGCGATGCAGAAGGTCGGCAACGAGGGCGTCATCACCGTCGAGGAAAACAAGGGGATGGCGACCGAGGTCGAGGTCGTCGAGGGGATGCAGTTCGACCGCGGCTACCTGTCGCCCTACTTCGTCACCAACGCCGACAAGATGGTGGCCGAACTCGAGGACGCGCTGATCCTCATCAACGAGAAAAAGCTGTCGTCGCTGCAGCCGATGGTGCCGCTGCTCGAGTCGGTGATCCAGGCGCAGAAGCCGCTCCTGATCATCGCCGAGGACGTCGAGGGCGAGGCGCTGGCGACGCTCGTCGTCAACAAGCTGCGCGGCGGTCTCAAGGTCGCGGCCGTGAAGGCACCGGGCTTCGGCGACCGCCGCAAGGCGATGCTGCAGGACATCGCGATCCTGACCGGCGGCCAGGTGGTCTCCGACGATCTCGGCATGAAGCTCGAGAACGTCACCCTCGACATGCTGGGCCGGGCCAAGAAGATCGTCATCAAGAAGGATGACACCACGGTCATCGACGGTCATGGCGAGAAGGCCGAGATCGCGGCCCGCGTTGCCCAGATCCGCCAGCAGATCGAGGAGACGACCTCTGACTACGACCGCGAGAAGCTGCAGGAGCGCGTGGCCAAGCTGGCCGGCGGCGTCGCGGTCATCCGCGTCGGCGGCGCCACCGAGGTCGAGGTGAAGGAGCGCAAGGACCGCGTCGACGACGCGCTGAACGCCACCCGCGCCGCGGTGCAGGAAGGCATCGTCGTGGGCGGCGGCGTGGCGCTCGTCCAGGCGGCCAAGAAACTCGGCAGCGTCAAGGGTGCCAACCCCGACCAGGACGCCGGCGTGGCGATCATCCGCCGTGCGCTCGAATCGCCGCTGCGCCAGATTGCCACGAACGCCGGCGTCGACGGCGCCGTGGTGGCCGGCAAGGTGCGCGAATCCAGCGATCCGGCCTTCGGCTTCAACGCCCAGACCGAAGAGTACGGCGACATGTTCAAGTTCGGCGTGATCGACCCCGCCAAGGTCGTCCGCACCGCGCTCGAGGATGCGGCCTCGGTCGCCGGCCTGCTGATCACCACCGAGGCGATGGTGGCCGAGAAGCCGAAGGACGAGAAGGCCGGCGCCGCCGGCATGCCGGGCGGCATGGGCGGCATGGGCGGCATGGACATGTGACCCGGCCCCGGGAGCCGAATGCAGACGAGGGGCGCCCCTGCGGGCGCCCCTTCCCGTTTCGCTGCCGGCGCTGCCCCCGGGGTCGGCCGCGCCGAACGAGCAGGCTTGATGCCCGGGCCCTGCCGGTCCACAAGGGCCGCCGCCGCGGTGATCACGGAGTGGGCGATGCGCGATTTCCAGCAGCCGGGCCGGTCGGCGGTGTACGCCGTGAACGGGCTTTGCGCCACGTCACATCCGCTTGCGGCGCGTGCCGCGGTGGACATCCTCGCCGCGGGGGGCAACGCGGCCGACGCTGCTCTGGCGGCGGCGGCGCTGCTTGGCGTCTGCGAGCCGCACATGTGCGGCCTCGGCGGCGACGCCTTTGTGCTGGTCAAGCCCGCCGGCGAGGAGCGCGTGGTCGGGCTGAACGGCTCGGGCCGCGCGCCCGCAGGTCTGTCGGCGGCGGCGCTGCGCGACGCCGGCCACCGCGCCATGCCGGTCGGCGGGGCGATGGCGGTGACGCTGCCGGGTGCCGTCGACGCCTTCTGCCGGCTGTCGGCCGACTGGGGGCGGCTCGGGCTCGACCGCTGCCTCGCCCCTGCCATCACCCATGCCGAAGAGGGGGTGCCAGTCGCTCCGCGGGTGGCATCCGACCTTGAGGGGGCCTCGGCCGTCCTTCAGGGCGCGGCCCGGCGGCACTACATGGCGGCCGGCCGGCCGCTCGGGCTTGGCGAGCGGTTCCGCGCCCCGGGCCTTGCCGAGGTGCTGCGGCGCATCGCGCGTCGTGGCCGGGCCGCCTTTTACGAGGGCGAGGTGGCCGAGGACATGGTCGCCAGCCTCCGCGCGGCCGGCGGCTGCCACACGGCCGACGACTTCGCCGGCGTCGCATCCGAGCCGACGCAACCGATCGCAAGCCGCTACCGCGACGTCGAACTCATCGAGCATCCGCCAAACGGCCAGGGCGCGACCGCCTGCCTGCTGCTGAACATCCTCGGCCACATGGACCTCGTCGCCCTCGATCCGCGGGGGGCGGAGCGTGCGCATCTGGAGGCCGAGGCGGCCAGGCTCGCCTATGATGCGCGCGACCGCTTCATCGCTGATCCCGCCCATGTCACGCGGCTCGACCACATGCTGGCGCCGGAGACGGCCGCGCGGCTGGCGGCGCTGATCGACCCTTCCCGGAGCCTGCCCGACCCAGCTGCCGCGGCCGGCGAGGTGCATCGCGAGACCGTCTACCTCTGCGTCGTCGACCGCGACGGCATGGCGGTATCGCTGATCCATTCGATCTACCACGCCTTCGGCTCGGGCCTCGCCTCGGACCGCTTCGGCATCCTGTTCCAGAACCGGGGCGCGGGCTTCACCCTGGCCGAGGGGCATCCCAACGAGGCTGCGGGCGGCAAGCGGCCGATGCACACCATCATCCCGGCGATGCTGGCACGCGGCGGGCGGGTCACGATGCCGTTCGGCGTGATGGGCGGGGCCTACCAGCCCTGCGGTCACGCCCGGCTGGTGTCGAATCTCGTCGACTACGGAATGGAACTGCAGGAGGCGCTGGACGCGCCGCGCAGCTTCGCCGGCCCCGGCGGCATGGAGGTCGAGCGCGGATATGCGGCGGGGGTGCGCGAGGCGCTGCGCCGGCTCGGACACCGGGCCGAATGGGCGGCACGCCCGCTCGGCGGGGCCCAGGCGATCGTCATCGACCACGACCGCGGGGTGCTGATCGGCGCCTCCGACCCGCGCAAGGACGGTATCGCCCTCGGGCTGTAGATGAACGATGCGGCCGGGCCCTCCCGGGTCCGGCCGCGATGTCGCCCCTCCGCCGCGCTCAGCGGATGCGGGTGTAGGTCAGTTCCTCCTCGCGGAAGGCGTCGGGGCCGAGGATGGCCAGCGGCTGGACGCCGGACTCCTCGGTGCTCTCCGAGACCCCCAGGGCCTGCGACACGACCTCGAGCTGGCCGTCGCGCCTGATGAGGATCTGGGTCGCCGTCGAGGCCTGCACGCTCCACGTGCCTTCCATGCGCACCAGCAACTCGGCCTCGCCGAAGCCCTGAATGTTCACGTTCAGCGAGCCGCTCATCAGGAAGGTGCCGTCGGCATTGTAGGTGACGATCGCCTCGATCGGCGACATGCCGATCCCCTCGACCATCGTCATTCCCTCAGTCTGCCAGCGGCCGGTCATGAACCCGACGGGGTTCGTGGCCGGGTCGGCACCGATCGGCGCCGGGGCCGGCGCAGGTGCCGGGGCCGGCGCAGGTGCCGGGGCCGGCGCAGGGGCAGGTGCGGGCGCAGGGGCAGGTGCGGGTGCAGCGCCGGGGAAGAGCGCGGCGATCGCCTCCACCTCGCCCGCCGGCGTCCAGGCCGGCATGCCTTCGGTCCACACCAGCGTCGCATCGGTGATCTCGCCGGCGGCGATGCGACGGCGGATCTCGGCCTCGTCAAGCGGGCCGACCGGCTGGCCGCCGATCCCCGCCCAGTAGGGCGGCAGCGCCACCGGCAAGGGCGGCGGTCCCGGGGGGGCGGGCAGCGGCGGGGGTGCGGGCGGCGTCGGCCCGGGAGCGGGCGCAGGCGCCGGAACCGGTCGGGTGATCTGGGCCAGTTCGATCCAGCCCTCGTCGGACACGCCGGAGGCCACGGCCGGCACCCCGTGCGCCAGCAGGCCCAGCGCCGCCACCAGCGCCACGAGCCCGCGGGCCTTCCCGCGTCCGGCCCGACGGCGATGTTCTGTCATGATCCGGTCCTCCATCCTGTTTTCCGGCCCCGCCCGCGCGCAGGATCGCCGCCGCCGGCGCCTTCCGGTCGCGAGTCAACCCGTGGCCGCGGCGAGCCGTCAAGTGAAATCCGGCGGACATCCCGCCGGCAGCCCCACCCGGGCTCAGTTCAGCTGGAAGTGAAGCGGGTAGCGCCCGTCCTCGAAATCGCCGAAGAGGTCGGGCAGGTCGGGGTGATCGACCGGCTGGCCGGTGTCGTCGGGAACGAGGTTCTGCTCGGACACATAGGCGACGTAGTAGCTGTGGTCGTTCTCGGCCAGCAGATGATAGAAGGGCTGGTCCCGCGACGGGCGGCTGTCCTCGGGGATGGCGTCGTACCATGCCTCGGTGTTCGAGAAAATCGCGTCGACGTCGAACACCACCCCGCGGAAGGGGTGCTTGCGGTGCCGGACCACCTGGCCCAAATGGTACTTCGCATTCGTCTTCAGCATCGTCACGGCCCCCTGCATGGTTTATTAGACGCTAACCCGCCGGCATGTCCACCACGGGGGGTGGCCTGCGCCCGAAACAGTATGTCGGGCCTCCCCCGACAAAGCCCGGCGCACCCGCGGCCACCTGCTCGCGGCATCCTGATCGCGGGCCCCTGTCACTGCCGTTCCACTCCACCTGGTTTCGGGCTAAGGTCGCGGAAAAAGACAATGACCGGGCAGTGAGCAGATGACCAAGGCGATACGGGCGCTCCTCCTCCTCTTCCTGCTTGCGTCCTGCGGCGCGCGGGACTTCACCCCGCCGCGGGATCTCGACAACGCCTGCGCCATCGTCGCCGAACGGCCGCGCTACCTGTCGGCGATGCGGGCCACCGAGCGGAAGTGGGGCATCCCGGTGCCGGTGCAGATGGCTGTCATCCACCAGGAGAGCCGGTTCGTGGGCAACGCCCGCACGCCCTTGCAGTGGACGCTCGGGGTGATCCCGATGGGACGGCAGTCATCGGCCTACGGCTATGCCCAGGCGCTCGACTCCACATGGGAGGAATACCAGCGCGAGACTGGCAACCGCAGCGCCCGCCGCGAGGACATCCGCGACGCCACCGACTTCATGGGCTGGTACATGGACCGCAGCCACAGTCGTCTGGGCATCGCCCGGTCGGATGCGCGCGGGCAGTATCTGGCCTATCACGAGGGCCCCTCGGGCTATGCCCGCCGCAGCTATGAGGCCAAGCCCTGGCTGGTCCGCATCGCCGGATCGGTGGCTTCCAGGGCCGAGCGCTACGACGGCCAGCTTCGCGCCTGCCGCAGGCGCTGATCGCACCGCCGCCGCGCTCAGCGGCGCTGGCGCCGCTCGATCTCGGCCACGAAGTCGAACACCCGGGCGGGGATGTCGCCGCCGCGGGCAAGCGTCCCCAGGATCACCGTGGTCTCGCTGCCGGCATCGTCGCGCACGATCCACTGACGCAGGGCAACCGGACCGGCGGTGAATACCAGCTCGATCGTGCCGTATTCGGGGCGCTCGGGATCCTGCGCGACGACGCGGGTCGTCGGCCCCTCCTCGCGGTGCGAGAGCACCATCCGCGCCCGGTCAAGGTCGACCCGCGCGGCCAGGATCAGGTTCAGCGGCGTGCGCGCCAGCGGGTACTGCTCCGGCGGCTGGTTCGACTTCGGATCGAAGACGGCCACCTGACCGCCCGAGGCGATCACCAGGGCGTCGTCCGGCGGGTCGTACTCGAAGCGGATGCGCCCCGGGCGGCGCAGCCACAATCGGCCCGTGGCGATGGTTCCGTCACCGTTCACCTGGGTGAACGTCGCCTCGGCAGTGGTCAGGCCGTTGACGTAGCGGGACAGCTCGTCCAGCGGGATCGGCGCGGCCAGGGCCGCGCGCGGGGACGCCACGGCGGCAGACAGCGAAAGGAGCACGGTGCGTCGGTTCATGCCGTCGATATAGTGCGCCCGCCGCACCGGCGCACCCCTCGCCGCCTCACGTTGCGCGGAGGCACCGCCGTCAGCCTCCCGGGCCCTCGCCGGCGGGGTGGTTGCGGCGGATCGTGCAGTCGAGATCGCGCAGCAACCCGTCCTCGATACCATATATCAGCCCGTGGATGGCGACGTCGTCGCCGCGCGCCCAGGCGCGGCGGATGATCGGCGTCTCGGCCACCCGGCGGACACCCTCGATGACATTGAACTCGGCCAGGCGGTCACGGCGGGCGGCGGCCGAACCGGCGCAGGCAAGGTCGATCGCGTACTGGCGGGCGAGCCGGCGGATCGGTTCGATCCAGTGGTCGGCAAGCTCGTGGACGATCTCCTCGGTGGCCGCGCGCACGCCGGCGCAGCCATAGTGGCCGCACACGATGACCTGCCTGATGCCGAGCGCATCGATGGCGAACTCAAGCGCCGAGAGCAGGTTCATGTCCGAGGAGTGGACCACATTGGCGACGTTGCGGTGGACGAACACCTCGCCGGGGTCGAGCCCGGTGATGACGTTGGCCGGCACGCGGCTGTCCGAGCACCCGATCCAGAAGTACTCCGGCGCCTGGCGGGTGGCGAGGCGGGCGAAGTAGCCCGGCTCCTCCTGCTTTCTGGTCACCGACCACTCGCGGTTGCGGTCGAAGAGATCCCTCAGCATCGGCGGTCTCCCGGCTGTGCCCCGTCAGCGAAGCCTCTGCTGGCGGCCCGGGGCGGCGATGACCCGAGCATGACAAACCCGCCATGCGATGCAAGACAAACCGGCACGCCGGGCCTGCGGCATCACGGGCGTACACCGGCCCGGGCCCGCGGACCGAGGTCCGAGGCCAGCCGGCCCCTCGCCAGGGCCACGAATTCGCACAGGATCGGGCGGGTCTCGCGCGGGTCGATGATGTCCTCCACCGCGAACGCCTCGGCCGTCCGGAAGGGCGAGGCGATCGCAGCGAGTTCGGCCTCGATCTCACGCTCGCGCTCGCGCGGGTCGGGGGCGGCGGCGATCTCGCGCCGGAAGGCGGCGGCGACCCCGCCCTCGATCGGCAGCGAGCCCCACTCCCCCGAGGGCCAGGCCAGCTTCATGTCGACGCCGTTCTTGTTGCAGGTGGCCATCCCGGCCATGCCATAGCACTTGCGGATCACCAGCGTCAGCGTCGGCACCGTCAGCTGGCCGGCAAGGTGAACCACCCGCATGCCTTCCAGCAGCGTCGCCGCCTCCTCGGCCTTCGGCCCGACCATGAAGCCCGGCACATCGACCAGAAACACCAGCGGGATGTGGAAGCAGTCGCACAGGTCCATGAAGTGGAGCTGCTTGCGCGCCGCCCGCGCGTCGATCGCTCCGCCCAGGTGCATCGGGTTGTTGGCCACGATCCCCACCGGATGCCCGCCCAGCCGCGCCAGTGCCGTGACCACCGACCTGCCGAAGCTGGGGCGGATCTCGAACACCGAGCCGGCATCGGCCACCAGCGAGATGATGCGGCGCATGTCGTAGGCACGGCTGCGCCGCCGCGGCACGATGGCCAGCAGTTCCTCCTCGCGCCGTCCGACCGGGTCGTCGGCGTGCCCGAGCGGGGGAAGTTCCCACACGTTCTGCGGCATGAACTCCAGGAACTGCCGGATCTGCCCAAGCGCGTCGGCCTCGTCGGATGCGGCATTGTGGATGGTGCCGGCGACATCCACCGCCACCCCCGCGCCGCCCAGGGCCTCCTTGTCGACCGCCTGCGCAAGGGCGCGCTCCACCACCGGCGGACCGGCGGCGAAGATCTGCGCGGTGCCGCGCGGCATCACCGTGAAATGCGACAGGATCGCCCGCCCTGCCGGACCGCCGGCGGCGGCTCCCAGGACCGCCGACGCCACCGGCACCTGCCCGAGAAGCTCCACCGACCGCTCAAATCCGTCGGCGCCGGGAAAGACTGCATAGCCGCGCCGCCGCAGCGATCCCACCGTCCCGCCGGCGCCGTCGATGAGGTTGACGAGGGGGATGCGGTATTCCCCCGCAAGATCCTCCACGAAGCCGCCCTGCCCGCCCTTGCGCCGGTGCCCGCTGCCGCCGGTGCCGCCGCGCACCGTGAAATCCTCCCCGCCGACGGCCACCGGCCGCCCGTTGATCCGGCCAAGCCCCATCACATAGGGCGACGGGGTCACGCCCGTGGCCCGCCCGTCGGCGTCACGGCTGGCGGCGCCGGCCAGCTTGCCCACCTCGCGGAAGCTGCCGGGGTCGAGAAGCGCCCCGATACGCTCGCGCACCGTCAGCCGCCCGGCGGCATGCTGGCGGCCGACCGCCTCGCCGCCGCCCAGGGCCTCGGCCCAGCGATGGCGCTGCGCGATCTCGTCGACTTCCGGCTGCCAGCTCATCGGTTCGCTCCCTGCTTGCCGCATCGGCGGATGGCGGCGCCCGGTCGGGTCAGAATGTCGTCGGCCAGCCGCACATCAGGTGCCGGCCGATGCCCCCGGTCAGGCGCATCTCATGCACCTGCAGCATCCGGATCAGGTAGCGGCGCGTCTCCCGCGGCTGGATCACCGCCTGGACCGCGAAGCCGCCGGCAAGCTCCCAGACCGAGGTATCTGCCCGCATCGCCGCCTCCAGCCGCTCCACCTCGGCGTGGTCGTCCTTTCCGGCCATCACGATCCGCGCCCCGAACGCGGGGTCCATGAAGCTGACCTCGGCCGTCGGCCAGGCCGCGATGTCGTCGGAGTTCCGCCCCCCGCCCATGTTGAGATAGGCCTGACCGTAGCTCTTGCGCATCAGCACCGAGAGCTTCGGCACCGTGCACATCTGCAGCGCGGTCATGAAGTTCATGATCTTCCCGGGGGCGCGCTGGCGCTCGCCCTCCAGCCCGATCACGAAGCCGGGGGTGTCGACGAACAGCAGGATCGGGATATTGAAGCTGTCGCAGGTGACCAGGAACCGCGTGATCTTCTCGCAGGACTGGACGTCGAGCGCACCGGCCTTGCCCATCGGGTTGTTGGCGATGACGCCGACCGTCTGCCCGTCCAGGCGGCCAAGCCCGATCACCGCCGGCCGCCCGAAGCGCGGCTTCAGTTCCAGAAGGCTGTCGCGGTCCAGCACCGCCCGGATGATCCGGCGCACGTCGTAGCCGCGCGTCCTGCTTGCGGGCAGAAGGTCGGCGATCCCGTCGGCCCCGGCGTCCGACCCTTCCGGCACCGGCCGGCGCGGGGGCGGCTCGTTGTGGTGCGATGGCAGGTAGTCGAGGAAGCGGCGGAGAAGGTCGAGCGCCTCCTCGTCGGTCTCGGCGACGGCATCGGCAAGGCCTGTCACCTCCGCATGCAGCCTCCACCCGCCCAGTTCCTCGGGATCGATCTTCTGGCCGATGGCAAGTTCCACAAGCTGCGGGCTGGCAACGGCCATCACCGCGCCCTTGCGCATCACCACGAAGTCCGAGAGGCAGGCGTACCAGGCCGACGAGCCGTAGCACTGGCCGAGAACCGCACTGGCCCAGGGCGTCTCGCGCATTCGCACATACTGGGTCGGGTCCTGTCCCAACAGGCTTCCCATCCCCCGCGCACCCATGTTGTCGGGCATCCGCGCGCCCGAGGATTCGCCGAGGAAGACGATCGGCAGGCCGCGCTGCGTGGCGACGCGCTTGACATGTCCGATCTTCTTCATGTTCGTCAGGCTGCTCGAGGCGCCCTTGACGGTGAAGTCGTTCGAGACGACCGCCACCTCGCGCCCGCCGATGCGGCCGAAACCGCAGACCTTCCCGTCGGCCGGCGTGGCGTCGCGGTCCTCGGGCCGCATCGACACGCCGAAAAGCCCCGACTCGATGAAGCTGCCGGGATCGACTAGCCGGGCGACGCGAGCGCGCGCGTCCAGCACCCCCGCCGCCCGGCGCCGTGCCAGCCTCTGCTCGCCGCCCATGGCCAGCGCCCGCTCGCGGCGGCGCAGATACTCCTCGTCATGCCCCTCGCCGGTCATCCTGGCCTCCGGTTGCAGGTTGCGCGCCGGCACCGGGGCAGCAGGGCCGGCCTCGCCTGCTCCTGCCTGCTCCCGGCTGCACATGCGCGGGCCGGTCTCACAGAACGAACCGCTGGTAGCGGCGGAAGCAGGCCGCGGCGGCGCGGATGTTGGCACGCTTGAGCCGCTCGGCCTCGTCGGCATCGCCGCGCCGCATCGCGCCAAGGACGGCGCGGTGCTCGTGCAGCCCGTCGAGCGCCCGGCCCGGCACCAGGATCAGCCGGCGAACCAGATAGGCGGTCCGCTCGTGCAGGGCGTCGAGCAGCGCGGTGACGAGGTCGTTCCCGCAGGCCTCGATCACCCGGCGCCGGAACCCCGCGAGCAGTTCCGCATACGCCTCGAGGTCGCCGCTCCGGATGTCCCGCTCGGCCGGCGCGCCGAACGCCTCGACCAGATCCTGCCATCCCTCGGCCGGGGCATTCGCGGTCGCAAGCCGCACAGCCAGGCCCTCGAGCACCTCGCGGGTCTCGTAGAGCTCGCACACCTGCCTTGGCGTCAGCCGCGTCACCACCGCGCCGCGGTTGGGGATGCGCTCGACCAGGCCGCGCTGCTCAAGGGCCGCCAGAACGTCGCGCACCCGCGCGCGTGAGACGCCGAACTCGTCGGCCAGTTCCTGCTCGCGCAGCTTGGCCCCGGGCGGGAGTTCATGGCTCGCGATGCGCCCGCGGAGCGCGTGCATGAGGTCCAGCGTCTCGGGCCGGGCGCCACGCCGCGGTACGCCGCCCCCTGCCGGGGTTCCCGATCCGGCCGCATCGCCAACCGGCGCGGCGCCGCTGTCCCGCTGCATGTGCCATCCCCCCGGCAGGCAGGCTGCAGGTTGCGCGGCATCTTTGTCAACCGGATTGTCGACAAGAAAGACGCCGGACCGCAGCCCGCCGGGGCCGCCGACAGGCGCCCTCATCAGCTCGCGGCCGGCCCGGCCGACAGGCGCAACCCGTCGGCATCGAACACATGCAGGGCCGCCGGATCGAAGCTCACCTCGACACCGCTTCCCGGCGCCACTGGCCGGTCGGGCGGGGCGGCAAGTACCAGCGTCGCCGCCGGCTCGACCCCGTTGGGCTCGAGGTAGAGGTAGAGCGTGGCGCCGAGGTATTCGGCGTGGCGCACGGTGGCCGCCAGCACCGCGGGCCCGCCGCCGCCCGGGCGCAGGGCCTCCGGGCGCAGGCCCGCAGTCACCGGGCTTCCCGCCGCAAGCGGCCGGCCCAGCGGCACGGCCAGCGCCAGCCCGGCCAGCTCGACCGTCGTGCTGCCCGGGCCGATCCGCGCGGGAAGGAAGTTCATCTGCGGCGCGCCGATGAATCCAGCCACGAAACGCGTCCGCGGCGCGGTGTAGATCGCGCGCGGGCTGCCCTGCTGCTCCACCCGCCCTGCCCGCAGCACCACGATCCGGTCGGCCAGCGTCATCGCCTCGACCTGGTCGTGGGTGACATAGACCATGGTCGCCGCGATCTCGCGGTGCAGCCTGGCGATCTCAACCCGCATCTGCAGCCGCAGCGCCGCATCGAGGTTCGAGAGCGGCTCGTCGAACAGGAATACCGCCGGCTCGCGCACGATCGCCCGGCCCATCGCCACCCGCTGGCGCTGTCCGCCCGACAGCGCGCGGGGGTAGCGGGCAAGGAAGGGCCGCAGCTCCAGCAGCGCCGCCGCCGCCTCCACCCGCCGCCGCCGCTCGTCTGCCGGAACCCCCGCCATCCGCAGGGGAAAGCCCAGATTTTCGGCCACCGTCATGTGCGGGTAGAGCGCGTAGGACTGGAACACCATGGCGATGTCGCGCCGCGCCGGGGGCAGGTGGTTCACCACGTCCCCGCCGATCAGGATGCGCCCGGATGTCACCTCCTCCAGCCCCGCGAGCATCCGCAGCAGCGTCGACTTCCCGCAGCCCGACGGGCCGACAAGCACCGCCAGCTCGCGGTCGGCGATGGCGATGTCGACGCCATCGATCACCGTCTCGGCCGCGAACCGCTTGGTCACCCCCTCGAAGCGCACCCCGGGCATCCGCCCCTCCCCTCAGCGAACGCCGCCGGTCAGCGCGCCCGACACGATCCAGCGCTGCATCAGCACGAACATCACCACGACCGGCAGCGCGAACACCAGCGCCGCAGCCATCTGCATCTCGTGCAGGGTGAAGTACTCCCCCCGGAACGAGGCGATCGCGTTCGCCGCCGTCCACAGCTGGGGAGAGTGCACCAGCGCATGGGCGAAGAGGAAGTCGTGCCAGCTGGTGACGAAGCCGTAGATGAAGATCGCCGCAAGCCCCGGCAGGGCGAGCGGCAGGGCCACATACCACCAGGCGCCCAGGCGCGTGCAGCCGTCGATCCTGGCCGCCCCGTCAAGGTCGGCCGGGATGCGGTCGAAGAACCCCTTGCTCATCCATATTGCCAGCGGCACGACCAGCGAGACATGGCCGACGACCATCCCCTCGATGCTGTCCAGCAGCCCGAGGTCGCGGAACAGGATGTAGAGCGGCACGATGATGCTGGTGGCCGGCATCATCTGGGTGATCAGCACCGCCACCATCAGCAGGCGCGCGCCGCGGAAGCGCAGCCGGCTCAGCACATAGCCGCAGGAGGTCCCGAACAGGAGCGCCAGCGCCGACGACAGCGCCGCCACCAGCACGCTGTTGCCCAGCCAGCGCAGCATCGGCCGCTCGGTGAACAGGGCGCGGAAGTTCTCCAGGGTCACGCCCTGCGGCAGGATACCCGTCAACGTCCGGCTGAAGCCAGTCGGGGTCAGCGCGATCACCACCATCCAGTATATCGGGAAGAGCGCCACTGAGCCGAGCAGGCACAGCGACGCCAGCCGCAGGAACGGCAGCAGATGCAGGCGCAGGGGGCCGTAGGGGTCGCTCATGGCCCGTCGCGTCCCGCGTCCAGCCGTGCCACGAGACGCAGGTAGCCCAGCACCAGCAGCACCGAGATCGCCACCGCCAGGATCCCCAGCGTCGCGGCATAGCTGAAGTCGAGTCGCCGGAAGGCGGTGGTGAAGGTCAGCACCGTCAGCGTCTCGGTCGCCCCCGCGGGGCCGCCCCCGGTCAGGATGAAGATGATCGGAAACGACTTGAACCCCATGATCATCAGTAGGATCACCACCACCGCCAGGATGTAGCGCAGCTGCGGCAGGGTGATGAAACGGAACTGCTGGAAGGGGCCGGCGCGGTCGATCCGCGCGGCCTCGTAAAGCTCCTCGGGGATGGCGTGCAGCCCCGCCAGGATGAAGACGTAGGCGACCGGAAACTCGTTCCAGATCTGGGCCAGGATCAGCGCGCCGAGGGCCGTCCGGCGGTCGACCAGCCAGTTCGCCCCCTCGATGAAGGGCACATGGTCGAGCAGTCGGTTGATGACGCCGAAGTTGCCCTCGTACATCACCCCCCAGACCAGCGCCGTGACCACCGCCGGGAAGGTCCAGGGCAGAAGGAACACCAGCCGCGCCAGCGCCCGCCCGCGGACGATGCGCCGGGTCAGCAGCGCCGCGGCAAGCGCAAGGGCCACCGACCCGGCCACCGTCCCGGCCATGTAGAGCGCCGACAGCGCCACCGCCGACCAGGCGCGCGGGTCCGAAAGCAGCCGGTCGTAGTTGTGCAGCCCCAGCTTGCCCGCCAGATGCGGACGGCGCAGGTTGACCGTGTCGAAACTCATTTCCACCGCCCGCAGCATCGGCAGTCCGATGACGAGGCCGAGGACGACCAGCGCCGGCAACAGCATCAGCAGCGGAAAGCCCTGCCCGTCGGCCGCCCAGCCGTCCGGTCCCCGGAGGCCGGCACCGTCACCGGCGCGGCGCCCGG
>JAHDXW010000002.1:141814-191255 GCA_023383015.1 Paracoccaceae bacterium
GCCGCCCAGCCGTCCGGTCCCCGGAGGCCGGCACCGTCACCGGCGCGGCGCCCGGGCCGGCCGCTGCCGCGGCTGGCTCAGTCGCCGCAGCATTCGACGACCAGGCGCTGCGCCTCGGCCAGGCTCTCGGCCGCCGGCATCCCGTCGCGCAGGGTCAAGAGGATCGCATCGACGATGATCGGCCAGATCTCATTGAAATCGTCCTCATGGCCGGGAATGAAGATCGGGTGCGCGGTACCGATCGAGGCGACATAGGGCGCAAGATAGGGCTTGGCCGCCAGCTGCGCCTCGGTCAGCGCCCCCACGCCGTAGGGGATGAACGGGCTGTAGTCGCTGAAGCGGGCCTGCATCTCCGGGCTCGCCGCGGTGACAAGGAACTGGAAGGCGGCCTCGGGATCGGCCGCCTTGGCGTTGACGGCCAGCGCCATGTTCACCCCGCCGGTCGCCGACCCCTCCCAGGGGTGCCGCGCGGCCTTGAAGCAGTCATAGTTGTCGGGGTTGTTCTGCTGGATGAACGGGAACTGCCATTGCCCGTCGATGGTCATCGCCGCCCCGCCGGTGGCGAACATCGCCCGCAGGTCGGATTCGAACACCCCCTGCGCCACCGCGCCGGAATCGTGCAGCCGCTTCATGTACTCCAGCCCCGCGATCACCGGTGGGCTGTCGATCGTGAAGGCGCCCCTGCCGTCCGAGAAGCTGCCTCCGTTGGCGATCGCCCACATGAGGAGCATCTCGTAGGTGGGATCCTCGTTGGCGTTGACCATGTTCGCCCCGTAGCGGAGCACCCGGCCGCCCGGCTCGGTCACCGTCAGCCGCTGGGCGAGGTCGAAGAACTCCCCGGGCGTGGTCGGCGGCCCTGCGATCCCCGCCTCCTCGAAATGGCAGGAATTGTAGATCAGCTGCAGGGTCCGGCCGGTGACCGGCATGGCATAGGTGACGCCGTCGACCGACAGGCTGTCCCACCCGCCCGGCACGATGCGGTCACGCAGCCCGTGCGCGTCGATCATCGCATCGAGCGGCAGGATCGCCCCGGCGGCGAGCATCTCGCCCAGGTTGTTGGGGTTGACCGTCAGAATGTCGGGGGCGGTGCCGCTGGCGGTCTCCAGCAGCAGGCGCTCGTAGTACTGTCTGGCCGGCACGCTGCGCGGCTCCACGGCCACGCCGGTGCGGGCCTGATGGGTCTCGACCAGCAGCTTCCACCAGTCGCCCATGCCCGGGGCGTCGTAGTCGACGACGAGAAAGCTCACCTGCGCCGCCGCCGGTGCGGCCGGCAGCCCTGCCAGCGCGGCGGCACCGGCCAGGACGGCGGTGCTCAGAAGGCGGGTATTCATGCGTGCGGTCTCCCTGTTGCGGTGGACTGGATCGCGGCTTCGATACCTCTGGCGGCACCTGCGGCGGTCGCGCGGGCCCCCTCGGGCGCGGCCCCTTGCGCCGCGCCTGCCGGCCACTCTGCGGCCGGCGGGCGGGCCAGGCCAAATCACTTCATGGAATGCCCCCCGGAGGATTCGGCCGGGGCGGAAAGGCCGTCGCGCTCGGCCGTCGCCTCGGCGCACAGCCAGCGGCGGAAGGCGGCGGCCGCGCCCTCCCGGCCCGCCCGCGCGGTGGCCAGGACCATGGTCCGCCCGCTCTGCACCGCCACCGGGGCAAGGACGGCAAGCAGACCGCCCGGCCCCGGCGCCTGGGCCATGGCCGTCGGCAGAAGCGCCGCGCCGAGGCCCGCCCGCACCGCCACGCACAGCAGCGCCAGGCCGTCGTGGCGCGCGGCGGCGGGCGGGGCAATATCCGGCAGCCCTGCGCGGGCGAACCACATCTCCCACAGGTCCGGCCGGCCGGCGAGGTCCAGCCGAGGCGCGGCCGCCAGCGCCGTCGCATCGGCCAGGCCGTGCTCGGCCGCGAATGCCGGCGTCGCCACCGGCAGCAGCCATTCGTCGAACAGCACGCTCACGCCCTCGCGCTGGGCCTCGGCGGAAGGAACGCAGGCCACCGCCGCGTCCAGCCCCTCGCGGGCGGGGTCTGTCGTGCCAGCGCGCGACACCAGGTTGACGGTAATGCCGGGATGCCGACGCTGGAAGCGGGGAAGCCGCGGCACCAGCCAGTGAGCGGCGTGCCCCGGCGAGACCGACACCGCCAGCTCGCCGGCTGCCGCGCACCGTGGCGCCAGCGCCTCGGCCGCGGTCTCGAGCTGGGCAAGGATGCGCGTTGCCCGCGACAGATAGGCCCGCCCCGCCGGCGTCAGGGCGATGCGGTGGTGGTCGCGCTGAAGCAGCGGGGCGCCCAGCACCTCCTCGAGCTGGCGCACGCGCTTGCTCACCGCGCCCTGCGACAGGTCGAGTTCCGCGGCTGCGCGCGAGAAGCTTCCCTGCCGCGCCGTCGCCTCGAACGCGATCAGCCCCGAAACCGTCGGGATCGCCCGCCGCGGCAGCGCGAGGGGCCGCGGCGCGCCCCCGGCCGCGACCGGCTCAACTGGCGCAAGTGGTCGAAAACTCTCGGTCATGGTGGCGGTCCATCAGGTATTTGGCGACGAAGTAGTCGATGTGGCTGCCGCCGCCGTTCTTCATCAGGGTGATGTCCTCGGCCGAGGTCCGCCCCGGCACCCGCCCCTGGCAGAGCTCGAAGAGGTCTGCCCGCACGTTCTCGCGCCGGATCACGTCGCGGGCGAACGGGCCGAGGAACTCGCCCGACCGCGTTGTGGTCTGGCGATGGTCGACGAAGATCTTCGCCCGCAGCAGCACGTCGTCGTCCGATTCCCGCATCTCGGGCGTGAACGAACCGACGAGGTCGACATGCGCCCCGGGCTTCAGCAGCCGCCCCTTCAGATGCGGCTCGGTGGCCATGGTGGCCGAGCAGATGATGTCGGCCTCGGCCACCGCCGCATCGAGGTCCTCCACCGGCGTGGCCTCGATCGCGCGCTCGGCAAGCCGGCGGGCCAGCAGGGTGGCGTTGGCGTGGGTGCGGTTCCACAGCAGGATGCGGCGAAGCGCCGGCCGCGCCGTCAGATGCGCCTCGACGAGATAGGGCGCAAGCCCGCCCGCCCCGATCATCAGGAAGGTATCGGCATCGGGCCGCGACAGCAGGCTCGAGCCCAGCGCCGAATCGGCCGAGGTCTTGCGGAAGATCAGCGCCTCGCCATCGGCGATCGCCTCGGTCACGCCGGTCTGGCCGTTGATGAAGACGTAGATCGAGTTGACAGTCGGCAGCCCGTGGCGTGCCCTGTTGTTGGGAAACGAGGTGACAAGCTTGGCCAGGATGCCCTCGCCGGGCTGCCAGGCCGGCAGGATGATGAAGATGTCGGGCTGCCCCGCCGGATTGGGTTCCTTGTAGATCAGCCGGTCGGACTGCGCCGGCATGCCGCCCAGATGGGCCTTGCGCAGCGCGGCGATCAGGCCGGGGAAGTCCAGCAGCGCATGCACCCGCTGCGCGTCGATCATCTCCATGGTCGCGGTCTCCTTCATGTCTGGGGCCTGGCCGGTGGCGGCACCGGCGCGGCGGCATCGCCGGCGATCAGCGCGATCTCGTCGGGAAGGGCATGGCAGGTCACCACCTCCCCGGGCGCGGGGCTGTCCTGCGGCCGCGCCTCGGCCACAAGTGTCATCCCGCCGGGCCCGCGAAGCCGCAGGTGCACACGCCCGCCGAAGAAGGTGCGCTCGACAACCTCCGCCTCGATCGAAGGAAACCCCTCTGCCGGCGGCGGCCCGACCCGCAATGCCTCTGGCCGCACCACCATCAGTGCCGCCCCGCCCCGGCGCGGCGCCTCGGCCGAACTCACGGCCGCGGCAGGCAGCACCCAGCGCAGCCCGGGCGCGGCCACCGGCGAGCAGGCAAGTTGCGCGCCCGTCTCCTCCACCTGCATGGCGATCATGTTCGCCGCACCCACGAAGCCGGCCACGAAGGCGGTCGCCGGGCGCGCATACAGACGCTCGGGCGCATCGATCTGCTCTATCCGCCCCGCCCGCATCACTGCGACGCGGTCGGACATCGACAGCGCCTCGTCCTGGTCGTGGGTGACGAAGACGAAGGTCTTGCCGGTGCGGCGCTGGATCGCCTTCAGCTCCTGCTGCATCTCCAGCCGCAGCTTCAGATCGAGCGCCCCGAGAGGTTCGTCCAGCAGCAACGACACTGGATCGGGGGCCAGCGCGCGCGCCAGCGCCACGCGCTGGCGCTGGCCGCCCGACAGCGCCTCCGGCAGCCGCCCGCCGACCTCTGGCAGGCGGATCAGCTCCAGCAGCTCCGCGCAGCGCCGCGCGATCTCGGCCCGCGACATGCCCTTCATTTCGCAGCCGAAGCCGATGTTCTCGCGCACCGTCATGTGCGGGAACAGCGCATAGTCCTGGAACACCATGCTCACCGGACGGCGATGCGGCGGCTCGCGCGTCATGTCGCGCCCGCCGATCCGCAGCCTTCCCGCGTCGGGGATGACGAAGCCCGCGACTGCGCGCAGCAGGGTGGACTTGCCGCAGCCCGACGGGCCCAGCAGGGTCACGAACAGGCCCGGCGCCACAGCCAGCGACACATCGTCCAGCGCCCCGTGCGTCCCGAAGCGCTTGGTCACCCCCTCGACCTCGATCGCCGGGGTCTCGTCGGTGCGCGGCGCGCCGCCGGCCCGGGCAGTCACCGGTCGATCCCCCGCCGGCGCAGGAAGCGCTCGGCATGGAGCCCCAGCAGCATGGTGGCGGCCAGCACGACGGCCGAGATCGCCGCCAGCCCGGGGTTGAAGCCGAACCGGAGGCGCGCGAACAGCAACACCGGGAAGGTCTGGTCGAACCCGCCGAGGAAGAAGGAGCGCATGAAGTCCTCGAACGAGAGGAGGATGCAGAACAGGAAGGCACCGAACAGCGCCGGCGACAGGAAGGGCAGGACGATCCGCGACAGCACGATCGCCTCGTCGGCGCCGAGGTTGCGCGCCGCCTCGGCAAGGCTCGGGCTCATCGCGTTCAGCCGCGTGAGCAGCATCACCACCACGAACGGCACCGACCCCACCGCATGGCCGAAGGCGATTGCCGAGAGCCCCGGCTCCATCCCCAGCCGGCCAAGGAACATGCGCAACGCGATCGCCGAGACGACGATCGGAAGGAAAGCGGGCAGCACCACGACCGCCACCGCCGCGGCCCGCACCACCCCGCGCAGCCGTGCCACCGCAAAGGCCGTCGGCACGCCAACCGCCATCGACAGCAGCGTCGACCACACCGCCACCTGCACCGACACCCAGAGCGCGACGCGGTAGTCGCGGTCGGCCAGCGCATCGGCATACCAGCGCGTGGTCCACTTCTGGATCGGGAAGGCCACGAAGCCCGAATCGCGGAAACCCATCGCCGCCATCACCGCCAGCGGGGCGAACAGGAACGCCACGAACAGCCAGAACCACAGCGTCAGCAGCGGCGAGCGCGCGCTCATCGGACCACCCTCCGCCGGCCGCCGCGGCCGACCAGCGCCGCGAACAGGCCCACCCAGCCCAGCGCGGCGAGGATCAGGATGATGCTGAAGGCGCTGCCGAGCGGCCAGGAATCGCCGGCCCGGCCGAACACCTGCCCGATGGTGGCCGCAAACAGCGTGTCGCCGGGCCCGCCGAGAAGCTGAGGCATCGCATAGAGCCCCACCGCCAGGAGGAAGACGAGCGTGCATCCCACCACGATGCCGTCGCGCGCCAGCGGCAGCACGATGCGGCGCAGGCGTGTCAGCGGCCGTGCCCCGAGGTCGGCTGCCGCCTCCAGAAGCCGGTCGTCGATCTTTTCCAGCGCGGCATAGAGCGGCAGCAGCATGTAGAGCGACGAGAGGTAGATCACCCCCACCGCAAGCGAGAACCGGCTGTAGAGCATCTCGACCGGCGCATCTGATAGCCCCAGCCACATCAGCGCGCTGTTCACCGCCCCCCGGTTGGCGAGCATCAGGATCCAGGCGAAGCTGCGGATGATCTCGCTGGTCCAGAACGGCGCCACGACCAGCAGGATTAGCCGCACCCGCCAGGAGCGCGGCGCCGCCTTCGACAGGTAGTAGGCGACGGGGAACATCACCGCGAGCGTCAGCGCCGTCACCAGGGTGGCAAAGACGAAGCTGCGCGTAAACGCGTTGAGGTAGAGCGGCCGCTCGACAAAGGCGCGGTAGTGCCGTGTCGTCCAGGCCGCCGTCTCGCCCGGGGGCAGCGGATAGCGGTCCAGCAGGCTGATCGCCACCATCTGCACCAGCGGCGCGAGGTTGGTCACCAGCACCCACAGCACCGGCACCACAGCCACGACCAGCGCCCGCAGCCACGGCGAGGCCGAGAGCGCGTCGATGGCCGTGCGGTAGACGGCAAGGCGGCGGGCGCGGACCAGAAGGCGTGTCATGTTCCCGTTCGGGGGGTGTCCGGCGGCGGGCGGTCCGCCGCCGGAGGTGGACCGGACCGGCTCAGGCGGCGCGGATCTCCTCGGCCGCGGTGTCGATCAGGTCGAAGATGAAGGCCGCGGTCTCGACATCCACCCACGACAGCCGCGCCCGCTCGTCGGCCGACAGCGCCAGCACCGCCCGCTCGGCATCGCTGAGCAGCGGCTCGACACCCTTGATCGCCGAGTTGAAGCCGGTCGACCGCACGATCGCCGCGCCGTTTTCGGGCGAGGCGAGCAGGGCGTTGAGGAAGGTGTAGGCGTTGTCCATGTTGGCTGCCCCGGCCGCGATGTTGAAACCGTAGGCATAGGCCAGTCCACCCTCGCGCGGGATGACATAGCCGGCAGGAAAGCCGTCGAGGATGAGCTGCGCCGCCGGCCCCGAGCTTCCCGCCGCGACCGTGACGTCGCCGTTGACAAGCAGCTGCTGCACCTCGGTCGCGGCATCGTAGTAGCGCCGCACCTTGTCCTTGTGTTCGATCAGGAAGTCGCGGGTGGCATCGACCGCACGCTGGGCGATCGCATGGTCATGGGCATAGGCACGCGCGCTGCCGTCGAAGCCGAGGTAGTTCATCACCAGGGGGAAGAAGTCCTGGATCTGGTAGCTGGTGCGCCCGGCATTGGCGGGGTCGAACATCACTGCAAGGCTCTCGGGGGCCTCCATCGCCTCGGTATTGTAGATCAGCCCGGTTGTGACGACGACCAGCGGCACCCCCCAGATCCGCCCGCGGCGCGACACCCAGTGTGCAACCGCGTATTCCTCCTCCACCTGGCTCCAGTTGCTCAGCCGGTCGAGGTCGACAGGTTCCAGCAGTCCCGCGTCCACAAACTGATAGAAGCGGTGGCCGGCGACGCAGACGATGTCGGCGCTGTGCCGTCCGCCCTCGGCGACCATCAGATTGAACTGCTCGCCCTGGTCCGAGACCAGGCGGAGGTTGACCGTGATGCCGGTCTCGGCCTCGAACTTGCGGCGGAACTCGTCGGTGACGAAGCCCGAGTACGACCAGACGTTCAGCGTCGAGGTCTGGGCGCTCGCGGGGCGGATCAGCGACGGGGCGGCAAGCGCGCCGACGCCGGCGGCACCGATGCCGCCGATAACGCGGCGGCGCGTCAGGGGAGTGGTCATGGCTGCGCTCCTTGTCCAGGTGTGGGCTCGTGCGGGAAGGCCACCGGGCGGGGCGATGCCCGGGGGCGCGCGGGCCGCTGCGCCACGGCGACAAGCCGGCCCATATGCTCGACCAGACGGTCGATCTCGTCATCGGTGTTGTAGGCGTGCACGGAGGCCCGCACGAGCTGGGTCAGTCCCGCCGCGTGCAGCGCCTGACGGGTCGGCTGCACGCCCGAGACCGAGGTGTTGATCCCGGCCTCCTCGCGCAGGCGGCGCACCGCCTCCGGGGCGGGCAGCCCCTCTGCGCTGAAGGTGACGATCCCGCTCCGGCGGCGCCCCTGGTCGTGCACGCGCACGCCCGTGACCCCCTCCAGCGCGGTGCGCAGGCGCCCTGCCAGGGCAAGGATCCGCTCCGCCATCGCCTCCACCCCCGTCGCCCGCGCATAGGCGCAGGCCACGCCAAGGCCGACCTGACCGGCAGTGCTGCGCTCCCACAGCTCGAAGCGGCGGGCCGCCGGCGCCACTGCAAAGCTCGCCGGGCCGGTCCATTCGGCCGAGTTCACGTCCAGCGTCGGCGGGGTCACGCTTTCGGCCCAGTCACGCGCCACCCACAGGAAGCCCGTCCCGCGGGGGCCGCGCAGGTACTTGCGCCCGGTCGCCGACAGCATCGTGCAGCCCAGCGCCCCGACATCGATCGGCATCTGCCCGACCGACTGGCAGGCATCCAGCAGGAAGGGCACGCCATGCGCCCGCGCCACCGCGCCGACCGCCTCGGCAGGGTTCACCAGCCCGTCGTTGGTGGGGATGTGGGTGATGCAGATCAGCCGCGTGCGCGGTCCGACCATCGCTGCCACCGCCTGGGCATCGACCTCGCCGGACGGCAGGTCGGGTGCGACGCGCACGACGATGCCGCGCGCCGCCTGCGCCCGCAGCAGCGCGATCATGTGCGAGGCATATTCCGACCGGCAGGTGATGACCTCGTCGCCGTCCCGCCAGTCGATCGCCAGCACCACTGCCTGCCAGGCGCGGGTGGCGCTGTCGACAAAGGCGATCTCCTCGGGCGACCCGCCGACCAGCGCCGCGGCCTCGGCATAGAAGCGACCCAGCGCCGGGCGCGCGGCCTCCTCGGCCTCGTAGCCACCGCGCAGCGCCTCCTCGCGGATGTGCTCGGTCAGCGCCTCGACCACCGGGCGGGGCATCAGCGCGGCGCCGGCGTTGTTCAGGTGCACGACCCCGGCCGCGCATCCGGGCGTCTCGCGCCGCAAGGCTTCGACGTCGATGCCCATGAAGCCTCCCCCGCGACCCGGCGCCCGCCCGGGCCGGAGTCTGGCACCGGGGCGGGGCCGGACAAAGCTGGAAAAGATTCATGCAAAGGATAAACTGCGCTCATGACCCTCCGGCGCCGTCTGCCCTCCGCGAACGCGCTCTTTGCCTTCGAGGCAGCAGCCCGCCTCGGGGGATTCTCGCGTGCCGCGCGCGAGTTGAACATAACCCAGCCGGCGGTCAGCCACGCGATCGCGTCGCTCGAGCGGACAATCGGGCACCGGCTCTTCCACCGAGCCGGGCCGCGACTGGAGCTGACCGAGGTGGGCGAGCGGCTCAGCCGCGCGACCACCCGCGCCTTCGTGTCGATCGAAGGGGTGCTTGCCGAACTCGACGGCCATGACAGCCGCCGCGAGGTCGTCATGCTCTCGATCTCGTCGGGAATGGCCACGCACTGGCTGATGCCCCGCTACGATGCCTTCCGCCGCCGCTTTCCCGAGACCCAGCTGCAGTTCCAGCTCATCGCCGGCAGCGTCGGCGGCCCGCTGTTCAACTGCGACCTCGGGCTGCGGGTCGCCAGCGGCGAGGCCGGACGCCAGATCGGCCACCGCTTCGCCCCCGAACGCGTGCTCGCCGTCGCCTCGCCCGCCTATCTGCGTGAGCGCGGCGACCTGCACCGCCCCGACACCGTGCACACCCTCATCAGCCTCACCGACCACTGGTTCGACTGGCCGGAATTCTGCGCCGCCGGCCGGATCGCCATGCCCACACGCCACCAGCGGCTCGCCTTCTCGGACTATTCGGTCGTCATCCAGGCGGCGCTGAACGGGCAGGGGCTGGCCCTGGCCTGGACCTCGGTCGCCTCGCGGCTCCTGATCGACGGGCTGCTCCAGCGGGCGGCCGGGCCGGTCGTCTGCACCGATCGCAGCTACCACCTCGTCAGCTCCAGCCAGCGCCCCTCGCGCCCCGTCGTCGAGGAGGTGCGTGCCTGGCTGATCGCCGAGATGGCGCGCGAGGAGGAGGCGCTGGTCGCCATGCTCGGACCCGAGGCCGCCGCCGAGGGGGGGTATTCTCGCCGCGACGGGTAGGCGGAAAGAAATTCCGTTGGCGCGCTCCGGTCCGCGGGCCACCATCGCGACGATGCCAGCCTGCCCGACCCGGAGGAGGGACCGCCCGTGCGCGTGACCGCGGCCAACATCCATCTCGTGCCCACCGGCTTCCGCAACGGGGTGATCCTCGAGCTCGAGACCGACGCAGGAATAGCCGGGATCGGCGAGGCCGGCATCGCCTACGGCGCCGGCCCGCGGGCGGCGGCCGAGATGGTGCGGGAGATGGTCGAGCGCTTCGTGCTCGGCCAGGATCCGGCGCGCATCGAGGCGATCTGGAGCCGCATCTACGACGTTGGCTTCTGGACGAAGGGTGCCGGGGCGATCGTCATGGCCGGGCTCAGCGCCATCGACATCGCCCTGTGGGACATCAAGGGCAAGCTGCTCGGCGCCCCGGTGCATGTGCTGATGGGCGGCGCGGTGGCCGACGAGCTGCCGGTCTACGCCAACGGCTGGTGGGTCGGCTGCACCGACATCGCCGCCTACGCCGACGCCGCCGCGGCCACCGTCGAGCGCGGCTACCGGGCACTGAAGCTCTATCCCCTCGGCCTGCCCGACCCGGTCACGGTGGTCCGGCACCCGGTGCGCCGCGCCGCGCCTCCCCGGATCGGCGGACATGTCGAGGCGCTGGTCACCGCGCTCCGCCGCCGGGTCGGGCCGGATGTCGAACTGATGCTCGATTTCGGCGGCGGCCTCGCCGCCGACCAGCTCTACGGCGTGCTCGACCGGCTCGCCCCGCTCGATGTCCGCTTCATCGAGGAGCCCGTGGACCCCGCCCTGCCCCACATGCTGGCCGAGGTCGGGCGGCGCACGCGCATCCCCCTCGCGGCCGGGGAACGTGTCTACGGGCGCTACGGTTTCCGCACCCTGCTCGAGACCGGCGCCATCGCCATAGCCCAGCCCGACGTCTGCAACACCGGCGGCCTGTCGGAGGCCCGACGGATCGCGGCCCTCGCCGAGATCTACAATGCCCGCGTCGCCCCGCACAATTACGGAACGACCCTCGCCACAGTGGCCGCGGCCCAGCTTGCCGCCTGCATCCCGAACTTCATGGTGCTGGAGAGCTTTCCCGACTTCGACTCCGAGCCGGGCTACCGCCCGGTCCTGCGCCGGCCACTCGAGGCGCGCATCCGCGACGGCATGATGCCCCTGCCCGAGGGCCCCGGCCTCGGCGCCGAACTCGACCGCGACTCGATCGCCCCGTTCCGCGTCGCCCGGGTCGAGGGCTGACTGCCGTAAACCTGCCGGGCGCGCCTGCCACCGGCTGGCCCGGAAGGGCCGCTTCGCCCCGTGCGGCCTCGCAACCGGTGAACACCACGCTGCGCCCGTCCCTGCGGATCAGGAACACGTCATGGGCCTCGTGCCCGGATTCGGGGCCCATGCCGGGCGAGCCGCGGGGGATGCCTGGAACCGCATGCCCCACCCCATCGCGGCGGTCGGCAGGCAGCCGGCGGATGTCGGCCGCGGGCACATGGCCCACGGTCACGCGGCTCCCGCCGCTGGCGGTGAGGGACGCGACCATCTCCCGCGGCATGCCGTTGGCAAGCTTGTGGCGCAACAGCAGCGTCCCCGCCCTCGGCTCGGTCGTCAGGGCAAGGCCCTCGCGCTCGGGCATTCCGATCCGGGCCGCGCAGCAGCCAAGATCCGGATCCCTCAGGGCATGAGTCGCGGGCGCCGTCCCGCCGACCAGCACCGCGCGACACGAGGGGGTGTGGTTGGACATCATGGCTTTCAATTGGCTGACGTGTTGGTCGGGTCGGATGCGGCACCGCCGCTCCCGGTCCGACGCGACGGCGCTGTCGTCAGGCGGGCGCGCGGGCGCATCTCGGTCCGCGCCCTTGGCCTTCGCCGGGGGGCGCGGCCCCTGCGCGCCGCCACTCTGCAAGGGCGCCGTCGGCGCTCGCCGGGACCGGGGAGACCGGGCGCTGGCGCCCTTTCCGGGTGGCACGGCATGGTCCGCCGGGGACCGGCCGCCTGCCCCGGCATCAGGCCGGGCGGCTGCAGGAACGCCGGCAGGCCTGCGCGGACGAGAACGCAAGGGCCGGCGTCGGCCAGCCCGCAGCACCCCCGCTGCAGCGCGTTGGCACCATGACAAGATCGGGATGGGCGGGGTGCCGGTGCAGGTCGGGCATGTCCCGGGCATGTCCCCCCGGGGGACACGGCAGGCCCGTGCACGGCGCCACGCGATCCCCGGGGCGCGGGGAACCGCACCATTCCCGTCAACCGGCGACGGGCGGCCGGGGCGCCCCCCGCGGATCCCCGGCCCCGCGCGCCGCCCTCAGCGCGCGGGCTCGGCGATCAGCGGCAGGCCGGCAACGTCGGCCTCCGCCGCCAGCACCCGGCCGCCCTTGGGCACGGTGACGACCAGGGTGGCGAGGTCGGGGCCGGCGAAGCAGAGGTTGGTGGGAAAGCTCGGTCCAAGGTCAATCACATCCGCAACCCTGCCGTCAGGCTCGAAGACGATGATGCAGTCCCCGTCCGATCCCGCGCACCACAGCCGGCCGGCCGTGTCAAAGGCCATCCCGTCCGGCTCGCCCCGCGGCAGTTCGGCGAAGATGCCGTCGTGGCGCCAGCCCTCGGCGGTCTGCCGAAGCCGGAAGATGCGTCGCCGAAGCGTCTCGGCAACGTAGAGGATGTCGCCCCCGGGGCCGAAGGCCAGCCCGTTGGGGTGCAGCGGTCCGTCCAGGATCAATTCCGCCTCGCCCGTCGAAAGGTCCAGCGCCCAGACCCGCCCGGGTTGCGGCCCTGCGGCCGATTTCGTCGACCCGCTGGGATCGGTGAACCACAGCCGCCCGTCGGGGCCGAAGGCGAGGTCGTTGGGGGCGTGGTACGCCCGCTCCGACACCACCTCGACGCTGCCGCCGCCGACCCTCTGGATCGACGGCCGGGCCGGAAGGGCCGAGCGGGTCGGCACGACGCGGCCGCCGTTCTGGGCGACGTAGACCGCCATGCCCGCCCCCGCCGCCAGCCCGTTCGGGCCGCCGCCGGTCTCGGCGAATGGCACGGCACCGGCGCCGCCGAAGGTGCAGCGGTAAAGCATCCCCCGGTTTATCGAGGTGAAGACGATGCCCCCCGGCACCGCGACCGGCCCTTCGGTGAAACCCGCGCCGGCGGCAATCTCCCTGAACTCCGGCCTCACCCGCGCCTCCCCTGCCCCGCGATCGCGCGCGCCTCCCGCGCCAGCGCCTCGCGGTCGTCGGGATGAGCGATGGCGATCATCGCCCCGATCCGCTGGCTGAGCGTCTTGCCGATCAGTTCCGCCGCGCCGTATTCGGTCACCACGGTGTCGACATCGGTGCGCGCGCAGGTCACCGGCGCCCCGGCCAGCGCGGCCACGATCCGCGGCTGTCCCCCTGCGGCCCGCGCGCGCATCGCCACGATCGACCGCCCCCGCGCCGCCGCCCGCGCCCCGCGCATGAAGTCCACATGCCCGCCCGGCGCGCCGACATAGCGTCCGCCTGCATACTCGGCGTTCACCTGCCCGGTCAGGTCCGCCTCGATCGCCGAGTTGATCGCCACGAACCGGTCAAGCCGCGCCATCGTGCCGACATCCAGCGCATAGCTGCTGGGCACCAGGCGGATGGGCAGGCCGGGGGCCGCGCGGTACAGCCGCTGCGAGCCGAACAGTGCGGTGGCAACGGTCACCCCGGTGTCGATCGGCTTGCGGGCATTGGTCACGGCACCGCGTTCCATCAGGTCAATGACCGCGTCGGTCATCATCCCGGTGTGGATGCCGAGGTCGCGGTGGCCGGCCAGACCCTCCAGGATGGCCGAGGGCACCGCCCCGACGCCAAGCTCGATGGTGGTGCCGTCCTCGACGAAGGGCAGCACGTGGCCGGCAATGGCGCGGTCGACCGCATCGGGCACCGCCAGCGGCATCTCGGGCAGTGGCCGCGCGGTGCGGATCATCGCGTCGACATCCTCCGCGCCCACCGTCGCCGTTCCGGCGATGAACGGTGCCGCGGCGTTCACCTCGGCGATCACGACCCGCGCCCTGCGGATGGCGTCGAGCGCGAAGCCGTGGTCGGTGGCAAGGCTGTAGCGGCCGTCCGCGTCCGGCCCGGCAAGCTGCACCATGAAGACGTCGAAGGCAAAACGGCCCGCCGCGAGGTCGCGGCAGAAGGCCCCGAAATGCGTGGGATAGACGTCCGTCAGCCCCGCCTTCGCCAGCTGCGCCGTCCGGCCGAGCCCGCCCAGCGCCTCGAAGCGGATATGGTCGCCGTGGACGGGGCGCAGCAGGTCGCTGAACGAGATGGTCAGGAACACCCGGACACCGCTCAGCGCCGCGCGCTGCTCGATGAGCCGGCCGATCAGCGCCAGCGGTTCGGCGCTGCCCTGCCCCCACAGCACGCGGTCTCCCGCCCTTATCCAGCGCGTGAGGTCGAGATCCGCGGCCTCATGCGACACGGTCGCCCTGCCCTTCCGCCAGCAGCCGTTTCGCCAGCTCGGTCAGCCTGTACTTCGGCACCTTGCCGCTGCCCAGGCGCGGCAGATCCTCCTTGCGCATGAGGAAGACATGGGACGGCACCTTGTAGCGTGCCGCGTTCGCCCTGACATGCTCGATGATGTCCGCCCCGGTCAGCGCCGCCCTGCCGGGGTCGACAAAGGCCACGATCAGCTCGCCACGGGTCTCGTCTGGCACGCCGGTGATATGGCATTCCGCCACGTCGGGGTGGCTGTCGATCACCTTCTCGATCTCGGCCGGCGACACGTTCACGCCGGCGACCTTGAGGATCTCCTTCTTGCGGCCGTGAAAGTGCAGCCGCCCGTCGGCGTCGATCCGCACCAGGTCGCCGGTGCGGAAGAAGCCGTCCCCGCAGAACGCCTCGGCATTGGCCGCATCGTTGCGAAGATATCCGGGCGTCACCCGGCCACGCACCTCCAGAAGCCCCGTCTCGCCCGGCGCCACCGGCTTCCCGTCCTCGTCGCGCAGCCGGTATTCCCAGCCCGGCACCACATGGCCCGACGAGGTCGTGCGCACCTCGAAGCTGTCCCGCCAGTCGGTGATGAAGCAGTTCCCGTAGGTCTCGGTCAGCCCGTACATCGCGCAGCAATGGGTAACCCCGAGTCCCTCGATCACGATCCGCATGTCGTCGGTCGAGAAGCCCGCGATCCCCTTCTTCAGCGAGGAGAGGTCGCGCTTCGGGCGGTCCGGGTGCTGGTAGAGCGCACGCGACATGTTGGCGAGGCTGACGTAGGTTGTCGGGCGGTCGCGCTCGATCACCTCCAGCGCCGAGCCGGGCTCGAACACCTCCTGCAGCAGGATGCTGCCGCCATGGCTCCAGATCGCAGGAATCGCGTTGATCGTAGCCAGGCCGTAGAACAGCGGCGTCGCGATCCAGGTACAGTCCTCCTCGGTCAGCCCCTGCCGCTCGCCAAGCTGGAAGGTGTTGCCGATGGTGCCGCCATGCGTCAGCCGGACTCCCTTCGGCACCCCGGTCGACCCGCTGGTGTAAAGCACATAGAGGTCGTCGTCGGGAACGACCCGCCCCTCGGCCTCGGCCAGCACCCCGTCGGGCACCGCCTCGCCCGCCGCCAGCCAGCGGCCGGCCGGCACGGCCCCCGGCAGGCCCTCACCCCTCAGCGCGATGACCCTCTCCAGCGAGGGAAGCGCGCCGAACGCGGCCGCGCCGGGCCCCGCCAGTTCCGGCAGGATGCGCAGCCACATCTCGCCGTAGGTCCTGTGCAGGATGCGGTCCACTGTGAACAGCAGCCGCGGGCAAGAGTGCCGCAGTTGCTGCACGATCTCGGCGTCGAGGTGGAAGGTGTTGAGCGGGGCCAGGATCGCGCCGATCCGCGCGCAGCCCATCGCGAGGAACAGCCACTCCGGCCGGTTGGCGCAGTGGATGGCAACCATGTCGCCGCGCCCGATCCCGGAGGCGATGAGCGCCTTCGCCCAGCGCGACGCGGCGGCGTCGAGCTGCGCCCAGCTGAGCCGCGTGCCCTCGAAGGTCAGTGCCGGGCGGCTGCCACGGGTGGCGGCGTTGGCCCCCAGAAGCCGGCCGAAGGTCAGTGCGGGGGGGTGTCGCAGGGGCCCGGTCACGGGTTGGCCTCCAGAAGCCGGCGGCCGATCGCGTTGAGCTCGGCCAGCGTCCCGTTGCGCGCGACGCGCGACCGCGTCGGGGCGCCGACCAGCCGGGCGAACCAGCTGCCGGCCTCGCGCAATGCCGCCAGGTCGACGCCGGTCGGAACACCCATGCTCTCGAACAGGTTGACGACATCCTCGGTGGCGACGTTGCCCATGCCCTGGACGCTGATCGGCATGGCGATGCCGCCCCCGTAGCCGCCGGTGCACGCCTCGAACACCTTGGCCCCGGCCAGCCAGCCGGCATAGATGTTGGCCAGCGCCATGCCGACGCTGTCGTGAAGATGCAGGCCCAGCGTCAGGCCGGGATGGCGCTGCAGGATCGCGTCGACCCGCTCGCCCACCTCCCGCGGGCTCGCGAAGCCGATCGAGTCGGCGATCGAGACCTCGCCGATGCCCAGCGCGACGAACCTGTCGACAAGACCGACCACCCGCTGCAGCGGCACCTTGCCCTCGTAGGGGCAGGCAAAGCAGATGCCCATCCCGACCGAGACCTCGTGGCCGGTCCGGGCGCCGAGGTCCACGATCCGCTCGATCTCGCCGAGGTTCTCCTCGATCGACATGTTGGAGTTCTTCCTCTGGTAGGTCTCCGACGCCACCACGAGGCAGGACAGCTTCGGCACCCCGGCCGCCGCCGCGCGCTCGGCTCCCCTGAGGTTCGGCACCAGTGCCCGGATGGTGACGCCCTTCAACCCTGCGACCCCGGCCGCCACCTCGGCGGCATCGGCGAGCGGCGGAACCGCGGCCGGATGCACGAAACCGGTGATCTCGATCTCGGGGATGCCAGCGGCGGCGGCGCGGCGGATGAACTCCACCTTGTCGGCTGTCCCGGGTGCCGTCCACCCGGTCTCGTGCACCATCGTCTGCAACCCGTCACGGGTCAGCAGTTCCACAAGTCTCGGTCTGGGGGTCGGCATGATCGTCAGCTTTCCTGCATGTTCCGGCGCGGCGCCAGGCGCCCGGTGGGGCGGCCGGCGGCAGCCAGCCGCGCCTCCGACATCTCGGCGACGGGATAATCGACGAAGTTGCCGTCGACGACTGCTGTGGCGCGGCCGGCGGCGACCGCCGCGGCGAAGGCCTCGACGATGCGGCGCGCCAGGTCAAGCTCCGCCTCCGACGACCGGAACCCCCCCAGCACGGCTTCGAGCTGTTTCGGATGGATGCAGAACTTGCCGCCGAAGCCGGCCGCCCGTCCGGCGGCGACGTCGGCGGCCAGCATGCCCGGATCGTCGAGCCGCGGGATCACCGAGTCGATCGGCTTCGCCAGCCCGGCGGCACGCGATGCAACCGCGATCCGGCAGCGGGCGTGGACCGAGAGCGGCCCTGCCGGCTCCCAGCCCACCTCCATGTCGCGGGCCAGGTCGCCAAGGCCCAGCGATATCCGCACCACCCGTCCTGGCGCCGCATGCGCGATGGCTGTCGCGTTCTCCAGCCCCAGGGCGGTCTCCACGATGGGGATCAGCACGCTGTCGGCGCCGGCGGCGTCCAGCGCCGCGGCGGCCTCCGCCACATCCGCCGCGCCTCGGCACTTCGGCAGGACGATGGCGTCGGCGCCGGGGCCTGCCGCGAGGATGTCGGCGCGGCAGGCTCCGGTCTCGGCGGCGTTGACCCGCACCCACCGGCCGCCGCGCCCGCCCGCACCCAGCCCGGCGACCCAGGCCCGCGCCTCGGCCTTGCGGTCGTCGGCGACGGCATCCTCGAGGTCGATGATCACCGCCTCGGCAAGGGTCACCGCCTTGGCCAGCTTGCGCGGATCGAGGGCGGGAACGAACAGCGGCGCGACGACAGCGGCGGGGGCGGGGCGGGTCACGCGGTCAGTCCTTCGGCCCGTAGTCGGCGCGGATTCGGTCAAGGACGCCCGGCCCCCACAGCTGCTCGGCCTCGGCGCGCCCGACATCCCTGACCAGCGCCGCGAACCGGGCGGAATCGGTCTCGTGAACCTTCATTCCCTTCTCCTGCAGCAGCCGCAGATACTCGGCCTCCGAGGCGCGGAGTTCGGCCATCTCCTGCTCGGCCGCCTCGCGCGCCGCCCGCCGGACCGCGTCCTGGTCGGCGGCCGTCAGCCGCCCCAGCGACGCGGCGTTGATGAACATGAACCGCGGCGCCTGGACATGGTTGGTCAGCGTCAGGTCGGACTGAACCTCGAAGATCGACGCGCCGACGATGAAGTTCAGCGGGTTCTCCTGCGCGTCGATCGCGCCGGTCTGCAGCGATACGTAAAGCTCGCCCACCGGCAGGGCGACGGCGTTGGCGCCGAGGTTCTGGAACGCCTCGACCATGGTCGGGAACTGCGGCACACGGATCTTCACGCCCCGCAGATCCTCGGGCGTCAGGACCGGCTTGTTCGCGGTGATCTGGCGCGGCCCGAAGTAGACGTACTCCAGCAGATGCACGCCCCAGTCGTCCAGCACGGCCTGCTTCCAGCCCTCGGCGATGTCGCTGCGCGTGAAGTCCATCAGCCGGTCGTTGTCGAACAGGAACGGGATGTAGAAGAGCTGGAACTTGTCGTAGCCCGACAGCCCGACCTGGACCATGTCCAGGGTTCCCTGCCGCACCTGCCTGACGATCTCGGCCTCGCTGCCAAGCGCGGTGCCCATCGTCACCTGCACGACCACCCGCCCCTCGGTGTAGGCCGCGACCTTGTCGGCGAAGCTCCGCAGGCCGGTCTCGTAGGCGGTGTTGGCCTGGACGTCGGCCACCCGCAAGGTGATCTGGGCGTCGGCGCCTCCTGCCCATCCGGCCGCCAGCATCACGCCGGCGACGGCTGCGTACAACCTTGTTCTCATCGTCATTCTGTCCTCCCGGTTGTCAACGATCGAAGAAGAGCGACGGCATCCAGAGCGACAGCTCGGGAACGATCGCGAGGATGTAGGCGGCGACCGCAAGAAGCCCGACATAGGGCCAGGACGCGCGCATCAGCGGCTTCAGCGGCAGGCCCGAGGCGCGGGAGACCGTGAACAGGTTCAGCCCCACCGGCGGCGAGATCAGTCCGATCATCAGCGCCACGGTCATCACGACCCCGAAATGGACTGGGTCGATGCCCATCTTGCCCAGCTGGGGAAACAGCATCGGTGTCAGGATCAGGATCAGCGGGATCGGCTCCAGCACGAGGCCTAGCACCAGCAGCGCCGTCACCGTCACGAACCACATCAGCAGCGGGGTCGGTGCAAGATAGGCCAGGAACTCGCCGGCATAGGCGCCGAAGCCCTCGCGCGCGAGGATCCAGCCGATCGGTGCGCTCGCAGCAACCGTGATGAGAATCGCCCCGACGTTCAGCGACGACGCCGTGACCGCCTTCCAGATCGAGCCCTGCCGCTGCCGGCGGAAGATCGTGACCAGCCCCAGGCCGGCCAGTGCGCAGCCGACCGCCGCGCTCTCGGTCACCGTCGCCAGCCCCGTCAGCATCGAACCGACGACGACCACCGGCAGTGCCAGCGCGAACAGCAGTTGCGCCGACGACAGCCAGAACCCGCCCCGCGCCGGGAACACGTCGTCGACTGCCACACGCGGGAGCCTGCGGCTGGAAACCGCCACCCACAACAGAAGCAGCCCCCCCATCAGCAGCCCCGGCACCACGCCCGCGATGAACAGCTGCCCAATCGAGACCCCCGCCAGCCCGCCGATCAGCACGAAGGGGATCGACGGCGGGATGATCGGCCCGATGGTGGCCGCGGCCGCCGTCAGGGCCCCGGCGTCGGAGGGCTTGTAGCCGGTCTTGACCATCGGCCGCACCAGGATGGTGCTGGTCGCCGCCGCATCGGCGATGGCCGACCCCGACATCCCCGACATCACGATGTTGGCCAGCACGTTGACGTAGCCGAGCGGCCCGGGAACCCGCGACAGCCCGCGCAGCAGCGCCCGCATCAGCGCCTCGGTGATCCCCGATATGTGCATCAGGTTGCCCATCAGCACGAACAGCGGGACCGCGAACAGCAGCTCGGCGTTCATCCCGTCGGCCATCAGCTGCGGGACGATGGCCGACAGGTTCATCCCCTCCTCGAGCCAGGTGATGGCGAGGTAGGCGAAGGTCGCCGCGATCATCGCCAGCGCAATGTCGAATCCCGCCACGATGAGGGCAACCATGACCGCCAGCATCACCAGCGCGCCGGTCACGCGCTCCGCCCCCCGACCGGGCAGCCGGCGCCGCACCCCCTGCGGCAGCGACGCGCGCATGCCGGTCTCAGATGGCACATGGGGTCCTCCACGGCGATGCCGGGCCTGCGGCCGTCCGGATGTCGTCAGCGTGACCTCGCGCCGATGCTACCGGCCGCACCCGGTCGCCACAAATGAATAAGCCGCATACGAGAAATAAAATTTCCGCATCATTTTCCCGGACGACGCATGGCCCGCGCAGGCGGTTCCCCTTCGGGGCGGCCGGCGGCGACGCCCCGCCGGCTGCGCCGCCGCCCGGACCCGGCGGCACATGTGCCGCCTGCCACTTGGCGCTGGAAACCGCGGCGCCGATCGGTGATGATCCGCCCGTCAGCCTGCCCGCCGCGGCAACCCTGCCCGCCAGGCCCCTGCCCGACGGCACATCGACGATCCGCGCCAGCTCCATCCCCCCGCGGGACGGCACCGCCCATGACCCCGAAGCTGCTCAACTCCTTCCTCAAGCTTGCCGAGATCGGCAATGTCAGCCGGGCGGCGACGCAGCTTCACCTCACCCAGCCCGCGCTCAGCCGACAGATCCGCCAACTCGAGGAGGAGATCGCCGCGCCGCTGTTCGAGCGTCACGGCCGCGGCGTCGTCCTGACTGAATCGGGCAAGGTGCTGCGCCAGCGCGCGGTCTGGCTGCTGCGCGAGATCGACGACATCCGCCGGGAACTGGCCCGCAGCGAGGTGGAACCCGAGGGCGAGATCGCCATCGGCCTGCCCTCGCCGCTGATCTCCATCGTCTCCTGCCCGCTGGTGGAATCGCTGCTCGACACCGCCCCGCGCCTGCACCTGCGCATCTTCGAGGGCAGCCCCGTCCAGATCCGCGACCTTCTGAACGAGGGCACGCTCGACCTCGGCATCCTGTCGGCCGACGAGCACGGCGCCGGCCTGACGCGCGTCCCCTTCGTGACCGAGGGGCTGTTCGTCGCCGGCGCGCCGGGCTCGGGAATAGACCCGTCCCGGCACTTCCCCGTCGAGAGGCTGCTCGACATCCCGCTGGTGCAGGCCGGGCCGCAGAACGGGGTGACGATGATCCTGAACCGCCATTTCTCGAAGTCGCAGCGCACCCTCGACCTCCGCGTCGAGGCCTCCACCACGCATCTGCTGATCGGCATCGCGGCCACCGGACGCTGCTTCACCGTGCTGCCTTACTCCGCCCTCATGGACGGCCTCGCAGACCGCCAGATCGTCGCCGCGCCGCTGTCACGCCTGAACATGCACTGGGCGCTCGCGCGCCGGACCGACCACCGCCTCACGGTCGGCATGCGCACCGTCCTTCAGACCATCCACCGCCTGGTGCAGGACAGGATCGCGGGCGGCACATGGCTCACCGCCCGCTATGAGGCCGACGGCGCGAACCCCTAGCGCCGCAGCGCCGCAACCAGGCGAAGCAGGCTGATCGCCAGCAGCCCGGCCGCGAACAGCACGATGGGCAGCGAACTCGTCGCCTCGGGCAGCTTCATGAGCGACATCGGATCGCGATCCCAGCCGATGAACGCGACGTAGCGGACCGCAAGCCACAGGACCGCGCCGCTGAGCAGCGTGCAGGCAAGCTGGTAGAGGGCGCTACCCGGCTTCCATATGCCCGGCACCACGATGTTCTCGTGCCGGGCATAGGCGGCGATCGCGGCAAGGCCGATCAGGTAGACGAAGACGACGCGGGTCAGTTCGGCAAGGCGCGGCTCGCCGTGGCCGGCGTAGCGCAGCACCGTCGAGGCCAGGAGCATGGTGCCGAGCACGACGAGAAGGACGCCGGCAAGCGCCTCCACCGACCGGATCACCAGGTTCGCGCCCTCCTGCGCGGCGGCCGGTACCAGCTCGGCCATGGCCCTTCGCTCCTCCCGGCAACACCACCGTCAGTGACACCGCAAACGTTGACGGCGCCGCGTCGCGATGTCAACGCGCCACCGTCCGGACGGCGGCGGCGTACCGGGCCGGCAACGTCCGGCACGGCGGTCGGCCTAGCCGGTCAGGAGCGTCGAATCGGCGGCGACGAAGCCCGAACGCCCCGCGTCCGCGGCCTCGACCAGTCCGCAGACGTCGGCGAAGGTGGCGCCGGCGGCCTGTACCCCGTGGGCCGCGCAGGCGGCCCCGATCTGCTCGAGCACGGTGACGAAGTTCCTGCACACCCGGTCGGCAGGATCGGAGAAGTCGTTGTCGTTGTGCGTGACCACCTGAACCACCGGCACCGCCGGATCGCGCGCGAGAACCTGGCCGACGATGTTGTGGGCGATGCGGGCATAATCGGCCTGCAACCAGTCCGGCCGCAGATCCCAGCAGAACTGGCGCTCTCCCCGCCACTCGACCGACGAGAGGTCGACGCTGAGGGGGATGTTCACGAAGCCGAGGTCGCCCGGCAGCTGGCGGAAGCAGCGGTGGCCGCGGTGGGGGTCGGGGACGCAGCCCGCCCAGACGGCGTTCAGGTCGGGAAAGACGCGCCCGGGAATCGACACCGATCCGCCGCGGAAACCCAGCGTGTCGAGCACGCCGAAGGTGAAGTCGTTGGCCGAGAAGGTGCCCGGCCGGAAATAGGACGGCCGGCGGCCCATGCCTGCCTGCCACATGGCCACCGCCTCTGAGACGATCGCGCACTGCTGGGTCGCGTCCAGCCCGCCGAAATGCGCGCGCCACCGGCCGTCGGAGAACTTCCAGGGATGCAGGTGCAGTCCCAGGCAGGCCCCCGCCCCGGCCTCGAGCCGCCGCAGCAGGTCGGCCTGCAGATGCGTCACCTCGGGGTGGATCATCATCGTCACCGGGAACCCGTGTGCCGCCGCCCGCGCGACGTAGCCCTCGATCGCGCGCGTGCTCTCGGCGATGTGGCGCGGGCCGGACGCCCCTTCGGGCCGGGTGCCGGCTGGCAGCGGCGGCTCGACGTCCATCGTGATCAGGATGTGCAGCTTCTTCATTCGCGGTGTCCGGGTTGTTGTCAGGCTAGCGGGTATGCGGGTCCAGCAGGTCGCGCAGCGTGTCGCCAAGGAAGCTCGCGCCCATCACGAATGCGGTGATGGCCAGCCCGGGAAAGGTGACGGTCCACCAGGCGGAATCGACATAGCTGCGCCCGTCGGCGACCATGCTGCCCCAGGTCGGCGTCGGCGCCTGCACCCCGAGGCCGAGGAAGCTGAGCGCCGATTCCAGCAGCACCGCCTCGCCCATCTGGAGCGTGGCGATCACCGCGAGCGGGCCGATCAGGTTCGGGGCGACATGGCGGAACATGATTGCCGCGCTGCTTGCGCCCATGGCGACACTGGCCTCGACGAACTGGGATTCGCGCAAGGTGACGACCAGCGAACGGGCATAGCGGGCATAGGGCACCCAGCCCCACAGCCCGATGACGATGACGACGCTGACCAGCCCGCCGCCGAAGAAGGCGATCCACGCGATCGCGAACAGGATCATCGGCATGGCCAGCTTGATGTCGGCGGTGCGCATCAGGAAGGCGCCGACGAAGCCGCCGTAGTAGCCGGCGACGAGCCCGATCAGCATCCCCAGCACCGCCGACAGCGCGACCGCCGCAAGCCCCACCAGCACCGAGATGCGGGCACCGTGGATGATGCGGCTCAGCACGTCGCGGCCGACATGGTCGGTCCCCAGGAAATGCCCCGCGAGGTCGAATTCCGGCGCGACGTGGCGGGCCCGCAGCGACTGGCGGAACGGATCGTGGGGAGAGATGACGTCGGCCAACCCGGCCGCCATGAGCACCGCGAGCACGATCGCGATCCCCACCAGTGCCTTGGGGTTGCGCAAAGACCGCGGCATCTCAGGCCCTCCTCACGCGCGGGTCGAGCACGAAGTAGAGCAGGTCGACCAGCAGGTTGATGACCAGGAAGATCAGCGTGAACAGCGCAATCGAGGCCAGCACCACCGGATAGTCCCGGCTCTGCACGGCATAGATGCTGGCCCGCCCGAGACCGGGCCACGTGAACACCGTCTCGGTGATCACGGTGCCGGTCAGCATCGCCCCGGCCTGCAGGCCCCAGACGGTCAGGATCGGGATGCGGGCGTTGCCGAAGGCATGCACCAGCACCACGCGCCGCTGCGGCAGCCCCTTGGCGCGGGCGGTGCGGATGTAGGGCTGGCCCAGAACCTCCACCATCGCCGTCCTTGTCATCCGCGCCATCAGCGCGTTCATGTACCAGCCGAGCGCGACCGCCGGCATGACCAGCGCCGTCCAGTGCCCGCGCCCGCTCGCCGGCAGCCAGCCGAGCGTCACCGAGAACAGCAGGATCATCAGGATGCCGAGCCAGAAGATCGGCATCGACTGCCCCAGCACCGACACCGTCGTGGCCACCCAGTCGATGATGCCGTTGCGGCGGACCGCGGCCATGATCCCGAGCGGAAGCGAGATCAGGGTGGCCAGCAGCAGCGCCGCCCCGGCCAGTTCCAGCGTCGCCGGCAGCGCGTCGAGCACGACGTCGATGGCCGGCCGGCGCAGCCGCAGCGACGTCCCGAAGTCGCCCTGCACGGCGCCGAGCAGGAACTCGCCGTAGCGGGCAAGGAACGGCCGGTCGAAGCCCAGCGTCCGGCGCATCGCCTCCACATCCGCATCGCTGGCCTCCATCGGCAGCAGCAGCCGCACCGGATCGCCGCTGGCGGTCAGG
This sequence comes from Paracoccaceae bacterium, assembly GCA_023383015.1. Taxonomy (GTDB): domain Bacteria; phylum Pseudomonadota; class Alphaproteobacteria; order Rhodobacterales; family Rhodobacteraceae; genus JAHDXW01. The sequence continues at coordinate 166,486 of JAHDXW010000002.1, forward strand.
AAGAGGAAGACGATGAAGCTCACCACCAGGACGACGACAGGAACCTGCAGGAGCCGGAACAGGAGGATGCGGAGCATGGCGGGCCGGGCCGGGGCGGGGGGTGCGGGCCGGGGGCGGCGCGCCCCCGGCCGGGTTCGTCAGTCCGTGACTGCGATCTCGTAGGCCCAGACCATCTCGTCCGGACGCGGGGTCCAGTCGATCCGGGCCGACATGCCGTAGACATCCATGTTGTCGAACAGGAAGATCCAGGGCGCATCGTCGCGCACCTTCTGCTGGATTTCGGCCAGGATCGCCTTGCGCCGGTCGAGGTCGTACTCGGCCATCTGCTGCCCGATCAGCGCGTCGACCTCATCCGACTGGTACTGCCGGCCGTAGCGCGGCCCGTGGATGCGGTAGCCGAGGTGCTGGTCGCAGTCCATCACCTGGTTGCCGGTGCCGACAAACAGCATCTCGTGCAGCTGCTCGCGCCAGAGCCGCAGGAACTCGGCCCACTCCGGCTGGACATGGGTGATCTGCACGCCGACGTCGGCCAGCATCCCGGCGATCGCCTCCTGCAGTTCCTTGTCCTTGGCGTAGCGGCCGACCGGCCCCAGCATCGCGACCGAGAAGCCGTCGGGATAGCCCGCCTCGGCCAGCAGGGCGCGGGCCCGGTCGGGATCGTAGGCGAAGGGCTCCACCGGCGCGGCCCCGAACAGGGTCTGGGTGCAGACGCTCGCGTTCTCGACCGCGAAGCCGCCCAGGATCACCTCGATCAGCGCCTCCTTGTCGACGGCATGGTTCATCGCCTGGCGCACGCGCAGGTCGTCGAACGGCGGACGGCGGGTGTCGAGCCCGACGAACATGTTGCGCACCGACGGCACGCTCGCCACCCGCAGCGCGGCGTTGGCCTGCACCTCGCCCGCCCGCTCGGCGGTCAGGTTGGCGATGATGTCGACCTCGCCGTTGACCAGCGAGGCGAAGCGCGAGAATTCCTCGGGAACGGGCCGGATGACATAGCGCTCGATCGCCGCCGGCCCGCGCCAGTAGTCGGCGTTGCGCTCCAGCACGATCGCCTCGTTGCGCCGCCATTCGACGAAGCGGAACGGCCCGGTGCCGATCGGCCGCGTGCCGAACTCGGCCGACCCGATCGCCGCGAAGGCCGCCGCGGGCAGGATCGGCACGCGCACCAGCGTCGGCACGATGGTCGCCCGCGGGCCGGGCATGTGGATGATCACCGTATGGTCGTCGATCTTCTCGACGCTGGCGACAAAGTCGCGCAGGGCCGAGACCAGCAGGCTGCGGCTGTCGGGGTTGAAGTGCCACTCGAACGAGAACACGACGTCGTCGGCCGTGAAGGGGTCGCCGTTGTGGAACGTCACCCCCTGCCGCAGGCGGATCAGCATCTGGTCTGGCTGCGGGAACTCCCAGCTCTCGGCAAGTGCGGGAACGACGTTGCCCTCCGCGTCGCGCCAGACCAGCGCGTCGTAGATGTTCATCATGATGCCGACGCTCGAGATCAGCGTGTCATAGGCAGGGTCGAGCGATTCGGGGTCCACCCCCTGGGCCAGCGTCACCGTCTGGGCTTGTGCGGGAAGCACGGCGGTCGCCATGGCCATCAGCGCCGCGAGCGCCGAGGTCCGCGCCATCCGGCAGCCGGCGGCTGCGGTGGCACGCAAGCGGGCAGGGATGCGGTCGGTCATGTCGTCATCCTCCTTCGGTTCCGGTCGGGGCAGGTTGGGGGGGCGCCGCCAGTTCCGGCCCCGGCGCCGCCCCCGGCAGGGCGCCACCCTGGGGCGGATCGTCGGCAGGTTCGGGCTCGAGCTCGAAGGCGGCGCGGAACAGGCTGCGGGTGTAGGGGTGTCGCGGGCGTGCGAACAGCCCGGCCGCCGGCCCCGATTCCACCACCGTCCCGTCCTTCATCACGATCACCGCGTCGGCGAGCGCCCGCACCACCGCGAGGTCGTGGCTGATGAAGACATAGGCGATGCCGTGGCGGGCCTGCAGGTCGCGCAGCAGCTCCACGATCTGGGCCTGCACCGAGCGGTCGAGCGCCGAGGTCGGCTCGTCCAGCACGATCAGCCGCGGCTTGAGGACCAGCACCCGGGCGATGGCGATGCGCTGGCGCTGGCCGCCCGAGAACTCGTGGGGAAAACGGCGGCGCGTCGCCGGGTCGATCCCGACCTCGGCCAGCGCTGCCTCGATGCGCGCGGTGCGGTCGGGGCCGGGCGCGCCGATGCCGTGGATGCGAAGCCCCTCGCCGACGATTTCCTCGACCCGCATGCGCGGGCTGAGGGCGCTGACCGGATCCTGGAAGACGATCTGGAAGGCCCTCCGCATCGGCCGCAGGGCACGGCGCGGCCGGCCGGTGATGTCGGCCCCGTCGAACCGGATCCGGCCCTCGCCGTCGACCAGCCGCAGCAGCAGCCGGCCGAGCGTCGTCTTGCCCGATCCGCTCTCGCCCACGACCCCGACAGTCTGCCCTTCCCGCACCGACAGCGACACGCCGCGAACCGCCTGCACATGCCCGGTGACCCTGCGTAGCAGCCCGCTGCGGATCGGGAACCGCATCCCCAGGCCCTCGGCCTGCAGCACCACCGGCGCCTCGGCCGGCACCGGCACCGGCGCCCCGCGCGGCTCGGCGGCCAGCAGCATCCGCGTGTAGGGATGGCGCGGGTCGGCGAACAGGGCCGCCGTCGATCCGGTCTCGACGATCCGCCCGCCCTGCATCACGCAGACCCGGTCGGCCATCTTGCGAACGATCGCGAGGTCGTGGGTGATCAGCATCAGCGCGAGCCCGAGGTCCTCGCGCAACTCGCGCAGCAAACCGAGAATCTGGGCCTGCACGGTGACGTCCAGCGCCGTCGTCGGCTCGTCGGCGATCAGCAGGCGGGGGTCGTTGGCCAGCGCCACGGCGATCATCGCCCGCTGCGCCTGCCCGCCCGACAGCTCGAAGGGATAGCTGCGCAGCCGGCGCTCGGGTTCGGGCAGCCGCACCCGCCGCAGCAGCACCAGGGCCCGCTCGCGTGCCGCCGGGCGGTCCAGGCCCTGATGGGCCTGCAGCACCTCCTCGATCTGCTCGCCCACCGTCATCACCGGGTTCAGGCTCGACATCGGCTCCTGGAAGATCATGCCGATGCGGTTGCCGCGGATCCGCTGCAGCCGGTGCTCGGGCGCGCCCACAAGTTCGGCACCCTCGAAGCGGATGCTTCCCGACGGATGGCGGGCATGGGGATAGGGCAGCAGCTGGGGCACCGACAGCGCCGTCACCGACTTTCCCGAGCCCGATTCCCCCACCAGCCCGAGTGTCTCGCCGGGGCCGATCTCGAAGGACACGCCCTCCACGGCTCGCACCTCGGCGGCCCCGCTGCCGAAGCTGACCGACAGGTCGCGCACCGACAGGAGCGGCCCGCCCTCAGCCATCCGCCACCACCGGCAGGATCACCCGCGAGGGCCGCACGGCGCCGTGGAACAGCCTCTGCCGCGCGATCCGCAGTTCGGCGTTGCTGTGGAAGGGCGCGCCGGTGTTGTGGTTGCGATCGAAGGTCGGGAAGTCCGAACTCGTGATGTCCAGCCGCAGCCGGCTGCCGGGCTGCAGGCGGATGCCGACCGGCAGCATCGGCACGGCAATCTCGGTCGGTGCGTCGGGCACGAGCCGCGCGACCCGGTCGAAGCCCTCCAGATAGCGCGTCCGCAGCACGCCGTGGCTGATGTTGAAAGCCCGCCCGTCGGCCCCGACCTCGATCAGACGCGCGAAGAAGTCGGTCTCGGGCGCGTCCGAGGCGATCCAGAGCACGCAGCGCGGCGTGCCGGCCAGTGTCAGGGGCGCCTCAAGCGGCGGGGTCTGGTAGACAAGGATGTCGCGGCGCGCGTGCAACGGGCGCTGGTCGCAGGCCTCGGCCTGGCCGTCGGCGCCCACCAGGCTCGGCACCGGGTCGGCGGGGTCGTAGACATATCCGTCCTGCCCGGCCCCGGCCGCCGGCGCGAAGGCAAGCCTGCCGTCGCCGGCCGGGGTGTTGGCGCCGACCCGGCTGGACAGATACATTGGCACCGGCCGGCTTGCCGGCGGCGGCCAGTCCTCCCAGAAGCTCCAGCCGCGGTCATTGGCGAGGTAGAGCCGCACCGGCTTCTCGGCCGCGATGCCGGTGTCGATGCCCTTGAGGTGGAAGTCGTAGAAGCGCCGGAACTCGGCCACGAGGTCGAGCCGCGCCGCCGGTCCGTAGTCGCGCGGGCCCGACCAGTCCTCGCGGCTCTCGACGCTGTGCAGCCAGGGGCCGATCACCAGCCGGTGCGCGCCCCGCGTCGCCGCCGGCCCGTTCGCGCGCATGCCGGTGAAATGCGCCGCCAGGCTGCTCAGCCGGTCCCACCAGCCGGTCAGCGTCAGGGTCGGCACTGCGACCTCCGGGTGCAGCCGGTCCAGCGCCCAGAGCTCGCGGTGGATGTCGCGCCAGTACTGCCGCTGCTTGGCCGCATCGGGGCCGAACAGCGCATCGGGCACGCCATCCAGAGGCAATTGCCAGATGTGCCTGCCGCGCAGCAGCGCGTCCCAGTTGTGCAGCGCCTCCTCCTCGGTGGCGGGCCAGTCGGCATCGCCCGCCCGCCGGCGCGAGGAGACGGCCATCATGTGCTGCCAGCGCAGGCGGATGCCGGTCTCGAAGATTCCGAAGGTGCAGCCCAGCACATGCGGGGCGAAGCCCGAGGTCGCGATCGCCTTCAGCGACGGCGGCCGCGCTGCCGCCATCTGCCAGATGAACCACGAGGGGTACGAGTTGCCCCAGGTGCCGACCTGCCCGTCGGCCCCCGGCAGCCGCGCCGCCCATTCGCAGCTCTCGAATCCGTCGGCGGCCTCGATCGGCGCCGCCGCGGGGTCCATGTGCCAGGTCCAGTCCCCGCCCGAGGCGTGGCGGCCGCGGACATCCTGCACCACTGCCAGATACCCCGCCGCGGCCAGCCGGCGGGCGACGCCGGTATAGCGCGGATGGGTGCGGTCGTAGGGGGTCCGGCACAGGAGCACCGGCCAGGGGCCGTCGCCGCCTGGGCGGTAGACGTCGGCAGCAAGCACGACACCGTCGCGCATCCTGCAGGCTAGGCCGGTCTCGACAGTCGCATGACGGGTCAGGGAAGTGGTCACGGCTCCCTCACGCTGGATCTGCGGCCCCCCAACCCTAGGCCGCTGGCACCATTTGCAGAAATATTGTTTCTTGGCAGGTCGATCCATTCCGGATATGGTCCCTGCGGGTAACGGCCGATGCGCATCCGTCATGTCGAGGTCTTCCAGGCGCTGATGCGGAGCCGCTCGGTCACCCGCGCGGCCGAACTGCTGCGGACATCCCAGCCCACGGCCAGCCGTTACCTCGGGGAACTCGAGCGCGACGTGGGGTTCTCCCTCTTCCAGCGCAGCGGCGGGCGGCTGGTGCCGACGCCCGAGGGCGAGGCGCTGTTTCTCGAGGTCGAACGGGCCTTCTCGGGCCTCGACCGCATCGCCGAGGTGGCCCGCGGCATCGCCGATTTCCGCTTCGACCGGCTGCGCATCGCCTCCATTTCCAGCTTCGCCCTGGGCGGGCTGGCGCGCACGCTGCCGGCGCTGCGACGGCGCTACCCCGAGATCGACATCGCGCTGCACGTCGGCACCTTCGACGACGTGCTGCGCAGCGTCCTGTCGAACCAGTGCGAGATCGGATTCGTCGCCTATCCGGTGGCCAACCCCTACCTCCGCCAGACCCAGCTGGTCGAGGCCGACGCGCTCTGCGCCCTGCCCGCCGGCCACCGCCTCGCCGCCCGCGACCACGTCACCGTCGCCGACCTCGACGGCGAGCCGATGGTCGGCCTGCTGCCCGACGTGCCCTCCGGCCGCAGGGTCGCCGAGATCTTCGACCACCACGGCGCCGCCCGCAAGATCGTGCTGAAGACCCAGAACGCCGCCATCGCCTGCACCTTCGTGAAGGAGCGGATGGGGGTCGCCATCCTCGATCCCTTCACCGTCAGGGCACATCTGGACGAACGGATGCTGGCCCGTCCGTTCCTGCCCGGGATTCCCTTCGCATTCTCGGCCATCGCCCGGGCCGACCGGCCACTGCCGCGCATCTGCCAGCACCTCATCGACGCGATCGCCGCCCTTCCCGAACTCGCCGCCGGGGGCTGAACGGCGCCGCCGGGCTCCGCGGGGTCGCGATGGCCAAGGCGCGAATCCCCCCCGGTACCGCGACAGGGATGCCGCCGGCCCGGCCTCCTTCCGGCCCCGTCGCGGCGCGGCCATACGCGCCCCGGGTGCCCGTCGGCGACAGCGGAAAGTCCTGCCCGCACGGCCGATGACGGCCGCGTGCCGCCGGCCGACATTGGCGGTTGAAGAATATCAGAGATATATTATGATGGCCCCGGTGGCGACTGTCCGGCCGTCACAGCCCACGAGGGGGGAAGCCATGACGAATGCGTCCAGACCTACGCGCCGGCACTTGCTGTCCGGCGCAGCGGCCACCGCGGCCTTTGCGGTGGCGGCGCCCTACATCGCCACCCGCGCCCACGCGCAGGGCGACCCGAAGGTGATCCGCTTCTACACCCAGGACGGCACGCTCGGCGATCTGTACATGGAGCACTGGTACCGGCCCTTCGTCGAGATGCACGACCTGCGCGCCGAATACATTCCGCTGCAGGGCGGCAACGCGCCGATGGAGAAGCTGCAGGCCCAGATCGCGGCCGGCCGGCCCGAGGCCGATGTCATCCCGCTGCACGGCAACCAGCTTGTCTTCGCCCTGCGCAACGACATGCTGATGCCGGTGCCGCGCGACGCGGTGCCCGAATACGCCAACCTCCACGAGCAGTACATCACCGACTGGGGTCCGGGGATGGTGCTGTGGTGCTACGGGCTGGCCTACAACACCGAGAAGGTCACCCCGGCGCCCACCTCCTGGAAGGCGCTGTGGGATCCGCAATGGGCCGGGCGCGTCGCGATCAACGAGGCGCTGAAGGACCAGGCGCTGCAGATGGTCAACATTGCCTTCAAAGGCCAGCCCTATCCGGTGGACGAGGAGACCTTTGCCCATCTGACCGCGCTGCGCCCGAACCTCGTGACGCTGTGGAGCAGCGGCGCGGATGCCGAACAACTGTTCCGCAACGACGAGATCGTGATGACCCCGTTCTGGAACGGCCGCGTCACCCGGCTGAAGGGCGAGGGACTGCCGATCGCCTTCGCGGTTCCCGACGAGGGCTTCTTCGTGCGCCACTCCACCTATGCCATCCCCAAGGGGTCGCGGAACCCCGAGATGGCGATGAAGTGGCTCGACTTCGTGCTCGGGGTGGAGCCGCAGAAGCGCCTCGTCGAGTTCGGCTACGGCACGCCCAACAAGCTCGTCACCTACACCCCCGAGGAAGAGGCCGCCGTCATCGTGACCGATGCCGCGGTCGTGGCCAAGGCGGTGGAGGAGGATTTCGCCCGCATCCTCGACGAGACGCCGCAATGGAACGACATGTGGACGGCGTGGAAGGCAGGCTGAGGCACTCGTGAGCCCGGACCGGCACCCGCGGGCCGAGGCCCCCGATGCAGCCCCTCCGGTCCGCGCCTGGGCGCGGATCGGCCGGCTGCGTGCCTGGGGGCTGGTTCTGCCCGCCGGCGTGCTCTATGCGGTGACCTTCGGCATTCCGCTGGCCATGCTGCTCGGCGCCAGCTTCGCCCGGTTCCAGGGCGGGGTGACGACGCCGGGCTTCTTCCTCGACAACTACGTCAAGATCGCGACCGACGGGGTCACGCTCGCGGTCTTCCGCAACACGGTCAGCCTGTCGCTCCTGATCACCGCCGTCGGGCTGGCCTGCGCCCTGCCGGTCGCGATGCTCATGCGCCGGGCCGGGCCGGGCCTGCGGTTGGTTGCGATGTTCGTCCTCGTCTCGCCGCTGCTGACCAGCATCATCGTGCGCAACGTGGCGTGGATGCTGATCCTCGGGCGGTCGGGGATGATCAACAGCTGGCTCATCGACGCCGGCCTCATCAGCGCCCCGCTGCCGCTGATGTACAACCGCCTCGGCGTGGTGATCGCGGTGGTGCACGTCTACCTGCCCTTCGCCGTCCTGCCGATCTACGCCGCCCTCCGGGCGATCGACCCGGCGCGCGAACGCGCCGCGGCCAGCCTCGGCGCCGCGCCCTGGCGGGTGTTCGTGCACGTGACGCTGCCGCTTGCCGCGCCCGGGCTGATCGCCGCCTTCACGCTGCTCTTCATCCTGTCGATGGGCCTCTACCTGACGCCCGTCATCCTCGGCGGAAACTTCGTGGTGACGCTGCCCATGATGATCACCGACGCGGCACGCAACCAGTACAACTGGCCCTATGCCTCGGCGATGTCGGTCCTGCTGCTCGCCTCGATCGTCGCGGTGGTGGCAGTCTCGGCCGTGCTCGGCCGCCTGTTCGCGGTGCCCCGCGATGCCTGAGCGGGGGTTCGCCACACCCGGGTTCCTGGCCCTGGCCCTGTTCGGCAGCCTGGCGACGGCGTTCCTCGTGCTGCCGCTGGCCATCCTCTGCGTGCAGTCGTTCACGGCCGAATCCTACCTCAGCTTCCCGCCGCCGAGCTTCGGGCTCCGCTGGTACCGCACCGTCCTCGCCGACCCGGAGTGGCGGCAGGCGGCGCAGTCCAGCCTGACCATCGCCGCGATCGTCACGCCGCTGTCGCTTGTCGTCGGAACGCTGGCCGCGCTCGGCCTCGACCGCGGGCCGATGCGGGGCCGCAACGTGATCTACGGCATCCTGATCTCGCCGATGATCCTGCCGCACATCGTCCTCGGCCTTGGGCTGTTCCGGATCGCGCTCGACCTCGAGATCGACGACAGCCTGTGGTCGATCGTCCCGGCCCACCTGACCATCACGATTCCCTTCGTCGTCATCTCGGTCGGCGCAAGCCTGCAGTCCTTCGACGTCGGGCTCGAGAAGGCGGCGCAGAGCCTCGGGGCGAACCGCTTCCGGGCGCTCTGGCACATCACCCTGCCGATCATTCGGCCGGGCCTCGTGGGCGGGGGGATCTTCGCCTTCATCATGTCCTTCGACGAGTTCATCATCACCTACTTCCTCGCCGTGCAGACACGCACCCTCCCGCTCGAGATATTCGATTCGCTCCGCTACCAGGTCAGCCCGTCGATCGCTGCGGTCTCGGCACTGACCATCGCCGCCAGCGCGGCGCTGACCGTCGCGCTGATCCTGCGCGGCCAGGTCATGGCCGGCGGGAGGATCGTGCAATGACCGCGGTCGCCCTCGACGGCGTGGTCAAGCGCTACGGCGGCGTCACCGCCGTCGACGGCATCGACCTTCAGGTCGGCAAGGGCGAGTTCCTGACCCTCCTCGGCCCCTCCGGCTGCGGCAAGAGCACGACCCTGCAAATGATCGCGGGGTTCGTGCTGCCCAGCGCCGGGCGCATCCGGATCGGCGGGCGGGACAGCACGCGGCTGCCGCCGCATCGGCGCAACGTCGGGATGGTGTTCCAGAACTACGCGCTGTTCCCGCACATGACGCTGGCCGACAATGTCGCCTTCGGCCTCCGGATGCGGGGGGTGGCAAAGGCCGAGCGCCGGCGCCGCGCCGGCGAGGCGCTCGCCGTCGTCCAGCTCACCGGCCTGGCCGACCGCTACCCCGGCCAGATATCGGGCGGCCAGCAGCAGCGCGTGGCGCTGGCCCGCGCCCTCGTCATCCAGCCCGACGTGTTGCTGCTGGACGAGCCCTTTGGAGCGCTGGACAAGCAGTTGCGCGACCGGATGCGGATCGAGCTGCGCGACCTCCAGCGCCAGCTGGGCATCTCGCTGATCTTCGTCACCCACGACCAGGAAGAGGCGCTGTCGATGTCCGACCGCATCGCGGTGCTGTCCGAAGGGCGCATCCGCCAGCTCGGCACCCCCGACGGCATCTACCGCCGCCCGGCCAACCGCTTCGTGGCCGAGTTCATGGGCCACTCCAACATCCTTCCGGCGCGGGTCGTCGAGGCGTCGGGCGATCGCGCGCTGGTGCGGGCCGGCGGCCTTCTGCTGGCGGTGTCGGGGCGTCTGTCCGCCGGCGGCGACATCGAGCTGATGATCCGCCCCGAGCGGATCGGCATCGGGCCCGCCGACGCCGGGGCGGCCATCCGCGGGCGCGTGGCCGGCATGCAGTATCTCGGCGCCAGCCTGCACTACCGCGTCGTGGTCGAGGGCGGGACCGAGCTCTCGGTCGTCACCCCCGACCCGGGCGAGGGGCGCCGCGTGCCGGGCGACCCCGTCGCGCTCGCCATCCCCGACGGCGCGCCGTTCGTGATCGGCAGCTGACACCCCGGCCAGGCCTCCGGCCGCAACTCGGAACACCGCAAGAGGGACGTCCCAATGCACACGGTCTCCATCCCCGACTTCATCCTCGAGGCGAACCAGCGCAGGCGCGGCCGCGTCCACGCGCTCGAGCGCATCGACCCGCGCCGCACCGCCCTTCTCGTGATCGACATGCAGCATGCCTGGCTGGAGCCGGGCTTCTCGATGCTCGAGATCCCGGCGGCGCGAACGATCGTCGACAACATCAACCGCATCGCCGCGGCGCTGCGCGACGCCGGCGGCACGGTCGCCTTCACCCAGCATGCCTGGGGCGACTGGCCCGAGTTCTACGACATGTTCACCCGGCCGGGCTTCCGCGAGGACGTCATCCCCAAGACTGCCCCGGGCACGCCCGGACACGAGCTGTGGAAGGGCATCCGCGCCGAGCCCGGCGACCTCCGCGTCGTCAAGAACCGGCCCAGCGCCTTCATCCAGGGATCATCCGACCTCGACGCGCGCCTGCGCGCGCGCGGCATCGACACGCTGATCATCACCGGCACGCTCACCAACGCCTGCTGCGAGGCATCGGCGCGCGACGCCGCCGCGCTGAACTACAAGGTCATCTTCGTCGGTGATGCCACCGCCACGCGCTCGGACGTCGAGCACAACGCGGCGCTGATCAACGTCATGCAGTTCGTCGCCGACCTGTGGATGACCGACGAGCTGATCGGGCTGATCGGCCGGGGCTGACCCGGCCGGCCGTTCACCGGACAAGGCAGGCGGGTGCGTTCGGGCGGTGCGCGGGCACCGCACCCGGTCGTGCGCCCGATCGGAGGGAAGGAACATGATCGAGGACACGCCGGGGCTGATCGAGGCGGTGCGCGACCGCTTCGCCCATGTCGACCGCTGCCCCTGGCAGGGGGAGCGGATCTTCCTCGAGAACGCCGGCGGGGCGCTGACCCTGAAGTCAGTGGTCGAGACCTCGGCCCGCTTCGCCGCCATCCCCGACAACCAGGGGCGCGACAACCCGGCCTCGCAGGCGCTGATGGAGGTCATCGCCCGCGCCAGGCAGGACATGCGCTGCTTCTTCGGTGCGGCCCGGGGCGAGTTCCTCCTCGGCGAAAGCGGCACCGAACTGCTGTTCCGCCTGATCTCGGTGGCGGCACTCGGAACCGCTCCGGGGGGCAGGATTCTCGGCAGTACGCTCGAACACCCCGCCTCGCGCAGCGCCGCCGCGCGCTGGGCCGGAGTGGCCGGCAAGAAGCACGTGCTCGTGCCGCACGACAGCGCGCTCGGTACAGTCGATGCGGCGGCCTATGCCGCCGGCCTGACCGCCGACACGCGGGTGGCCACGATCGTGCACACCTCGCCCGTGACCGGCATGGGCGTCGACGTCGCGGCCATCGCCGCGCGCATCCGCGCGACCGCGCCGGACTGCATCATCGTCGTCGACGGCATCCAGCATGCGGCGCACGGCGGGATCGGCATCGACGGCTACGACATCGACGGCTACGTGATCTCGCCCTACAAGGTGTTCGCGCGCCACGGCTACGGCATCGCGTGGGTGTCCGAGCGGCTGCGCGCGCTGCCCCATGATGCGCTGCTCGGCGGCGCCGAGGGCAACTGGGAGCTCGGGACCCGCGACACCGGGGCCTATGCCACCTTCTCCGACGTCGTCGACTACCACGACTGGCTGGGCGGAACCCTCGTCGAGACGACCGACCGCGCGGCGCGGCTGGCGGCGGCGGGGCGGGCGGTCGCGGCACAGGAACATGCGCTGACCGAGGCAATGCTGCGGGGCACCGGCAATCTCCACGGGCTTGCGGAACTGCCCGGGGTCGGCATCCTCGGCGGGGCCGACAACCCCCGGCGCGAGGGGCTGGTGTCGTTCTGGGTGGCCGGGCGGCCGTCGGCGGACATCGTCGCCGCGCTCGGCGCCCGGGGCATCCGCGTGCACGTCCGCAAGGCCGACCACTACTCGGGCGCCATCCTCGGGCCGCTGGGCCTTGCCGACTGTGTCCGCGTCTCGGTCTGCCACTACAACACCCGGGCCGAGATCGCCTGCTTCCTTGCCGCGATGCGGGCAATCCTCGCTGCCTGACGGGCCCGGCGGCGGCCCGCCCCCTCCGCGGGGGGCGGGCCGGCAGGTCAGTGCCAGAGCATCGGCGTCGTCGTCAGCAGTTCCAGGCCGTCGCGGGTCACCAGGTAGTTTTCCTCGAAGCCAGCGTTGCCGACCCCGTTGCGGGCAAGGAAGGCCTCGACCCCGATCAGCATGCCCTCCTCGAACACCGCATCGTGCTCCAGCACCGTGCTGATGTACGGCGGCCCCTCGAAGTAAAGGCCGTGGGGATGCCCGAAGAAGGGGAACTTCTCGGCCGCCGGGTCAGCGTCGGGTCCGAAGGCCGCGACCATCCGGTCGCCGATCGCCGCCGCCTCGCCGAAGCCCATGCCTGGCCGGATTGCCGCCGCGATCGCCGTGACGACACCCGCGGTCGCCTCGAGCAGCGCCGCCTGCGCCGCGTCGGGGCGCCGGCCGGACACCGCGCTGCGTCCGGGGTCGAGGTAATAGCCGTGGCGGAACGGGCCGATCAGGAAGGCCCGCACCATGGCCCCCGGCCCCGGCGCGACATCGCGGCACCCCGCCAGCGGGTCGCCGCAGGTGTAGCCGATGGTGTCGCCATGGCTGATCTGGATCTTGTCCATCACCCCGCCGCCGGCCACCACCTCATGGGCCGCCAGCGCCGCCGCCGCCCGCTCGGTCCGGCCGCCGATAAGCGCCTCCATCATCGCCGTCATGGCCCGGCTGGCGATCTCCCCCGCCTCGCGGATCACCGCGCATTCGGCCGGCGACTTGACCATGCGGATGCGGCGGATCAGGTCGTCCTCGAACCGCCAGACGATGCCCGGGGTCGCGGCACGCAACTGCTCCCAGTATTTCATCGGGAAGAAGTCGGTGCCGACAAAGCCGACCTCGCCCGACAGCCCGAGCTCGGCCAGCATGTCCACGGTGCGCGCCACGGGGTCGGCAGCGGCCACGAAGCGGTCGGTCGCCACCACCCCGGCATGCACGTCGGGATCGTCGGCGACCAGCACCGGCGTCTCTCCCGCGCGCAGGATGACGGCACAGAAGGCGCGGGCAGAGAACGGCGCCGCGTCGAACCCCTGCCCGGCCTTGGACGAGAAATAGCTGGTCAGGTAGAGCACGTCGCCCGCGCGGTCGAAGGTCGATGCCGTCCTTCCCCACACCACCGCCGCCGTCAGCCCCCGCCGGCGCATCGCCGCCTCCGCCCGCGCCCAGCGCTGCCGGTATTCCTCCCGCGCGAACGGCAAAAGCGACGGGGCCACGGGTGAGAAGGTGGACGGACCGGTCATGGCAAGCCTCCCTGGCAATGAGGGTTTGACAATATGCAGGAGATATATTTAACCTCGGAACGTCAAGGACAGATTGCGGACCCGGTGATGGCGTTCTTGGAACTGACCGACGTCAGCAAGGCTTTCGGTGACCGCACGGTTCTGCGCAACGTGTCGCTGGCCGTCGAGAAGGGCGAGGTCGTCTCGGTCATCGGGGCCAGCGGGTCGGGCAAGAGCACGCTGCTCCGCTGCATCAACCTCCTCGAGGTGCCGCAGTCCGGGCGCCTGCGCTTCCTCGACCGGACGATCGACTATGCCGAGGTGACGCGCGGGCGCATGCGGCAGGCCAGCTACGCCGTGCTGCGGCAGCGCATCGGAATGGTGTTCCAGAGCTTCAACCTCTGGCCGCACATGACGGTGCGCGGCAACGTCACCGAGGGGCCGGTCCAGGTCCTCGGCCTCGACAGGACCGAGGCCGACGCCCGCGCCGAGGCCATCCTCGCTAAGGTCGGCCTCTCCGAGAAGATCGACGCCTGGCCCGGCACGCTCTCGGGTGGCCAGCAGCAGCGCGTCGCCATTGCCCGCGCGCTGGCCATGCGCCCGGCACTGATGCTGTTCGACGAGGTCACCTCGGCACTCGACCCCGAGATGGTGGGCGAGGTCCTGGACCTCATGAAGCAGCTTGCCGACGAGGGCATGACGATGCTGGTCGTCACCCATGAGATGGGCTTCGCCCGCCACGTCAGCGACCGCATCGCCTTCGTCCACGAGGGCCGCATCGCCGAGATCGGCCCTGCCGAGCAGATGATGGCGGCCCCCCGGAACCCCGAGACACGGCGCTTCCTCGACCGGGTCCTCCACCACACCTGAACACGGAGGATCGCCGCGCGTGGACCTCGTCCGATCCGTCACCGACTACCTGCCGGGCATGCTGCGGGCCGGCGTGCTCGCCTTCCAGATCACGCTGCTCGCGATCCTGCTCAGCTGGGTGCTCGGCCTGGCCACCGCCCTGATGAAGACCAGCGGCAACGCCCTTCTCGCCGCGCCGGCCGGGTTCTACGTCTGGTTCATCCGCGGCACCCCGTCGCTGATCCAGATATTCATCATCTACTTCGGCCTGCCGCAGATCGGCATCCGCATGTCGCCCTTCGTCGCCGGCGTGGTGGCGCTCGGGCTCTGCTCGGGGGCCTATGTCGCCGAGGTGGTGCGCGCGGGGCTGATGGCGATCCCGAAGGGCCAGTGGGAATCGGCCCGCGCGATCGGCATGGCACCGGCGCTGCTGATGCGCCGGATCATCCTGCCCCAGGTGGTGCGCATCATCGTGCCACCGCTCACGAACGAGGCCATCAACACGCTGAAGAACACCTCGCTCCTGTCGGCGATCACGGTGATGGAGCTTACCCTCTACACCCAGATGGCGATCGCCGCGACGTTCAGGCCGTTCGATTTCTACATCATGGCGGCGCTGCTCTATCTCGTCATGACGACGCTCCTCAGCCGGTTCGCCACCTGGTTCGAGCGTCGCTTCCAGATTCACTGAGAACGATCCACCAGCAGGGGAGACTGCAATGAAGAGGCGTACCTTCCTGAGTGCTTCCGCCGGCGCGCTGGCCGCCCCGGCGCTGCTGCGCGCGCCTGCCTTTGCGGCCGGCGACCTCGAACTGCTTCAGCCCGGCGTGCTGAAGTCGGCCACGGAGGGCACCTTCCCGCCCTTCAGCTTCCGCGCCCCCGACGGCAAGCTCGACGGGCTCGAGATGCGGATCATGGGCGAGATCGCCGACCGCCTCGGCCTTGCCTACGAGCCGGTCGTGATCAAGTGGGAATCGATGCTGATCGGCCTGCAGGCCGACCAGTACGACATCGTCGGCAACGCCATGGGCATCACCGCCGAGCGCCAGCAGCAGGTCACGTTCTGCGACGGCTGGCTGGAATCGGGCGCCCAGCTGATCGTTCCGGCGGCCTCGGACATCGCCGGCGCCGAGGGCACGTCCGGCAAGCGCATCGGGGTGATCACCGCCTCGATCTTCGTGCCGCTGGTCGAGGGCTGGGGGGCCGAGGCCGTGCACTACCGGGCCGACATCGACGCGATGATGGACACCGTGAACGGCCAGGTCGACGGGATGGTCACCGATTCCATCGCCGGCGCCTACGCGATCGCGCTCGCCAACCTGCCGCTGAAGCTGGTCGGCGGCCTGCACTCGCCCTACCAGATGGGCTGGGCGGTGAAGAAGGGCAAGCCGAACCTCGTCACCGCGATCAACACCACGCGGGCGGCGATGGTCGCCGACGGCACCGTCGCGCGCCTGTTCGACGACCTGATCGGCTATGATCCCTCGCCTGCCGAGCCCGTCCGCAGCCTTCTCTGAGGCGCCGGGGGCCGGCCCCGGCCGGCCCCCTTCTACCCCCGCCCCGAGCCTCCTGCCGCGGCGCGGCGTCAGACCGTCTCGAAGGTGACCTCGCGGCGCATCGCCCCTTCCATCAGCCGGCTCAGCCGTTCCCTGAACAGCCCGGCATGGCGCGTCATCACCTCCACCAGGCGGTCGCGGTCCTCGTCGCGGATCGCCTCGATGATCCGGCGGTGGTCCTCGGTGGTGCGGTCGAACAGCCGCGCATGGCCGTCGCTCTGCGATTTCTCGGCCCGGTAGACGTAGTAGGACAGCCGGCGCGCAAGGCTGTGCAGGTGCTGCGAGAACTGCTCGATGTGCACGTTCCCCGTGGCCGCCGCCAGCACCGCATGGAACTCGGCGTTCTGCGCCGTAACGTTCAGGATGTCGCCTGCGGCGGTGAAGCGCTCGTAGCCCGCATCCACGGCGCGCAGCGTGGCCAGCAGGTCGGGATGGTCGAAGCGCACCCGCGCCGCCACCATCCGCTCCGACAGCGCATAGGCGTCCAGCAGCTGCATCGCGTTCTCGAGGTTCATCGGCGCGACCACGAAGCCGCGCGTGCCGCGCGCCTCGATCAGCCCTTCCGACATCAGCCGGTTCAGCGCCTCCCTGATCGGCGTCCGTCCGACCGCGAACGTCTCGATCAGGGACTTCTCGTCAAGCCGCATCCCCGGCGGGAGGGTGAGATCGAGGATGCGGTCGCGCACCATCTCGGTGGCCCGGTCCGCCAGCGAACTGCGCTCGCGCAGGTCGGCCATCGGGGCCATGCCCGCGGCGGGCGCCGCCTTGAGTGGTGCTCCAGCAGTCCTCATCACGATGATGAATAGTCGCTTCCGTAGTGCTGCACCAGATACCCCTCGCTGAACTTGCCGCTGCGGGCATCGTCGGCCACTGCCAGGGGGTCGCGGTCCGACGGCGGGCCGTAGCCCCCCGCCCCCGGCGTCACGACGCTGATCACCGCATCCGGCCCCACCCGCAGGGCCGAGGGCTTGTTGGCAAGCCGGGTCTCGGTGCCGTCATCGCCGATCACCGCGAACCGCCCCGTTCCCCCGGGCTGGCCGCCGAACAGCCCCCAGGGCGGGTTGACGAAGCGCTCGCCCTGCCCCGAGAAGGTCGTCGCATGGCCAAGCGCCCGGTAGTCGCGGCGGATCGACAGCCCGCCGCGGAACCGCCCCGCCCCGCCGGTGTCGGGCACCAGCTCGTAGCGCTCGACCATCAGCGGATATTCGGTCTCCAGCGCCTCGATCGGCAGGTTGGAGGTGTTGGTCATGTGCACCTGCACGCCGTCGGTGCCGTCCTTGTAGGCCCGCCCCCCGGCGCCGCCGCCGAGCGTCTCGAGGTAGACATAGTAGCGGCCGTCGGGGGCCTTGCCGAAGAAGGCGGCCGAGGTGTTGGCGCCGTTTCCGGCGGCGATGATCCGGTCAGGGCAGGCCGGCGCCAGGGCGCCGAAGATGACGTCGACAATGCGCTGCCCGGTCTGGGCGCGCGCCGCCGAGGCCGCCGGGAACGAGGCGTTGACGACACTGCCGGCCGGCGCCCTGATCGTCACCGGGTCGAGCAGCCCGTGGTTCTGCGGGCACTCGGGGTCCAGAAGCACCTTCAGCGAATACAGGCACGCCGCCTGCAGCCCCGCCATGGTGACGTTGTTGTTGCCCTCAACCTGCGGGTCGGTACCGTCGAAGTCGAACTCGATCTCCTCGCCCCTGACGGTGATCCGCAGCCGGATGCGGATGTTGCGGCGCGACAGCCCGTCGTCGTCGACGATGTCCTCGAACTCGTAGGCGCCGTCCTTCAGCTCGGCGATTGCCGCCCGGAACCGGCGGGCGACGGCGGCGACGATCTCGTCGCACCCCTCGGCAATCCGCTCCTTGCCCCAGCGGTCGATCAGCGCCTCGCAACGGCGCACGCCAAGCTGGTTGGCCGCGATCTGGGCGTTGTAGTCGCCCAGCCGCTCCTCGGGAACGCGCACGTTCAGCAGGATCAGGTCCATCACGCCCTGTTGAAGCCTCCCGGCATCGAACAGCCGGATCGGCGGGATGCGCAGGCCCTCCTGGTAGATCTCGGTCATCCCACCCGCCATCGAGCCCGGGGCCATGCCGCCGATGTCGGCATGGTGCGCGATGTTGCACACGAACATCACCAGTTCGCCGTCGCGGAACACCGGGGCGGCCATCGCCACGTCGGGCAGGTGCGAGCCGCGCCCGACATAGGGGTCGTTCGACAGGAACATGTCACCGGGCTTCAGCGCGTCGCAGCCGAACTTCTCCAGCACCACCTCGACGAGGCCCAGCATCGAGGCGAGGTGAAGTGGCATGCTCTCGCCCTGCACCACGACGCGGCCCCGCGCGTCGAACAGCGCCGTCGAGTGGTCGCGCCGCTCCTTGATGTTGGTGGAGTACGAGCTCTTCATCAGCGCGATGTACATCTCGTCGGCGATGCTCGACATCGCGTTGCGGAGCAGTTCCGCGTCGATTCCGGTCATGCTCATCGCACGGTCTCCCTGACGTCGATGACGAGGTTGCCCCAGCGGTCCACCGCGCAGCTGTCGCCGGGAAACACCAGGACGGTCGTGTCCATCTGCTCGATGATCGCCGGCCCGACGATCACATGGCCCGGGGTCAGCGCCTCGCGGTCGAACACCGGGGTCGAGACACGGGTCGTGCCGGCGAACAGCGTCTCGCGCAGTTCCCGCGGCAGGCCGGGCTCGGCGGGCTCGAACTGCGGCAGGTCGGCGATCTCCAGCATGCCCAGCGCCTTCACCGCGAGGTTCACGATCTGGATCGGCTCCGACCGGGCGGCGAAGCCGTAGCTTGTCTCGTGAGCGGCATGGAACTTCTCGGCCATGTCGGCGGCCATCGCGCGATCGTCCAGCGACAGCTCCAGCGGCAGCGTCAGCTCGTAGTTCTGGCCGACGTAGCGCGCCCCGACCGTCCATGCCGTGCGCCGCTGCGCCGCGGGCACCTCCTCCCGGGCGAACCACTCCTCCACCTGCCGCCCGAGCACCGCCGACGCCTCGCGCAGCACGCCGGCGTTGCCGGCGTCAAGCGGGGCAAGGATCGTGCGCACGAACTCCACGCTCAGGGGCGCGTTCATCGCCCCCTCGGCGCACAGGATCCCCGGGTTCGGCGGCACCACGATCCGGCCGATGCCGAGGTCGCGCGCCACATCGGTGGCATGCAGCGGGCCGGCGCCACCGTAGACGAACAGGACGAAATCCCGCGGGCTGTGGCCACGCTCGACCGAGATCGCCCGGATCGCCTTGACCATGCGCGCGCAGGCGACGTTGACGATGCCCAGCGCCGCCGCGTCGGTCGTCACCCCGAGCTTCCGGGCGAGGCTGTCGATGCAGGCAGCCGACAGGTCGCTGCGGATCGGCATCTTGCCGCCGAGCAGCGCCTCGGCGTTCAGCCGGCCGAGGAAGACGTTGGCGTCGGTGACGGTCGCCTCGGTGCCGCCGAGGTTGTAGCAGGCCGGCCCGGGCACCGCGCCGGCGCTCTGCGGCCCGACCTTCAGAAGCCCCGAACGGTCGATCCAGGCGATCGAGCCGCCGCCCGCCCCCACGGCGTTGACGTCCATCGCAGGAATCCGCACCGGGAAGCCGGCAAGGTCGCGCTCGCTCACCTCCACCGGCCGCCCGCCGCGCAGCAGCGCGACATCGGCGCTGGTGCCGCCCACGTCCAGCGTGATGATGTTCAGGAACCCCGCCTCGGTCGCCCGGCGCAGCGCCCCCTGGACACCCGCCGCCGGCCCCGACAGCGATGCACGCACCGGCAGTTCGCGGGCCATCTTCACGGACATCAGCCCGCCCGAGCTCTGGCTGATCTTCACCTCGGCCGTGATCCCCAGCGCCGCCACCCCGTCGGTCAGCCGCTCGAGGTAGGACGTGAGCGTCGTGATCAGCGCCGCGTTCAGCACCGCCGTAGAGAACCGCTCGTATTCCCGGAACTCGGGATAGACCGAGGCCGAGGTCAGCACGCGCACACCGGCCGGCAGCGCCTGGCGCAGGATGGCAGCCGTGCGGTTCTCGTCCTCGGGATAGGCATAGGAGTGCAGGAAGCAGACGACGACGCAGTCCACCGCCTCGGCGGCCAGCGTCGCGCCGGCGCGGCGGACGGCTTCCTCGTCCAGCGCGATGCGGGCGGTTCCGTCCGCCAGCCGGCGCTGCGGAACCTCGATGCGCAGGTGCCGGTCCACCAGCGGCGCGGGAAAGTCGAGGTGCATGTCGTAGACCCGCGGGCGCGTCTGACGGCCGATCTCCAGCAGGTCGCGAAAGCCCTGCGACGTGACCACGGCGACCTTGCCGCAGCGTCGCTGGATCAGCGCGTTCGTCCCCACGGTGGTTCCGTGGGCGATCCGCCGCACCGCCGCCGCCGCCAGCCCGTGCTCCTCCAGCATCTCCCTGAGGCCGCTGATGATCGCACGCTCCGGCGCATCGGGCGTGGTGGGCAGCTTGTGCAGGACGATGTTGGACCCGTCATCGCGGTTCAGCGCGATATCCGTGAAGGTCCCGCCGACGTCGATCCCGATGTACATGATTCACTTGGTCTCCGTCACTGATCGCGAGGGGGGGGCGGCATGGCGCAGGCAAAGCCGCCGCGCGACCTCGCGCGCATCCTCCGCCACCCCGTAGAGGATCCCCGACTTGCGCCGGGTCATCCAGTTCAGCCCGCAGAAATACAGGCCCGGAAGCGGGCTCTGCCCGGCCTCCGTCAGCGGGTAGGACTGGGCATCGACGGGCAGTTCGTCGATCCAGCCGAAATCGTAGGTGAACCCGGTGGCCCAGACGACGGTCCCGATCCCCGCCGCGTCGAGGTCGATCGCGTCGATCACCGGCGGCTGCGCCGCCCCTTCGGCGGGTACGTCCGCCAGCTCGGCCGACGTCGGGGCCGGGGCCGCGACACCGGCCGCGGCGATGTGTGCGTCGACCGCCCGGCGGAAGTCGGCCGCGAAGGCGTCGGCAAAGGCCAGCGATGCATGCAGGTCGTCCGCGAACTCCAGCCGCCGCCCGCGCACCCCGGCCAGCCGGCCGAGCAGCGTCGCCCCGCGCCGGTCGAAGTCGCGCAGGCAGATCGTCGCGCCCCTGTCGCGCCCGGTCAGATGCGGGTCGCCGACGAAGCGCCGCTCCGGGCGGTCGAGCATGTCGGGGGTCCGGTCCAGGAGCCCCATGTCCTTCTGCCAGGCGATGCAGTCGCGGCCGCGGTGCCGCCGCGGCAGCCGCCCGGTGCGCGAGACGCTGAGATAGACCCGCCGGCCCGCGCGCAGGAAGTCCTCGGCCACCTGGCAGCCGGTCTGCCCGGTGCCGACCACCAGCACCCCTCCGGGCGCGGCCTGCGCCGGCGACTTGTAGGATTCGGCATGGAACTGGGCGATGTCGGCGGGCAGCAGCGCGGCCAGCGCCGGCACCCGCGGATGCTGGTAGGTCGCGGTGGCCACCACGACACTTCGCGCACGAATCCGGCCGTCGCTGGTCGCGACGTCGAACCCCTCGCCAGCCCGGCGGATGCGCGCGACCTCCACCCCCTCGGCCAGCGGCGGCGCGAAGCTGCGCGCCCAGTCGCGCAGGTATTCCACGAAGGCGTCCCGGCTCATGAACCCGTCTGGGTCGTCGCCGGCATAGGGCCTCCCGGGAAGGTTGATCGTCCAGTTCGGGGTGACCAGGCAGAACGAATCCCAGCGCTGCGCGTCCCAGGCGTGCCCGATCCCGCCCCGGTCGACGACCAGATGCTCGCGCCCGGCCTGCCGGAGGTACCAGCTCACCGACAGCCCGCCCTGCCCGGCCCCGACGACCAGGATGTCGACCTCCCGTGACATCAGGCCGCGTCGCTCCACCGGTCGCGGTCGCCGCGCCCGAACTTCACCACGTCCAGCGGCGGCGGCGGCGCGCCGGCATGGCTGATCATGTGGTGGACCTGCCCGCGGTGGTGGATCTGGTGCTGGAACAGGTTGGTCAGGCACAGCCGCAGCGGCAGCGAGAAGAACTCCTCGCTGTCCATCCCAACCGCCCTGAACGACAGGATGCCCTCCAGCCGGGCGGGGCCGAGCGCGCGGCAGAAGCCGATGTACCAGGCATCGTTGGCCCGGTGCGCGGCCTCGAGTTCCGCGAAGCCGTCGTGAAGCACCTCGTCGAGCCGGGTGAAGGTGGTGGGCTTGCCCTCCAGCCGCTCCCGGTAGATCAGGTCGGCCAGCAGGATGTGGTTCATCGTGTTGTGGATCGACCCGAAGAAGGCGCGCCGGTCCTCCTTCCGGGCGGCATCTCCAAGGTCGCGCAACGCGTTGTAGACACGCGCGTTCGCCCAGGCGTTGTATTCGGCCGCCGTGACCAGATCGAGCAGCGGATGCATGCCGGAACTCCCCTGTGGCCCTGCCTCAGACTTGCGCGCGCGCCTCGCCGGCGGCGCGCACCTCGTACTCCTCGGGCACGGGCGGGGCCCCGTCGACGTACATGTGGGCGAAGATCCGGGTGATCAGCGCAAGGTCGGGCGAGGCGCGGAACCGCTCGTAGGCGGCGCGGTCCTGCCACACGGTGAAGGCGATCCGGCCCGTCGCGCCGGGTGCGCCCAGCAGCATGGCGCGCACGAATCCCGCGTGCCCCTGCATGATGGTCACCGCCCGCGATTCGAACAGGTCGCGGTCCTCGCCCCAGCATTCGGGCCGGCACTGCCAGCGTGCCATCCTGACGATCATGCCCCGTCCTCCTTTGCCTTTCGGCTGGATATACGATCAATATATTTTGCTTGCAACGTCAAATTGGCGGCCGTATCGTCGTCTGCGGACGAACCGGACCGGGGAAACTGGCATGGGCAAGATCGTGTACGGCTCCTACTCGCAGGAGGAGCTGGACCTTGAATACGACATGCGGCGGCGCTGCCCGCACTTCGCCGAGACCTTCGCGGCGATGGAGGTCCACAACAAGCGCACCGTCGAGCGCTTCGAGTGCCGCCTCGACGTGCCGTTCGGGCCCAGCCCCGGAGAGAAGCTGGACATCTGGCCGGGGCGCGGCGGCTCGCCGATCCTGCTGTTCATCCACGGCGGATACTGGCGCGCCTTCGACAAGGCGATGTTCCGCTTCGTGGCCGAGCGGTTCGTCGAGGCGGGTGCCGCGGTGGTGCTGAACAACTACGACCTCTGCCCCGGCGTCACCATGGACGAGATCACCCGCCAGAACCGCGCCGCGATGGCCTGGATCTGGAAGAACGCCGCCAGCTTCGGCGGCGATCCCGGGCGCATCCATGTCACCGGCCATTCCGCCGGCGGCCATCTGACCGCGATGCTGATGGCCACCGACTGGGGTCCCTGGGGCCTGCCCTTCGACGTCGTCAACGGCGCGGTGCCGCTCAGCGGGCTCTTCGACCTCGAGCCGCTGCGGCTCGCCTACCTCAACGCCGACCTGCGCATGGACGAGGCGCAGTCGCGCCGCAACAGCCCGATCCACCACATCCCCTCCTGGATGCCGCCGACCGTCATCGCCGTCGGCGGCGGCGAGACCGACGAGTTCCGCCGGCAGTCGCGCATCTACGCCGACGCCTGCCGCGCCCGGGGCTTCCCGGTCAGCTACCTCGAGATCGCCGACGTCGACCACGTCAACGCAGCCGCGGAATACCGCAGCCGGCTCAGTCCGCTGACGGCGGTGCTGTTCGCGCAGATGGGGCTTGGCTGAGGCATGCCCAGACGACCGGGGGCGCCGTCCGGCCGGCGGCGCCCCCGCAACAACAGGATGCCGGAGTCCGGCAACCCGAATGTCCAGCAGCTAGCGAGGTAACGCCAATGAACGAACTGATCCGACTGGCCGCCCGCGGCGCCATCGCCGCGGCAGTAGCCGGCCTGGCACTGGCCGGCGCCATGTCTCCTTCCGCCCAGGCGCAGGAGATCCGGTGGGACATGCCGAACGAGTACGGCGAGGCCACGGTCACCGCGATCTCCGACAAGCTGTTCTCCGAGCGGCTCGCCGCCAACAGCGGCGGGCGCATCCAGATCACCCACCACTTCGGCGGCTCGCTCGGCTTCCGGTCGATCGACCACTGGTCGGCGGTCGAGGACGGCGCGGTCCCCCTGGCCAGCACCTACATCGGCGTCTTCACCGGCATCGACCCGATCTTCCTGCTGGCGAGCATGCCGTTCCTCGCCACCAATCCGATCGAGGCGAAGTCGCTCATCGACGCCGCCCGCGACGAGTATTCCGCCGCCTTCGAGCGCGGCGGCCAGGTGCTCCTGCTCACCGAGCCCTGGGTGCCCGTGGGCATCTGGGCCACCCGCCCGGTGCTGACCCCCGAAGATCTCAAGGGCCTGCGCATCCGCACCTATGACCGCAACGGCACGGTGGTGATGGAGCGCGTCGGGGCCGCCCCCGTCCAGATGACGTGGAGCGACGTCGTCCCGGCGCTGGCCACCAACACCATCGAATCGGTCCTGACCGGCGCCAGCCCCGGGCTGGCCACCAACTTCCAGGACTACATGAAGCACTATCACGAGGTCGGCTTCGTGATGGGCTCGAGCATGGTGCACATCAACCGCGACGTCTTCGAGGCGCTGCCCGACGACCTGCGCCAGATCCTGGTCGACACCGCCCGCGAGGTCGAGGACGAGGTCTGGGCGAACATCATCGAGTCGCTGAAGGGCGACTTCGGCCGCCTCGAGGCCGCTGGCGTGACCATCCATCCGGTGCCCGGCGAGGCGCTCCTTGCCACCCTCAAGGAGGCGAGCGGCCCGATCCTCGAGGACTGGCGCGCGGCCATGCCCGCCGGGGTTGCCGACGGGGTGATCGAGCGCTATCGCGCAATCCTGGCCGAGCGGCAGTAACCCGCCCGCTGCGGCCGG
>JAHDXW010000002.1:191355-220025 GCA_023383015.1 Paracoccaceae bacterium
CGGCCGGGCCGTCGCAGGAGGTCGCCGATGCGCATGTTTCACAGAGCGGTCCGGGCGCTGTCCGATCTCGGGATGGCGCTGTCGGTTATCGTCATGATCGCCATGACCCTGCTGATCCTGGCCGAGGTCGTGGCCCGCAACCTGTTCCAGACCTCGACCTTCGTCATGAACGAACTCGTCGCCTACGGCGTGGCGGCAATGACGATGATCGCCCTCGGCCACTGCCTCGAGACCGGAACGCTGATCCGCATGAGCATGCTGATCTCGATGCTCCGGCGGACCTCGCTCTTGCGCCGGGCGGTGGAGGTGGTTGCGGTCCTGCTCGCGCTCACGACCACGGGCGTGGCCTTGCGCTACTTCCTGCGCAGTGTCGAGCGCGCCTACAGCCGCGGCTACGTCAGCGAGACGGCCGCCCAGATCCCGCTCTGGATTCCCGAGGCGATCGTCGTCGCCGGACTCGGCATCCTGATGCTGCAGCTTCTGTCCTACCTGCTCCGCCTGCTGTCGGGCGCACCGCCCATGGCCGACCAGGATTCCGAGGCCGCCACCGCCACCGCGCGCGAGCACTGAGAGGATCCCGGCGCATGGAGCCCTTCTACATCGCCCTCGCCACCGTCGGCTTCCTGTTCGGCTACCTCATCCTCGGGGTCTGGGTCTTCGTGGCGATCACGATGGTGGGGCTGTCGGCGCTCTACCTCCTGCTCGACTTCCCGCTCGACCGGATCGGCTCGATCCTGCGGTCGACGATGTGGAAATCGGCGGCCAGCTACGAGCTCGCCTCGGTGCCGCTGTTCATCCTGATGGGCGAGCTGATCTTCCGCACCAACATCTCCGACAAGCTGTTCCGCGGCCTGACGCCGTGGGTCAACCACATCCCCGGCCGCCTGCTGCACTGCAACATCGGCGGCTGCACGCTGTTTGCGGCCATCAGCGGCTCGAGCACGGCGACCACCGCGACGGTGGGAAAGATCACCCTCGCCGAGCTCCAGGCCCGCGGCTACGACCGCAACCTCGCGGTCGGCTCGCTGGCCGGGGCGGGCAGCCTCGGGCTGCTGATCCCGCCGTCGATCTCGATGATCATCTACGGGATCCTCTCCGAGACCTCGATCGCCCATCTCTTCGCGGCCGGCCTGCTGCCGGGCCTGCTGATCGCGGCGCTGTTCTCCGCCTACATCGGCGCGCGGGCGCTGATGTCCGACACCGTCGTGCGCGAGCCGCGCCGCCACTACGCCCTGCGCCAGTACCTGTGGAGCTTCGTCGAGCTGCTTCCCATCCTGTCGCTGCTCGTGATCGTGATGGGCGGCATCTACTCGGGCATCGTCACCCCCTCCGAGGCCGCGGCCCTCGGCGTCGCGGCCGCGCTCCTCGTCAGCGGCGTGGGCGGTCAGCTGAACCGCCGGATGATCGTCGAGGCGCTGGTTTCGGCCTCGCGCACAAGCTGCATGGTGCTGTCGATCCTCGTCGCGGCGGCGTTCATGTCCTCGGCCATCGCCTTTGCCCATGTCCCCCAGGAGACCGCCCGCCTGATCGCGGCGATGAACCTCGGTCCGGTCAGCCTGATCCTGCTCATCGGCGTCTTCTACATCATCGTCGGGATGTTCCTCGACGGGCTCTCGATCATGGTCATGACCCTGCCCATCACGCTGCCGCTGATCCTCTCGGCGGGCTGGGATCCGGTGTGGTTCGGGGTGTTCCTCGTCATCACCATCGAACTCGGGCTGGTCACCCCGCCGGTGGGCTTCAACCTCTTCGTCCTGCAGGGCATGACGGGGCTGCCGATCGGGCGGATCGCCCGCGCCGCATTCCCCTTCTTCCTGCTGATGGTGGTGGCGGCGCTGATCATCATCGCCGTGCCCGACATCGCCCTCTGGCTTCCGCGGGCGCTGTTCTAGGCCCGGGCGCCTCGCCGGCGGCGAGGCTGCTCGCGCCTCAGCCACCCTGCGGGACGCCGGGCCAGGCGACGCCGCGCGCCTCCGCGGCCAGCACACCGCGCAACCAGGCCAGCCTCGGATCGTGCTCGTCGCGGCGGTGCCAGCAGACCGACACGGTGAAGGGACGTATCCGCAGCGGCGGGGCGGCCGTTGCCAGCCCGAGGCCGGGGGCGAAGGCGGCAGCGATACGCGCGGGCAGCGTCACCAGGGCGCCCGTCGCGGCACTGGCCGCAAGCGCCGGCAGGAAGGACGGCAGCGCCAGCACCACCCGCCGCGACCGGCCCATCGCGTCCAGCGCCTGATCGACGATGCCGCGCAGGTCGCCCGCCGGCGAGACCAGCACGTGCCCGGCCGCGCAATAGGCATCGAGGGTCAGGGCGGGCGCCCTCGGCAGGACGCCGGGCGGCCCCGCCACAAGGAAGCCGTCGCTGTGCAGCGGCTCCGAGCGGATCGACTCGGGGCGCTCCCAGATGAAGCCGATCGCGGCATCCGCCCGCCCCTCGGCAAGCGCCGCCAGCGCCGCTGCGCGGCCCAGTGGCAGCACCGACAGCCGCAGCCCGGGCGCCGCGGCGGCAAGCCGCGCCGCCAGCCGCGGGATCACCACCGCCTGTTCGGCATCCAGGGCCGCGATCCGCAGGACACCCGTCGCCGTCGCCGGGTCGAAGGCCCGTGCCGCACCCATCGCCCCGCGCAGCGCATCCACGGCACGCGCGATCGGGGCCTCCAGCGCCAGCGCTGTGGCCGTCGGCTCCAACCCGTGCGGGCGGCGCAGGAACAGCTCGTCGCCGAAGATGTCGCGCAGCCGCCGCAGGGCCTGGCTGACCGCCGACTGGGTCACCCCCAGGCCCGCCGCCACATCCGCCGCCTTGCGCCGCCGCAGCAGCCCCAGGAGGACGAGCAGAAGCGTCAGGTCCAGCCGTCTGAGTTCAGTATCCGTGAAATCTGCCATGATTCCTATTCGCTTTGACTTGCCTTCTGCCGCCGGTATCGCGTGCAGGAGCGCCAGGACAGGGGGCAAGGCATGCGAATCGCGATCATCGGCACCGGCAACGTCGGCGGGACCCTCGCGCGGGGGCTCGCGGGCAAGGGCCATGCAGTGACGCTCGGCGCCCGCAACCCCGAGGCGCCGGCGGTGGTGGAACTGGCCGCGGCGACCGGAGCGGCGCGGGCCGCCCCGGCCGCGGCGGCAGGCGGTGCCGAACTCGTGGTCCTCGCCCTGCCCTGGGGGACCGCCGAGGCCGCCGTCCGGGCCCTGGGCGACCTCTCCGGCAGAATCGTCGTCGACTGCATGAACC
The DNA here is from genome assembly GCA_023383015.1 of Paracoccaceae bacterium. Classification (GTDB taxonomy): domain Bacteria; phylum Pseudomonadota; class Alphaproteobacteria; order Rhodobacterales; family Rhodobacteraceae; genus JAHDXW01. Next base: position 194,582 of record JAHDXW010000002.1, read on the forward strand.
CGATCGGCCGGACCGCGGCCGGATTGGGCCTGACCCTCGGCCATACCACCTCGGGCGGCGAGACGGTGGCGGGCTGGCTGCCCGGCGCCCGGGTGGTCAAGACACTCAATCAGGTCGGGGCCGAGATCATGGCCGACAACGCCGCGATGCCTCACCGCCCGGCCATGTTCATGGCCGGCGACGACGCCGCGGCCAAGATCGCCGTCGGCGGGGTGCTGGCCGACCTCGGGTTCCAGCCCGTCGACGCGGGCGGCCTGGTCAGGTCACGGCTCCTGGAACCCCTCGGGATGCTGTGGATCACGCAGGCGTTGCTGCAGGGCAAGGGCCGGAACTGGGCCTTCGCCGCCGTGGCGCAAACCTAGACAGGCCGCCCGCCAGCGGCCGCGTCCTCCGCCCGCCGGGCCGCAGGCGGCGCGGCGGCGGCACCTCGGCTGCCGCCTCGGCGGGAGCATGGACGATCCGCGCAGGCACGGTCCGGGTCCGCCACCGGGGGTTGCCCGGGGCCCGACTGCACGGGACCACGGCGCCGCCCCGGGCGCGCCGGCTGCCCGCACCGGGCGCGCCGCCGGCCAGGTCGGCTCGGGACGGCGGGCCGTCCGCGGCCGGGCGGCTGCGGCCGCGCGCTCCGGGACCGGCCTGCGTGCGGCGTCAGTCCTCCCACCGCGCCAGGTAGAACAGCGGGAACCCGTCCGCCGTCGGCAGGAAGCTCAGCTTCTCGGCATGCCCATAGAGCTTCGAGTACGAGAACATCGGCAGGAAGCAGGCCTCCTGGGCGATCATCTCCAGGGCCCGGGCATAGATTGCCTCGCGCTGTGCGGCGTCGATCGTCCGGTCGCCCTCGCCCAGCAGCGCCTTGGCCTCGGGGAAGCTGCACAGGTCGTCAGGCTCCATCGCCATCAGCACGCTGGCGATGGCCGAGATGTCGTTCAGCCCCGAAGACGCCCAGGACCGCATCGCGAACCCCATGTTGCCGTTCGCGATCCGGTCGCGCATGCCGGCGAACTGCAGGTAGTTGAGCTGGGCGTCGATCCCGACCTCGCGCAGGTAGCCGATCACCGCCTCGGCATAGGGCCGTTCCCGGTAGGCGCCGAACTCCACCGCGAAGCCGCCGGCATAGCCCGCCTCCGCCAGCAGCGCCCTCGCCCGATCGGGGTCGTACCCGTAGACGGTGACATCGCTCGTGCAGCCCACCTGGGTCGGATAGCAGGCGGAATCGATCACCATGCTTCCCGGGCCGACCAGCGACCTCGCGATCGCCTCGCGGTCGATGGCGTGGCCGATTGCGCGCCGCACCCGCACGTCGTTCAGCGGGCCCTCGCCGGTCTTGCCGACACGGTCGATGGCAAGATAGGCGATGCGCATGTCCGGCCCGTTCGTCACCGCGACACCGGGCATCGCGCCCAGCTGCTCGGCCATGTCGACGGGCAGGTCGGTGATCCAGTCGATGTTGCCGACCATCAGCTCGGCGATCCGCGTCTCCTGGTCGGCGATGGTGCGGAAGACGATCGTCCCGATCGCCGGCTGGCCCTTTGCACCGTCGAAATAGTCGGGGTTGCGGGTCAGGGTCATGCCCTCGCCGGGTCGGAAATCCGCCATCACGTAGGGCCCGGTCCCGACCGGGCGCATCTTGGTGAAGTCGGGGCCGCCCTTCGGTGACGGCGGAAGGCCTTCCCAGGCTTCCGCCGGCAGGATTCCCATCCGCGTTCCCGAGAGGAACTCGAAGGCCGGCGGAAACGGCGCCTTTATCCGGATGCGCACCGCGTGCTGGCCGAACTTCTCCACCCCGCTCATCCAGTTGACGAGCGTCGCGTTCAGGACCCCCGTCGCTGGGTCGATCAGCCTCGTGTAGCTTGCCACCACGTCGTCGGCGTCGAAGCTGCTGCCGTCGTGGAAGCGCACGTCCTCGCGCAGCTCGAACTCGAGCGTGGTGTCGTCCACCCACCTCCAGCTGCGCGCCAGCAGCGGCTCGTAGGCCATGGTCTCGGGGTTGCGGTACACCAGCGTGTCGAAGACATGGTGCATCATCGCCGCCATCTCGGTCGTGGTGTCCCACCACACGAAGGGCACGTTCACCTCGCGGTCGGTGGCCCAGACCAGCGAGTTGTCCGCGGCGCCCGCCGCGGCGGAGGTTGCGGCCGCCATGGCCGTGAGCGCGACGCCGGCAAGCGCGGCGGTCCGTTTCGTGTTCATGGTCGTGCGACTCCCTTCGGTTGCGGTCAGGACTGGAATTCGTCGTCCCGGATCTCCGGCAGCCCCCTGCCGGGTTCGGGCGTGAGGATGGATGCCAGCAGCATCCGCGTGTATGCCGACGACGGAGAACCGAAGATCCGGCCCGTCGCCGCGTGCTCGACCACGACGCCCCGGTTCATCACCATCACCTCGGTGGCCATGTGCTCGACGACGGCGAGGTTGTGGCTGATCAGGACGTAGGTCAGGCCCAGCTCGCGGCGCAGCTCCTGCAGCAGGTTGAGGATCTGCGACTGCACCGAGACGTCGAGGGCCGAGGTGGGCTCGTCGCAGACCACCAGTTGCGGCCGCGCGATCAGCGCCCGGGCAATGGCGACACGCTGCCGCTGCCCGCCCGACAGCTGCGAGGGGAACGCATCCGCAAGGCGCGGGGCCAGGCCGGTAAGCTGCATCATCTCCCGCACCCGGCGGTCGATCTCGGCCGCACCGGCGCCGCCCCTGATCCGCAAGGGAAGGCTGATGATCGCGGCGATCGTCTTGCGGGGGTTCAGCGACGAATAGGGGTCCTGGAAGACCGGCTGGATCCTGCCCGCCCTTTCCACGCGGCTCATCGCCTCCATCGGGGCGCCGTCGAAGCGCACGCTGCCGCTGGTCGCCGCCTCGAGCCCGGTGATGATCCGCGCCAGGGTCGACTTGCCGCAGCCGGATTCCCCGACGATCCCGAGCACGGCGCCGCGCTGGACGCGCAGGCTCACCCCCCTGACCGCATGGACAATCCGCGGCGGGCGGGCGAAGCCGCCGCTGACCCGGTAGGTCCGGTGCAGGTCGGTTGCCTCCAGCAGCGGGCGGTCGCTCATCGGGCCGGCACCTCCGCCTCGGTCAGGCATTCGTACCAGTGGCCGATCCCGCGGCGGAGGATCTCCGTGCGCCGGCTGCAGGAGGGGTGCGCATGGGCGCAGCGGTCGCGGAAGGCGCAGCCGGCCTGCTCGCCGATCAGCGACGGAACGATCCCCGCGATCGCGCCGAGCGGCTCCCCCGGCCGCCTGCGGCCGGGAACCGGGATGCAGTCCATCAGCGCCCTCGTGTAGGGATGGCTCGGGCGCTCGAAGACGTCTTCGACGCTGCCGCTTTCGACGATGCGGCCGGCATACATCACCGCGACGTCGTCGGCGAAGCGGGCCACCAGCCCGAGGTCGTGGGTCACGAACAGGATCGCCAGCCCCATCTCGCGCTTCAGCGCCGCCAGAAGCCTCAGGATCTGCAGCTGGATCGACACGTCCAGTGCCGTCGTCGGCTCGTCGGCGACCAGCAGGTCGGGCTCGCACAACAGGCCCATGGCGATCATGACCCGCTGGCGCAGGCCGCCGGAAAGCTGGTGGGGATACTGGCGCAGCCGTTCCGGCGGGTCGGGAATCCCGACCTTCGCAAGCATCTCCAGCGCCCGCCGTCGGGCCGCGGCGCGCCCCCCCGGGCGGTGCCGCAGATACACCTCCTCCAGCAGCGAGCCGACCGTGTAGCAGGGGTTGAGGCAGGTCATCGGGTCTTGGAACACCATCGAGATCCGCGCGCCGCGGATGTCCTGCCAGCCGCGCTCGCCCAGCCCCGCAAGGTCCCGCCCGTCGAAGCGCAAGGCGTCCATCCCCACCCGCGCCCGGCGGGGCGTGATCCCCAGCAGCGCATGCGAGGTCAGCGACTTGCCGCACCCCGATTCCCCCACCAGGCAGAGTGTCCGGCCCTTCTGGATCGACAGCGACACGCCGCGCACGGCGTGCAGCACCCCGCCGTGGGTCGGGATGTCGATGACCAGGTTGCGCAGCTCGAGCAGGCTCACGAGCGGCCCTCCGGCGAGGTCACGTCGCGGATGCCGTCGCCCAGCAGGTTGATCGACAGCACGAGGATGAACAGCACCGTTCCCGGGATCGCGATGATCCAGGGCCTGAAGAACATGTGGCTCTTGCCCTCCGAGATCATCAGGCCCCAGCTCGGGACCGGCGGCTGGACGCCGAGGCCCAGGAACGACAGCGCCGCCTCCAGCAGGATCGCCTGCGCCACCTCCAGCGTCGCCACCACGATCAGCGGCCCCGTGACGTTGGGAAGCAGCTCGGTCAGCAGAAGCCGCGCGGTCGAGCAGCCGGCGGCGCGCGCCGCCGACACGAATTCCTGGTTGCGTATCTGCAGCGTCGCCGTCCGCATGACGACGGCGAACCTGTCCCACATCAGCAGGCCGAGGGTCCAGATGATCACCGTCAGCGATCCCCCGACCAGCGCCACGACGACCAGCGCCACCAGCATCGTCGGAAGCGCCAGCCGCACGTTGACCACGAACGTCACCGCCAGGTCGGGCCAGCCGCCGAAGTAGCCGGCCAGAACCCCCATCGTCGTCCCGATGGCCAGGGCCACCGCCATCGCGCCGAAGCCGATGATCAGCGAGATGCGGGCGCCGTAGATCAGCCGCGAGAGATAGTCGCGCCCGAAGGGGTCGGTCCCCAGTGGGTTGGTCCAGCTGCCGCCGTCGTGCCAGACCGGCGGGATCAGCCGGGCACCGAGATCCTGCGCATAGGGGTCGTGCGGGGCGATGAACGGCGCGAGGACCGCGGCAATGGCGATCGCGACGATTACCCCCATCCCGATCATCAGGCCCGGATGCGCCAGCGCCCGCCGCCGCAGGATTCTGCCGGCGCCGATCCGCGGCACGGCTCCGGGCGCCTCGGCATGCGGGGCAGGCATCGAGCTCATCGCATTCCTTTCGTCCCGCGCGATCAGCGGATCCGGATCCGCGGATCGAGATAGCCGTTCAGGATGTCAGCGAGCAGGATGAGAACCAGGTATACCATCGAGATCACCATCACCAGCGCCTGCATCATCTCGAGGTCGGTCCGCTGGATCGACTGCCAGCCAAGCCGGCCGAGCCCGTTCATCGAGAACACGGTCTCAACGATGATCGACCCCGACAGCATGAATCCGAGCTGAACCGCCATCAGCGACACCACCGGCAGGACGGCGTTGCGCAGCGCATGGCGCAGGACGATGCGGTGGCGCGCAAGCCCCATCGCCCGCGCGGTCCGGATGTAGTCGGATTCCAGCACCTCGATCATTCCCGACCGGATCAGCCGCATGATCGGCGGCGCCGAGGAATAGCCCAGCGCGATGGCCGGCAGCACGAAACTCCTCAGCCCGGAATCGCCAGATACCGGAAACCACCGGAACGTGACGGCGAAGGCCATGATCAGCATCAGGCCGAAGAAGAAATTCGGCAGCGCCTGCCCGACCACCGCCAGCGACAGCGACAGCCGGTCGATCCAGCTGTTGGGATGAAGCGCCGAGAGGATGCCCAGCGGGAACGCCACCGACACCGCCACCAGGAGCGACAGCCCCGCCAGCGTCGCGGTCACAGGAATCCGCTCCACCATCACGTCCAGCACCGGCCGGCGCAGGATGTTGGAATAGCCGAGGTCGCCCGATGCCACCCGCCCCAGCCACTCGACGTACTGCACCGCCAGTGGCCGGTTGAACCCCATCGCCACGCGCACCGCCTCGAGCTCGGCCTCGGTGGCGTCCTGACCGGCCACCGCGACCGCCGGGTCGCCCGCCAGCCGCACCAATGCGAAGGTGATGACGGACACGCAGAACAGAACAACGAACGAAAGCGCCAGGCGCTTCAGGACATATGTTGCCATCGCCACTCCCGGGTGGGGCGTTGCCGGCCAATGCCGATGATCGGCGCCCGCACCGCTCGGAGGGCGAGCCTTGCACTGGATGCTAGCAGATGCGATCCTCCGCTGCGAGGAATACCTCCGAATTTTCACATGATGAAAGGATGCCCCCGCTCATGACGCGAATTCTGATCCGCTCGGCCACCATCGTCTCGGTCGATCCCGTCATCGGGAACCTGCCCGACGGTGACATCCTCATCGAGCGCGACCGGATCGCGGCGATCGCCCCGGGCATTTCCGCCGGCGATGCGGAGGTCATCGACGGCTCCGGAATGATCGCGATTCCGGGCATGGTGAATGCCCACAACCACCTCTGGCAGACCGCGATCCGCGGCGTCGGCAGCAACTTCGCCGGCTCCGACTACTACAACTACATCCACGCCGGCGCGGCCCCGCGCTACACCGCCGAGGACACCTACTATTCGGAACTCGCGGGCGGCATCGCCCAGATCGATTCCGGTACCACCACCGTTTTCGACTGGTGCCACAACAACCAGACGCCCGAGCACACCGACGCCGCCGTCTCCGGTCTGGCGGAATCGGGGGTGCGCGCACTCTTCGGCCACGGCACCGTCAAGCCCAAGCCGGCGCCGGGGCAGCCGCATTTCTCCACGATCCCGCACCCGCGAAGCGAGATCGAGCGCCTCCGCAAGGGCGCCTTCGCCTCCGACGACGGGCTCTTGCGCCTCGCGATGTGCATCCTCGGTCCCGATTATTCCACCATCGACGTCTGCCGGCAGGACTTCGCGCTCGCCCGCGAGATGGGGATCATCTCCAGCTCGCACGTCTGGGGCCGCGAGAACCGGCTGGTCGAGGGCGGCTACGTCACCCTTGCGCGCGAGGGGCTGCTCCCGCAGGGGCACAACGTGGTGCACGCGAACTACATCGGCGACGCGGAGATCCGGGTTCTTGTCGAGGGCGGCTGCACCCTCACCGCCACCCCTCCGGCCGAGATCCGCGGGCACGCACGGCCGCCGCTCGTCGGCCGCGTCGCCGCCCAGGGCGGCCGCCCCTCGGTGGCCAACGACAGCGAGGCAGGGGTCACCGGGAGCATGTTCGAGAGCCTCCGGCTGGCGCTTCAGGTCCAGCGGCTGTTCGACAACCTCGAGGTCCAGCGCATGCTCGACGAGGGCACCAGCGAGGCCGCCGAGGCCTTCAAGCGCGAGAACCTCAAGACGATCGGCACGGGCGGCGGCCTGATGCAGCTCAACCACATCACCACCGCCGACGCGCTGCGCTGGGGCACCATCAACAACGCGCATGTCCTCGGCATGGAGGACATGATCGGCTCCCTGACGCCGGGCAAGAAGGCCGACATCGTCCTGCTGCGCCGCGGCGACTGGAACATGGCGCCGGCGCTCAACCCCGAGAACGCCGTCGTGATGTTCGCCCACCCCGGCAACGTCGACACGGTGCTGATCGACGGCAAGCTGCGCAAGCGCGGCGGCCGGCTTCTCGGCGTGCCCGATCTCGACCGGCTGCGCACCGAACTCGACACCCGCGGCCGCCGTCTGATGGCCGAGGCCGGCTACCCCGGGATCGCGTGGTAGGACCGCCCCGCCTCAGCCGCGCGGCAGCGACACCGCCGCGGCGTGGGCGGCAAAGCCCTCGTAGTCGGCCAGCACCCGGGCGTGCCGGGCCAGTTCGTCATAGGCCGGCGCGGTGACAAAGCCGACCGACGAGCGCTTCATGAAGTCGGTCACCGACAGCGGGCCGAAGCTGCGTGCCCAGCCGCCGGTCGGCAGCACGCAATTTGGCCCCAGCACGAAGTTGCCCAGGGTGATCGGCGTGTGCGGGCCCAGCAGCACCTCGGCGGCATGCACCAGCCGGCCGAGGTGGCGGAACGGATCGGTCGACAGCACCTCCAGATGTTCGGGGGCGTAGTCGTTGACGAAATCGTAGCTCGCCTCCAGCGATGGCGTCAGCACGATGCCACCGCGCGGCCCGCCCAGCACCGCCGCGGTGAAGCCCGCGCGCTGGGCCGGCAGCCCCTCCCACAGCCCTGGCAGCGCCGCCCGCGCCGCCTCGGCCACCGCCCGGCTGTGGGTGACAAGATAGGCCGAGCTGTCGGGGCCGTGCTCGGCCTCGATCAGCAGGTCGGCGGCGGCAAGGCGTCCGTCGGCCGTCTCGTCGGCGAAGACGATCGCCTCGGAGGGCCCCGCCGGCGTGCCGGTGTCCAGCACCCCGGCCAGAAGCCGCTTGGCCGCCACCACCCAGGGGCTGCCGGGGCCGAGGATCTTCACGGCCCGCCGGATGCTCTCGGTGCCGTAGGCGGCCGCCGCGACCGCCTGCGCCCCGCCCACCTTGCACACCCGCGCGACGCCCGCCTCGCGCGCCGCCACTAGGGTCGCGGCGTCCACGCCGCCGTCGGGGGTGGGCGGGGTCAGGATGGCGATCTCGGGCACGCCCGCCACCACCGCCGGCACCGAGGTCATCATCGTCACCGACGGGAACGCCCCCTTGCCCCGCGGCACGTACAGCGCCACCGACGGCACCGGCGCCCAGCGGTCGCCGGCAAAGGCGCCGGGGCGGACCTCCTCCAGCCACATCGGCTCGGGCCGCTGGCGCTCGTGGAACCTGCGGATGTTGCCCACCGCGTAGCGGATCGCCGCGACCACCTCGGCCGAGACCGCCCGATAGGCGGCGTCGAACTCCGCCTCGGTCGCAACGAGCCCGCCCAGCTCGCCGGTCACGCCGTCGTAGTCGCGGGCGAAGCGGCGCAGCGCGGCATCACCCTCGCGGCGCACCGCCTCGATGATGCCGCGCGCGCCCTCCAGCACCGCGCCGAGGTCGGCCTCGGCGCGTCGCATCAGCCCGGCGCGGGCGGCCGCGTCCATCCCGGCAAGCTCGTGGAAATTGACGCGGAGCGCGGTCATCGGCGGCCCTCACTTGGCTTTGAGGAAGATGTCGAGCCCGACCAGCCGGTCGAGCAGCAGGATCGCCGCCGCCGCCACCAGCACGTAGACGGTGGAGACGGCGGCAAGGTCGGGGGTGATGATCGAGCGGATCGAGTTGTAGATCTGCACCGGCAGGGTGACGGTGCGCGCATCGACCAGCAGGAGGCTGACGAGGAACTCGTTCAGCGCCAGGATGAACATCAGCAGCGCCCCCGCCACGATCCCCGGCGCCACCGCCGGCAGCACGACCAGCAGGAAGCACTGCACCGGCCCCGCGCCGCAGTTGGCCGCCGCCCGCTCCAGCTCGGGGTCCAGGCCGTTGACGCTGGCGGCCACGGCCCAGGTCATGAACGGCAGGTTAATGACGCAGCAGGCCACCCCCACCGGCCAGACCGAGCCGAGCAGGCGAAGCTCGCCGAACAACAGCATCAGACCGATGCCCGAGCCGATCAGCGGGACGGTGAAGGGCAGCAGCAGGTAGAGCTGGATTGCCGCGGCATGCCGGAAGCGCCAGCGCGCCATCGCCACGGCCGCCAGCGTTCCCGCCGGAACCGCCAGCAGCGTGCACACCGTGGCCACCCACAGCGACCGCCCGAAGGCCGCGCGCAGGTCGCGCGCGGCAAGCACCCGCTCGTACCAGCGCAGCGACAGCCCGTCGGGCGGGAACTGCACGATGTTGCCGGCGGTCAGCGAGGCGCCCAGCACCACCAGCGAGGGCGCCGCCAGGAACAGCGCCACCAGCGCCGCGACCCCCCAGTGGAAAGCCGCCCCCCTCACCGCCGGCCCCGTCCGCCCTGGGCGGCGATGCCGGCCATGGTCAGGAGAACGGCCGCCACCGTGGTGCCGAGGAACGTCAGGATCAGCGTGATGGCCGAGCCGAGCCCGGCATCGGAGGTGCGGAAGAACTGGTCGTAGACCAGGTTCGCAAGGAAGTCGCTGCCGCCCCCGCCCATGATCGCGGGCATCGCGAAGTCGGTCAGCGTCAGGGTCGAGACCACCAGCGCCGCCGCGATCAGCCCCGGCCGCGCCATCGGGATGACCACATGCCACAGCGTCCGCGGCCAGCTGGCCCCGCAGCTCGCGGCCGCGCGCTCCACCTCCTCGGGCACCGCCGCAAGGGCCGGCGCCAGCATCAGCGCGGCGAAGGGCAGCATGTACTGCACCAGCCCGAAGATCACCGTGGGATACTCGAACAGCAGCCGGTAGGGCCCCAGCCCCGCCGCGCCCAGCGCCTGGTTCACCATCCCCTGCTGGCCGAGGAGGATCAGCCAGCCGTAGGCGCGCACCACCTGGCCGATGAAGAAGGGCAGGAACAGCCCGATCAGCAGCAGCCGGCGCAGGCCGGGGCGGCGGGTTCGCGTCATCGCATAGGCATAGGGCAGGGCCAGGGCCAGGCAGATCGCCGTCACCGCCACCGCCGCAACCAGGCTGCGCCGCGCCGTCGCCCAGAACGCCGCCGAGCCCCAGGCCTTGGCGAAATTGGCCGCCGACCACTCCTCGGCCAGCCGGTAGGTGCGGAAGTCCATCGCCCGCAGGCTGGCGTCGGCCATCACGCCGAGGCCCCACAGCAGGAGCCCGACCAGCGCCAGCGCCGGCAGCAGCATCAGCCACTTCACCGCCCCGCCCCAGCGGCGCGGCCACAGCTCCGCCGCCGCCTCCAGCGCGTCCAGCACGCGCCAGCCGAGCGGATAGGCGGCCAGCGGGGGGCGGGGGCCGGCCCGCCCCCGGGCGGACCGGCCGTCGGCGTCGCTCATGCGCGCATCAGCCCTGCATGATGTCCTTGAAGCGGGCGAACCACTCGGCGCTGTGCTCGGCCTGGATGCGCGGCGGCACCAGGAGGAGCCGGGCGAAGTCGGCCTCGCTGGTGGGATAGGACGGATCGCCGACCAGATCGGCCGGCGGCGTCAGCCCCGGCGCCACGCCCGGCAGCCCCAGCCCGTCCAGCCACACCTGCTGGGCCTCGCGCGACAGCGCGAAGTTGATGTACTGCTTGGCCCAGTAGGTCTCGTTCGCCGGCAGGCCCCGCGGCACCCACAGCCCGTCGGTGTCGACCTTCGCGCCCTCGACCGGCACCGTCCAGGCTACGTTGACGCCGTTCATCTTCGCCTCGCGGGCGTTGGAGGAGATGGTGCAGGCGACATCGATCTCGCCGTTCTGGAACCAGGCGGTGAAGTCGGGGTCCTCGCCCAGGAGCGGGCGCTGCTCCTTCAGGCGGGTGATGAACTGCCAGCAGGCATCCATGTTCCCGGGGATGTCCGCCAGCGTCCCGCCGCCGGCGATCTGCGCCGCGGGGTGGAATCCGATGCCGTCGTTGTAGAGAGCGACGCGGCCGCGGAAGCGCGGGTCGAGCAGCACCTGCCAGGAGGTCGGCGCCCCGTCCGGAAAGGCCTCGGGCCGGTAGGCCAGCACGTAGACATAGGCGTAGGTGTTCACGATCGGCACGCCGTCCAGCCCGATCGGGCGGGCCAGCGGCAGCACGCCGCCGAGGTTCTCGAGGTCGGAGAGGTCCTCGCACACCCCGCGCAGCGCCGAGGAGGTCGCGTTGGCCGTGGTGTCCCAGTTGATGTGGATCGGCGGCACCCGGCCCTGGTCCACCGCCGCCCAGATGCGCGGCTTGATCTCGTTGTCCTCGGTCAGGTCGTGGCGGACCGCGATGCCGGTCATTGCGGTGAAGGGGTCCGACACGCCCCGCTTGAGGCTGTCGACCCAGACCCCGCCCCAGGCGCGCACGATGATCTCGGCAGGCTTGCCGGGCTCCTGCGCGCGCAGGAGGCCGGGCATCGCGGTCGCGCCGGTCAGCGCCGCAGCACCGGCCATCAGCCGGCGGCGGGTAAGGGGCAGTCCGTTCGGAAATCGGTTCATGGCAGTCTCCCTGTCCTGTCTGAGGCGTCGAAGAGAAGGAAATCGCCACGCGCCCAGCCGGCCGCGACGCGGTCGCCGGGGGCGTGGCGGGCACGGGCGCCGGGATCGGCGTCGATGGCGCGCAGCCGCGCACCGCCCAGCCCGGGTAGCCGCAGCTCGTAGAGGATGCGGTCGCCCTCGAAGATGGCATCCTCCACCACCGCCTCGACGGCGGCATCAGAGCCCGGCGGCAGGGTGCCGGCGGGGCCCAGCGTCACCCGCTCGGCACGCAGCGCGCCCTGCGCGGGGTGGCCCGGGCGTGGTGCGGGCGCGCCAGCGGTTGTGCGCCCCGGCAGCCTGCGGCCCGCGACATCCAGTGCCGGACCGTCGGCCGCCACGCCCTCCAGGAACGTGCCGACCCCGAGGAAGCCGGCCACGAAGGGATGCGCCGGCTCGCGCCACAGCGTCTCGGGGGCGGCGTCCTGCAGGATGCGGCCGCCCTCCATCACGATCACCTGATCGGACATCACCAGCGCCTCGCGCTGGTCGTGGGTGACGTTGATCGTCGTCACCCCGAGCTCGCGCTGGATGCGCCGGAACTCGAGCTGCATCTCCTCGCGCAGCTTGGCATCCAGCGACGCCAGCGGTTCGTCGAGCAGCAGCAGCTGCGGCTCGAACACCAGTGCCCTCGCGATGGCGACGCGCTGCTGCTGGCCGCCCGACAGCTCGTCGGGGCGCCGCCGACCCAGCCCCTCCAGCCGCACCAGCGCCAGAAAGCGCTCCACCCGTGCGGGAATGTCGCGCGCATCCCACCGCCGCATCCGCAGCGGAAAGGCGACATTGTCGGCCGCGGTCATGTGCGGGAAAAGGGCCAGCCGCTGGAACACCATGCCGACCGAACGGCGGTGCGGCGGCACCGCCTCCACCGGCCGGCCGAACAGCCGCAGGTCGCCGGCATCGGCGCGCTCGAATCCCGCGATCAGCCGCAGGAGCGTCGACTTGCCCGATCCCGAGGGGCCCAGCACGGTCAGGAACCGGCCCTTGGCGACGGTGAAGCTGGCGGCGCGCAGCGCCTGCGCGTCGCCGTAGCGGCGGGCAAGGCCGCGGGCCTCGACGGCGGGAATGTCGGCGGCGGCAGGATGTGCGGCGGCTGGCATCGGGATCCCGTTGTCGGCGCGCGCCGCGTGCTGCCCGGCGAGCGCGGCCAGATAAGGCAGCGCCGGGCCGCCATGTCAATGCCGCCGCAAGGCGCCCCCTCGGGGACGTGTCCGCCCGCCCGCACCTGCCGCCCGGCGGCTCAGATCGAGGCCAGGTAGCCGCCGTCGATCACCAGGCACTGGCCGGTCATGTAGCGCGATGCGTCCGCCGCCAGGAACACCGCCGCGCCCGCCAGATCGTCAAGCGCGCCGAAGCGGCCCATCGGGATCTTTGCCAGCATCCGCGCCTGCCAGGCGTCGTCGGCATAGAAGGGCTCGGTCAGCGCGGTCCGGAAATAGCCCGGCGCAATGCCGTTCACGCGGATTCCGCTGGCCGCCCATTCGGCGGCCAGGGCCCGCGTCAGCCCCAGCAGCCCCGCCTTCGAGGCGGTGTAGGGTGCCGCCGCCGGAACCCCGACATAGGAGGTCAGCGAGCAGACGTTGACGATCGCGCCGCCGCGGCCGGCCGCCAGCAGTTCCCGCGCCGCCGCCCGGGCCATGAAGAACGCCCCCCGCAGGTTGACGCCCAGGATGCGGTCCCACAGCGCCGCCTCGACCTCGGCGGCGGCGCGCACCTCCTCGATCCCGGCGTTGTTGACAAGGATGTCGACCGGCCCGCCCAGCGCGGCCGCGGCGGCCCGCACAGCCGGACCGGCGGCGGCCTCGTCGGCCGCATCGGCAGCCAGCGGCACGGCGCGGCGGCCGGTCGCGGTGACGGCGGCGGCGACCTCATCCAGCGCCGCGGCCGAGCGCGCCGTCAGCGCCACATCGGCCCCGGCCTCGGCCAGGGCCAGGGCCAGCCGCGCACCGATGCCGCGGCTCGCGCCGGTGACAAGGGCGCGGCGGCCGGTCAGGTCGAACAGTGCGGCGGTCATGGCGGCAGGCTCTCCTCGGGGCAGATCGCCGCCGCCCGCGCGCGGGCTGCGGCCTCCGGCAGGGCGGGGTCGATGGCGTCCAGGAATGCCGCGACAAGGTCGTCGCCGTCCTCGGGCGGGCTGCCCGCCGCCACCGCCGCGGCAAAGCCGATGGCCGAGGCGGCAGGCTCGCGCCGTCCCTCGCCCGCCCGCAGGTTCATCACCAGCGTCGGGCACAGGAACAGCCCCAGCCGGACCACACGCCGCCAGTCGTCCGGCAGCATCCCGCGCCCGGCCAGCGTCGCCAGGAGCGGCCGCCACAGCGCCGCCGCCTTCACCCCCAGGAGCGCCCGGCGGACCGGGGTGGGCACGCAGCCGGTCTCCACCTCCACCCAGCCGCGGCGCAGCCGCACCCGCGCCGGGTAGCGCGCCGCGGCCTCGGCGGGGTCGTACAGCCACAGCGGATGGGCCAGCACGTTGTGGAAGGTCGGCTTGATCTCGGCCATCAGTGCCGGCACCGCGGCACCGGCGAAGGCGGGATCGTACAGCGTCAGCCGCGGCCCGCCGGGGCCCTCCTCGTACCACAGGTTCGCGGCATGGGCATCGCCATGCGCCGTCACCCCTCCGGCATCGGCCAGCCGCTCGGGCGCCAGCCGCGCGGCCGCGGCATCGAACAGCGCCGCGAGCGGCTCGGCATGGGCCACGCCGTTGATGCGCCAGCGCCGGGCGGCGAAATCGTCCCAGTCCAGCTCGGCCCCCGGCAGCGCCACGCGGCGGCCGAGGTAATACGCGGCCAGCCGCCCGCCGGGATAGCGCCGCCCGCCGCCGGCCTGCGGGTCGGTCAGCCGGGCGTGGAACAGCCGGTGGATCGGCTCGGCGGCCGCCTCGGCGGGGGTGACGGGGTGCAGGCTGCGCCGGTAGACCGCCAGCAGCGCCGCGCACAGCCCCGCCTCGGCCCGGCACACCCCGGCCGCCCGCCCGTCGGCCGGGTCGAGGTCGATCGCGCGCAGGATGTCGGCCAGGCGCGGGCTGTCGCGGCGGGCGTAGACAAGCACCTGTTCGCCCGGCTCGGCCGAGACGAACAGGGGCTGGTCAACCGGCAGGCCCGCCTCGGCCAGAAGCCGGGCGCGGTAGTACTCACCGCCCATGGCGGCCTCGCCCTCCTCCTGGTGGAACTTGAAGAAGTAGCGCGCCCCGCCGGCCGCGAACACGCCGCTCAGCGAGTTCAGCGCATAGCGGTCGGCGGTCAGCACGATCCCCTCGGCCGCCATCCCGAAGCGGTCGGCCAGCAGCCCCGCCAGCATCGCCGCCGCCGCCGCCGGCTCGCTCCGGGCCAGCCGGCGGATGGCGGCGGTACGGCTTTCGCCGCTGTCGGGGGCGGTGGCGGATCGGGCCATGCGGGCAACCTCCTGGCCGCGCCAGCCTTCCCCGAGCCGCGACGCCGCGTCAACCCGGCCGCCCCCGCCGGCCGCGCCCCGTCACCGCCCGCAGGTCTGCACCGGCCGTCCCTCGGCCCGCCATTCCGGCAGTCCGCCCTCCAGGCGCCGGGCGGCAAGGCCCAGCCGGCGCAGTTCGGCGACCGCCCGGTGGGCGTCGGCGCAGAAGGGCGCCCGGCAGTAGGCCACGATCTCGCGTCCCGGCCCGGGCACCGGCAGACGCCGCCCCAGCTCGGCCAGCGGCACGCTGATCGCGCCGGCTATGTGCCCGGCGGCGAATTCATCGGCGGGCAACACGTCCAGCACCGTCGCCGAGCCCTCGGCGAGGCGGCGGGCCAGCTCGTCGCGCCCGACCGGCTCGGGCGCGTCGCCCTCGCCCGCCAGCCCGCGCAGGATGCGCTCCACCTGCGCGAGGTTGCACGCTGCCACCGTCCCCAGCATCTCCATCAGTGCAAGCGTCCGTCCATCGGTCAGCCGGTAGATCACCGCCCTGCCGTCGCGCCGGGCGGCCACCAGCCCGGCCCGGCGCAGCTGCTGGAGGTGCTGCGAGCAGTTGGCGAGGGCAAGGCCGGTCTTCTCCGCCAGCGCCTCCACACCCCGCTCGCCCTGCGCAAGCTGCTCGAGGATCGACAGGCGGGCCGGCGCCGCCAGCGCGCGCGACCAGGGCGTATTCCTCCAGCAGGGCGAGCTTGGGGGAGGTTGACACCGGGCGCCTCCGGGCGGGACATCAATTAATTGATGACTTGAATGATAGCGATTCCCTCGCGACACGCAAGCCCGGCGCCCCGACCAGATGTCCGCGACCATCCTCGCCGCCGAACCGGCCATCCGCCTCGCCTTCTTCCTCGGCGTCCTGGCGGCAATGGCGCTGTGGGAGGTCGCCGCACCCCGCTGGCGGCAGGAAATCCCGCGGGTGGTCCGCTGGACCAACAACATCACCCTCGTCCTGCTCGACACCGTGATCCTCAGGCTGACCTTCCCGATCCTCGCCGTCGGGCTGGCGGTGATGGCCGGGGAACGCGGCTGGGGCCTGTTCAACACCGTCGGGGCGCCGCCGTGGGTCGCGGTCCTCGTCTCGATGCTGGTCCTTGACCTCGCGATCTACCTCCAGCACGTCGTGTTCCACGCCGTTCCCGGCCTCTGGCGGCTGCACCGGATGCACCACGCCGACCTCGAGTTCGACGCCACCACCGGTCTGCGCTTCCACCCTGTCGAGATCGTGCTCTCGATGGCGGTCAAGCTCGCCGTGGTCGCCGCCCTCGGCCCGCCGGCCGTCGCGGTCCTGCCGTTCGAGGTCGCCCTCAACGCCACCGCGCTCTTCAACCACGCCAACATTGCCCTGCCGCCGCGGGCGGACAGGTGGCTGCGCCTCGTGATCGTCACCCCCGACATGCACCGCGTCCACCACTCCGTCGACCCGCGCGAGACCAACTCCAACTACGGCTTCAACCTGCCCTGGTGGGACCGGCTGCTCGGCACCTATGTCGCCTGTCCCGCGAAGGGGCACGAGGGGATGGAGATCGGAATCGAGCAGTTCCGCACCCGCCGCGACCTCTGGCTCGACCGGATGCTGGTACAGCCCCTGCGCGGGCCCGCC
Source organism: Paracoccaceae bacterium (assembly GCA_023383015.1). GTDB lineage: Bacteria > Pseudomonadota > Alphaproteobacteria > Rhodobacterales > Rhodobacteraceae > JAHDXW01. The sequence goes on from JAHDXW010000002.1 coordinate 211,303, forward strand.
TCGGGCCATGCGCTCGACCCGCGCATCACCGGCCGGCGGGATGGCGGATGATCCCCGCGCGGCCGGCGCCGGACGTTGTGCGCTGCACCCCGGCCGCGGCCGGGCGATGAAGGTTCCCCGCCGGCACCGGCAAGCCATGCAGCGGGCCGTGCGCGGCGGGCTTCCGCCGATCCTGGCCGGCAAGCACCATGACGCGCCCTCCACCTTCACGCCCGAGAGCCTTCTGCGCGAGGCGCGCCGCCAGAAGGGCGCCGACACCGTGGGCGTGCCGAAGGTGTGCCTGCTCGACCCCGACGGCGACATCGTCCGGCGGCTTCGCGCCGAGGGGCGGGGGCACCGGCACGAGGGCTGGGTCTGCTAGCACACCGACATATGGCTGTTCGACCTCGCCGGCGAAGCGATCGGCGCGGTCGGCTGCGCCGTCGGCGCCGCCTTCGCGGTGCTCGTCGCCGAGGAGTTGTTCGCCTCCGGCTGCACGCTGCTCGTCAGCATCACCTCCGCGGGGCAGATCACCCCGCAGGGCGTGCAGCCCTGCTTCATCCTCATCGACCGGGCACTGCGCGACGAGGGCACGATCTACCACTACCTCCCCCCGTCGGACTGGAGCGCCGCGCCCGGCCCGCTGCTTGCGCGTCTCGACGGCGCCTTCGACGGCTGCCGCCGGGTCCTGCGCGGCGCCACCTGGACGACCGACGCGCCGTTCCGCGAGACGGATGCCGCCATCGCGGCGGCGCGGGCGCGCGGCATCCTCGCGGTCGAGATGGAGGCGGCCGGGCTTTATGCCTTCGCGCAGGCGCGGGGCCGGGCCGTCATCTGCCTCGCCCATGTGACCAACCTGTTGGGCACCGTCGAGGGCGACTTCGAGAAGGGCGAGGCCGACGGCACGGCGGACGCGCTGGCGGTGCTGTCGCGCATCCTCGCCCGGCTCGTCGGGGCATGATCCCGCCGGGCCGGGGTCGGGCCGCCGCCGCGTCCGGGTCGTAAGGAAAGGGTGAATCGCGCGCCCATCAGCACGCGATTCCAATGGCTTGCATGTTGTCTCACGCGTGGGACGCCGGCTGTCCCGCGGCCGCTGCCCGCGCCTCGCGCGCCCGGTCTCCCCCGTCCGGCAGCAGGTTGGCCCCCCGCACCGTCCGGCGCAGGATCAGCTGGCCGGCGAAGACGGCATCGCGCCCCGGCCCGTCGGGCGCCTCGAGCTGGCGGATCAGGATTTCCACCGCCTCGCGCACCATCGCCCGGTAGGGCTGGCGGATCGTCGTCAGCTGGTGGCGCGGCCAGGCAGCGGCCGGGATGTCGTCGAACCCCAGGATCGACAGTTCCCGCGGCACCGACAGGCCGAAATATTCCTGCGCCGCATGCAGCACCCCCAGCGCCATGACATCGCTGGCGCAGAAGACCGCATCGGGCCTTTCGCGCGACAGCAGCAGCCGCTTGCCCGCCTCCACCCCGCTGTCGAAGGTGAAGTCGCCCTCCTCGCGCGCCGCCAGGCGCAGGCCCCCGCGCTCCAGCCCGGCGAGGAACCCCGCCTCGCGGTCGTCGCTGGTGGCATCGTGGTGGCTGCCCCCCAGGAAGGCGATCCGGCCATGCCCGGTCTGCAGGAGCAGCCCGGCCGCCTGCGCCCCGCCGTCGGCATTGTCGATGCAGACCGAGCTCGCCTCCGACCGCGACGCCCGGCGGTTGTAGAGGACGACCGGAATCCCCGCCCGCCGGCAGACCCCCGCCATATGGTCCGACATCAGGGCCGACATCACGATCGCCCCGTCGATCTTGAAGCGCATGAGCTCGGTCAGCGCCCGGTCGACCTCGGCCTCGGCCTCGACCGAGAACAGCAGCAGGTGCCACCCCTGCAGCTGGAACGACCGGCTGAACATGTCGATGATCTGCGAGAAGAACGGGTCGGGCAGGCGGGTCACGATCAGCCCGATGATGCCGGTCCGCTGGACATCGGCATGCCGGGCGCTCGACATCGAGCGGGCGATCGCATTGGGCTGGTAGCCAAGCTCGCGCGCTGCGGCCAGGACCTTCTGGCGGGTCTCCGCGGCAATCGAGGCCCCGGCCGAGAAGGCCCGCGACACCGCCGACTGCGATACCCCCGCAAGCCGGGCGACATCGTAGGACGTGGCCGTCCGCTTGCGCATTCCCCCTCCGCTCGCCTTCTCCGCTCCCATTGCCAAGCGATGCGCTTTCGCCGGCGGCTTGTCCAGACATGGGCCTGCGTCAGCTTGCCGATTGACGGCGTGGCTTTGTGAATGCAGGATGCATGCGCAGTCACAACCGAGGCCCCACCATGCCGAGCGAGGAAGACAAGGACGCCCTCTTCGATGCCATCATCGACGGCGACCGCGAGGCGGTCGTGCGGGTGGTGCGCGCGGCCGCAGACGGCGGCGACGACCTCGCGGGGCTGCTGCGCGAGGTTATGATCCCGGCCATGGGCGAGGTCGGCGAGCTGTTCTCGAAGGGCGAGATCTTCGTGCCCGAGATGCTGGTCGCGGCGCGCGCCATGCAGGGCGGCATCGACATCATCGAACCGATCCTCGCCGGCGGCGGCCACCAGCCGATCGGCCGCGTCTGCATCGGTTCGGTCAAGGGCGACCTGCATGACATCGGCAAGAACCTGGTGGTGATGATGCTGCGCGGCGCCGGCTTCGAGGTCGAGGACCTGGGCGTCGACGTGCCGGTCGGGCGCTTTGCCGAGGCCGTCGCCCGCGGCCACCGCGTCATCTGCCTCAGTGCGCTGCTGACCACCACGAAACCCGAGATGAAGACCGTCGTCGACCATTTCCGCGACCGCCCGGATGTCCGGATCGTGGTCGGCGGCGCGGTCATCACCCAGGACTATGCCAACCTCATCGGTGCGCACGGCTTCGGCGAGGATGCCCCGGCGGCGGTGCATGCCGTCCGCCGCTGCCTTGGCCTGAACGCCTGAGCCATGCTGCACGAGGCCGCCGCGGCGCCGCAGGTCCGGCACCATCCCCTCGGGCCGCTGCTTGACGAGGCCGAGGCCCGGCTGCGCCGCCGCCCCGACTATGCCCGGCCGCTGGCCGGGGGTACCGCCCGGGCGCGCGGAATCGCGGCGGCGCTGCGCGAGGCGCGCGCCTGCGTCGCGGCGATGGCGCGGCCGCGCTCGGCCGTCCTGGCGCTTGGCTCGGCCCATCTTTCCGCCATGCAGCCGCTGCCGGTGCCGGCCGGGCGGCCGGCACTGGTCACCGCCTGCCTGATGACGCTGGGCCACGGACAGCCCGCGGCCTTCGACTGGCTCGGGCGCGACTACCTGGCGCACCACGTCCAGACCGAACTGAGCCGTGAGGCGCTGTTCGCGCTCGGCCGCAGGCTGCGCGACGCGGGGAGCGGGGGCGCGCCGGCGGGCTGGGCGACGCGCCGGCTGGCGCTCATGGCGGGTGACGGCGACGGCGGCCGGCGCCGCTGGGATGCCGGCGCGGTGCAGGGGCTTCTGGCCGCCTTCCGCGGCGCCGACCTCGGGGTGCAGGCGATCGAAAGTGGTTGCTTCGAGCCGCTGCACACGCTGCTGTCGCTGACCCTGGCCACCGCCCCGGCGGTCGCGCCGTCATAGGTCGCGGCGCGCCCGGTTCCAGGGATGATCGGGGTGGCTGCCGTAGACCGAGCGGTAGGTGTCGTGCACCCGTCCGAGCCCGGTCATCGCCACGGCCAGGCCAAGCCCCAGCGCCAGCACCACCGCCAGCCCGACCGCGATAGCGGGCAGCCAGAGCTGGGCCAGCCCGGTCGTGACCGCACCGAGCGCGAGGGCGAGCGCGAAATAGCCGGCGTTGCGGTGGTAGGCCTCGAACCAGCGCCGGGTCGGCGTCATGTCGTAATGGTCGCCGTGCCAGGTGGCGGGGTCGTCGGGGTCGGAGTGCGCGCCGTGCCGGCCGCCATGGCTGCCGCGGAACCACGACGAGACGATCTGCAGCGCGCCGAGCGCGATCGTCGCCAGCCCGAACCAGCCGTGCAGCGATCCGCTGAACCCGCCGGTGAGCAGCATCGCGAAGGCGGCGCCGGCCAGCGACAGGCCGATGGCGGCATAGAGGCCCCAGAAATGGACCGTCCACCAGATCAGCCGCCGGTCGAAGCGACCGGTGCCCCGCGGGATCCCGTAGGGCGTGGGCCGCGGCTTGCCGAACCGGATCAGGACCACCGCCACCGGGACCAGCACGAACCACACCGCGAACATCAGTGCCGCGTGGTTCTCCCAGTGGATGGGTACCACGACGTCGAGGCCGGGCAGCCGCCCTTCGGCCGGAAGCTCAGCCGACATGCCCCGCATCCTGCAACTGGCGGAGGTTGAAGACCAGCGCCGGGTCCAGCCGGCCGGCCAGGCCCGCGAGGACGTTCTCGGCCGCGACGATACCCATCCGCCGGGCCGCCTCGGCCGTCAGGGCGGCCGAGTGCGGGCTGAGGACGACGTTCGGCAGCCTGAGCAGCGGGTCGTCCGGTGCCGGTGGCTCGTCGCGGAAGCAGTCGAGCCCGGCGCCGCCCTGCCGCATCGGCCCGGCCAGCGCCGCCGCCAGCGCCGTCTCCTCAACGATGCCGCCGCGGGCGGCGTTGATCAGCCAGGCGGTGGGCTTCATCGCCGCCAGTTCGGCCGCTCCCACCAGGTTGCGCGTCGCCGCCGTCAAGGGCAGGTGCAGCGACAGCGCGTCGATGGTGCCGAGCGCGGCACGCCAGTCGGCGAGCGGTGTACAGCCCAGGGCCCGGATGGCCTCGGCCTCGAGCGCGGGGTCGAAGGCCAGCACCTCCATGTCGAAGGCCCGCGCCCGGCGTGCCACCTCGCGGCCGATGCGGCCGAGGCCGAGCAGCATCAGCCGCCGGCCGGCAAGCTCGACCGCGGCGAGCGCATCGCGCATCCCCCAGTCGCCGCCGCGTACCGCGTGGTCATGGGCGAGCGTCCGCTTGGCGAGCGCAAGCAGGAAGGCCATCACCTGCTCGGCCACCGACACCGCGTTGACCGGCCCGACGATCGTGACCGGGATGCCGCGCGCCGACAGCGCCTCGACCGGCAGGTTGTCGACGCCGACGCCGTGACGCGAGACGACCCTGAGGCGCGGCATCGCGGCAAGGTCGGCGGCGGCCAGCACGCCGTAGCGGATCAGGACCGCATCGGCGGCGGCCAGCGAGGCCGCCGGCAGCCGCGCACCGGGGTCGGCGATCGCCTCGACCTCGATCCCCGCGGCGCCGGCGAGCACGGCCATGCCGTCGGGGTGGATCCGGCCGGCGACCAGGACCCGTGCCATCAGACCCCCTCCAGTTCGACGATGGTGAGGCCGGCGTTCATGTCGGTGCAGTAGCACAGGCCGTCGCGGTCGACATAGACGTCGGTGGTGTCGACCACCCGCGGCCGGTCGGGGCGGTAGTCCATCAGCCGCGCCGGCGCCGGCGGCACGCAGGCCGCCACCTCGCGCGGGCGGAACGGATCGGAGATGTCGTAGGCCCTGAGCCCCGCGTTCTGGTAGCTGATGAAGACGAGCTCCTCGCTCTGGAAGCCCTCGGAGCGGTTCTCGTGGATGTTGTGCGGCCCGAACTGGCCGCCCTTGCGGGCATAGTCGGCCTCGTCGGGGATCGGCATGGTGGCGATCGAGACCGGGTTCGCGGGCTCGCGGATGTCGTAGACCCAGTTGCGCTTCACCCCGTCGCCGAGGTTGTCAAAGACCGCCTCCTCGACCACCACCATCAGCCCGCGGCCGGGCAGGGGCAGGGTGTTGTGGGTGCCGCCGGCGAAGGGCGGACAAGGGTTGTCGTGGGCCAGCAGGCGCGGCGCGCGGGGGTCGGTGACGTCGATCGTCGTCACCCCGCCGTCGCGCCAGGCGCCGCAGGCAAGGTTGCCCTTGACGATGGCGTGGTGCAGCGCGTAGCGGCGCGAGGGCTCCCAGCCCGGGGTCTCGCCGCCGGCCTTGTGCATCCCCGGCAGCCACAGGCGGCTGACCGGTTCGGGCCGCTCGGGATTGCGGAAGTCGACGGCCATGAAGATGTCGTCGGTGAACCCCGGCGGCAGGGCCGAGATGTAGGCCCAGTCGCCGCCGTCGTACCACACCCGGTGGACGCCGAGGCCCGGCACCTCCATGAAGGCGATCTCGCGCGGGTTGGCGCGGTCGGAGATGTCGTAGACGCGCATCCCCGCGGCATAGCCCTGCGGCCCCTCGAGGCTCAGCTTGTCGGCGATCGAGCCGCGGTAGTAGCGCTCGGGGTTGAGCGTCGCGTCGCGCAGGAGATCCTTCATGTTGTTGACGATGAGAAGGTCGCCGTGGGTCTGCAGGTGCTGGCTCCAGGTGCCCTGCGGCTGCGGGACGTGGCGCACGAAGACCGGCCTTCGCGGGTCGCGCACGTCGATCACCGAGAACCCGTTGCTGAAGACGTGGCCGACATAGGCGTAGCCCTTCGAGACCATCACCTGGATGCCGTCGGCCCGCCCGCCCTGGTCGGAATGGCCGAGGATGCGCATGTTGCGGGCGTGGTCGGGCACGAGGTGGGGGGATGTCATGGCTTGCCTCCCGGGGTTGGGACGGAGTTGCGCAAGAGGGCGAGCGCGCCGGCGCCCTGCTGCAGGAAGGCGTGGTCGGAGCCGGCGACGACGAAGCTCGCGCCATGGCCGACCCAGGGGGCGATGTCCTCGCCCGGGGCGCAGTAGAGGCCGGTCGCGGCGCCCGTGGCCGCCAGGATGCCGGCGGCAAGGCCGGCGACGCGGCCGGCGCCCATCGCCGCCTCGCCGAGGCCCACGGCAAGGTCGGCGCGGCCGACGAAGATGCCGTCGACGCCCTCGGTGGCGGCGATCGCGGCGACGTGGTCCAGGGCCTGGGGGTCCTCGATCTGGCAGATCAGGCTCACCTCGCCCGGGGTCCGGCGCAGATGCTCGGCGATGCCGCGCCGGCCGTAGCCGGCGGCGCGGGTGGTGGCGGCAAAGCCGCGCCCGCCGGGGCCGTAGCGGACCGCCGCGGCCAGCGCCGCGGCCTGGCCCGCGCTCGTGACATGGGGCACCATCACCCCCGCAGCGCCGCCGTCGAGGACGCCGAGGATGGTCGCTGCGTCGCCAGCCGGCACCCGCACGAGAAGCGGGCAGCCCACCGCCCGGCCGGCGAGCAGGCAGGCATCCGTCGCCGCCCGGTCGAAGGGCGCGTGCTCGCCGTCGAGGACGAGGAAGTCGAGGCCCGATTCGCCCAGCACCTCGACGACCGCCGGGTGCGGCGTCTTGACGAAGGTGCCGAGGAGGAGCTCGCGCGCCGCGAGCCGCGCCTTCAGCCGCTCGCCCGGGCTCACAGCACCCTCCCGCGGGCCAGCCGCTCGAAGAACGAGGCGCCGGTCGCGAGCGCGCCGTCGAGCGCGAGCGGATAGCGCCCCAGCTCGCGGACCATGTCGAAGAAGGCGACCGTGGTCTGCGGCGCGATGTCGTGGCCAATGTTGTGGCAGGGGGCGATGATGTAGCCGCCGTCACCGCCGAGGTCGGCCATCCGCCGGGCGATCTCCCAGCGCAGTTCATCGGCCGTCGCCCCCGGCATCATCTGCTGGACGTCGATCGCCCCGTGGAAGGCCAGCCGGTCGCCGAAGCGCGCCTTCAGGGCCGCCGTGTCGCCCATGCCGGCGGTCGAGGTCTGCACCGGGTTGAGGATGTCGGCCCCGGTCTCGATCAGATCGGGGATCAGGGGCAGCACGGCGCCGTCGGTGTGCATCATCAGCTTCACCGGCGCGAGGCCCCTGATGTGCTCGTGCAGGTCGCGGTGGAAGGGCTTGATGCGGGCGCGGTAGAGCCTGGGCGAGATCAGGAGCGAGGTCTGCGTGCCGAGGTCGTCGGTGACATAGGCGATCTGCACATAGGGGCCGACCTCGGCCATGAAGCGCGTCCACATGTGCTTCAGAAGCTCGGTGATGCGGCGCAGCAGCGCGTCGGCGAACTCCGGGTTGACGACGAGATCGACGAAGAACTGCTCGTAGCCGCGGATCTGCAGCGCGCTCATCAGCGGGCCGGCCTTGATCGCGTCGGCGCCAAGCACGAAGCCGGTAGTCGCGTGCAGATGGCGGGCGCGTTCGCCGAGGCCCGCGAACTGGGCCGGATCGTCGGGGTCGGGCCAGGCGTGGGCCTCGATGTCGGCGATCGAGGTCGCGCCCTTCAGGGGCGCGCCGTCGACCGCGTAGTGGTCGCGCGCGGCCGCCGCCCTGTAGGGCACCCCCCACATGTCGATGTAGCCATCGACATCCTGACGCTCGCGGACCTGCACCCAGTTGGGCACCAGCCAGCGGAAATCGATCCCGAAGCGGGCGAGCAGCGCCTCGTCGGGCACCACCGTCTGGGCCATGCGGTCGAGGATCAGCCCGCCGTTGGCCATCGCCACATCGGGCAGGAGCGGCGCCAGCGCGGCGTAGTGGTGCCGGTGGATCGAGCCGATGTGCTTGCCCATGTCGAGCGGCACCCATTCTGGGCCCGCGCGCTCCATCGCGGCGCGGAAGTTCTCGCGCGGCGTCATCGCCATGGTGTCGGCCTCCGGTGTGGTTGCGCATTCATAATGGATGCAGTCCGGATCGGAAGCAAGCGGCGAGGTCGGGCCGGCGTCGCGCCATGAGCTTTCCGGCGTGCGTCAAAATGACCAGCCGGCGTTGCCGGAATACTGACTGCATCCGCATGCATAACATGTCATGCATCTCCTGACCTTGGCGTTGCGGAGACGGCAGAGCGATGACGCGGACGGTTCTTGAATCGCGGACGCGGACGGTTGTGATCG
>JAHDXW010000003.1 GCA_023383015.1 Paracoccaceae bacterium
TGACGATCGCCTCGTCCATCCGGTCGCCACCGACGCGGACCGAGCGGGCATAGACGATGTCGCCCAGCGACAGCACCGCGACCTCGGTCGTGCCGCCGCCGATGTCGACGACCATGTTGCCCGTGGGGTCGGTGATCGGCATCCCCGCCCCGATCGCGGCCGCGATCGGCTCGGCGATCAGCCCCGCGCGGCGGGCGCCGGCCGACAGCACCGACTGGCGGATCGCGCGCTTCTCGACCGGGGTCGCGCCGTGGGGGACGCAGACGATGACCTTGGGCTTGGAGAAGGTCGTGCGCTTGTGGACCTTACGGATGAAGTGCTTGATCATCTCCTCGGCGACGTCGAAGTCGGCGATGACGCCGTCGCGCATCGGCCGGATCGCCTCGATCGAGCCCGGAGTGCGGCCGAGCATCAGCTTGGCGTCCTCGCCCACGGCCAGCACCTGCTTCTTGCCGTCCTTGACATGGTAGGCCACCACCGAGGGCTCGTTCAGCACGATGCCCTTGCCGCGCACGTAGACGAGCGTGTTGGCGGTGCCGAGATCAATCGCCATGTCCGACGAGAACAGGCCCGAAAGTCCGAACATGGCGGTGGCTTCCCCCGTGATCTGCCGCGCGCGAGTCGGCCCGAGCGCCGCGGGCGTGCTGGATATAGGCGGGCCGCGGAGGGCACGCAAAGGGTTTCCGGCCGGGCGGCCGGCGGGAGACTGCCTCGCCCGCCCTGCCCGGCACCCCTGCGCGTCGGGGTGCCGCAGATGTGATCGCGCCCCGTCGCCGGGGCGGCGCGCGACCCCGCCGGCGGTCAGACCGCGAGGCTGTGCGGCCGGGTCTTGGCGCGCCGCACGAGCAGGTTGTTCAGCGCGGCGATGTAGGCCTTGGCCGAGGCGACCACCGTGTCGGTGTCGGCCGCCTGGCCGGTGACGATCTTGCCGTCCTCCTCCATCCGGACGCTGACGGTGGCCTGGGCGTCGGTGCCCTCGGTGACCGCGTGCACCTGGTAGAGCTGCAGCCGCGCGGCATGGGGAAAGAGCGCCTTGACCGCCTTGAAGGTGGCGTCCACCGGCCCGTCGCCGATGGCCGTGACCTGGCGGTCCTCGCCGCCGACGCGCAGCGTCAGCTCGGCCGTCTGCGGCCCCTCGGTGCCGCAGACCACGCGCAGCCGGCGCAGGAGCAGGTGCTCGCCCGGACCCTGCGCGGCGCTGTCCTGGACCAGCGCCACGAGGTCGTCGTCGTAGACCTCCTTCTTGCGGTCGGCGAGCGCCTTGAAGCGGACGAAGACGTCGTTCAGCTGGTTGTCGGCGAGGTCGTAGCCAAGCTCGCGCAGCTTGGCGCGCAGCGCCGCCCGGCCCGAATGCTTGCCCATGACGAGGTTGGTGGCGGCCAGCCCGATGTCCTCGGGCCGCATGATCTCGAAGGTGGCGGCGTTCTTCAGGACGCCGTCCTGGTGGATGCCGCTCTCGTGCGCGAACGCGTTCTTGCCGACGATCGCCTTGTTGTACTGCACCGGAAAGCCCGAGACGGTCGAGACCAGCCGCGACGCCTTCATGATCCGCGTCGTGTCGACCCCGGTGCGGTAGGGCATGATGTCGTTGCGCACCTTCAGCGCCATCACCACCTCCTCGAGCGCCGTGTTGCCGGCGCGCTCGCCCAGGCCGTTGATGGTGCACTCGATCTGGCGGGCGCCCGCATCCACCGCCGCGAGCGCGTTGGCCGTGGCCATGCCGAGGTCGTTGTGGCAGTGGGTGGCGAACACCACCCGGTCGGCCCCCGGCACCCGCTCGCGCAGCATTGCGATGATGTCGGCGCTCTCGCGCGGGACGGTGTAGCCGACAGTGTCGGGAATGTTGACGGTCGTCGCGCCCGCCTTGATCGCGGTCTCGACCACCCGGCAGAGATAGTCGCGCTCCGTCCGTGTCGCGTCCATCGGCGACCACTGGACATTGTCGCAGAGGTTGCGGGCGTGGCTGACGGACTCGTGGATGCGCGCGATCATCCCCTCCTGGTCGAGGCGGGTGATCTCGCGGTGCAGGGGCGAGGTGCCGATGAAGGTGTGGATGCGCGGCCGGCGGGCGTGGCGCACCGCCTCCCAGCAGCGGTCGATGTCGGCGAAGTTGGCCCGGGCGAGGCCGCAGATGACCGCCCGCTCGGCCAGCCGGGCGATGTCGCTCACGGCCTCGAAGTCGCCCTCAGAGGCGATCGGGAACCCCGCCTCGATGATGTCCACCCCCATCTCGTCAAGCAGCTGCGCGATCTCGAGCTTTTCGGAATGGGTCATGGTGGCGCCGGGCGACTGTTCGCCGTCGCGCAGGGTGGTGTCGAAGATCAGGACGCGGTCCTGCTCGGTCGTCGTCGTCATGGGGTGTCTCCCGGGTGGATCCTCAGCCTTGTTGCCGGGCGCTTGGCTACCTCCGAGCGGTCGCGCCCAAGGGCACGCTCAGAGGCGGCTAAGGAGCAGCAGGCCGAGCGCGGGCCGGGGGCGCAAGCCCCCGCGGCACATGGTGATGGCGCGGCCCGTCGTCATGGCGCGGCACGATACGCGGGCCGGCCGAAAAGGCAAGCTGCGATTTCCCGTCGCAGCCCCCCGCAGAGGCCCGACGAAGGGGGCAGACCCGATGATGTGGTGATATGATGATTCTTATTGATGATCGAACAGGAGTTCCCGATGCGCAGCTTCAGCCTTCTTGCCGCGATGTGTCTTTCCCTGCTGGCGTCGACGGTCCCCGGCCCCGGGGGCGTGGCCCGGGCCCAGGCCCTGACGGAGCCCTCGGGCCTGCTGTCTCCCGGGTGGGACAGGTTTGACGAGCCCCTCGACGCGGCGATGAGTTCAGTCGCCTGGCGGGTGCACCGCCCTTCCCGAACGCTGCATGTCACCGTCAAGCTGGCCGGCGCGACGCCGGGCAAGATCTACCAGATCGGCGTGCACCAGGTCGTCCGCCGCTGCGACCTGCTCCCCTCCGCCTTCGGTGCCTATCCCTACGCCGATTGCGGCCCGATCACGCGCGAGGGCAAGACCGCGACTGCCGCCTCGGTGGATTTCGGCGCGATCGTCACCGACCTGAACGGTGGCGGAACGGTCAGGCTGGAGGTCCCGTCCATGCAGCCCGGCATCTACAAGCTCGTCTTCCACCTGCGCGACGGCGCCGGCTGCAACGTGATCGGCGGCGGACCCGGGACGACCTGCGCCATGGTCTTCCGCACCCCGGCACCCTTCCCGCAGACCACGCGCATCGCCATCAACTGACCGCAGCAACCCGCCGCCGGCCGTCCGGCCGGCGGCCGGCGCCGGGCTCGCCCGAACGTGGCGACCGGAGGGAGCGCCTCAGCCCCGGGCGTGAAAGAAGTCGTGGATGGTTCGGGCGAGGGAGTCGGAGACCCCCGGCACGGCGCAGAGGTCGGCAAGCCCGGCGCGCGCAACTGCCTTGGCCGAGCCGAAATGCGCCAGCAGCGCCCGCTTGCGCGCAGCCCCGACACCCGGGATCTCGTCCAGCGGCGTCGCGCCGACGGCCCGCGCCCGCTTCGCGCGGTGGGCGCCGATGGCGAAGCGGTGCACCTCGTCGCGCAGGCGCTGGACGAAATACAGCACCGGATCGTTCATCCGCAGCGCGAAGGGCGGGCGGCCGGGCAGGTGGAATTCCTCCTTGCCGGCGTCGCGGTCGACGCCCTTGGCCATGCCGACCACCGGCACGCCATCGGCACCGAGGTCTGCCAGCACGCCGGCGGCCGCCGCAACCTGGCCCTGGCCGCCGTCGATCAGCAGCAGGTCGGGCCAGCCGCCGGCGGCGTTGTCAGGATCCTCCCGCATCAGCCGCTCGAACCGGCGGGTCAGCACCTCGCGCATCATCGCAAGGTCGTCGCCCTGGTGCCCGGCAGCGCCGCGGATCGTGAACTTGCGGTACTGCGACTTCACGAGGCCCTCGGGCCCGGCGACCACCATCGCCCCCACCGCATCGCTGCCCTGGATGTGCGAGTTGTCGTACACCTCGATCCGCCGCGGTGGCGCCGGCAGGCCCAGCGCCTCGGCCAGCCCCTCGAGCAGCCGCGCCTGGGTGGCGCTTTCGGACAGCCGGCGGGCGAGGCTCTCGCGGGCGTTGCGCAGCGCATTCGCGACCAGTTCGGCCTTCTCGCCGCGTTGAGGGACCGCCAGCTCGACCTTTCGCCCGGCCCGGGCCGCCAGCAGTTCGCCCATCAGGTCGGCGTTCTCGATGGCGTGGGACATCAGGATCAGCCGGGGCGGGGTCGAGTCGTCGTAGAACTGGGCCAGGAATGCCTCGAGGATCTCGGCCTCCTCCGCCCCCGCGCCGGTGCGGGGGTAGAAGTCGCGGTTGCCCCAGCTCTGGTTGGCACGGATGAAGAAGACCTGAACGCAGGCCTGCCCACCCTCGGCGTGCACCGCGACGACATCGGCCTCGGCGACGCCGCGGGGGTTGATGCCCTGCGCCGACTGCACCGCCGTCAGCGCCCGGATGCGGTCGCGCAGGGCGGCGGCGCGCTCGAACTCCATCGCTGCGGCCGCGGCCTGCATCTGGCGCGCGAGGTCCTCCTGGACATGGGTCGACCGCCCCGACAGGAAGCGCTCGGCATCGGCGACCAGCGCGCCGTAGCCGGCCGCGTCGATCAGCCCGACGCAGGGCGCCGAGCAGCGCCGGATCTGGTAGAGCAGGCAGGGCCGGGTGCGGCCCTCGAAGGTGGCGTCCGAGCAGGAGCGCAGCAGGAACACCTTCTGCAGCTGGTTCAGCGTCCGGTTGACCGCCCCGGCCGAGGCGAAGGGGCCGAAGTAGTCGCCGGGCTCGGTCTTGCGGCCGCGGTGCTTGCGGATCTGGGGGAAGGGGTGGGCGCGAGCGATCAGGATGTTCGGAAAGCTCTTGTCGTCGCGCAGCAGCACGTTGTAGCGCGGCTTCAGCTGCTTGATGAGGTTCTGCTCGAGCAGCAGCGCCTCGGTTTCGGTGCGGGTCGTCAGCACCGCCATCGCCGCCGTCTCGCGGATCATCCGGGCGATCCGCGGGGCGTGGCCGGAGGGCCGCGCATAGCTCGCCACGCGCGCGCGCAGGTTGCGCGCCTTGCCCACGTAGAGGACGCGCGCCTCGGCATCGAGCATCCGGTAGACGCCGGGCGAGCCGTCGAGGGTGCGCAGGAAGGCCTGGATCACCGCATGGCCGGCGGCGGTGGGGGCCACCGCGCCTGCCGCTTCCTCCCCCGCCTTGCCGTCGTTCCCCTGCATCGGCCGATCCCCGATTCCCGCCTCCCGCTGCCATCACGCGGGCGCGGAGGCAAGCCCGAAGTCATCCCCCGAACCTGTGGACAACTCTGTCGGAAACTTTCCGGCAGGGGAGATTCCCCCTTGTTTTCGGCCTGCTTCACGGCTCTGCCCAAATTTTGGGCACTGCCACAACCCATTGACATTGCTTGCACAAAAACTCGCGATAAACAAACGACTGAAATGCAAGGCAGAATCATGACGGTTGCGTGAACGGGACGGCGTCGGTGGACAAGTCAAGCCCGGGCAACCCCGAACGGCCGGTGCGCGCCGTCGCGTGCTATTCGACGCCAAGGACATCGGGGGTCTTCCAGGCCAGATGCTGGCCGCCGTCGACGCACAGAAGCTGGCCCGTCACGGCCTGGGCGTCGAGGAAATATCCCAGCGCCGCGGTCACATCGTCCGGCCCGGCACCGCGGCCGAGGACGGTGGCGGCACGCTGGCGGGCATAGTGGGAATCGGACTGGCGGACCCCCTGCAGCGTCGGCCCCGGGCCGATCGCGTTCACCCGCACATGCGGCGCAAGCCCCTGCGCGGCGGTGCGGGTGAAGGCCCACAGCCCCATCTTGGCGACCGTGTAGCTCATGAACTCGGGGGTCAGCTTGCGCACCCGCTGGTCGATGAGGTTGACCACCAGCGCCTGCGCCAGCGGCTCGCCCGCGGCATCGGCCAGCGCCCTCGGGGCCTGGGCTGCGAAGCGCTGGGTCAGCAGGACCGGAGCCCGCAGGTTGGATTCGATCGCCCGGTCCCAGCTCTGCCGGGTCATCGTGCCGATGTTGTCGTATTCGAAGATCGAGGCGTTGTTGACCAGCACCGTCAGCGGCCCGCCCAGCGCGGCGGCGGCGCGGTCGACCAGCGCATCGGTCTCGGCCTCGACCAGCAGGTCGGCGGCCACCGCGGCCGCCCGCCGCCCGCCGTCGGCGATCGCCGCCGCGACCGCCTGCGCCTCATCGGCCGAGGTGGCGTGGTGCACCGCGACGTCGAAGCCGCGCGCCCCGAGGTAGAGCGCCATCGCCCGGCCCAGCCGCCGGCCTGCCCCCGTCACCAGTGCCCGTCCCCCCATTGCCGCCTCCCTCAGAACGCAAGCGCGACGAGATAGGCGCCGTAGAGGGCGAGGAAACCCGCCCCGGCAAGCCGGCCGATCGTCCAGCCGAAAAGGACGAAGGGCAGGATCAGCACCGCCACCCCGAGCATTACCCAGAGGTCGCGCGCCAGAAGGTCGGCCGGCACCGCCATCGGCCCGACCAGGCCGGCCACCCCGATGATGCCGAGCAGGTTGAAGATGTTCGAGCCGAGCACATTGCCCAGTGCAACATCGGCCGACCGCTTGATGGCGGCGACGACGCTGGTGGCCAGCTCGGGCAGCGACGTGCCCACCGCCACCAGGGTCAGCCCGATCACCGTCTCGCTCACGCCCAGGCCGCGGGCGATCCGCACCGCGCCGTCGACCAGCAGGTCGGCCCCGAGCGGCAGGCCGACGAGGCCGGCGCCGAGGAAGAGCGCGATCTTCCACCAGGGCATGCCGGGGTCGGCGCCCTCGATCTCGTCCTCCCCGGCCGCCGCGGCGCGATGCGCCCGCGCATCACGGAAGGCATGCCACAGCATGAAGGCAAGGCCGGCAAGCAGCACCAGCGCATGGGGCCGGCCGATCGGGCCGAGGTGGCAGAGCAGGATGAACAGCAGGCTGGCACCAAGGACCATCCAGGCGCTCTTGCGCATCTTTCCGTTGGTGCAGTGGATGGCCGAGATCACGGCCGGCAGCCCGAGAACGATGAGGATGTTGGCGATGTTCGAGCCGACGACGTTGCCGAGCGCGATGCCGGGCTGGTCGCGCAGCACCGCGTCGACCGAGACCAGAAGCTCGGGCGCCGACGTGCCGAACGCCACGACCGTCAGCCCGACCACCAGGGCCGGCACGCCGAGCCGGAGCGAGAGGTTGACGGCCCCGCGCACGAGTGCGTCGCCGGCGAGGATGAGCAGCGCCAGGCCGCCGCCCACGTAGAGGAAGTCCACAGCCATGAAGATCTAGCCTTGGGGCGGATCCCGTCCGCTGTCCTGGCCGCGGCTGCCGCCGCAGCTGCAGGGTTCGGAGCCGACGAGCAGCCGGTTGCAGGAAGTGCAGAGGCGCGCCCGCGACAGCCGCTCGGGCGGCCGGCGGCGGCCGATGCGCGGCGGCCCGACGCGCAGCCGGCCGAACATCGCCAGGACCGCGATCGCGACAAGGAACAGCGCCACGACCTTGGTCAGCATCTAGCGGCCATGACGGGCGAAGGCCGCCCGCTCCTCGATGGCCGCCAGCGCCTCGGCCGCAAGCCCCGCGCCGAGACGCGACAGCCAGCCCCGAGGCTGGCCGTAGGGCGACAGCACCACCTTCGGGCCGTACAGCTCCTTGAGCTTGGGCACCAGATGGGCAACCCCGTCGGCAAGGCCGAGCTCCACCGCACGGGGGCCGACGAAGACCTCGCCGGTGAACAGCTCGGGATGGTCGGCCAGCCGCGTCCCGCGGCGGGCGCGGACATGGGCGATGAAGGCGGCGTGCATCGGCTCGATCAGCGCCCGGAGTCGCGCCACATCCTCGGGTCTTTCCGGCAGGAAGGGATCGAGCAGCGTCTTCGACCGCCCGGCGGTGTGCAGCCGCCGCTCCACCCCCGCCCGCTCGATCAGCCCGGCAAGGCCGAAGCCCGCCGAGACGACGCCGATCGAGCCGACGATCGAGGTGGCGTCCACCCAGATGTCGTCGGCCGCGGCGGCCAGCCAGTAGCCGCCCGACGCCGCCATGTCCTCGACGAAGGCGTGCACCGGCAGGCCGCGCTCGCCGGCCAGGCGCCGGATGCGGGCGGCGATCAGCGAGGACTGCACCGGCGAGCCGCCCGGCGAGTTGACCACCAGCGCCACCGCCTTCGGCCGGCCGCGTCGGAACGCGCGCTCGATCACCGGGGCAAGGGCTGCGTCGGTCATGCCGGCCGACACGCGCCCGCCCGTGCCGATGCCCCCGGCCAGCCGCACGACGTTGACGAGCGGCGGCAGGTCGAGGAATGGAAGGTGCGACAGGAGCCGGCGCATCGGCGGGGATGTAGGCCTGCCGGCCCGCATGAACAAGGCGGCGCCGGCGAAATCGCCCGCCGGTGCAGCGCCGCCGCAGGGAGGGGGCATGCTCGACAAGCTCGAGATGTTCATCGCGCTCGCCGACCACCGCCATTTCGGCCGCGCCGCCGAGGCCTGCGGCGTCGCCCAGCCGTCGCTGTCCTCGGCGATCAAGGCGCTGGAGGCCGAACTCGGGGTGCAGCTGGTCTGGCGCGGCGCCCGTTTCCAGGGGCTGACGCCCGAGGGCCAGCGCGTGCTCGACTGGGCGCGACGCATCACCGCCGACGCCCGGACGCTCCGCGAGGAGATGCGGGCCGCCCGCCAGGGGCTGTCGGGCGACCTGCGCATCGGCGTCATCCCCACGGCGCTGCCAATGGTGGCCGACCTGACCGCCGCCTTCGCCGACCGCCACCCGAACGTGCGCGTCGCGATCCTGTCGCGGACCTCCATCGAGATCCTGCGCGAGATCGACACCGCCCATCTCGACGCCGGCATCACCTATCTCGCCAACGAGCCGCTCGGCCGCGTCGTCACCGTGCCGCTGTACCGCGAGGCCTACCGGCTTCTGGTCCACGCCGGCCACCCGCTCGCCGGCCGCGCCCAGGTGACCTGGGCCGAGGTCGGCCGGCTGCGCCTGTGCCTGCTGACCCCCGACATGCAGAACCGGCGGATCGTCAACCAGATGATGACGGCCGAGGGGGCGACCCCGGCGGCCATGGTGGAATCGAATTCGGTGATCGCCACCGTCGCCCATGTGCGCACCGGCCGGTGGGCCAGCGTCGTGCCGGTGAAGACGGCGCGCATGTTCGCCGCCGACCCCGCGCTCCGCTCGGTTGCGATCGCCCGCGGCGGCGACCATGCGGTGGGGCTCGTGGCACCCTGGCGGTCGCCGCACACGCCGGTCACGGAGGCGTTGCTGACCGAGGCGCGGCGGCTTGCCGAAGTCGAGGATGCATAGCCTGAACCTATTGACTGACGGATCGATCTTATTGAATCTCCTATTGAGCCGCGGCATGTATGCACCGCTGAGTCGGAGGTTCCATGCCGTCAACGTCCGTGGTCAACGGCGCGCGCATCCGTGCCATCATCGCCGAGCACGCAGGGCGCGAGGGGCCGCTGCTGCCGATCCTGCTGGCCATCCAGGAGGAGTGGGGGCACCTGCCGCGGGAGGCGCTGCCGGTCGTGGCCGAGGCGCTGAACCTGACCCGCGCCGAGGTCTTCGGCGTGGCCTCCTTCTACCACGACCTGCGCGAGGCACCTCCGGGCCGCCACGTCCTGCGGCTGTGCCGCGCCGAGGCCTGCCAGGCCGTGGGCGCCGCGGCACTCGCCGAGGCGGCGCAGGCGCGGCTGGGCATCGGCTGGGGCGAGACGACGGCCGACGGGGCGGTGACGCTGGAGCCGGTGTTCTGCCTGGGGCTGTGCGCCTGCGGACCGGCGGCGCTGGTCGACGGCCGCCCGGTCGGCCGGCTTGACGCCCTTGGGCTGGACGCGCTGCTGGCGGAGGTGCGCTGATGCGGGTCTGGCTGTCGCAGGATGCCGCCGCCCGGGCGCTGGGTGCCGACGCCGTGGCCGCCGCGCTGCGGCGCGAGGCGGCGGCGCGGGGGGTCGCGCTTGACCTCGTGCGCACCGGCTCGCACGGGATGGTCTGGCTCGAGCCGCTGCTCGAGATCGCCGGGCCGCACGGCCGCATGGCCTTCGGGCCGATGACGCCGGCCGACGTGCCGGCGCTGTTCGAACGGCCGGCGGCCCATCCCAGGGCGCTTGGGCCCACGCAGTCGCTTGACTGGATGGCCCGCCAGACCCGCCTCACCTTCGCCCGCTGCGGCATCAACGACCCCCTCGACCTGTCGGCCTATGAGGCCGCGGGCGGCCTGGCAGGGCTGCGCAAGGCGCTTGCCATGCCCCCCGCCGAGGTGGTCCGGGCGGTGACCGAGTCCGGCCTGCGCGGCCGCGGCGGGGCGGGCTTTCCCGCCGGCATCAAGTGGAAGACGGCAGCCGGCGCGGCGGCGGCGCAGAAATACGTCGTCTGCAACGCCGACGAGGGCGATTCCGGCACCTTCGCCGACCGGATGCTGATCGAGGGCGACCCCTTCTGCCTGATCGAGGGCATGGCGATCGCAGGCCACGCCATCGGCGCCACCAGGGGCTACGTCTACCTCCGCTCGGAGTACCCCGACGCGATCGGCATCCTCACCCGCGCGCTCGCCGTCGCCCGCAGCGAGGGCGTGCTCGGCCCCCAAGTGCTTGGCAGGGGCGCGGCCTTCGACATCGAGCTGCGCATCGGCGCGGGGGCCTATGTCTGCGGCGAGGAGACATCGCTGCTGAACTCCATCGAGGGCCTCCGCCCGGTGGTGCGCGCCAAGCCGCCGCTGCCGGCCATCGAGGGGCTGTTCGGCCGGCCCACCGTCGTCAACAACGTCATCACGCTGGCCTCCGTGCCGGTCATCCTCGACCGCGGCGCGGACTTCTACCGCGACTTCGGCATCGGCCGGTCGCGCGGCACGATCCCGCTGCAGCTCGCCGGCAACGTCCGCCGTGGCGGGCTGTTCGAGGCCGCCTTCGGCCTGACGTTGGCCGAGATCGTCGACGACCTTGCCGGCGGCACCGCATCGGGGCGCCCGGTCAAGGCGGTGCAGGTCGGCGGCCCGCTCGGCGCCTACTTCCCGCGGGCGCTGTTCGACACCCCCTTCGGCTACGAGGAATACGCCGGCCGCGACGGGCTGATCGGCCACGCCGGCATCGTCGTCTTCGACGACAGCGTCGACATGCTGGCGCAGGCGCGCTTCGCCATGGAGTTCTGCGCCATCGAGAGCTGCGGCAAGTGCACACCCTGCCGCGTCGGCGCGGTGCGCGGGGTGGAGACGATCGACCGCATCGCCCGCGGCGACGCCGCCGCCCGCAGCCTGCTTGCCGAACTGTGCGACACGATGAAATACGGCTCGCTCTGCGCGCTCGGGGGCTTCACGCCCTATCCGGTGATGAGCGCGCTCGCCCACTTCCCCCAGGATTTCGACCGTGCCCGGGAGGCCGCCGAATGAAGGACTTCGTCATCCCCGCCTCGCGCGACATGGGCACGCCCGCCTCGCGGTCGGACGTGATGGTGACGCTCACGGTCGACGGCTTCCCGGTCACGGTGCCCGAGGGCACCTCGATCCTGCGCGCTGCCGCCGAGGCAGGGATCCCGATCCCGAAGCTCTGCGCGACCGACTCGGTCGCCGCCTTCGGCTCCTGCCGGCTGTGCCTGGTCGAGATCGAGGGGCGGGCGGGGACGCCCGCCTCCTGCACCACGCCGGTCGCCCCCGGCATGGCCGTGCGCACCCAGACCGCGCGCCTGCAGACGCTGCGCAAGGGGGTGATGGAGCTTTACATCTCCGACCACCCCCTCGACTGCCTGACCTGCGCGGCCAACGGCGACTGCGAGCTGCAGGACATGGCCGGCGCCGTCGGCCTGCGCGACGTCCGCTACGAGCCCCTCGCCAACCACTTTGCCCGCCGCACCACCGAGGGGCCGAACCCGGCCTGGATGGCGAAGGACGAGAGCAACCCCTACTTCGTCTACGACCCCTCCAAGTGCATCGTCTGCTCGCGCTGCGTGCGCGCCTGCGAGGAGGTGCAGGGCACCTTCGCGCTGACGATCGAGGGCCGCGGCTGGGACAGCCGCGTGTCGGCCGGCATGCACGAAAGCTTCTTCGGCTCGGAATGCGTCTCCTGCGGGGCCTGCGTGCAGGCCTGCCCGACCGCGACGCTGGTCGAGAAGTCGGTGGTCGAGGCCGGCACCCCCGACCGGGTGGTGAAGACCACCTGCGCCTATTGCGGCGTCGGCTGCTCGTTCGATGCCGAGCTGCGCGGCAACGAGCTGGTGCGCATGGTGCCCTCGCGCGAGGGCAAGGCCAACCGCGGCCATTCCTGCGTCAAGGGCCGCTTCGCCTGGGGCTATGCCAACCATCGCGACCGCATCCTCGCGCCGATGATCCGCGAGGCGATCACCGACCCCTGGCGCGAGGTCTCCTGGGAGGAGGCGATCGCCCATACCGCCCGCCGCTTCCGCGCCATCCAGGCCCGCCACGGCGCGGCTGCGATCGGCGGCATCACCTCCTCGCGCTGCACCAACGAGGAGACCTTCCTCGTCCAGAAATTGATCCGCGGCGTCTTCGGCAACAACAACGTCGACACCTGCGCCCGCGTCTGCCACTCGCCCACCGGCTACGGGCTGAAGCAGACCTTCGGCACCTCGGCCGGCACGCAGGACTTCGACTCGGTCGAGAAGGCCGATGTCGTCATGGTGATCGGCGCCAACCCCACCGACGGCCACCCGGTCTTTGCCAGCCGCCTGAAGCGGCGGCTCAGGGCCGGCGCGAAGCTGATCGTCGTCGATCCCCGCCGCATCGACCTCGTGCGCACGCCGCATGTCGCCGCCGCCTACCACCTGCAACTGCGCCCCGGCACCAACGTCGCCGTGCTGACGGCGATGGCGCATGTCATCGTCACCGAGGGGCTCGTCGACGAGCGCTTCGTGCGCGACCGCTGCGACCCTGACGAGTTCCGCGACTACGCCGAGTTCGCCGCCGACCCGCGCCACAGCCCCGAGGCCGCAGAGGCCCGCACCGGGGTGCCCGCGGCCGAGCTCAGGGCGGCGGCACGGCTCTTTGCGACCGGCGGCAACGGCGCGATCTACTACGGGCTCGGCGTCACCGAGCATTCGCAGGGTTCGACCGCCGTCATCGCGATCGCCAACCTTGCCATGCTGACCGGCAACATCGGTCGCCCGGGCGTGGGGGTGAACCCGCTGCGCGGCCAGAACAACGTCCAGGGCTCCTGCGACATGGGCAGCTTCCCCCACGAACTGCCAGGGTACCGCCACATCGCCGACGACGCCACCCGCGCCGTCTACGAGGCGCTCTGGGGCGTCGCGCTGTCGCCCGAGCCGGGGCTGCGCATCCCCAACATGCTCGATGCCGCCGTCGAGGGGTCGTTCCGCGGCATCTACATCCAGGGCGAGGACATCCTGCAATCCGACCCCAACACCACCCATGTCGCCGCCGGCCTTGCAGCCATGGACTGCGTCGTCGTCCACGACCTGTTCCTGAACGAGACGGCGAACTACGCCCATGTCTTCCTGCCGGGCTCCACCTTCCTCGAGAAGGACGGGACGTTCACCAACGCCGAGCGGCGCATCAACCGCGTCCGCCGCGTGATGATGCCGAAGAACGGGCATGCCGACTGGGAGGTGACGCAGATGCTCGCCCGCGCCATGGGCGCGGACTGGGACTACGTCCACCCCGCCGAGATCATGGACGAGATCGCGGCGACCACACCCTCGTTCGCAGGCGTTTCCTACGCGCTGCTCGACCGCGAGGGCTCGGTGCAGTGGCCCTGCAACGCGGCGCAGCCGCTCGGCACGCCGGTGATGCACGCGGCCGGCTTCGTGCGCGGGCGCGGCAGGTTCATCCGTACCGAATACGTCCCCACCGACGAGCGCACCGGCCCGCGCTTCCCGCTGCTGCTGACGACCGGGCGGATCCTCACCCAGTACAACGTCGGCGCCCAGACGCGGCGCACGGCCAACAGCCTCTGGCACGGCGAGGACCGGCTTGAAATCCACCCCCACGACGCCGAGGAGCGCGGCATCCGCGACGGCCAGTGGGTGCGGCTGGCCTCACGCGCCGGCGCGACGACGCTGCGCGCCTATGTCACCGACCGGGTCGCGCCGGGGGTTGTCTATACCACCTTCCACCACCCTGATACCCAGGCCAACGTCGTCACCACCGAGTTCTCCGACTGGGCGACGAACTGCCCGGAGTACAAGGTGACGGCGGTGCAGGTGGCGCCCTCGAACGGGCCGACCGACTGGCAGCGCGACTACGCGGCGCAGGCCGCGGCGGCGCGTCGGATCGTGCCGGCGGCGGAATGATCCGGGCCGCGCCCCTCCTGCCCGCGGGCGAGCGGCCCCGCCAGGCCTTCCGGGCCGGGCGCTGGGCCGAGGCGCCGCGGACGCTGGCCGCCGAGGCGGCCGTGGCGATCACCGTCAACGGCACGACCCAGGCGGTGATGATGGCCAGCCCCGCCGACCTGGAGGACTTCGCCATCGGCTTTGCCCTGACCGAGGGGCTGGTCGCGCCCGGCGAGATCGAGGGCGTGGAGGTGCTCGCTCACGGGCCGGGGGCGGAGGCGCGGCTCTGGGTGGCCGAGGCGGCGGCGGCGCGCCTTGCCGCACGGCGGCGCCGGATGGCCGGGCCGGTCGGATGCGGCCTCTGCGGGATCGAGAGCATCGAGGCGGCGCTGCGCCCGCCGCCGGTGCTGCCCGCCGGCGGCCCGCGGATGACGCCCGAGGACGTCCTCGCGGCGATGGCCGCCCTGCCCGCCGCCCAGGCGCTGCACGGCGCCACCCGTGCCGCCCATGCGGCCGGGTTCTGGCGGCCCGGGCAGGGACTTGCGCTGCTGCGCGAGGATGTGGGCCGCCACAACGCGCTGGACAAGCTCGCCGGTGCGCTGGCCCGGCGGCGCGCCGATGCCGGCACCGGCGCGGTGGTGATGACCAGCCGCGTCTCGATCGACCTCGTGCAGAAATGCGCCGCCTTCGGCGCGCGGCTCCTGGTCGCCGCCGCCGCCCCCACCGCCGATGCGGTCGCCCTGGCCGAGGCGGCGGGGCTCACCCTGGTCGCCAACGCCCGCGGCGACGGCTTCGACCTCTTCACCCATCCCGGCCGCGTGGCCGGCTGCGCCTCCGCCTGCCCCCCCGTCGAGGCCCTGCACCATGACCGCTGAGCGCATCGTCTACATGGCCAACCAGATCGCGACCTTCTTCGAGACCGCGGCGCCGGCGTCGGTGGCCGATGGCGTCGCGGGCCACATCAACGATTTCTGGGAGCCGCGCATGCGGGCGGCGCTGATTGCCCATGCCGCGGCCGGCGGCGCGGGGCTGAAGCCCGCGGTGCTGGCCGCCCTTCCCGCGGTCCGCCCGCCGGCCGCCGCGGCCTGAGCGCGGGTGCCGGCGGCGACGCCCCGCCGGCTCGCGCGGCTGTGACAGGCGGGGGCGGGCCGGGGCATGCTACGGCAGCAAGGACTGACAGGAGTCTGCCGATGCGTCACCTCGCCCTCGCCGCCGTCCTCGCCGCCCTCGCCGGAGCCCCAGCCATGGCCGCCGACCGCACGCTCGCCGGCGAACTCTACTACCTGCCGCGCATTGCCCTGCCCGACACCGCCGAGGTCTCGCTCACCGCCCGCGATGCCGCCGGCGCGGTCGTGGCCGGGACGCGCATGCCGACCGGGGGCCGGCAGGTCCCCCTGCCCTTCGCGCTGGACGTGCCGGCCGGAGTGGCGCTGACCCTCGAGGCCGCGCTGCTGGTCTCCGGCGCGCCCGCGTGGGCGGCCGTTCCGCTGCCGGTAGCCGCCGGCGACACCGACCGCGGCCTTGCCCCCATCAGGCTGGATCGACGCCTTTCGGTCGAGCGAGCGACCCACCTGCGCTGCGGCGACGACGAGGTGACCTTCGGCCTGACGCGCCGGGGCGGGATGCTGGCCATCGCCGGGCGCGAGGTCGCGCTGCACATCGAGGAAACCGCCTCGGGCGCCCGCTTCGTGGCCGACGGCGACGCCACCACCTGGATCTGGGGCAAGGGCAGCGAGTGGGTTCTGTCGCTCGCCGGGTTCGAGCGGCTGTGCCAGGCGATCACGCCGCCGCCGCTGTTTCCGCTGCTGGCCCGGGGGCACGAACCCGGCTGGCGGCTCGAGGCGGCCGGCGGGCGCGTCAGCTTCGCCCCGGCCGAGGGCACCCCGCTCGAGGGGCCGGTCGGCACCGCCCTGCGTGTCGAGGACGGTGAGCGCTACGCGATCGAGGGCGACGGGCTTGCCTTCACCGTCGCCCGCCGGATCTGCCGCGACAGCATGACCGGCATGCCCCACCCCTTCGCCGTCACCGTCGAAACGGCGGCAGGCACGCACGGCGGCTGCGGCGGCGCGCCGGCCGCACTCATCGAGGGGGTCGAGTGGCGGGTCACCGCGATCGAGGGCGAGACACTCGCGCCGGCGATCGAGGTGACGCTGCATGTCGCCGACGGGCGGGTCGCCGGCACTTCGGGCTGCAACCGCTACGGCGGCAGCGTGACCATCGGCGGCGAGGGCATCGCATTCGGGGCGATGATGTCGACGATGATGGCCTGCGAGGAGTCGCGGATGCGCATCGAGCGGCGCTTCGGCGAGGCGCTGGCCGCCGTGACCCGCTTCGATTTTGCCCCCGACGGCCGGCTTGTCCTGTACGCCGGCGACCGGCTGGTGTTGACGGCCCGCCGACAGGCGCCGACGCGGTAGGGCCCGCGCCCCGGCGGCGCCGGCCGTCCGCTCTCCCAGCGCTTTCCCTGCGGGCCGCCCGCCGGTGCCGGCCGGGCCCGCGGGATGCGGGCGTCATTTGAATGCGTATATCGCGATCATATTTCTTTTCCTACCACCACCGACTGTGTCGGTGCTAGAATGTCGCATGTCGCCGCCTGAAGGCGGCGAGTCTAGCCCCGGATCGGCGCGACGGGGGGAGGATTGCGACATGCGGATCGGACGCACTGGGGGTGCCGCGGCGGCCATGGTGCTGGCGGCGGGGCTTGCCGCACTGCCGGCGGCGGCCTCCGACCGCGGCGACTGGGCGGCGGGGCTGCGCTACCAGGCGGGCGATGTCGTCCGCCACGGCGGGCAGGAGTGGGAGGCGCTGGCCGACAGCCGCGGCCGGCCGCCGGGGGCGGCGGCGGGGGCGGGCTACTGGCAGGCGACCGGCGCCACGGGGGCCGAGGCCGCAAGCCTCTGGACCCACCGCGGCGGCTGGAGCGCGACCGTCGTCTACGCCGAAGGCGACGTTGTCGAGCGGCTGGGGTCGAGCTGGCTCGCCCTTCGCGCCTCGACCGGGCGCGACCCCGCGCGGCCGCGCAACGCCCGCTTCTGGACGCTCGTCGCCGCCCGCGGCGCGGAGGGCGCGGCGGGGCCCGAGGGCCCGGAAGGGCCGCAGGGGCCGGCGGGGGCCGATGGTGCCGAGGGGCCTGAGGGGCCGCAGGGCCCGGCGGGGGCCGATGGCGCCACGGGCCCGCAGGGGCCGCCCGGCGCCGACGGCGCCACGGGGCCGCAGGGGCCCGAGGGGCCGCAGGGCCCGCAGGGTATCCAGGGCCCGCAGGGCATCCAGGGACCGCGGGGCGAGCCCGGACTGCCGCTGTCGGGGATGGTCTTCGGCACGACTTCCGGACAGGTCAGTCTCGGCGACACTCGCGCTGTCGTGACGAGCGTCACCATCGATCCGCCCGAGAGCGGCTGGGTGATGGTCTTTGCCGACTGGTACTTCTGGTCGAGAGCGCCGCGGACGCAGACGTATTGCTACATCAGCGCCACCAGCGACGGGATCAACCCCGTCGGCAAGTCCTCGCCGGCGCGCTATTCCCAGAGCGAAGCCACGGCAAACTACCTCGGCAACACCATCATGCAGCCCGCCGCCGGCTCGCTCCAGACCACCGTCCAGGCCAGGCCGACCATCTTTGCGCTGTTCTGCAGCAAGTTCGGCGGCGAGGCCTTCGTTGTCAACGCGCAGCTGTCGGCGCTGTACGTGCCGCTTCTCTACACCCCCTGACGGCGGGGGGCGTTTTCGCTCGCCGCCCGGGCAGGGCGCAGTCAAGGGGGTGGGATGATGACGGCAGGGCGTGACATCCGGGCGGCGCGGTGCTTCGCGGCGGCCATGGTGCTGGCGGCGGGGCTTGCCGCCCTGCCGGCGTCGGCCTTCGAGCGCGGCGACTGGGTGGCGGGGCTGCGCTACCAGGCGGGCGATGTCGTCAACCATGGCGGAGAGGAGTGGGAGGCGCTGGCCGACAGCCGCGGCCGGCCGCCCGGGGCGGCGGCGGGGGCGGGCTACTGGCAGGCGACCGGCGCCACGGGGGCCGAGGCCGCAAGCCTCTGGACCCACCGCGGCGGCTGGAGCGCGACCGTCGTCTACGCCGAAGGCGACGTTGTCGAGCGGCTGGGGTCGAGCTGGCTCGCCCTTCGCGCCTCGACCGGGCGCGACCCCGCGCGGCCGCGCAACGCCCGCTTCTGGACGCTCGTCGCCGCGCGCGGCGCGGAGGGCGCGGCGGGGCCCGAGGGCCCGGAAGGGCCTGAGGGGCCGGCGGGGGCCGATGGCGCCGAGGGGCCTGTGGGCCCGGAGGGGCCTGAGGGCCCGGCGGGGGCCGATGGCGCCACGGGGCCGCAGGGGCCGCAGGGGCCGCAGGGGCCGCAGGGGCCGCAGGGGCCGCAGGGACCGCAGGGCTTGCCCGGCCTGCCGCTGTCCGGCGTCGCCAGGGTCGCGGGGTTTGCCAGTGTTGACCTTGCTGTCAGCCCCACCCTGGTCACGTCGGTCGAAATCGACCCGCCGGCCAACGGGCTGGCGATCGTGCTCGCCGACTGGACCTTCTTTGCCGTGGCGGGAAGTGTGCAGTTGCAGTGCTACATCGCCGGGGTCGCGTCCGACGGACGTCCTGCCGTCCCCATTTCGCCCTGGAGGGTTGCGCAGAGCGGCCCGACCGCCAACCAGCGCGGGTCATCGCTTTTTGTCCCCGCCACCCTTGTCCATGTCGTGCAGGTCCAGCCGATCCCGCGCAAGTTCGGCCTGTTCTGCTGGCAGTACGGCACCACCGGAGAGGTGGACAACGTGAACTTGACCGTGATCTTCGTGGCGCAGGATTACGCGCCCTGACCGGGCGCGGCGCGCAATGAGCGACCGGGGGCCCGCGGCGGAGGCCGACGGAAGGAGGAAGGCTATGGCAGTCGCAGCACGCAGATGGCCGGGGGTGGCGGGCGTCCTGGCCGGGCTGGTCGCGGCGGCCTGGCTTGCGCCGGCCGGCGCCGGCGACTGGGCGGCCGGGGTGGGCTACCGGCCGGGCGACATCGTCAGCCACGCGGGCGCCGACTGGCGCGCCACCGCGGCAAGCCGCGGCCTGCCGCCCGGGGCGGCGGCCGGCGCCGACCGCTGGCAGATGCTCGTCCCGGCCGGGGAAGCGGCCGCGGCGGGCGAGGCGGCGGGCCTCTGGACCCACCGCGGCGGCTGGAGCGCGGCCGAGACCTACGCCGAGGGCGACGTCGTCGAGCGGCTGGGGTCGAGCTGGCTCGCGCTCCGCGCCTCGACCGGGCGCGACCCCGCACGGTCGCGCAACGTCCGCTTCTGGACGCTGGTCGCGGCGCGCGGCGACGACGGCGCGGCGGGGCCGCAGGGCCCCGCGGGGCCGGAAGGGCCCGAGGGGCCGGCGGGGGCCGATGGCGCCGCGGGGCCTGAGGGGCCGCAAGGACCGCAGGGGCCGCAAGGGGCGCAGGGGCCCGAAGGGGCGCCCGGGCAGCGCGGCCCGCAGGGACCCGAGGGGCCGCAAGGACCGCAGGGGCCGGAAGGCGCCCAGGGGCCGCAAGGCATCCAGGGGCCGGAAGGCGCCCAGGGGCCGGAAGGCCCGCAGGGCCCGCAGGGTCCGCGCGGGCTGCAGGGCGACCCCGGCCTGCCCCTGTCGGGGATGGCGCGCGGCGCCTCGGCCGGCCGCGTCGCGCTCGGCTCGGCGCCGGCGATCGCGGCCCGGGTCACCGTCCGGCCGCCCGAGGCCGGCCTGGTGCTGGTGCTCGCCGACTGGAACTTCCACTCGACCGCCACCGGCACCCAGGCGCAGTGCTTCCTCAGCCGCACCGACGACGGGGTGAACCCCGTCGGCGACGCCTCGGTGTGGCGCTTCAGCCAGAGCTGGCCGGGCCCGAACAGCCTGGCGGTGGCGATGGTCGATGCCGCGACCGTCACCCTCGTCACCAAGATCGACAGGGCCATCACCACCTTCGCGCTGTTCTGCTGGCAGGAGGGCGCCGGCACGTCGGTGCGCGGGGTGCAGATCACGGCGCTCTTCGCGCCGCTCGACCTCGGCCCCTGACCGCCCGTCGGGCCCGCGGGCGATGCCCCCGGGCACCGCATGCCGCCGGGCGCAGGGGAAGGGGGCGCAGTCCGACTGCCGGTCACCGCCGACGGTGTTGGCCGGGCCGACCGACGCAAGGGGTGGCGTGACGAAGCGGGAGCGGAGCGCCGTGCGGGTGGCGGGGAAGATGCGCGGCGGCCGGGCTGGCGGGTCTCGTGGGACTTCTGGCCGGGACGGCGGCGGCCGACCCGGCCGTCTGGATGCCGGAGCAGCGCTACCGGGCGGGCGACATCGTCAGTCATGACGGGACCGACTGGCGCGCGTCAGCCGAAAGCCGGGGCCGGTTGCCCGACGCCGCGGCAAGCGCGCGCCACTGGCAGGCGCTGGTCGAGACCGCCGGCGAGGCGGCGGGGCTCTGGAACCATCGCGGCCGCTGGGACGCCGCCACCGCCTATTCCGTGAACGACGTCGTCGAACGCGACGGGTCGGGCCATCTCTCCCTGCGCCGGTCGACCGGGCGTGATCCGGCGCGGCAGCGCAACGCCGCCTTCTGGACGCTTGTGGCGGCCCGCGGCGCACCCGGCGCCGACGGCACGCCGGGCGCACAGGGGCCCCCCGAAGGGCCGGCCGGGCCGGAGGGACCGCAGGGGATTGCCGGGCCGGCCGGGCCGCGGGGGCCCGAGGGCGACAAGGGGACCGAAGGGCCGGCTGGTCCGCCCGGCCCCCGGGACCGCCGGGCGAGCCGCTGTCGGGCTATGCGGTCCGACCTGCCGCGCACCCTCTGGCCGACCGACCAGCCGAGCGGCTCGGTGCGCCTTGTCGCTCCCGAGGCCGGATTCGCGCTTGTCATCGCCGACTGGTGGTTCAACCTGCCAAGGGCGAGCGGTTGGGGCTCGTGCCATCCCTGCGCGTGGTTCCCGGGCCCCGAGCCGCCCTGCTCGCCCGTCCGCAGCTTCGGCAACGCCTTCCCGCGCGACACCATCTTCGTCCCCTACACCGTCGTGAACGCCACGGTCACCCATGTCCTGCCCGTGGCCGGGGGTCCGGCGACGATCACGCTCTGGTGCCGTGGCGCCGGCCCGGTGTCGCAGATCGCCCTGACGGCGGTCGATCTGCCGCGCCGCTACGACCGGTAGGGGCGCCGCCGCGGGCAGGCGGGCCGGCACGCGGGCGCGCCGGAGCCGGGTTTCCACCGCCGCCGGTGCCGGCTAGGATGGCGCCGCTTCCGGAGGCCGCCCGCCATGACCGAGACCGCCGCCGCTGATCCCTGGACCGTGCTTGCCCATGGCGCCCGCGCCGGCGAGGCGGCGCTGCTCGCCCGGCTCGAGGCCGCGGCGGGGCTCGACGGGCCGGCGCGCGCGGCGGTCGCCGCCAGTGCCGCAGCGCTGGTCGTCGACATCCGTGCCGGCGGCGGGCCGGGGCTGATGGAGGCGCTCCTTGCCGAATACGGGCTGTCTACCGAGGAAGGCGTGGCGCTGATGTGCCTGGCCGAGGCGCTGCTGCGGGTGCCCGACCCGGCGACGGTGGACGCGCTGATCGAGGACAAGATCGCCCCCTCCGACTGGGGCCGCCACCTCGGACGGTCATCCTCGCCGCTCGTCAACGCCTCGACCTGGGCCCTGATGCTCACCGGCCGGGTGCTGGAGGAGGGCGAGCCCGGCATTGCCGGGCGGCTGCGCGGCGCCCTGCGCCGGCTGGGCGAGCCGGTGATCCGCGCCGCGGTGGGCCGCGCGATGCGCGAGATGGGCCGCCAGTTCGTGCTGGGCGAGACCATCGCCGAGGCGCTTGCCCGGGCCCGCGCGGCCGAGGCCGAGGGCTACCGCTTCTCCTACGACATGCTGGGCGAGGCGGCGCGCACCGAGGCCGACGCGCGGCGCTACATGCTGGCCTACTCGGGTGCGCTGGCCGCCATCGCCGGCAGCGCCGCGGGCGGCACGCTCGACGGGCGGCCGGGGCTGTCGGTCAAGCTTTCCGCGCTCCACCCCCGGTTCGAGATCGCGCAGCGCGCGCGGGTGCTGGACGAACTCGTGCCCCGGCTGCGGGCGCTGATGCTGCTTGCCTCAGACGCCGGTCTTGGCCTCACCGTCGACGCCGAGGAGCAGGAGCGCCTGGTTCTCGGCTTCGAGGTTGTGCGGACCGCGCTCGAGGATCCCGCGCTGCGCGGCTGGGACGGCGCGGGCATGGTGGTGCAGGCCTACGGCCGTCGCGCCCCGGCGCTGATCGCCGCCCTCGACGATCTCGCGGCCGGCCAGCGGCGGCGGCTGATGGTGCGCCTCGTCAAGGGCGCCTACTGGGACAGCGAGGTCAAGCGCGCCCAGCTTCTGGGGCTGCCGGATTATCCGGTGTTCACCCGCAAGGCGGCGACCGACGTGGCCTATCTGGGATGCGCCCGCCTGCTGCTGGCGGCCGCGCCGCGCCTCTATCCCCAGTTCGCCACCCACAACGCCCACAGCATCGCCGCCGTCCTTGCCATGGCGCCCGACCGCGGCGCCTTCGAGTTCCAGCGGCTGCACGGCATGGGCGAGCGGCTGCACGCCCTCGTCAAGGCGGCCGAGGGAACGGCCCACCGCGTCTACGCCCCGGTCGGCGCCCACCGCGACCTGCTCGCCTATCTGGTGCGCCGCCTCCTTGAGAACGGCGCCAACTCCTCCTTCGTGCACCGCATCGTCGACGCCCGCGTGCCGCCCGTGCAGGTCGCCGCCTGCCCCTTCGCCGCGCTGGACCGGCCGGCCCCCCCGCTGGTCCGTCCGCCCGACCTCTACCTGCCCCATCGCGCAAACGCCCGCGGATGGGACCTCGCCGATGCCGGCGACCTCGGCGCCATCAAGGCCGCGCGGACGCCCTTCCACCGGGCGCGCTTCGCCGCCGGGCCGATCCTTGCCGTGCCGGCCGGGCAGGGCCCCGCCCGGCCGTTGCTCAACCCCGCCGAGCCCGGCGACATCGTCGGCCATGCGGCGGCGGCGGGGCCGTCGGAGGTCGACGCAGCGCTGGCCGCGGCCCGGCCCTGGGCAGCCACGGCGGCAGCACGGGCGGCGGTGCTGGCCGCCGCCGCCGCCGCACTCGAGCACGAGCCGGGGCCGGTCCTGGCCCTTCTCGCCCGCGAGGCCGGCAAGACGCTTCCCGACGCCGTCGCC
This sequence comes from Paracoccaceae bacterium, assembly GCA_023383015.1. GTDB lineage: Bacteria > Pseudomonadota > Alphaproteobacteria > Rhodobacterales > Rhodobacteraceae > JAHDXW01. The sequence goes on from JAHDXW010000003.1 coordinate 23,351, forward strand.
GAACTGCGCGAGGCCGCCGACGCGCTGCGCTACCACGCCGCCGAGGCCGCCGAGGCCGCCGACGCCCCGCCGCTCGGCACGATCGCCTGCATCTCGCCCTGGAACTTCCCGCTCGCGATCTTCGCCGGCCAGATCGCCGCCGCGCTGGCCGCCGGCAACGCGGTGCTGGCCAAGCCCGCCGAGCAGACACCGCTGGTCGCAGCCGAGGCGGTGCGACGCCTGCACGCGGCCGGGGTTCCGGCGACGGCGCTCCAGCTTCTGCCCGGCGAGGGCCCGGTGGTGGGGGCGGCGCTGGTCACCGACCCGCGGGTGGCCGGGGTGATGTTCACCGGCTCCACCGGCACCGCCCGCACGATCGCCCGGACCATGGCCGGCGCCCTTGCCCCCGGCGCGCCGCTGATCGCCGAGACCGGTGGCATCAACGCCATGATCGTCGATTCCACCGCCCTGCCCGAGCAGGCCGTCCGCGACATCATCGCCTCGGCCTTCCAGTCGGCCGGGCAGCGCTGCTCGGCCCTGCGCTGCCTCTATCTCCAGGAAGAGGTCGCAGGAACGATCCGCGAGATGCTCTTCGGCGCCATGGACACGCTGACCCTCGGCGACCCCTGGGAGCTGTCGACCGACGTCGGACCGGTCATCGACGCCGCCGCGGCCTCCGACCTCGCCGCCTATGTCGCGGCCGCCCGCGCCGAGGGCCGGGTCCTGAAGGAACTCGCGGCCCCGGCGGCCGGCTGCTTCGTGCCCCCGGTGGTGATCGGCGTGCGCGGCATCGGCGACATCCCGCGCGAGGTGTTCGGGCCGGTCCTGCACCTGGCCACCTTCCGCGCCGATGCGCTCGAGGGGGTGATCGAGGCGATCAACGCCAGCGGCCACGGGCTGACCTTCGGCATGCACAGCCGCATCGACGACCGCGTGCAGGCGGCGGTGGCCGGGGTCCGGGCCGGCAACCTCTACGTCAACCGTAACCAGATCGGGGCGGTGGTGGGCGTGCAGCCGTTCGGCGGCGAGGGGCTCTCGGGCACCGGCCCCAAGGCCGGCGGCCCGCATCTGCTGGCCCGTCTGCGCCAGCGCCCGGCGCCCGTGCAGCCCCCCGCGAGCCCGGGCGAGGGAGTGGACAACACGGCGGCCGGCCCGCCGCCGGCGGTGGTGCAGGCCCTGCTCGACGCCGCCCGCCCACCCGCCGGCCCCCTCCGCACGCTCGACCTGCCCGGACCGACGGGTGAATCCAACCGCCTGTCGCTGCATCCGCGCGCCCCCTTCCTCTGCCTCGGGCCAGGGCCCGCCGACGCCCGGGCCCAGGTCGTGGCGGTGCGTGCGCTGGGCGGCGCGGCGGTCGCGGCGCCGGGCCTTGCGCCCGAGGAACTGGCCGCGCTCACCGGCTTTTCCGGTGTGCTCCACTGGGGGCCCGAGGCGGCGGCGCGCGCCCTCGCCCGGGCACTGGCCGCCCGCGACGGGCCGATCCTGCCGCTCGTCACCGGCATGCCCGACATCGCGCACGCCTGCCACGAACGGCATGTCTGCATCGACACCACCGCCTCGGGCGGCAACGCCGCGCTGCTTGCCGCCGCGGCAGAATAGGCCCCCGATGTTCCCGCTGCGCGACCACAACCCCTCGACGCGGACGCCCTGGCTGACCTGGGCGCTGATCGTCGTCAACGTCGTCGCCTTCCTTGCCACCCTGCCGGAGTTCCAGAGCGAGCGGCGGCTCTACCTGTTCTTCCTCGAATGGGGCCTCGTGCCGGCACGGATCATGGCCGGCGAGGGCTGGCACGGCTTCCTCACCTCGATGTTCCTGCACGGCGGCTGGCTGCACCTGCTGGGCAACATGCTCTTCCTCTTCATCTTCGGCGACAACCTCGAGGACGAGATGGGGCGCCCAGGCTTCCTGGCCTTCTACCTCGCCAGCGGCATCGGGGCGGGTCTTCTGCAGATCGCCGCCGACCCGCAGTCGGTCGTCCCCATGGTCGGCGCATCGGGGGCGATCGCCGGCGTGATGGGGGGCTATCTGCTGCTGCACCCGCGGGCCCGCGTCGATGTGCTGTTCATCATCGTCGTCTTCGTGCGCATCGTGCCGGTTCCGGCCTGGCTGATGCTGGCGGTCTGGCTCGGGCTGCAGTTCGTCAACGGGCTGGCCGACGACGGCACCGGGGGCGTCGCCTACTGGGCCCATGCCGGCGGGTTCGTCGTGGGGCTGGTGCTGGCCCTGCCGCTCTGGCTGCGCCTCGGCGGCCCGGCGTTCTGGAGCCGCACGCACGGCACGCCGCCCCACCCGGAGACCGCCTGGAGCAGCTCTGCCAGCCGGGTACCGCGGGTGCCGCGGCGTTAGGCCGTCCGCCGCCCCGAACCACCGCGCGCGCGGCAGCATCGCGGCCGTGCCGCGGCGGCAGCGCCGCCCACCGGCCGACCTGCCGCAGGCCGCGGGGGCGGGCGCGGCACTGCGGTCAGCCGCCGCGGATCACGCCCAGGAACTCGCCGTGCAGCGCGGCGTTGGAGGCCAGCAGTTCGCCGTCCTCGAGCGCATTGCCGGCGTCATGGATCGGCGCCACCAGCCCGCCCGCCTCGCGCACCAGCAGGATGCCCGCGGCCACGTCCCAGGGGTGCAGCCCGCGTTCCCAGAACCCCTCGTAGCGGCCCGCCGCCACATAGGCGAGATCCAGCGCCGCCGACCCCCACCGGCGCACCCCGGCACAGCGCGGCATCAGCCGCGACAGGTCGGCCAGCGTCGCCGCCAGGGCCGGACGGCCGCCGAAGGGAACCCCGGTGGCGAAGATCGATTCGATCATCCTGCCGCGGGCCGATACCCGCAGGCGGCGGTCGTTCATCCACGCACCGGCGCCCTTCTCGGCCCAGAACAGCTCGTCCTTGATCGGGTCGTAGACCACCGCCGCGACGATCTCGCGCTTGTGCTCGAGCGCCACCGAGATCGACCAGTGCGGCAGCCCGTGCAGGAAGTTCGTCGTGCCGTCGAGCGGATCGACGATCCAGCGGCGGGTCGGGTCCTCGCCCGGTGCCGCGCCGCTTTCCTCGCCCAGCCAGCCGTAGGTCGGCCGCCCGCCCGTCAGATCATCGCGCAGGATCGCCTCGGCGGCGGTGTCGGCGCGGCTGACGAAGTCGCCTGCCCCCTTCATCGACGCGACGAGGTTCTCGACCTCGCGGAAATCCTTGATCAGGCTGCGCGCCGCCCGCCGGGTCGCCTTGATCATCAGGTTGAGGTTGGCCGAGGTCTGCATCGCCCGGGGCTCCTGCTTGCGGTCAGGGGCGGGCTATAGGCGCCCCTCGTGGCGAAGGGAAGCCCTGCCCGGGCAGCGCCCCCAGCAGCGGCGGGATCAGTTCGCGCAGCAGCTTGCGGCGGATCGCACGGGGAAAGTCCTGCTGGCTCGCGGCATGCTCGACGAAGGCGCCGGGCCCGCGGATCACCTCGCGCGCGAAGTACTCCGCCAGCCCCGCCTCGTGCCCGCCCACCGCCAGCGCGTTCACGGTGATGCCATCCCAGCCCTCCTGCGCATGCGCCCAGGCCGGGGGCCGGCCGTCGTTGTTGCGCCCGTCGCCGGCGACGTCGAGCACGCGCGCGTCGCACCAGGGCGCCGAGGCCAGCAGGTCGCGCCCGAACAGAAGCGCGGTGCCGAGCGCGGTGGGCAGCGTGGCCGGCAGCCGGGCGTGCTGGGCCAGCCGCGCCGCGATCCGGTCCAACTGGTCAGGCCGGCGCACGGCCAGCCAGTCGACCACCACCTCCTGGTAGCCCTCGCCCGACCATTCGAAGACGGCAAGGGCGACCGGCCCGTGCTCCAGGAAGGCGGCGCGCACCGCCGGATCGGCCAGCGCCGCAATCAGCCCGCCGCGCTGGATCTCGTAGTCGGCGGCGTCGATGGAGCGCGAGACGTCCATCGCCAGCGCCAGCGCCAGCCGGCAGGCCGCCGCCGGCCCCGCGGCCGCGACCGCCAGCCCCGCACCCGCGATCCCGGCCACCCAGGGCCGCACCCATTCCCTCCCGCTGCCCATGTCCGGCCCCGACGCCGCTGCGGCGGCCTCCAGCATCGCGCCGCCGCGGCCGGCCAGTCAACGGCGCTGCAGCTTCACCGGCTCGGTGCGCATCAGCCGCAGGACAGTGGCGACGAAGGGGCGGGTGGTGTCCTCGCTGCGGGTCGCGGCATAGAGGCGCCTGGTCACACCCGCCGCCGTGAGCGGCCGGGTGACGAAGTCCGAATGCGTCCGCACCTCGCGCAGCACCCAGTCGGGAAGCACCGCCACACCCCGGTTCGAGACCACCAGAAGCAGGATCACCGCCGTCAGTTCCACCTGCCGGATCGCGCGCGGCTCCACCCGGGCCGGCAGCAGAAGCTCGGTGAAGACGTCCAGCCGCGACCGCTCGACCGGGTAGGTGATGAGCGTCTCGTCGCGGAAATCCTCGGCGATCACGAACGGCCGCGCGGCCAGCGGATGGGAAGAGGAGGCCACGAACACCGGCTCGTAGTCGAACAGGGGCGTGAAATCGACACCCCCGAGGTCCTCGGGGTCGGAAGAGACGACGAGGTCGACGTCCTCGCGCAGCAGCGCCGGCAGCGCATCGAAGGCCAGGCCGGGGCGGATGTCGACATCGACGTCGGGCCAGGCGCGACGGAAGGCCTCGAGCACGGGGAACAGCCATTCGAAGCAGGCGTGGCACTCGATGGCGATGTGCAGCCGCCCGGCCTTGCCGGACCGGAGTCCGCGGAACTCCTCTTCCAGCGCCTCGATCTCGGGCAGGATCCGCTCGGCAAGCCTCAGCAGCTTCTGTCCCGCCGCCGACAGCCGCAGCGGCTTGGAGCGGCGCACGAACAGCTCCACCCCGCACTGCTCCTCGATGCCCTTCACCTGATGCGACAGCGCCGACTGCGTGATGTGCAGGATGTCGGCCGCGCGGGCGAGGCCGCCGGCCTCGTGGATCGCGCGGATCGTGCGAAGGTGGCGGAACTCCAGGTGCATCTTGTGGCGCGCCTCATTCAGATCATGAGAATTATGAGTTTGTCCCACAGGACGCGCGATGCCACAACAGCGCAGGAACAGGAGCCCCGACGATGCCTGCACCTCGCGTGTCCTTCGAGTTCTTCCCGCCCCAGTCGCTGGAGGCGAGCTTCCGGCTGTGGGAATCGCTCCAGGTGCTGGCGCCGCTGCGGCCCGCGTTCGTCTCGGTCACCTATGGTGCCGGCGGCACGACGCGGCAGCTCACGCACGAGGCCGTCACCACGATCGGGCGCAACTACGGCCTCCGGGTTGCCGCGCATCTGACCTGCGTGAACGCGACCCGGGCCGAGACGCTGGCGATCGCCGAGACCTACGCCGCGGCGGGGGTGACCGACATCGTCGCGCTGCGGGGCGACCCGCCCAGGGGCAGCGGCCGTTTCACCCCCCACCCCGGAGGCTTCGCCGATTCGGTCGAGCTCGTGGCGGCGCTGGCGGCGACGGGACGCTTCACCCTGCGCGTCGGCGCCTACCCCGACCCCCACCCCGAGGCCGGCCGCCCGGGGGCTGATGTCGAGTGGCTGAAGCGCAAGATCGACGCTGGCGCCGCGGCCGCTATCACCCAGTTCCTCTTCGAGGCCGAGACCTTCCTTCGCTTCCGCGACGCCTGCGCCGCGGCCGGCATCGCGGCGCCGGTGATCCCGGGCATCCTGCCGATCGAGAACTGGGCCAACACCCGCCGCTTCGCCACCCGCTGCGGGGCGGTGGTGCCCGCCTGGATGGACGAGGCCTTCGCGGTCGCCGCCCGCGACGGGCGCAGCGACCTGCTGTCAACCGCGCTCTGCACCGAGCTGTGCGACGCGCTGATGACCGAAGGCGTGGAAGACCTACACTTCTACACCCTCAACCGGCCGCAGCTCACGCGCGACGTCTGCCGTGCACTCGGCGTCGCGCCGGCCGCGGCGTTGCAGAAGGTGGCCTGAGCCGCCGCGGCGGCTGCCTCAGGGCAGGACCACGGTCTGCCCGGCGGCCCCCTCTTCCACCCGCGCATGGGCGACGGCGATCCCGGCGAGCGGAAAGCGTGCGCCGATCGGCAGCCGCAGCGTGGCGGCGTGCCGGGCAAGCCAGGCCTCGGCCGCCTCCTGCATGCCCCCCGGCAGGCGGCCGCCCTGCACGAAGCGCACCGTCAGCCCCTTGTGGCCGAGATCGTAATAGGCAAGCGGCGGCGTCGGGTTCGAGGTGGAGGAGTAGCTCGCCAGCGTGCCGTCGGCCTTCAGCATCCTCGCGTCCGCCGCATGGTTGGCGGCAAAGTCCACCTCGACCACGCGCTCCACCCCGGCCCCGCTGGTCAACTCCATCACCGCTGCCACGACATCGCCCTTCCGGTCGACGACCGCCGCGGCACCGGCCGCGCGAGCGATGGCGGCGGTCTCCGGGCTGCCGGCGGTGGCGATCACCCGCGCCCCGCCCGAGACCGCGACCTGCACCGCAAGATTTCCGACCGCGCCGCCGCCGCCCTGCACGAGGATCGTCTGCCCGGCCACCGGGCCATCGCCCATCACCGCCCGCCAGGCGGTCATGAACGGCACGCCGAGGCAGGCGCCGGCGTCGAAGCCCAGCGCCGCCGGCAGCGGCCGGGCCAGTTCCGCGGGCAGCGCGATGCGCGCGGCGGCAGTGCCGAAGGCGCGTCCGGGGCCGTCGTAGCCGCCCTGCGCCTTCCACAGCCAGACGCGGCTGCCGACCCGCCCGGCGTCGACCCCGGGGCCCGCGGCGATGATCTCGCCCGCCCCGTCGGAATGGGGCACGATCAGCGGGTGGGCCATCGCGGCGCCGCGCCAGCCCGCCCGGCGCTTGGTGTCGGCGGGGTTGACGCCCGAGGCGCGCACCGCCACCAGAACCTCGCCCGGGCCCGGCTCTGGGTCGGGCAGCTCGATCAACTCCAGCACCTCGGCCGCCGGCCCGGTGCGGCGGTAGGCCGCCGCCCTCATCGCCACCACGTCCCTGCACGCCCCGCACGCCTTGTCGCCCGGCCGGTCCCTCGCATCCGCTGCCCTTTCGCGCTGCTACCCCCGGGCGAAGGTTCGCCCGCAACCGCCGCCGGACGCAAGCCGCAATCGCGCGGTCCCCTCAGGGCTGGTCGCCGGCGCGGCAGATCCCGTGGCGGAAGCCTGGGTCGAGCAGCCGGTCGAGCAGGCCCGAGAGGTCCTCGACCGTCTCGGCCACGACATGGACGACGCCCGAGGCCCGCTGCACCCGCCCGGTGACGCGCAGGAGCCGGCCGGCGATCACCGCGCGGCGGAACCGCTCGTAGACCGCCTTCCAGACCACCACGTTGCAGACCCCCGTCTCGTCCTCGAGGGTGACGAAGATCACCCCCTTGGCGGTCCCGGGCCGCTGGCGCACCAGCACCAGCCCCGCCACCGCCACCCGCGCCCCCTGCGGGGCGGCATCGAGCAGCGCATGCGGCAGGCAGGCGGGCGGGCGGGGAAGGGTGGGCGGCGGCACGGGGGCAGAGGCGACCACGGCGGGCGCGGCAGGGCGGGGGGCAGGAACGGGCATCATTGGAACATAAGTAGAACATCAGCACCAGTGCACAAGCCCCCCTCCGGCACCGCCAGCCTGCCCGGCCCTGCCGCCACTGGCAAATCCCTGCCGGCTGGCCTATCTCCGCCGCGGGCGGCGCGGCCACCCGCAGCAGGGGTCAGGACGGACGGCATGGCACGGATCACCTACATCGAACACAACGGCACCCGGCACGAGGTCGAGGTGGCGAACGGGCTGACGGTGATGGAGGGCGCGCGCGACAACGGCATCCCGGGCATCGAGGCCGACTGCGGCGGCGCCTGCGCCTGCTCGACCTGCCATGTCTACGTCGCCCCCGACTGGGTCGACCGGCTGCCCAGGAAGGAGGCGATGGAGGAGGACATGCTCGACTTCGCCTGGAAACCCGATCCCGCGCGCTCGCGTCTGACCTGCCAGCTCAAGGTCACCCCGGCGCTCGACGGGCTGGTGGTGCAGATGCCCGAGAAGCAGATCTGATGCGCCGGCCCGCCGCGCCGGCCGCAGTGGCGGGGCTCGCCTGGCTGCTGGCGGCCGCAGCGGCCGCCGCGACCCCGACGTGGGAGCTGCCGCCGCCCCATGCCCGGATCGAGACCGAGGCCCCTGTCGACCGCGCCGCGCTGCCGCCCGACCACCCGGCCTGGCCGATCTCGACGGTGCTGGGCGGCGCGACCGACCGCTACCCCCACGCCATCCTGGGCAGCGTGCCCGGCTGGGCGCAGCTGACCGTCGTGGCGCTGTCCTGCGGCGCCTGCCGCCACGGGGTCGAGGCGGCGCTGGTGGTGCTGCCCGAACGCCGCGTCTTCGAGGACGTGGCCGCCCGGCTCTGGGATGTCACCGGCGACGGCCGGCCCGAGATCGTGGTGGTGGAAAGCGACATCTCCCGCGGCGCCCGGCTGACGGTCTGGGGCTACACGACCGCCCACTCCGGCCGGCCCGGGCTGAGGCTTCTGGCCGCGACCGCCCCCATCGGCCGGCCGTTCCGCTGGCTTGCCCCCGCCGGCATAGCCGACTTCGACGGCGACGGCCTGCCCGACATTGCCTATGTCGAGACACCCCACATCGCCCCGACCCTGCACATCGTCACGCTGACCGGCGAAGGGCTGGTGGCGGTCGCGCCGCCGCTGCCGGGGCCCACCAACCACCGCATCGGCGACAGCTTCATCGCCGGCGGCCTGCGCGACTGCGGCGGAGGCCCTGAACTCGTTCTGGCCAGCGCCGACTGGAGGCAGATCCTGCGTGTCCGGCTCGACCAGGCCACCGGCCGGCTGCAGGCCCTGCCGGCCGGTCCGCTTGCCGGCGACGACCCCGCGGCCGCGCTCGCCGCGGCACGCCGCTGCTGAGGCCGCACCTGCCCGGCCGCGCTCAGGCCGTGCCGCCGAGGGCGCGCCAGCCGATGTCGCGGCGGAAGAAGCCGCCCGGCCAGTCGACCGCCTCGGCCAGGGCATAGGCGCGCTCGCGCGCCTCGTCCAGGGTGGCGCCCCGCCCGGTGGCCGACAGCACCCGCCCGCCGGTGGCCACCACCCGTCCATCCCGCAGCACCGTGCCGGCATGGAACACCATCCGCCCGCTGTCGGCCGGCAGCCGGTCGAGCCCGCCGATGGCATCGCCGCGCCCGTGGGGGCCGGGATAGCCGCGCGCCGCCAGCACTACCGTCAGCGCATGGTCCTCGGCCCAGTCCACCCGCGCCGACCCGAGCCGCCCGCCGGCGCAGGCAAGCATGAGGTCCAGCGCCTGGGCGCCCAGCCGCATCATCAGGACCTGCGCCTCTGGGTCGCCGAAGCGGACATTGAACTCCACCAGCCTGGGCCGGCCGGCGTCGATCATCAGCCCGGCGTAGAGGACTCCGCGGAAGGGCGTGCCCCGGCGCGCCATTTCAGCCAGCACCGGGCGGACGATCCCTTCCAATGCAAGCGCCTCGACCTCGGCGGTCACCACCGGGGCGGGCGAATAGGCGCCCATGCCGCCGGTGTTGGGGCCGGTGTCGCCGTCGAAGGCACGCTTGTGGTCCTGCGCGGTCCCGATCGGCAGCGCCGTCTCGCCGTCGCACAGCACGAACAGGCTCGCTTCCTCGCCGGTCATGAACTCCTCGATCACCACCCGCGCGCCGGCCGCACCGAAGGCCCCGGCAAAGGCCGCCCGCACCGCCGCCGCCGCCTCGTCGGCCGTCGCCGCCACCGTCACACCCTTGCCGGCGGCCAGCCCGTCGGCCTTGACGACCACCGGCGCGCCGGTGTGGGCCAGATGCGCAAGCGCCGGCCCCTCGGCATCGAAGGCGGCCCAGGCGGCGGTAGGGGCGCCGGCGGCGGCGCAGACCTCCTTGGTGAAGGTCTTGGACGCCTCGAGCCGCGCCGCCGCCGCAGAGGGGCCGAAGACGGCGATGCCGGCCGCCTGCAGCGCATCGGCCACCCCCGCGACCAGCGGCGCCTCGGGCCCGACCACGACAAGCCCGATCCCCTCGGCCCGCGCGAAGGCGACCACCGCCCCGGCGTCCTCGGGGTCGAGCGCGACGTTGCGGGCCAGCGCCGCGGTGCCGGCGTTGCCGGGGGCCACGAACAGCCGGTCGCACTTGGGGTTGCGGCGGATCGCCCAGGCCAGCGCGTGCTCGCGCCCGCCCCCGCCCAGCACCAGGATGTCCATCGCCCGCTCCCGCCTTGGCCCCGACCGCGCGCCGTTCTAGGCTGCCCCCCGGCAGGAGGGAAGGCCGATGGACCCAGTCATCGACGACGACGGCCCGGGGCCCGGCCCCAACGCCCCGGCCTTCACCGTCTCGGAACTGTCGGGCGCGGTGAAGCGGGTGATCGAGGCCGGCTTCGGCCGCGTGCGGGTGCGCGGCGAGGTCGGTCGCGTCTCGAGCCCCCGGTCGGGTCATGTCTACCTCGACCTCAAGGACGACCGCGCGGTGCTGGCCGCGGTGATCTGGAAGGGCACCGCCGAGCGGCTGCCCGCGCTGCCCGAGGAGGGCATGGAGGTGATCGCCACCGGCCGGCTGACGACCTTCCCCGGCCAGTCGAAATACCAGCTGGTGATCGAGACGCTGGAGCCCGCGGGCCTCGGCGCGCTGCTCGCCCAACTCGAGCGGCGCAGGGCGGCGCTTGCCGCCGAGGGGCTGTTCGATCCCGCCCGCAAGCGGCCGCTGCCGTTCCTGCCCAGGGTGATCGGGGTCGTCACCTCGCCCAGCGGGGCGGTGATCCGCGACATCCTGCACCGGCTGCGCGACCGCTTCCCCGTCCATGTCCTCATCTGGCCGGTGGCGGTGCAGGGCGCGGCCTGCGCGCCCGAGGTGGCCGCGGCGATTGCCGGGTTCAACGCGCTGGGCGCAACTGGGCCGGTGCCGCGCCCCGACGTCATCATCGTCGCCCGCGGCGGGGGGTCGGTGGAGGACCTCTGGGGCTTCAACGACGAGATCGTCGTCCGCGCCGCCGCCGCCAGCGCGATCCCGCTCATCGCGGCGGTCGGCCACGAAACCGACACGACGCTGATCGACCTGGCCGCGGACCGGCGCGCACCGACGCCGACGGCGGCGGCCGAGATGGCGGTGCCGGTGAGAATCGAGCTCGCCGGCCGCGTGGACGGGCTTGCCGCACGGCTTGCGCATGCCGCCGGCGAGGCGGTGCTGCGCCGTCGCCGGCGCCTGCGCGACCTCGCCCGCGCGCTGCCGCGTGCCGAGGCGCTGGCCGCGCCGGCGGCCCAGCGGCTCGACGCCGCGGCCGAACGTCTCGCGGCCGCGCTGCGGGCAGCGACAGCGCGCAGCCGCCTCAGGCTCGCCGGGGCCGCCGCGGCGCTGCGGCCGCGGCTTCTTGCCGAGGGGCTCACCGCCCGCCGCCGGGTGCTCGACGATCGCGCCGGCCGCGCCGCGCGGGCGGTCGCGGCCCGCACGTCCGCGGCCCGCATCCGGCTCGACCGCGCCGGCGCGGGCCTGCGCCCCGCGCCCCTGGCCGCACGCATCGCCGACCGCCGGCGGCGGGCGGCCGAGCGCGCCGGCCGCGCCGGCCGTGCCGCCGCCGACCGGCTCCGCGCCCTCGCCGAGGCACTCGCCGCACTCGACCGGCTGCGCCTCGGGCTCGGCTACCGCGAGACCCTGCGGCGCGGCTACGCCGTGGTGCGCGGCGATGGCGCGGTGGTGACGACGGCAGCCGCAGCGGCCCGCGCCGGCGCGCTCGAGATCGAGTTCCAGGACGGCCGGCTGCCGGCGTCAGGCCCCCCCCGCCCGCGCCGACCGCGGCGCGGCGGCGACGGTCCGGGCAGCCCCCCGCCCGACCCGCAGGGCCGGCTGCTGTGAGCGCGGCCGGCCCTTCCCGCGCCGGGGACGGGGCGCTATATCGGCCGCGATGTCCGCCACCCCGCCCCTCCTCCGCCCCGACATCGCCCGGCCGCGCGTGCCCCAGACCCGCCGCGACGGGCAGCCGGCGATCGGCATGGTCTCGCTCGGCTGCCCCAAGGCACTGGTCGATTCCGAACGCATCCTGACGCGGCTGCGCGCCGAGGGATACGCCATCTCGCCCGACTATGCCGGCGCCGGGGCGGTCATCGTCAACACCTGCGGCTTCCTCGATTCCGCCCGCGCCGAAAGCCTCGAGGCGATCGGCGAGGCACTGGCGGAAAACGGCCGCGTCATCGTCACCGGCTGCCTCGGGGCCGAGCCCGATTTCATCACCGGCGCCCACCCGCGGGTGCTCGCCGTCACCGGACCCCAGCAGTACGAGGCGGTGCTCGACGCCGTCCACGCCGCGGTGCCGCCCCGGCCCGACCCCTTCGTCGACCTCATCCCGCCGCAGGGGGTGAAGCTGACGCCGCGCCACTACGCCTATCTCAAGATCGCCGAGGGCTGCGACCACGCCTGCCGCTTCTGCATCATCCCCTCGATGCGCGGGCCCCTGGTCAGCCGGCCGCAGGCGGCGGTGCTGCGCGAGGCCGAGAAGCTGGTTGCCGCGGGGGTGCGCGAAGTCCTCGTGATCTCGCAGGACACTTCCGCCTACGGCACCGACTGGAAGGGCCGGGCCGAGAGGTTCCCGATCGTCCCGCTCGCCCGCGATCTCGGCCGCCTCGGCGCCTGGGTGCGGCTGCACTACGTCTACCCCTACCCGCATGTGCGCGAGCTGATCCCGCTGATGGCCGAGGGGCTGGTGCTGCCCTACCTCGACGTGCCCTTCCAGCACGCCCACCCCGACACGCTGCGCCGCATGGCCCGCCCCGCCGCCGCCGCCCGGACGCTGGACGAGATCGCCCGCTGGCGGCGCGACTGCCCCGACCTCACCCTGCGCTCGACCTTCATCGTCGGCTTTCCCGGCGAGACCGAGGCGGAGTTCGCCACCCTGCTCGACTGGCTGGAGGAGGCGCAGCTCGACCGCGTCGGCTGCTTCCGCTACGAGAACGTGCGCGGCGCGCGCTCGAACGACCTTCCCGGCCACGTCCCCGAGGAGGTCAAGGACGAGCGCTGGCACCGCTTCATGGAACGGGCGCAGGCGATCTCGGCGGCGCGGCTTGCCGCCAGGGTCGGCCGGCGGCTCGCGGCCATCGTCGATGCCGTCGACGCCGACGGCGCCACCTGCCGCACGATGGGCGACGCGCCCGAGATCGACGGGCATCTCTACATCGACGAGGGCTTCGAGGGCCTCGCCGCCGGCGACATCCTTGCCGTGACGGTCGAGGAGGCGGGCGAGTACGACCTCTGGGGGCGGCCGGCCCCGCGCTGAGCTAGAGCGTCTCCAGCCGCGCCAGCCTGCCCTCGTCCCAGACCATCCCGGTGCCGGGGCGGTCGGGCACCGCCACCGCCCCGTCGCGCAGCGCGAAGGGCTCGCGCAGCAGCGCCTCCGCCCAGTCGACGTATTCCAGCCAGTGCGCGGTCGGGCTCGCGCACAGCAGATGGGCGCTGACCTCCGGCATCAGATGCGACGAGATCCCGATCCCGTGCGCCGCCGCCATCCCCGCGGCCTGGAGCCAGCCGGTCACCCCGCCGATGCGCGCGACGTCCGGCATCACCAGATCGGCCGCCCCCGCCGCCAGCGCCTCGGCCATCGCCCCGGGCCCGTTGAAGTTCTCGCCGATCTGGACGGGCAGGTCGAGGGCCGCGGCCAGCGCCGCGGCACCGGCGAGGTCGTCGTGGCGCAGCGGCTCCTCCAGCCAGACCAGCCGCCCCCCGCCGGCCGCCTCCAGCGCCCGCCCGCGGCGCAGCGCCTCGGTCCGGTCCAGCGCCTGGTTGTAGTCGGCCATGATCCCCACCCCGGCCGGCAGGCTGCCGGCCACGGCTGCCAGCGCCTCGAGGTCGGCTGCGAGCGTCGGATGGCCGAGCCGCAGCTTGACGGCGCCCAGTCCCAGCCCGGCCAGCTCCGCCGCCTCCGCGGCCAGCCGCGCCGGCGGCATCAGCCCCAGGCCGCGGCTGTCGTAGGCCGGCACCGGCCGCGGCGCGGCACCGAGCAGGCTGCACAGCGGCAGCCCCGCAGCCACCGCCCGTGCGTCCCACAGCGCCATGTCCAGAAGCGACAGCGCGAAGCGCACCAGCCCGGTCACCCCGATCAGCGCATGGCTGCGGGCCAGCCGCGGGGCCAGCGCCGCCGGGGCCACCGCCATGCCGCGGATCGCCTCGGCGGCCTCGGCCACCATCAGCGCGACCGCACGCACCCCCGCCGGCGTGTAGCCGAACGCATAGGCACGCCCGACCGGCCCCTCCTCGGTCGCCAGATCGACGGTCAGCAGCGGCGCGTGGCGTACCTCGGCCGCGCTCGTGCCCAGCGCGAAGCGCATCGGCACGCGGAAGCCGCGGGTGGACACCGACCTTACGGCGAGTTCGGGGACGGCGGTCATCGCGGGCTCCGTCCGGCGCGGGCAGCGAACCCTAGGCCGCGGGGGGCCGCGGCGCAACGGCGTTCAGCAGCCCCGCACCCGGAGGCTCCCGGTCACTCGCCCGCGACCCGTCCGGGCGTCCGCATCTCCGCACCGGATGCCCCACCGTCGGCCATCGCCGCGACCACCTCGTAGCCCAGCGTCCGGATCACCGTGTAGTCGCAGGTGATCTCTTCGCCGATCTCGATGTCGCGGGCGGCGACGACGCATGCGTCGGGGGCGTTCGGCAGCACCACCAGCGTGTTGGGGTCGGCGGCATGGTTGGTGAAGCGGTCGTTGTCGCCCGACAGGACCAGCAGGCCGAGGTCGGGGAAGTACTCCGAGTAGACCTCGACGAACAGCCGCACATGGTCGGGCAGCCGGTCAAGTTCGGCAAGCGGGATCACCCTGTCCAGCAGCGGGTCCAGCTGCCAGACGGGGGTGCCGCGGGGGATGAATTCATCGGCGAAGAGGCCGAGACCGTGGATGGCGCTTTCCTTGACGACGGTCTTGACGAGGAGCACTGGCGGGGACTCCGGTTGAAGGGCGGAAGGGAGCAGGACTCGGCGCTCGGGCAGTTGTCAATGGGCCTTCGCGGCGCCCTGGGACCGCCTCGCGCGATCGGCATGTCACCGCGCAGGCCGGCAGGTCGGCAACAATCACACCACCGCGGCGACGCCCGCGGGCGGCATGCCTTGACCACCCGGTCCGATTTTGCTTGCGCTTGAAATCACGAAGAGGTTTCGGTTTGTCCACCGGGCGCGCGACCGGCAACGGCAGTGACCGCGCCCGGATCCGGGGGGAGGTGCGCGTGCGGGTGAACGGATTGCACAGGGTCGCCGCGGCGGCTGCGGTCGCGGCCGGACTGGCGGCATCGGCGCCGCCGGCGGCGGCCGAGGGGGTTGCGGCGCGGCTGCTGTTCCTCGGTGCCGATCCCGTCCGGGGGGCGCCGGGCCCGTCCTCGGGTGCGCTGCCCATGCTTGCCATGCCCGTCCTTCCCGCGGCCGCGGCCGCACGGGCCGAGGTGACGGCGGCGCTGCTGCGCTCCAACCCGGTCTCGACCTTTGTCGCCAGCCCCGATGCACTCGGCGGCACGGTGCAGGACTTCTTCCTCGTCGCCGATCTCGCGGTGGCGGCCGACGGCAGCGGCGTGGCGCTCGGCGGCGAGGCGCTGCAGCTGCCCGAGTTCGGCACGAGGCTGGCGGCGGTGGTCGACGCGCTGGCCCCCGAACGGCGGCAGATCGCTTTCCTGCGGCTTGCCGATCCCGGCGATGCCTTCCCGATGATGGTGGCCGAGGTCCAGTCGGCGGTCGGCGCGGCGGGCTTCGCCATGACCGTGCTCACGGTCGACGGCGGCGACGGCGGCGGTGCATGCGAGCCCCGGCCGGGCGGGGCCGGCCATTTCGCGGTTGTGGCCGGGGTGGCCGACCGGGCGCCCTTCGGCGACGGCGACGGACGTTCCAGCGTGGCCGAGGTCGAGGCCTGGCTGGCCGCCGCACTTGCGCGCGAGGCCCGCCGCGGCGGCGCCTGCGCGGCCCGCTACAGCCTGATCGTGAAGGCCGAGGCCGACCCCGCGCGCGTTCTCGCGCTGCACGGGCCGGCGCCGCTCTTCCCCGAGATGGAATCGCGCCTCTATCTCGAAAGCTTCGAGGCGATGTTCCTGCTGCGCTCGGATGATCAGGGGCGGGTGCGCGGGTTCCTCGAAAGCTGCAGCTACTGCCCGCACGAGGCAGCGCTGGTGGAACGGCTGCGCGAAATGCGCGAACGCGAACTGGCGCTCGCGCTCGAGACCCAGATATGGGACGAGATCCGCGCCGACGTGACGCCTGACCGGCTGGAGATCTACCTCGGCAACTGCACCCTCTGCGCCTTCCGCGAGCCGGCCGAGGCGCGCCTGGCCGAGCTGCGCGCGGCCGCCGAAGCCGCAGCGGCCGAGGCAGCGGCGCTCGACGGGGCGCTGGCGGCGCGCGACCTTGCGGCACTGCGGGCCTGGACGGAGGGCTGCGCGCGTTGCGAGGGCCGCGCCCGGGCCGAGCACGCGATCGCCGAGATCGAGGCCGACGCGGCCTACAGGGCCGAGCGCGCTGCGCTCGCCGAGGCAGTCGCGGCCGGAGAGCCGGCGACGCTGCGCGCCTGGCTGGAGGGCTGCCGCATCTGCGACGGCCGGGCCGAGGCGGAAGCGGCGCTCGCCCGCGCGGCGCGGCTGGCCGAACTGACCGCGCCCTGCCTCGGGCTCGCCGGGCTGCCCCAGCAGGGCGGGCCCCGCCGGCTCGAGGACATTGACCGTGACGCCGCGGCGGCGGCCTGCGGCGCCGCCCGCAGTGTCTTTCCCGCCGACGCGACGCTGCTCACCCTCGCCGGCCGGATCGACCAGGCCGCCGGCCGCACGGCCGAGGCCGCCGCGGCCTACGCCGCCGGCGTTTCCGCCGGGGTGCCCTTCGCGCACGGGCTCGCGGCGTATCTCCATTTCGCCCCCGCCGAGGGGACCGAGCCCGACCTCGCCCGTGCCGAGGAACTTGCCCTCGCCGGTGCCGCGCTGGGCGACTGGCTGTCGCGCGAGATCCTGATCGTCCTCTACTCGCGCGATCTGGTCGCCGGACGCACCGCCGCCGATGCCTTCGCCATCGCCCGCGACCTGGCGGCCGAGGACAACCCGGTGGCGCAGTTCTTCGCCGGCTACTTCTACCTTACCGGCACCGGGGTCGAGCCCTCGGACGGCGACGCCGCGCGCTGGCTCGCCGCCGCTGCCGGGCAGGGCTACACCCACGCCTACGCCTTCCTGGCCGAGATGGTCGAGGCCGGGCGCGGCCTTCCGGCCGAACCCGAGCGCGCGGCCGAACTCTACTGGGCGGCGCTGAACGCCGGCGACATCACCGCCCGCGACCGCCTCACGGGGCAGCTGTCCGAGCGCAGCCGCGAGGTGATCCGGCTGATCCAGGACCGGCTGCGCGAGGCCGGTGTCTACGCCGGCCGGGTCGACGGCCTGCCCGGGCCCGGCACCGTCGCCGCCGTCGAGCGCTACGTCGATTCCCTGGCCAGCGCGGGCTAGAGGCGATGACCGGCCCTGCCCTCGTGCCGCGGCTCCTCGCCGCCGCGGCGGCTGCCCGGGCACTTCCCGCCGCCGCCGCCGTCGCCGTGGCCCTTGCTCTCGGCGCCGGCGCCGGCGCCGCGGCCGACCGGCTCGACCGGCTGGCTTGCCCCGACCGGCCGGTGCGGCTGGTGGTGGTGGGCGATTCGCTTGCCGACGGGCTGTGGGGGGCGCTGGCGCGTGCCTTCCTGCGCTGCGCCGCCGTCGAGGTGCTGCGGCTGACCGCCGTCTCCGACGGGCTCGCCCGCAGCGCCCCCGACGACTGGCTGGCCCGCTACACCACCACCCCCGCCTCGGGCGAGGCCGACATCGTCGTGGTCCAGATCGGCGCCAACGACATCACCTCGATCCGCCAGGGCAGCCGGCGGGCGGTGTTCGACACCCCCGAATGGGACACGCTCTACGAGGCGCGGGCCCGGGCGCTGGCCGAGGGGCTGGCGGCACGGGCCGCGCAGGTGCTCTGGCTCGGGCTGCCGGTGGTCGGCGCCGAACGGCTCGAGCCCGCCTACCGGGCCGTCACCGCACTGCAGGCGGCGGGGGCGGGGCCGGCGGTGGCGCGCTTCCTCGACATCCACGCCCTGACCGGCTTCGGCAGCGGCGGCTTCACGATGAACGCCGAGGTCGACGGCAGCCTGCGCCAGCTCCGCGCCGCCGACCAGGTGCATTTCACCGAGGCCGGCTATGACGCGGTGGCAGGCGCGCTGGGCCCCGACCTCGCCCGCGCCTTCGCCGCCCGCCGCGCCGCGGGCAGCGCGCCGGCCGTGGCACTGCAGTAGCATGCGGGCCCGGGCCCTTGCGCTCATCGGCCTGCTGGCCGCCTGCGGCCAGCCCGACCCGCGCGCCGCCGCCCAGGACCTCGGCGCCCTCGCCCTCGCTCCGCGGGTGACGGCGGCGGTGCCGCAGGTCGCGCGCGTGCCGTCCCGCAGTTTCGCCGCCGACGATCCCGCGCGCATCCTCGTCATCGGCGATTCGCTCGGCCAGGGCTTCGGCCAGTTCCTCGACCGGCAGGCCGCCGCCCGCGGCCTCGCCGCCCGCGTGCTCAACCGCGCCCGCGTCTCGACCGGCCTCGCGCGGGCCGACTACTACGACTGGCCGGCCGGATTCGCCGCCGCCGCCGCCGAGGTCGTGCCCGACATCGTCGTGGCCCATTTCGGCGCCAACGACATGCAGACGGTCATCCGCGACGACGGCCGTTCGCCCTTCGGTACCCCGGAGTGGGAGGCCGCCTACCGGACCCAGATCCGCGCCATCCTCGCCACCGCCGCGGCAAGCGGGGCGATGCTGTGGTGGATCGGCCCCGCCCCCGACGGCAATTCCGGCCTCAACCGCCACCTCGCGCGGATCAACCCGATCTTCGCCGACGAGGCGGCCGGGGCCGGGGCGGTCTACTTCCCGCTTGCAGGCTTCACCGCCGGCGAGGGCGGCGCCTTCGCCCGGGCAATCGAGATCGAGGGGCGGCTGGTGACCATCCGCACCGGCGACGGCTCGCACTTCAACGCCACGGGCTACACGCTGGTGGCCGACAGGCTGATCGACGACATGCTGGCGCGGGTGCCGTCCCTCCTACCCGGGCCGCCTGCCGAGGGGCCGGCGCGGGTGCTGATGCTCTCGCTGCAGTAGCAATGGTCTTCCCGACCCTCCAGTTCGTCCTGTTCTTCGCCCTCGTGCTCGCGCTCGACGCCGCGGCGGGCGGACGCGCACAACTGCGCAAGGCCATGCTGATCGCCGCCTCCTACGCCTTCTACGCCGCCTGGGACGCGCGCTTCCTGCTGCTAATGGCCTTCGTCACTGCCGTGGCCTGGGGCGCGGGCCTCGCCCTGCACCATCCCCGCCACGGCCGCCGCGCGAAGCTCGTGGCCATCGTCCTGCTGATCGGCACGCTCGCGGTCTTCAAGTACTTCAACTTCTTCCTGCTCTCGCTGCAGCAGCTGCTCGGCGAATGGGGGCTGGCGCGCGACTGGGGCTGGATGCGGCTGATCCTGCCGGTCGGCATCTCCTTCTACGTCTTCCAGGCGGTCAGCTACGTCATGGACGTCGCCCGCGGCCAGATCCTGCCGCGCCGCAGCCCCGCCGACGTGGCGCTCTACATCTCCTTCTTCCCCCAGCTCGTCGCCGGCCCGATCGTCCGCGCCGCCGACTTCCTGCCGCAGATCGACCGGCCGCTGCCGGTCGATGCGGCCATGCGGGCCGAGGCGGTGGCGCTGATCCTCGCCGGGCTGTTCAAGAAGATGGTGGTCGCCAACTACCTCGCGGTCGGCCTCGTCGATCCCGCCTTCGCCTTCCCCGGCGCCCAGTCGGGGCTGACGATGGCCGCGGCGGTCCTTGCCTATGCGGTGCAGATCTACTGCGACTTCTCGGGCTATTCCGACATCGCGATCGGGCTGGCGCTGCTGCTCGGCTACCGCTTCGCCAGGAACTTCGACCAGCCCTACCGCGCCACCAGCCTGCGCGGGTTCTGGCGGCGCTGGCACATCTCGCTGTCGAGCTGGATCCGCGACTACCTCTACATCCCGCTCGGCGGCAGCCGCGGCGGACCGCTCCGGCAGGGGGCGGTGCTGATGGCGACGATGACGCTCGCCGGCCTCTGGCACGGGGCAGGCTGGAACTTCCTCATCTGGGGCGCGGCCCATGGCGCGGGGCTCTGGGCCGAGCGGCGGCTCGGCGGCCGTCCTGCCCTGCCGGCGCCGGCGGCGGCGGCGCTGGTGCTGGCCCTGGTCTGCCTGCTCTGGATACCCTTCCGCGCCCCCGACCTCGGGACCGCCGCGGCCGCCTTCGCCGCCCTCCTGCGCACCGAGGCGAGCGCGCCGGTCGCCCTGGCCCCGCCGCTCCTGGCCCTGATCGCCGCGGGGCTGGCGATGAACTGGCTGCCGCTGGCCTGGCGCCGTCCCGCTGTGGGCCTGCTCGCCCGCGCCCCCTCGCCGGTGCAGGCCGCGGTGCTCGCGGCCGGCACGCTCGCCGCCTTCGCCGCCGCCCAGGAGGGCGTCGCCCCCTTCATCTATTTCCAGTTCTAGCCCCATGCCCCCGAACCGCGCCCTGCCGCCCGCCCCGCCGCCCTCCCTTCCCGTGCCGGCCCCCTGCGCCGGCGCATCCCCGCCGCCGGCGGGCCGCCGCGGCCGGGGGGCCACGCCATGAAGGGTCGCCGCGCGCCGCTGTCCTTTCTGGCCACGCTCGCCGCAGCGCTTGCCCTCGCCTGGGCGTTCTCGGGCGAGCGCTTCCTTGACTGGGCCTTCACCATGCCCGACCTTGGGCCGGTGGACGACGTCATTCTCGCCGCCCTCGTCGCGGCCGAAGAGGCGAAGGCGGCGGCGGGCCTGCCCGACCTCTTCGGCGCCCTGCGCGGGGCGCTGCATCGCTGGACGGGGTTGGGATGAGCACGCAGATCGCACGCCGCACGGTTCTGGCCGGGCTTGCCGCGACGGCTGCCGCGGCGGTGGCGGGCCGGGTCTGCGCGGCCCGGGCCGCGGTCCAGCCGGCGCCGACCTGCCTGGCCGAACTCGGCCGCCCCGGCGTCCTGCCCGATGGCATGGCCTACCTCGCCCCCGCGGCCCTGCACGCCGCCTACAGCCTTGCCGTCTACGTCAACACCTCGCCCTCCGGGGCGACCGGCCAGCGGATGTGGGTGCTCGGCCGCGACGGGCCGGCCTCGCCATGGACACTCGCCCTCCAGGATGCCGCCCATTTCGACGGCCGCGACGGGCCGGCCGACTACTCCTGGCCGGTCTCGACGGGGCGGAAGTACCCCGGCGACCCGCGCTCGGGCCCCACCCCCCTCGGCATCTTCAACGTCGACGAGCGGCCCTTCCGCCACCGCCCCGGCTGGGGCAGCCCGGGGATGTACAACGCCCTCTACATCGACCTGCACTACGGCTCGGGTCGCGTCTCGGGGGTGGCGATGCACGGCACCCCGCGGGCCAACTACCGGCTGCTCGGCCGGCCCGAGAGCCACGGCTGCATCCGCATGACGCAGGCCAACGCCGATGCCCTCTGGGCGCGCTTCCACCCCGCCGGCACGGGGGGCGACGGCTCGCCGCTCTGGGGCGAGGTGCCGCGCTTCTTCCGCTCCGCCCCCCACCGCGATGCGCGCGCCCGCAGCGGCTATGTCCGCGACGGCACCCTGCTGTTCGATCCCGCGGGCGCGCTCCTGACCCGGCCGGGCTACCGCGCCGTCTTCGTCTTCTTCCGGGACGACCGGTGAGGCCCTGCGCCATTGCCCTCGCCGGGGCGCTCGCCCTGCTCGCGGCACCCGCCCCGGCCGCCGCCTCCACGGCCTGCCACCCGGTCTTCGCCGACGCCGCCGGCGCGCCCGCCAACGCCTGCGCCGGCGCGGCGCGGGTGCGCATCGCCGCCGCCGGCGACGTGCTCCTGCACTCCAACCTCCAGCGGCGCGGCTATGCGGCGGGCTTCGCCACGCTCTGGGACGCGGCCCGCCCGTTCATGGCCGCTGCCGACATCGGCTATGCCAATCTCGAGACCCCCACCGCCGCCGGCCGCGCCTGGGCAGGGCCGGTGGCCGACCCCGGGCCGGTCTTCGACGGCCGCGCCTACACGAGCTACCCGCTCTTCAACGCCCATCCCGTGGTGCTCGACGCCCTCGCCGCACTGGGGGTCGACGTCGTCTCGACCGCCAACAACCACGCCCTCGACCGCGGCCCCGAGGGCGCGGCGGCCACGCTGGCCGCGCTCGCCGCCCGCGGCATCGCCGCCACCGGCACCATCGCCCCGGGCGCCCCGCGCCGCTTCGTCGCCTACACCGCCTCGCAGCTCGGCCGCATCGCATGGGTCGCCTGCAGCTTCTCGGCCAACGGCCTTCCCGACCCCCACCGCCAGGTGCTGATGTGCTTTGGCGACCGCGACGAGCTGCTTGCCGTGGTCGCCGCCGAATCGCGCCGGCCCGGCACCGCGGCGGTCATCGTCACCCCGCACTGGGGGGTAGAGTACAGCCACAGCCCGGGCCCCGACCAGCGTGCGCTCGGCGCCGCGCTGGCGGCGGCCGGGGCGGCGGCGGTCATCGCGACCCACCCCCATGTCGTGCAGCCCTGGGAGTGGGCGGCAGGCCGCGCCGGCCGGCGGGTGCCGGTCTTTCACTCCACCGGCAACTTCGTCTCCGGCCAGGCCGGGCTCGACCGCCAGACTGCGATCCTCGCCTGGCTCGAGCTCTGCCGCAGCGCCGCGGCGCCGGCCGAAGGTCCGCCCGGCCCCGCACCCCTCGCCGTCGCGCGGGCGGGCTGGGTGCCGCTCTACATGGCGCGTACCGCCACCGGGCCGGCGCTCGTGATCCCCGAGCCGGGGGCCGGCGGAGCGGCCGGGCTCGCCCGCGACCTCCTCGCCCGCCTCCTGCCCGAGGGCGACCTTCGCGCGCGGGTCGACTGCACGCGGCCCCTGCCGCCCGCCGTGGCCCTCCAGTGACCCGGCGGGCGCGCCCCCCGCCACCGTCCCCGGCCCCAGCACCGGGGCGGGCGGGGGCCTGCGGCACGGCGACCGTCCGCGCGCTCGCGGTCGTGCTGGCGCTCCTCCTCGCCGCCCTCCCCCGCCCCGCCGCCGCCCAGGATCTCGGCGCCACCCGCGCCACGGCGCTCCTGCCCGCGCTCGCCCCCGCGGGCTGGGACCGGCCCTTCCCCGGCGCCCGCGCACAGGGCCTCATCACCTTCCGCGGCAACCCCGCCCGCGGCTTCCACGGCACCGGCCCATTGCCGGACCGGCCGGCGGTGCTGTGGCGGGCCGGCCCCTACTGCGGGCTTTCGACCGACGAGGCCGGCACGCGGCAGTGGTGCGGCACCGGCTGGACCGGCCAGCCGGCGATCCGCGCCGATGCCGGGGGCCGCGCCGCCGAGGTGATCTTCGGCGCCTACGACCATGCGGTGCACTTCCTCGACCCCGCCAGCGGCCGACCGCTGCGCCCCCCCTTCCGCACCGGCGACCTCATCAAGGGCTCGGTCAGCCTCGATCCCTCCGGCGCGCCCCTGCTCTACGTCGGCTCGCGCGACGACCGGCTGCGCATCCTGCGCCTCGATCCCGGGGGCGCGACCGAACTCTGGCAGATCGACGCCAACGCCGCCGACGGGGTCTGGAACAACGACTGGGACGCGAGCCCCCTGATCCTTGGCGACCACCTCCTTGCCGCCTCCGAGAACGGCTGGCTCTACGTCCTGCGGCTCAACCGCCACCGCGGGCGCGACGGGCGGGCCGCGGTGGCGCCCGTCCTCGTCAACCGCATCGCCGGCTTCACGCCCGCGCTCTTCGCCGCCCTCGGCGACCGCATGGTGTCGATCGAAAGCTCGCCCATGGCCCAGGACGGGCGGGTCTATTTCGCCAATTCGGGCGGGCTGGTGCAGGGCTTCGACCTCGGCCGGCTGCTGGCCGGCGCGCCGCGCGAGGCGGCGCTGCGCTTCGAGTACTTCGCCGGCGACGATGTCGATGCCACGCTCATCGCCGGGCCGGACGGCGCGATCTACGTCGCCGTCGAGGACGAGCGCCGCCCCTCACCGGCGAAGGCGGCCACCGGCCATCTGGCCCGGCTCGACCCCGCACGCTGGACCCCCGCGGACCCCGCGTCGGCGCGCATCTGGTCGCTGGCCTTTCCCGGCCGGTCGGGGGGCAAGGGCGGGGTGTGGGCGACGCCGGCGCTCTTCCGCGGCCACCTCCACCTGCCCACCCACGCCGGCGGCCTCTACACCGTCGAGGCCGCGACCGGGCGCATCACCCATGTCGTGCCGATGCCGCCGCATGGCTGGTCCTCGCCGGCGGTGATCGGGGGCGACCTGCTGGTGGCCGCCTGTGACGGCACGCTCTGGCGCTTCGCGCTCGACGATCCCGCCCGGCCGCGGCCCGTCTGGAGCTTCCGCCCGTCAGGGGCGGGATGCTGGGAATCGACGCCGGCGGTCTGGGAGGGGATCATCTACCTCGGAAACCGCGACGGCCATGTCTACGCCATCGGCGAGGGTCCGCCGCTGCCCGACCTCCCCCGGCTCGCCAGCCATGCCCCGGCGCTGCAGTAGCCGTGCGGCGCTTCTCCTGGCGGCCGTCCTGGCGGCGGCCGCGCCCGCCACGGCGCCGGCCCCGGCGCGGGCGGCGGGGGCCGAGTTCGTCGTTACCTTCGGCGGCGACGTCAACTTCGCCCGCTCGCGCGAGGCGCCGTCGGCGGACGTGGTGCGCAAGGGCACGACCCTGCCGCTTGCCGACGCGACCCGGCTGCTGGCCAAGGAATGGGCCGGCGCCGACCTCAACTTCGTCAACGTCGAGACCGTCGTCTCGGTCCGCGACGGCGCGCCCTCGGGAACCAAGGCCTTCGTCTTCCGCAGCCACCCCGAGCAGTTCCGCCACCTGCTGGCGCTCGGCGCCAACGCCTTCTCGCTGGCCAACAACCACGGCCACGACCACGGCTGGCAGGGGCTCGCCGACACGCTGTCCTTCTTCGAGGGCGAGGACCGCCCCGACCGGCCCATCCTGCACGCCGGCATCGGCGGTGGCGCCGCGGCCTACAAGCCGCGGCTGGCGCGCATCGCCGGGGTGCGTGTGGCGCTGGCGGCGCTGACCTTCGGCGCCCCCCTGTTCGCCCCCGCGGGCGACCGGCCGGGAATGGGCTACCTCGGGCTGCCCGCGCATCTCGCGGGCGCCCTCGAGGGGCTCGCCGCGGCGCCCGCCGACCTGCGCATCCTGTCGCTGCACGCGGGCACCGAGAACCTGCTCGGGCTCGACGCCGGCCAGCGCGCGCTCTTCCGCCGCGCCGTCGAGGAGGCCGGGGTCAACCTCGTCCTCGGCCACCACCCGCATGTCGTCCGCGCCGTCGAGGTCGAGCCCGCCCGCGACGCGGCGATCTTCCACTCGCTCGGCAACCTGCTCTTCGTCGGCGGCGCCGACAAGGACGGCGCCGGCCTCGGCGCCGACTACGGGCTGCTCGGCAAGGCCTATTTCCTGCGCGCCGGCGGGCGGATGCGCCTTGTCGCGCTCGAGGCGCTGCCGCTCAAGGGCGTGCACCTCCAGCCCCGCACACTCCCTGCCGAGCGGACGTCCGCCACGCTTGCCTTCCTCAACCGCCTGTCGGCGGGCGCCGCCGGGGCCGCGGCGGCGGCCTTCACGCCCGCCCCTGGCGCGCCCGAGCGCGGCATCGCCTGCTTCGGCGGCCCCTACGGCCCGCGCGCCCGCGCGCTCTGCTGCCGGATCGCGCGGCACAACCCGCACTGCGACTTCCCCGACCTGATGTAGCCCGCCCGCCCGCCCCTTTCCGCCCTTCCCGGGCGCCCCATCATCGGCTAGTCGTGCCCGCGCCGCCCCCCCAGAGCCAAGGGAGTCACCGATGAACGCCCCCCACCGCGATCCCGGCTTCTTCACCGAATCCCTTGCCGCCCGCGACCCCGCGATCGCCGCCGCCATTAGGCAGGAGCTCGGCCGCCAGCGCGACGAGATCGAGCTCATCGCCTCGGAGAACATCGTCAGCCGGGCGGTGCTCGAGGCGCAGGGCTCGGTGATGACCAACAAGTACGCCGAGGGCTACCCCGGCCGGCGCTACTATGGCGGCTGCCAGTTCGTCGACGTCGCCGAGACGCTGGCCATCGAGCGCGCCTGCGCGCTGTTCGCCTGCGCCTTCGCCAACGTCCAGCCGAACTCGGGCAGCCAGGCCAACCAGGGGGTGTTCAACGCGCTGCTCGCGCCGGGCGATACCATCCTCGGCCAGAGCCTCGACGCCGGCGGCCACCTCACCCACGGCGCCCGGCCGAACCAGTCGGGCAAGTGGTTCAACGCCGTCCAGTACGGGGTGCGCCGGCAGGACCTGACGATCGACTACGACCAGATGGCCGCGCTGGCCGCCCAGCACCGGCCGAAGCTGATCATCGCCGGCGGCTCGGCCATCCCGCGCGTGATCGACTTCGCCCGCATGCGCGCCATCGCCGACGGCGTCGGGGCCTGGCTGATGGCCGATGTCGCCCATTACGCCGGGCTGATCGCGGCCGGCCTCTACCCCTCGCCCTTCCCGCATGCCCATGTCGTCACCACCACCACCCACAAGACGCTGCGCGGCCCCCGCGGCGGCATGATCCTGTCGAACGACGAGGAGATCGCGAAGAAGGTCAACGCGGCGATCTTCCCCGGCATCCAGGGCGGGCCCCTGATGCATGTCATCGCCGCCAAGGCGGTGGCCTTCGGCGAGGCGCTGCGGCCGGAGTTCCGCGACTATGCCGCCCGGGTCATCGCCAACGCCAGGGCGCTGGCCGACCAGCTCATGAAGGGCGGGCTCGACATCGTCACCGGCGGCACCGACACCCATCTGATGCTCGTCGACCTGCGCCCCAAGGGGGTGAAGGGCAACGCCACCGAGAAGGCCCTCGGCCGCGCCCACATCACCTGCAACAAGAACGGCATCCCCTTCGACGGCGAGAAGCCGACGGTCACCTCCGGCGTCCGCCTCGGGTCGCCCGCCGGCACCACCCGCGGCTTCGGCGAAGCCGAATTCCGGCTGATCGGCGACTGGATCGTCGAGGTGGTGGACGGCCTTGCCCGCCATGGCGAGGCCGGCAACGCTGCCGCCGAGGCGAAGGTCAGGTCCGAGGTCGGCGCGCTCTGCGCCCGCTACCCGCTCTATCCCGGGCTCTGAGGCGGCGGGGCGCACGCACCGCCGGCGGCCATGCTCAGCTCAGCGCGCGCCAGGCCATGAACAGCGCCGCCACGGCGACAATGCTCAGCGCCACCCGCAGCCCGACCCGCCGCCACAGCGTCGTGCGCGGGGTCACGGCCAGTCCGCGCACCAGCACGTCGTAGGCCGCCGCGGCGCGGGCGTGGTCGGCCTCGCCGTGGAAGCGGCCGGTGCGCACCGCCTCGAGCGCCCCGGCAAGGATCTCGGCCTCGGCGCGCAGCCGGTGCGGCAGCCGCGCGCCGCCGCGCGCCACCTTCTCGCCCAGCCCCGCGCCCTTCAGCCCGTAGCGAGCCTCGAGCAGCGACGCCACGCGGTCGGCCATCTGCTGCACGTTGACCTGCACCCGCCCCTCCCTGCCCCCGGCCATGCGGCGGCCTCCGTGCTCCCCGCCCGGCGGCGTGAAGGATGCCCGGGCTCGGGCCCTCTGGCAAGCGGCAGCCGGCAGGAGTATTAGCCTGCCATGCTGCACCGCATCGTCACCGCCGGCGGGGGCGCCGCACCGCCGCTCGTCATCGCCCACGGCCTATTCGGGTCGGCACGCAACTGGGGTGCCTTCGCGCGCACCCTCTCCGACCGCGGGCCGGTGGTGTCGGTGGACATGCGCAACCACGGCGACAGCCCCCGCACCCCCACCCACCGCTACCCCGACCTCGCCGGCGACCTCGCCGCGACGATCGTCGCCGCCGCCGGCGGCCGTGCCGACGTGCTCGGCCATTCCATGGGCGGCAAGGCCGCGATGGCGCTGGCGCTGCTTCACCCCGGACGGGTGCGACGGCTGGTGGTGGCCGACATTGCCCCGGTCGCCTATGACCACGACCAGCGGCGCTTCATCGACGCCATGCGCGCGCTCGACCTCGCCGGCCTCGCGACGCGGGCCGAGGCCGACCGCCGCTTCGCCGCGATCCTGCCCGAGGCCGGGGTGAGGGCCTTCCTGCTGCAGTCGCTCGACCTGCATGCCAGCCCCCCGCGCTGGCGGCTCAACCTCGACACGCTGGACGCCGAGATGGCCCACATCACCGGCTGGCCCGACATTGCCGGCAGGTTCGAGGGTCCGGCGCTGTTCCTCGCCGGGGCGGAGTCGGCCTATGTCCGGCCCGAACACCGGCCGGCGATCAGCGCCCGATTCCCCGCCGCCCGCATCGCCCGCATCCCCGGCGCCGGCCACTGGCTGCATGCCGACCGGCCGGCGGCAACGGCGGCGGCGGTGCGCGCCTTCCTCGACGCCCCGTGATCTCGCGCAGTCCGGCAACGCGCCGGCTTGGCCCGCACGCGGCGCGCGGCTAACCTCGCCCGACAGGGCACTGAGGGGTCACGCGCCATTCCCGGAATCATCACCCGCGGCATCTGGAGCCCTCTGGCCAACCGCACCTACCGGGGCCTGCTGTTCGGCTCGGCCGTGTCCAACCTCGGCAGCATGATCCAGGTCGTCGGCGCCGGCTGGCTGATGACCCAGCTCACGACCTCGCCGGTGCTGGTGGCGCTGGTCCAATCGTCGAACACGCTGCCGATGATGGTGCTGGCGCTGGTGGCCGGGGTGCTGGCCGACGGTTTCGACCGGCGCCGGCTGATGCTCGGCGCGCTCCTGTTCATGAGCCTCGTGTCGGCCGTCCTGGCGGCGCTGGCCTATGCCGGGGCGCTGACGCCGCTCCTGCTGCTTGCCTTCACCTTCATGCTCGGCGCGGGCATGGCGATCTACTCGCCGGCCTGGCAGGCTTCGCTCGGCGACATCGTCACCAAGGCCGATCTCAGCCCCGCCGTGACGCTGAACACCATGGCATTCAACATGATGCGCAGCATCGGCCCGGCCGGCGGCGGGCTTCTGGTGGCGGTCGCGGGGGCGGCGACGGCATTCCTTCTGAACGCGATCAGCTACCTACCGCTGACCGTGGCGACCTGGGCCTGGCGGGCGCCCACGACGGCGCGGCGGCTCCCGCGCGAGCCCCTGGTCGTCGCCCTGTCGGCGGGGCTGCGCTACCTCGCCATGTCGCCCGCGCTGATGCGGGTGATGCTGCGGGGGGCGCTGTTCGGCTTCGGCGGTTCGGCGGTGCACGCGCTGATGCCGCTGGTGGCGCGCGACCTCCTCGGCGGCGACGCGCGCACCTTCGGCCTGCTGCTCGGCGCCTTCGGCGTCGGGGCGCTGGCCGCGGCCTTCGTCAACGCCGCGGTCCGCGCCCGGCTCGGCAACGAGCGCGTCGTGCAGGCGGCCTTCCTCACGCTCGCGACGGGCCTTGCCATCAACGCCCTCAGCCGCAGCCTCGCGCTCTCGATGTTCGCGATGGCGCTGTCGGGGGCGTCCTGGGTGCTGGCCCTGTCGCTCTTCAACGTCACCGTCCAGCTCTCGACCGCCCGCTGGGTGGTCGGCCGGGCGCTGTCGTTCTACCAGACGGCCAGCTTCGGCGGCATGGCCCTCGGCGCCTGGGTCTGGGGCCAGGCGGCCAGCAGCTGGGGCGCGGCGACGGCGCTCGCGGTCGCGGCGGTCACCCTCACGCTGTCGGGCATCGTCGGGCGGCTGGTGGCGATGCCCGAATACGGGACGGTCGACCTCGACCCGCTCGGCCGCTTCCACGAGCCCGAACTGCGGCTGGGGCTGAAGCCGTCATCGGGGCCGATCATGGTCATGGTCGACTACCGCATCGCCGCCGACGACACCGACGCCTTCCTGGCGCTGATGCGCGACCGCCGCCGCATCCGCATCCGCGACGGGGCCCGGCAGTGGGCGCTGCTGCGCGACCTCGAGCATCCCGAGACCTGGACCGAAAGCTACCATGTCCCGACCTGGGCCGACTACATCCGCCACAACGAGCGGCGCACCAAGGCCGATGCCGACGTCGCCGTCGGGCTGCGCGCACTGCACCGCGGCGACGGCCCGCCCCGCGTCCACCGGATGATCGAACGCCAGACCGTGCCGCTGCACGAGGACCTGCCGCTCAAGCCCCCGCCCGAGCTGCACTGACCCCCGCGCCCGCCCGCCGGCCGCCCCGCCGCCGGGCCGTCAGGCCGGGCGCTGGCCCGCGCTCGCCAGCCGGGCCAGCGCCGCCTGCAGCCGCGCCGCCTCGGCCTCGCCCTGGGCCAGCTTCTCGCGCGTCTCCTCCACCACCTCCTCGGGGGCCGAGGCGATGAAGCGGGGGTTGGCCAGCCGGCCGCGCATCCCCTCGAGGTCGCGGCCGAGCTTGTCGACGGTCCGGGCAAGCCGCGCCCGCTCGGCAGCGATGTCGACCACGCCCTCGAGCGGCAGGGCGAACAGCCCGCCCTCGACGGCGACCGTCACCGCCCCCTTCGGCGCCGCGGCCGCCGCCGCAACCGCCTCGATCCGCGCCAGCCGCTGCACCAGCGCGGTGTTGCGCTCCAGCGCCGCCTGCCCGGCCGCGTCAAGCTCCAGCCGCAGCAGCGGCAGCTGCAGACCCGGCGGCACCCGCATCTGCGCACGGGCCGATCGGACCTCCTCGATCAGCGCGATCACCCAGGCCATCTCGCGGTCGGCGGCCGGGTCGGCCAGCGCCTCAGGCGCCTCGGCCGGCCAGCCGGCATGGGCCAGCAGCTTCTCCCGGCGGCCGGTCAGCCCCCAGATCTCCTCGGTGATGAAGGGCATGAAGGGGTGCAGCAGGACCAGGCACCGGTCCAGCGTCCAGGCCATCACGCCGCGCGTCTCCGCCGCCGTCGCCGGGTCGGCCAGGAGCGGCTTGGCGAACTCCAGGTACCAGTCGCAGACGGTGCCCCAGACGAAGGCGTAAAGCCCGTTGGCGGCGTCATTGAAGCGGAAGGCGGCAAGCGCGGCGTCGGTTGCCGCGCGTGCCCGCGCCGCCTCCCCGAGGATCCAGCGGTTGGCCGCCGCGGTCGCGGCGGGGGGGGCGCCGGCAGTCGCATGCCCCTCCCACACCCCGTTCAGCTCGGCGAACCGGGCCGCGTTCCACAGCTTGGTGGCAAAGTTGCGGTAGCCCGCGATCCGCTCCTTCGACAGCTTCAGGTCGCGCCCCATCGCCGCCATCGAGGCGAGCGTGAAGCGCACCGCATCGGCCCCGAACTCGTCGATCAGGTCGAGCGGGTCGAGCACGTTGCCGAGCGACTTCGACATCTTCTTGCCCTTCTCGTCGCGGACGAGGGCATGGACATAGACGGTGTGGAAGGGTTCCTTCCCCACCACGGCAAGCTGCATCATCATCATTCGGGCGACCCAGAAGAAGATGATGTCGAAGCCGGTGACGAGCACGTCGGTGGGAAAGTAGCGCCGCAGCTCGGGGGTGTCCTCGGGCCAGCCGAGCGTGCCGATCGGCCAGAGGCCCGAGGAGAACCAGGTGTCGAGGACATCCTCGTCCCTGAAGATCGCGACATAGCTCTGGTCGGCCGAGTTGAACTGCTCCAGCAGGGCATCCTCGAAGCTTGCGAAGGCCCGCACAGGCCGCCGGTAGAACTGTTCGGCCTCCCGCACCGCCTCGCCTGCGGATTGAGCGCAGAACTGGCGATTGTTCGTCCACTTCTCGCTGGCGAGGCTGGCAAGGGACTGCCCTGCGGCATCAGGCCCATACCACACCGGAATCCGGTGCCCCCACCAGAGCTGGCGGCTGATGCACCAGGGCTCGATGTTCTCCAGCCAGTTGAAGTAGGTCTTCTCGTGGGCCTCGGGCAGGATGCGGGTGCGCCCCTCGCGCACGGCGGCGATCGCCGGGCCGACGATCTTCGCGGTGTCGACGAACCACTGGTCGGTCAGGAAGGGCTCGATCGCCACCTTCGAGCGATCGCCGTGCGGAACCATGTGGCGGTCGGCGTCGATGCCGTCGAGCCAGCCCTCGTCGCGGGCAAGCGTGACGAGGGCGTCGCGCACCTCGTAGCGGTCGCGCCCGTCGAACATCTCGACGCAGCGCGCCACCGCCTCGGCCGGGCAGCCGGCGGCAAAGCCGGCGTTGTCGCGGAGCGCGATGGCGGCGTTACGTGCCATGACGTTGATCGCCCGAAGGCCGTGGCGCTGGCCCACTGCCCAGTCGTTGAAGTCGTGCGCCGGGGTGATCTTGACCGCGCCGGTGCCCTTGTCGGGGTCGGCGTAGGCATCGCCCACCACCGGCACGCGCCGACCGGTCAGCGGCAGGACGACATGGCCGCCGATCAGGTGGCGGTAGCGGACATCGTCGGGATGCACCGCCACCGCGGTGTCGCCCAGCATCGTCTCGGGCCGCGTCGTGGCGACGACGAGGTGGTCGCGCGTCTCCCACTCGCTCGGCCGGCCGTCGGCGTCGAAGGCCACCGGGCATTCCCATGTCGCGCCGTCCGCCAGCGGGTAGCGCAGCCGCCAGAGATGCCCGTCGACCTCCACCTGCTCGACCTCGAGATCCGAGATCGCGGTCTCGAAATGCGGGTCCCAGTTGACCAGCCGCTTGCCGCGGTAGATGCAGCCCTGGCGGTAGAGCTCGACGAAGACGCGGATCACCGCGTCGTGGAAGTTGCCCTCCTCGCCCGGCGGCGCGCCGGGGGCGCCCGACATGGTGAAGGCCTCGCGGCTCCAGTCGCAGGAGGCGCCGAGGCGGACCAGCTGGTCCCTGATGTTCCCGCGCGAGCGCACCTTCTGCCGCCAGACGCGGGCGACGAACTCCTCGCGGCTGAAGTCGGTCCGCCGCTTGCCCTCGCCGGCCAGTTCGCGCTCGACAACCATCTGGGTGGCGATGCCGGCATGGTCGGTGCCGGGCTGCCAGAGGGTGTCGTGTCCCTGCATCCGGTGCCAGCGCGTCAGGATGTCCTGCAGGGTGTTGTTGAAGGCATGGCCCATGTGCAGGCTGCCGGTGACGTTCGGCGGCGGGATCATGATGCAGAACGGGGGCGCGCCGGCCGCGGCGTTCGCCCCGGCGCGGAAGGCCTGCGCCGCATCCCACAGCCGCGCGACGCGGGCCTCGGCCTGCTCGGGGGAATAGGTCTTGTCCATCGGCATCGGCGGCACCTTCTTCTGTCGCCTGGCTGTTTACCCGGCGGCAGCCGGCGGGGAAAGGGCCCGGGCTGCCGGCCCCCCCCGGTTGACGCCATCCTGCGGCGGGCCTAAGGCTCCGCGGCCCTCGCCCCTGCCCGGAATCCCCCCATGCCCTTCGCCCGCGGCCGTCCCTATCTTGCCATCCCTGGCCCGACCGTGGTCCCCGACCGGGTGCTGGCGGCCATGCACCGCCCGGCGCCCGACATCTACGGCGCGCCGCTGCAGGAGATGGCCGAAAGCCTCTACCCCGACCTGCGCCACCTCGCCGGCACCACCGGCCATGTGGCGATCTACATCGGCAACGGCCATGCCGGCTGGGAGGCAGCCAACGCCAACGTCTTCTCGCGCGGCGACCGTGCGCTGGTGCTCGTCGGCGGCCATTTCGGGCTCGGCTGGGCGAACGCGCTGCGGGCCATCGGGGTCGAGGTCGAGGCACTCGACCTCGACCGCCGCTCCGCACCCGACCCCGGGCTGGTCGAGGCGGCGCTGCGCGCCGACCGCGGGGGCCGCATCCGCGCGGTGCTGACCACCCATGTCGACACCGCCACATCGGTGCGCACCGACATCGCCGACCTGCGCGCGGCGATCGACGCGGCCGGGCATCCCGCGCTGCTGATGGTCGACTGCATCGCCTCCATGGGCTGCGACCGCTACCGGATGGACGACTGGGGCGTCGACGTCACCGTCGCCGCCAGCCAGAAGGGGCTGATGACGCCGCCCGGCCTGGCCGTGCTGTGGTTCTCCGAGAAGGCGCGGGCGGCGGGGCGCGACGCGGGCCTGCGCACCCCCTACTGGGCGTGGGAGCCGCGCGCCCTGCCCACCGGCTTCTGGCAGCGCTGGGCCGGAACCGCCCCCACCCACCACCTTTTCGGGCTGCGCGAGGCGCTGACGATGCTGGTCCGCGAGGAGGGGATCGAGGCCGCCTGGTCCCGCCATGCCGCGCTGGCCGGTGCCGTCTGGGCGGCGGCCGAGGTCTGGTCGGCCGGCGGGGCGCTCGAGCTCAACGTGCACGACCGCGCCGCGCGCGCGCACGGCGTGACGGCGCTGTCGCTGCCGCCGCCCCTCGGCGCCCGGCTCAGGGAGTGGACCGAGCGGGTGGCGGGCGTGACGCTCGGCATCGGCATCGGCCAGCCTGAGCCCGCCGCCCAGGGCCATTTCCGCATCGCCCACATGGGCCATGTCAACGCCCACATGGTCATGGGCGTGCTCGGGGTGGTGGAGGCAGGGCTGGCCGCGCTGGGCGTGCCGCGCGGGGCCGGCGCGCTCGAGGCCGCCGCCGCCGCGCTCGCCGCGGCCGCCGCCCGGGCGGGCTGAGCGCGGCCGAACCCGCCCCCCCGCGCCGCACCCGGCCCCCGCGGGCGGCCCGGCCCGGCGCAAGCCGGTTCCGTTCCTGCCCGTCTTCGTCTACCCCTTGGCCACGCCACCCGACCGGCCCGCCCGATGCTCTGGATCACCGACACCCTCGCGCTGCACGACTGGGAGCTGAGCGAGACCTTCGCCCGCGCCTCCGGCCCCGGCGGGCAGAACGTCAACAAGGTCGAGACGGCGGTGGAGCTGCGATTCGAGGCGGCCCGCAGCCCGTCCCTGCCCGACCCCGTCAAGGCGCGGCTGAGGCGGCTGGCCGGGCGGCGCTGGACGCAGGACGGCGCCATCGTCATCCGCGCCGAGGAGACCCGCAGCCAGGCCCGCAACCGCGAGATCGCGCGCGAGCGGCTGGCCGAGCTGGTGCGCGCCGCGCTGGTCGCGCCGCGCCGCCGCATCGCCACCCGCCCCACGCTCGCCAGCCAGCGCCGGCGGGTCGAGGCCAAGACCCGGCGGGGATCCGTCAAGGCGCTGCGCGGACAGGTGGAGACCGAGGAATGACCGGATCGCTGACCGACCGCCGGGCCCGGCTGCTCGGACCCGGCGTGCCGACCTTCTACGCCGCCCCGGTGCACATCGTGCGCGGCGCCGGCGTCTGGCTGTGGGATGCCGACGGGCGGCGCTATCTCGACGCCTACAACAACGTCCCCCATGTCGGCCACGCCCATCCGAAGGTCGTGGCCGCCGTCTCCGGCCAGCTGGCCACGCTGAACACCCATTCGCGCTATCTGCACGACGCCATCCTCGACTATGCCGAGCGGCTGACCGCCCGCATGGGCCACGGGCTCTCGCAGGTGCTCTACGTCTGCACCGGGTCGGAGGCCAACGACGTCGCCCTGCGCATGGCCCAGGCGGCGACCGGGCAGACCGGGCTCATCGCCACCGATGCCGCCTATCACGGCAACACGGCGCTCGTCAGCGCCGTCACCGCCAGCCGCACCCCGATCGGCGGCCGGCCGGGCCTTGCCCGCCTGGTCCCCGCCCCCGACCGGCCCGGTGCCGCCACCCCCGAGGGCTTTGCCGCCGGCGTGCGCGCGGCCGTGGCCGCGCTGCAGGCCGAGGGGCACGGGGTGGCGGCGATGATCCTCTGCCCCTACCTCGCCAACGAGGGCTTCCCCGACCTGCCGGCGGGCTTCTTCGGCCCGGCCGCCGCCGCCGTCCGGGCCGCCGGCGGCCTCGTCATCGCCGACGAGGTGCAGCCGGGCTTCGGGCGGCTCGGCAGCCACCTCTGGGCGCATGACCGCGCCGGGCTCGTGCCCGACATCGTCACCCTCGGCAAGCCGATGGGCAACGGCTACCCGGTCGCCGCCGTCGTCGCCGGGACCGGCCCGATGGCCGCCTTCCGCGACCGCTTCCGCTACTTCAGCACCTTCGGCGCAAGCCCCGTGGCCGCCGCCGCGGCGCTCGCCACCCTCGAGGTGCTCGAGGAGGAGGGGCTGCAGGCCCGCGCCGCGGCCACCGGGCGGATGCTGCGCGAGCGCCTCGCGGCGCTGGTTCCGCCGTGGCGCGCCACCGTCCGCGGCACCGGCCTGTTCCTCGGCCTCGCCTTCCCCGACGCGGCCGCGGCCCGCGCAATCGAGGACGGGCTGCGTGCCGAGGGCGTGCTCACCGGCCGCACCGGACGCGACGACGCCGTGCTCAAGATCCGCCCGCCGATGCCCTTTGACGCCGGGCATGCCGACACCCTGGCCGCGGCGCTCGCCCGCGTCCTGGCCCGCACGCCCCCCCCCTCGTGACCCCCGCCGGGCTTGCCGCCCGCGCCTGGGGGGCGACCGCGCCGCCGCAAAAGGTGGCCGAGCGCGAGAACGCCGTCTATCGCATGGCGCTCCCGACGGGCACGGCGGCGCTGCGTCTGCACCGGGCGGGCTACCAGAGCGCCGCGGCGATCCGGTCGGAACTCTGGTGGCTGGCGGGGCTTGCCGCCGGGGGCCTGCCGGTGCCGGCGCCCGTCCGCCGGCCGGGCGGGGCGGCAAGCTTCCGCCTGCCCGACGGCCGGCTGGCCACCGCCGTCGCCTGGCTCGAGGGCACGCCCTCGGGCGAGGGCGGCATCCCCCTCGCCGGCACCCCGGGTGAACAGGCCGCCCGCCACCGCCGTCTCGGCCGGCTCATCGCCCGCGTCCACGATGCCACCGACCGGCTTGTCCTGCCGCGCGGCTTCGCGCGGCCGCGCTGGGATGCGGCGGGCCTTCTGGGGCCCAGGCCGCGCTGGGGCCGCTTCTGGGCGGCGCCCTGGCTGTCGGCCTCCGAGGCGCGGTCGCTGGTCGCCGCCCGCCGCCACGCCCGTCGCGCACTCGCCCGGCACGCCGCCGCAGGCGGCGACTTCGGGCTGATCCATGCCGACGTGCTGCGCGAGAACGTGCTCCTCCGCCCCGGCGGCCCGGCGCTGATCGACTTCGACGATGCCGGCTGGGGCTTCCGCCTCTACGACCTCGGCACCGTGCTGTCGCAGGACCTCGCCGAACCCGCCCTGCCCGACCTCGCCGCCGCCCTCGCCGACGGCTACGCCGCCGTGCGCCCGTTGTCGCGGACCGACCGCGACGGACTCGCGCTCTTCACGCTGCTGCGCTGCCTCGCCTCGGCGGGCTGGCCGATCGGCCGCATGCCGCCCGACGACCCGCGCCCGCGCCGCTACGCCGAACGCGCCCTCGGGCTCGCCGAGGCGGTGCTCGGCGGGGCCATCCGCCTCGGCTGACCGGCGTCGCCTAGGCCCCGGCGCGAGCGCCGGACAGGGGTTGACGATTCCTGAATCCAATGGACCAAGGCATTGGTCATGAACGACATCTCTCCTGTCCCACGCATGGGACGGCATGACCTGCGGGCTCAGCCCGGCAGCAGCCAGCCGCCAGTCACCGCCAGCCGCACCTCCTGCCCGGCCGCGATCCGGCTCGGCGAGCTCACCGCCAGCGGCTCGGCCAGCCCGTCCACCCTGACGCTGCCCTCCCAGACCCCGCCGCGGTACAGCGCGGCCGTCACCTGCCCCCCAAGGGGCCCGTCGGCGGCAAGCCTGACCTCCTCGGGCCGCACCAGCAGCCGCGCCGCTGCCGGGTCGCCCGCCCGCCCGGCAGCGGGCACCGCAACCGGACCGAGGTCTGCCGTCCCGCCGGCAACTTGCACCGGCAGGACCGCGCCGCGCCCGATGAAGCGTGCCACCGCCTCCGATGCCGGGCGGGCATAGACCGTCTCGGGCGCGTCGGCCTGCAGGATCCGCCCCGCCGCCATCACCGCCACCCGGTGGGCCACCGCGAAGGCCTCGCGCTGGTCGTGGGTGATGTAAAGCGCCGCCGCGCCGGTCCTTGCCTGGAAGGCGGCAAGCTCTTCCTCCATCGCTGCCCGCAGATGCGGGTCGAGGCTGGCAAGCGGCTCGTCCATCAGGATCACCCGTGCCCGCTGCGCCAGGCAGCGCGCCAGCGCCACCCGCTGCCGCTGGCCGCCCGACAGTTCGGCCGGCCGCCGCCCGGCAAGCGCGGCCAGGCCCACGGTCCCGAGATGAACGAGCGCCGCGTCCCGCGCCGCGCCGCGCCCCGCCCCGGCCGCCTCGGCCGGAAAGGCCACGTTCTCGGCCACGCTCATGTGCGGCCAGAGCGCGTAGGACTGGAACACCACCCCGACCCCCCGCGCCTCGGGCGCGACATGCACCCCTGGGGCCGAGACCGTCCGGCCGTCGAGGTCGATCCGCCCCGCATCCAGCGTCTCCAGCCCGGCGATCAGCCGCAGGAGGGTGGACTTGCCGCAGCCGGAGGGGCCGACCACGGCCACGAACTCGCCCGGCCCGATGTCGAGGTCGACCCCGTCCACCGCCGGCGTGCCGGCGAACCGCTTCACCGCCCCCCTGACGCCGACCGCCATCGCCCGCCGCCTCCCGACCGCGCCGCACCTGCCGCCACCGCCGCCCGTTTCGCCCACGCGGCCCGTCCCCCCGCCGCCGCGCGCAGCCTTCGCCGCCCGGGGTGACGCCTGCGTGACGTTCAGCCCCGCCCGTAGTAGAGGCCGACCACATGCTCGGCCTCGGCAAAGAACAGCCAGCGCGCCGCCAGCATGCCGCCCAGATGAAGCGGCGCCGCAATCGCGAAGGCAAGCCACCCGCCCCAGCCCGGGGCGACCAGCGCCGCCGGCAGCACGACCGCCAGCAGGAACGCAAGCAGCCGCAGCCGCCGGGCGTGGCGGCGCCCCACGACATGCACCATCTCCTTCAGGACGTAGCTGCCGCCGGTGTGCGCGGGCGACAGCGGCCGCACCCGGCCGAGGGCGCCGAGCCCGGTGGCCGTTCCGGCATCCTGTCCCGCCCGGCCCAGTGGCCTGTCGCCCGCCCGCCAGTGCGCTGCCAGCGCGATGCCGAGCAGGCCGAGCGCCGCAAGCGCAGGCCAGCGCAGCCCGGCCAGGAGCGTGCCGCCGGCCGCGGCGGCGGCGAGAAACACCGCCAGCGTCGTCCAGTGCCGCCACCGCGGCACGGTGCGCATCTGGGCGTAGATCATGGCGGTCGAGCCCACCGTCGCCACCGCCAGCACAGCCCCCGCCCAGCCGAGCCCCGGCAGCGGACGGGCGAGGAGGACCGAGGCCGCGGCATTGGGCACGACCACCGCAAAGGTCGCCGCCGCCAGTACCGCCTCGCGCGACAGCCAGCTTGTCCGCCACTGGGTGAAGGCGCGCAGCGCCCGCTCGGGCCGGCCGAGGTGGAAGGCCGAGGCCACCAGCCCGGCCCCGGCGAGACCGAGGCCGAGGGCGAACGGAACGAACGCCGCCCAGCCGGCCGGCCGGCCCGCCGCTCCGGTGCCGAGCAGGGCAAGGAGCCCGAAGCCCGCCCCCGACAGCACCGTGAAGAGGATGATCGAGACCGCCGGATGCATCAGCGCCCCCTGCCCGCGACGGCCGCGGGGACGGCGGCGCCACCCGCGCCCCGGCGGGGCCGCACGACCGTTCCGTACCCGGGGCCCCGGCGCGGCTGCCGGCAGCCCCGGGCGCGGGGCGAAAATCCTTCGCACGAAGGATTTTCTTCCACCCGGCCGGGCGGGGCGGCGGGCGGGGATGGGGGCGCGGGCGGGCGCGGCATCGGCGGGTGCTCCGGTCTGATCTCAGAGACGGTCGAGGGCACGGTCGAGCCAGCCGAGAAACCCGCCCGGCGCGGCCGCGGCCAGAGGCTCGAGCGGGGCCTGGCCCGAGGGCCCGCGGGGCCGTGGCGGCAGGTACTTGTTGACCGGCCGCGTGCCCTGCTCGGGCATCAGATCGAAGCCGCCGCGTGCCGCCACCAGCCGGCTGACCGCGCTGCCCGGGTCGGCGAGGTCGCCGAAGTGGCGCGCCCCGGTCGGGCAGGCCTTGACGCAGGCCGGCACGCGGTCGGCCTCCGGCAGCGCGTCGTTGTAGATGCGGTCGACGCAGAGGGTGCATTTCTTCATCACCCGCTCGGCCCCGTCGAGTTCGCGCGCGCCGTAGGGGCAGGCCCAGGCGCAGAGGCCGCAGCCGATGCAGGCCGCCTCGTCGACCAGCACGATGCCGTCCTCGGCGCGCTTGTAGGAGGCGCCGGTCGGGCAGACGGTGACGCAGGGCGCATCCGCGCAGTGCAGGCACGAGCGGGGGAAGTGCACCACCACCGCCGGCCCCTCTGGCGGCGTCACCTCGAAGCTGTGGACGCGGTTGAGGAAGGTGCCGGCCGGCGCCGCCCCGTAGGCGTCGAGGTCGGCCAGCGGGGCGTGGCTGCCCGAGGCGCTGTTCCACTCCTTGCACGACACCGCGCAGGCCTGGCAGCCGACGCAGGTGTCGAGGTCGATGACGAGGCCGAGGCTTTTCTCGGTGCGGCCGGGAAGTGCGGTCATCGCCAGAGGCCCCCGTGGCGGACGACCGCCGGGCCGCGGCCGACCGGGCTGGACTGCGGCGCGAACGCCGGTTGCAGCCGGGCGTCGGGGCCTGCCCGCTCGACGCGCACGCGCAGGTCGAACCAGGCCGCCTGGCCGGTCACCGGGTCGGAGTTCGCCCACCGCCGGCCGTCGCCCTGATCGGGCAGAAGCTCGCCGATTAGGTGGTTGAGCAGGAAGCCGCGCGTCGCCTCGGGGGCGGCGGGGTCGAGCGCCCAGGCCCCAGCGCGCTTGCCGATGGCGTTCCAGGTCCAGACCGTGGCGGCGTTCTGCGCCGCCATCGGCGCCACCGGCACGGTGATCGAGCCGCTGGGCGAGGTGACCACCGCCCAGTCGCCGGGGGCAAAGCCGCCCTGCCGCCAGACCGCCTCGGGCAGGAACAGCAGGTTCTCGCCATGGATCTGGCGCAGCCAGGCGTTCTGGCTGCCCCAAGAGTGATACATCGCCATCGGCCGCTGGGTCAGCGCGTGCAGCGGGAAGGCGGCGGCGTCCACCGCCGCCTCCTCGAGCGCGGGGGGCCAGAACGGCAGCGGGTCGAGGCAGGCGCGGATGCGGGCGCGCAGGTGCTCGGGCGGCTGGCGGGGCCCGTGGCCCTCGGCGGCAAGCTGGAAGCGGCGCAGGGGCTCCACCCACAACGCGAAGGGATAGGGGTTCGGCCGGTCCTGCAGGCCCATGGCGGTGGCCCAGTCCTGCCAGGCGCGGTTCCAGGGCTTGAAGAAGGCCGCCTCCTCGGGGACATGCGCCTGCCAGAAGCCGCCGGCGGCGATGTAGCGGTCAAGCTGGCCGGGGTTCGGGGCGCCGCGGCCGCGGGCGGTGCCGTCGCCGCGCCAGCCGGCGAGCGGGCCGATGCCCGGCCTGCGCTCGTGGTTGACGATGTAGTCGGCATAGTCGCGGTAGCGCGGGCTGCCGTCGGCCGCCACCATCCCGGGCAGGCCGAGCCGGGCGCCGAGGTCGAGCAGCACCGACTGGAAGGGGCGCACGCCCGCGTGCCCCGGCCGGTCGGGCGCGACCACCGGCCAGCGGATCGCGTCGGCCATCGCGTCGGGCTCGCTGATCGGCCGGTCGAGCAGCGAGATGCAGTCGTGGCGCTCCAGATAGGTGGTGTCGGGCAGCACGAGGTCGGCGTAGGCCACCATCTCGGAGGAGTAGGCGTCGGCGCAGATGATCCGCGGGATCACGTACTCTCCGTCCGGCCGCCGGTCGGCCAGCATCCTCATCGTGCCGGCGGTGTTCATCGACGAGTTCCAGGCCATGTTGGCCATGTAGAGAAAGAGCGTGTCGACCGGGTAGGGGTCGCCGGCATGGGCGTTGGCGATGACCATGTGCATCAGCCCGTGGACGGCGAGCGGCGCCTCCCACGAGAACGCCTTGTCGATGCGCTGCGGCCGGCCCTCGGCGTCGACGAGCAGGTCGTCGGGCCCGAGCGGGAAGCCGAGCGGCGGGCCGGCGAGCGGCTGGCCGGGGCCG
The DNA here is from genome assembly GCA_023383015.1 of Paracoccaceae bacterium. Lineage (GTDB taxonomy): Bacteria > Pseudomonadota > Alphaproteobacteria > Rhodobacterales > Rhodobacteraceae > JAHDXW01. Next base: position 65,011 of record JAHDXW010000003.1, read on the forward strand.
CGGGCGCCGTGCGGGCGCGGCTGGGCAGCAGCCGGGCGCGGACAGGGCGGCTTGAAGCGGAAGCCGCCCGGGGTCTCGACCGCGCCGAGCAGGCACTGCAGCACATGCAGCGCCCGCGCCGTCTGGAAGCCGTTGGAATGGGCCGAGATGCCGCGCATGGCGTGGAAGCTAACCGGCCGGCCGACCATCGCCGCATGGCGCTCGCCGCGGAAGTCGGTCCACGGCCAGGGCAGGACGACCGGCGCCTCGAAGGCCGCGGCGGCGAGCTCGGCGGCGAGCGCGCGGATGCGCTCGGCCGGCACGCCGCAGCGCGCCGCCACCGCCTCGGGCGCATGGGCGGGGTCGAGCAGGCGGAGGGCGAGGTGGCGGAAGACCGGCAGATGCTCCACCCCGTCTTCGGCCAGGCCGCGGGCGAGGTCGGGGGCGACGCCCGGGGCCTCCCAGGGGGCAGGGGCGCCGGTGCGGCGGTCGATCACCAGCGGCCGGCCCTCGGCGTCGCGCAGGTAGAGGCCCCTGGTCGGCCCCTCGCGGGCGTCGATGAGGATGCCGGCGTCGGTGAAGCGGGCGAGGTAGTCGAGGTCGATCCGGCCGGCGCGCAGCAGTTCCTGCGCGAGCGCGAGGATCAGCAGCCCGTCGGTGCCCGGGGTGATGGCGATCCAGTCGTCGGCGACGGCGGCATAGCCGGTGCGCACCGGATTGACCGCGATGACCCGCGCCCCGCGCGCCTTGAGCTTGCCGAGGCCGATCTTGATGGGGTTCGAATCATGGTCCTCGGCGACCCCGAACATGACCAGAAGGCGCGTCCGCTCCCAGTCGGTGGCGCCGAATTCCCAGAATGCGCCGCCAAGCGTGTAGATGCCGGCCGCCGCCATGTTGACCGAGCAGAAGCCGCCGTGCGCGGCATAGTTCGGGGTGCCGAACATCTGCGCCCACCAGCCGGTCAGGCCCTGGCTCTGGTCGCGGCCGGTGAAGAAGGCCAGCTTCTCGGGGGCGGTCGCCCGCAGGGGTTGCAGCCAGGCGGTGGCGGTGGCCAGCGCCTCGTCCCAGGAGATCTCGCGGAACTCGCCCGACCCGCGCGGGCCCGTGCGCAGGAGCGGCGCCCGCAGCCTTGCCGGCGAGTTGTGCTGCATCACCCCCGCCGAGCCCTTGGCGCAGAGGACGCCGCGGTTGACCGGATGGTCGCGGTTGCCTTCGATGTGGCGGACCTGGCCGTCCTTGACGTGGACCTCGATGCCGCAGCGGCAGGCACACATGTAGCAGGTTGTCCGCCGCACCTCGTCGGCGATCCGTGGCGCAAGGTCCGGTGCGCGGCCCATTCCGTCGAATCCTCCCAGCACGGAACACCCGCCCGGCCGGCCGGCCGCATCCGGGAACATCCGGGCGCCATCTGGCCCAACTGCGAGGAGGTTGTCCACCACCTGCGCAGCGGGCCAGGCGCAGCGCGGCTGGTGAGGGCCGCACCACCGTCCGCGCGGTTCCGTGCCAGCCACTTCCGCACCGCCAGAAGCGACACGCCGCAAGCAAGCGTCACTTCGGCAGCCTTCCGTCCTGCGGGGGCAGGGGCGACGATCCGCTCTCGACCGCAAACCGCTAGGCGGGCCCCAGGATAGGGGATGTTCATCCTGCGCGATCCTCGGCTGGAGTCCGGCGATTGCAGCCCGACCCCGCCTTGGGTGAACAGCCTCCCGTGAACTCAGGGCTGGAGCCGCACCCAGGCCCCACCGCGCGCGGACGAGCGCACGCAGGCGTCGACGAAGGCGAGGCCCGCGACCCCCTCGGCGATGCCAGGAAGGGCGGAAGCGGGATCGGAAGGAAGGCCGGCGCGACGGGCGCGGATCGCGGTGGCGGCCTCGGCATAGAGGGTGGCGAATGCCTCCAGGTAGCCCTCGGGGTGACCCGCGGGCAGGCGGCTGGCACGGGCGGCCTCGGGGCCGGCGCCGGGGCCGGCGCGGGTGATCAGCTGCCGAGGCGCCGCCCGCGGGGCGAACCAGAGCCGGTCAGGCGCCTCCTGGTCCCATTCCAGCCCGCCGGCGGTGCCGTAGACGCGCAGCCGCAGCGCGTTCTGGCAGCCCGTGGCCACCTGGCTGGCCCACAGCATCCCCTTCGCCCCGCCGGCGTAGCGCAGCATCACATGGGCGTTGTCGTCCAGCCGCCGGCCGGGGACGAAGCGGTGCAGGTCGGCGGCCAGCGCCTCGGCGGCCAGGCCGGTGACGAAGCCTGCAAGGTGAAAGGCGTGGGTGCCGATATCGCCCAGAGCGCCGCCGGAGCCGGCCTGCGCGGGATCGGTCCGCCAGAGCGCTTGCTTGTGGCCGCCGGCCTCCAGCGGCTCGGCCAACCAGTCCTGGGCGTATTCGGCCTGCACCAGCCGGATGGCGCCGAGCGCGCCCGCCGCGACCATCGCGCGGGCATGGCGGACCATCGGATGTGCCGAGTAGTTGTGCGTCAGCACCACCAGCACCCCGGCCCGCCCTGCGGAGGCGGCCAGTCGCCGCGCCTGGGCCAGCGTCGCGGTCAGGGGCTTGTCGCAGATGATGTCGATGCCACGGCCGAGGAAGGCACGCACCACCGGCGCGTGCAGGTGGTTGGGGGTGACGATCGCCACCACCTGGATGCCATCGGGCCGCCGCCCTTCGGCACGGGCCATGGCGGCGAAGTCGGGATAGACGCGCGCGGGATCGAGGCCGAGCGCCGCCCCGGTCTCGCGGCCGCGGGCGGGGTCGGCCGAGAAGCAGCCGGCGACGAGCGCGAACTGCCCGTCAAGGCGCGCCGCCATCCGGTGGACGGCGCCGATGAAGGCCCCCGGCCCGCCCCCCACCATGCCCAGCCGCAGCGGTCGTGCGGCCTCGTCGCCGCGGCCGCCGATCGTCATGCGCTGCCTCCGAACCGGGCAGCCGGCGCCCGCCCTGCCGTCACAGCCCCAGCATCCGCTGCACTGCCGCGGCGTCGGCGCCGCCAGCGGCAAAGTCGTCGAAGGCACGGTCGGCGACGCGGATGATATGGTCGCGCACGAACTCCGCCCCCTCGCGCGCGCCGTCCTCGGGGTGCTTCAGGCAGCACTCCCATTCCACCACCGCCCAGCCCGGGAAGCCGTGCCGGGCGAGCCGCGCGAAGACCCCGCGGAAGTCGATCTGGCCATCGCCGGGGCTGCGGAAGCGCCCCGCGCGCGCCAGCCAGGGCTGGAAGCCGCCGTAGACGCCCTGCCGGCCGTCGGGGTTCAGCTCGGCATCCTTGACGTGGAACATGCGGATGCGCGGGTGGTAGATGTCGATGTGGGCGAGGTAGTCCATCGCCTGCAGCAGGAAATGCGAGGGGTCGTAGAGCAGGCAGGCGCGCGGATGGCCGTCGAGCCGGTCGAGGAACATCTCGAAGCTCGCCCCGTCGAACAGATCCTCGCCCGGATGCAGCTCGAAGCAGATGTCCACCCCCATTTCTCCGGCATGGTCGAGCAGCGGTCGCCAGCGGCGGGCAAGCTCGTCCATCGCCGCCTCGACCAGCCCGACGGGGCGCTGCGGCCATGGGTAGACGTAGGGCCAGGCAAGCGCCCCGGGGAACGCCGCGAGCGCCGTCAGCCCGAGGTTGGCCGAGGCGGTCAGCGCCTTGCGCACCTCACCGGCCGCCCATTCGGACCGCCGCGCCGGGTTGCCCCGGACGGCGGCCGGCGCGATCCCGTCGAAGGCGGGGTCGTAGGCGGGGTGCACCGCGACCAGCTGTCCCTGCAGATGGGCAGACAGTTCGGTGACCGCGATGCCGGCCTCGGCGGCCCGCCCGGCGAAGGCGTCGCACCAGTCCCGCGAGATGGCAGCGCGGTCGAGGTCGAACAGTCGCCGGTCCCAGCTTGGTACCTGAACCCCGGCATAGCCGAGCCCGGCCGCCCAGCGCGTGATCGCCCCCCAGTCATCGAATGGCGCCTCATTGCCCGCGAACTGGGCAAGAAACAGTGCCGGCCCCCGGATCGTGCGCATGTCGCCCCTCCCGCAGCGATCCTGCAGCGGCCGGGGTGGACCGGTCAACGCCTGTCCGCGGTGGCCCATGGGCGCGGCTTCTGGCATGCAGGCGGGCGGCGCCCGGCCGCGGCGCGCCGGATTCGCACGCTGCACGCAACCCCGCCGGCCGCTGCCGGCACCTGACCCGACGGAGCCCCCATGCCGCATACCCCGCGCCTCTATGTTCCCGCCATCACCCCCTTCGGCCCGGACCTTGCCGTCGACCACACGCGGCTGGTCGCCCATTCGCGGCTCCTGCTGGACGACGGCGCCGACGGGCTGGCGCCCTTCGGCACCACCTCGGAGGCGACCTCGATGAGCGTCGAGGAGCGGACCGCGGCGCTCGAGGCGCTGGTGGCCGGCGGCATCGCCCCCGGGCGGCTGATTCCCGGCACCGGCTGCGCCGCCCTGCCCGACACCATCCGCCTGACGCGCCATGCCCTCGCCCTGGGCGTGAAGGGCGCGCTGATGCTGCCGCCGTTCTACTACAAGGGCGTGCCCGAGGACGGGGTCTTTGCCGCCTATGCCCGGACGATCGAGGCGGCGGGGCCGGGGCTGCGGCTGTATCTCTACCACATCCCGCAGATGTCGGGCGTGCCGATCACGCTGAGCCTGATCGCGCGGCTGGTCGAGGCCTTCCCCGGCGTCGTCGCCGGCCTCAAGGACAGCTCCGGCAACTGGGAGAATACCGCCGCCGTGATCGCGGCGTTCCCCGCGATCGAAGTCTTCTCGGCCTCCGAATCACTTCTGCCCCGCAACGTCGCGGCCGGGGGCGCCGGTTGCATCAGCGCCACGGCCAACGTCAACGCGCGCGGCATTGCCCGGCTGATCCGCGCCATCGGCACCGACGACGAAGCCGCGGCGCTGGCCGATGCCGGCCGAATCCGCGCGGCGTTCGAGGCGATGCCGGTCATCCCCGCCGTCAAGGCGGCGATCGCCCTGCGGCTCGGGGACCCCGCCTATGCCACCACGCGCCCGCCGCTCGCGGCGCTGGCGCCGGCCCATGCGGCGACGCTCGAGGCTGCCGCGGCGCTGTGCTTCCCGGCCGCACCGCAGAGCGCCGGCGGCGCACGGGCCTGACCGTCAGCCCCGCCACGGGATGACGCCGGCAGGCAGGCGCCGGCCCAGCCGGTGCAGCGCCGCCATGAGCAGCGCCGTCGCCGCCACGGTGACCGCCGCCATCGCGGCGGCCACCGTGGTCTGGCCGGCCGAATCGTAGTTGAAGATGGTCGTCCCGATCGTCTCGTTGCCGGTCGACCACAGCAGCGCCGAGACGGTGATCTCGTTGTAGGCGGTCAGGAAGACGAGGATCGCGCCGGAGGCCGCGGCTGGCGCCAGCGGCGGGGCGATGACGCGGCGCAGCCGGCGCGGGAAGCGGGCGCCGGCGACCTGCGCGGCCTCGTCGAGGGCGGGGTCGAGCCGGGCCGCCGCCGCTGCGACCGGCTTCAGCGCCACCGCGGCGAAGGCAGCAAGATAGGCAAGCAGGAGGATGGCGAAGCTGCCGTAGAGCGAGATTCCGATCACGGGCAGGGGCCGCAGGAAGGCGAGGATGAAGGCGATCGAGATCACCACCCCGGGCACCGCGAAGGCCAGCTCGGCAGCGGTGGCGAAGACGGCCGCGCCGCGCCGCCCGGCCCGGCACCGGCCATTGGCGAGCGCCGCGGCAAGGACTGCCAGCAGCGCAAGGCAGAGTCCGGCCGCCGCCCCGAGCAGGGTGGAGTTCAGGAAGGCGCGCAGGGTGACGGCCTGGCGCAGCAGGACCTCGGCGTAGTTGTCGAAGGTCAGCGTCGCGGCGCCGAGCGGCACCCCGAAGGCCGGCACCAGCGAGGTGGCGACGAGGGCGGCGCCGGGAAGCAGAAGGACGGCGAGGATGACAAGCGCAAGCCCCGCCTCGCCCGCCCACCGCCACCGACCGAGGCGGAAGCGCAGCGGCAGCTGCGGCGGTCCGCTCAGCCGCCCGCCGGCGCGGGCCGCGAGGGCCAGCTGCAGCGCCACCGCGGCCAGCGCCACCGCCGCCATCAGCGCCGACAGCACCGCGACCGCCGGCAGCATCCCCGGGCCGAACGCCGACAGCCGCTGCCAGATCAGCACCGGAAGGGTGGTGTAGCGGCCGGGGATGCCGAGCAGTGCCGGGATGCCGAAATTGCCAAGCGCGGCGACGAAGGCGAGCGCGAACCCCGCCGCGAGCGCCGGGACCGTGAGCGGAAGCACGATCCGGCGGAGCGTGCGCCACGGCCCGGCGCCGGCGCTGCGCGCGGCCTCGACCACTTCGCGCGGCAGCGCCCGCAGCGCGGCGAGCAGGGTGAGGAAGGCGAGCGGCGCATGCTGCAGCGCCAGAAGCGCCACCACCCCGCCGCGGCCGTGCAGCGGATTGCCGCTGCCGGGCGGAGGCGCGAGGCCCAGCGCCCCGAGCAGCTGGCTCGAGGGGCCCAGCGCCTGCGTCCAGGCGATCGCCGTCACATGCGGCGGGATCATCATCGGCAGCAGGATGAGGAAGGTGACCGGCCCCTTCGCCCGCACGTCGGTGAGTGCCAGCACCAGCGCCAGAAGGGTCCCGAGCGCCGTCGCGGCAAGGGCCGAGAGCGCGGCGCTCTCGATGCTGTTCCAGAGCGCCTGGCGCACCGCGCGACTGGCCAGCGCCTCGGACAGCGGCGCCAGCGTCGGGGCGCCGTCGCGCCACAACCCCTCGGCAAAGAGCAGCGCCAGGGGTGCCGCGAACAGCCCCAGCGCCAGCGCCGTCAGCGCGGCAGTCGTGAGCCCCTCGCCGCCCGGAACCGGCGCCGCCAGTCGCACGTGCCGCTCAACCGCCGAAGATGTCGGAGAATCGCATCTTGTTGACCGCATCCTCTGCCAGCGCCCGCGCCGGATCGAAGTCGAGCAGCCGGATCCCGGACCGCGGCGGGAAGCCCGCGGGCGGAGGCACCGCGGGGTGGGCGGGAAGGTAACCCTGGGCGGCCGCAAGCTCCTGCCCCTCGCGCGACAGCAGGAAGTCGACGAAGGCCCGGGCGGCATCGGGGTTCCGCGCCGTGGCGAGGATCGCCACCGGCTCGGACACTGCCGACACCCCCTCCCGGGGGAAGACGAAGGCGACCGGCGCCCCCTGGGCGGCGGCGCGGATCGGCAGGTAGTCGACGATCATCCCGTAGAGCCGTTCGCCGCCTGCCACCGCCGTCTGGACCCCGCCGTTGCCGCCCTGGGCCATCGCCCCCTGCGCGGCCAGCGCCTCGTAATACTCCCAGCCGAGTTCTGGGTGGCCGGTGAGCGCGACCATGTGGATCGTGGCCGCGCCCGAGGTCAGGGGCGAGGGCATCACGATCTGGTCCTTCGCCTCGGGCCGCAGGAGATCCTCCCAGGAGGCGGGCACCATCGCTGCCGCGGTGTTGTAGACGATGCCGGTGGTGATGAGCTTGGTCGCGAACCAGTACCGCCCGGGGTCCATCGTCGCGGGGTCGTAGGCCGAGACGTCGGCATCGGGGTGGGGCATCAGCCGTCCCTGCGCCTTCAGCCCCTCCATCGTCACCGAATCGGCGATCAGCAGCACGTCGGGCTGCGGGGCGCCGGCGGCGAACTCGGCCTCGAGCTTGGCCATGACGTTGGTTGTGCCCTCGCGGAACCACTCCACCTCGACGGCGGGATGCCGCGCGCGGAAGGCGTCCACCGTCGCCTGGGCGTCGGCGTTGGGCTGGGAGGTGTAGAGGACGAGGCGGCCGGAGGGTTCGGCGACGGCAGCGCCGGCGGCGAGGCCGAGCGCCAGCACCGCGGCGGTCAGGGTCGGGGTGGGTCGCATGTGGGTCTCCTGGATGTGGTCTGCGGGGGCGCCCGGAACGGCGGTCGTGCGGCTGCGGGCGGAGGCCCTACCATGCCGGCATGACAGTGCGGTCACAGCCGCGGCCGTGCGCATCAGCGACCCATGTAGCGGCGCCGGGCGATGGTGTCGGCGAGCGTCAGCCAGCGCCGCCCGGCCTCGCCGCCCTCGGCCGCCATGCCGCCTGCCTCGGCGCCAAGCAGGGCGAGCCGATCCAGCGGCAGCGCGGCATTGGCGTCGATCTCGCCGGCGATGACGACGAAGCGCGCCGCCGCCTCGACCCCGCCCAGCCGCGGCGCCGCCTCCTCGGCCATGAAGCGCTCCCAGCTCAGCGACGGATCCCAGGTGAAGCGGGCGAAGGCGAGGTAGGACAGCTCCACGGAGGCGGAATAGGGCGAAGGCTCGCCCCAGACCGTCAGCCCGGCGAGCCCGGTGGCAGCGCAGAGCCTGGCCATGGCGGCGAAATCGGCCGCGTTCAGCCGGAAGCGTTCGGTGCGGGCATCGCCGTTCCACTGGCAGGCGAACTGGCAGCGCAGGACGTTGGGCTGCATCGGCAGACCGGCAACGTAATCGCGCGTGAGTTCCCGCTTCAGCCGGCCCCAGTAGCTGCGGTTGGTGGTGTGCTGGTAGATGCCGCCCGCCGGCAGCCGCGCCTGCGCCGACTGCGCCACGGGATCGAGCAGATTGTCCCACTGGATCTCGGAATAGACCCAGAGGTCGGGGTTGGCGGCCTTCGCCGCCCGGAACAGCCGCGGGAAGTTGTCGGCCATGTCGGTATGCGACCAGCTGTCGCCGAAGCTGTCGACCCGCCGCGCCGCCTCGGCCGCGTTCGCCCGCCGCGCGACGCACAGGTCGCAGCCGCACACCCCGTAGTCGCCGGCCTCGATGTTGATGCCGCCGATCTCGAAGCTGCGCGCCAGCCAGTCCACCGCCTCCTCCATCCAGGCCATGGTGGCCGGGCGCGAGGGGCAGGCCGAGAGCGTGTAGTCCGAGCGCGGGAAGTTCAGCGGGAAGGCGAGGTCGGCGATCTGGAAGCCTACCCCCTTCTCGAGCGTGGCCGCGTTCTCGGGGTGCTTCCTGAGCCAGGTGGCGAGGTTGTAGGGGTGATCGCCCTCCCACCAGACGCCGCCGTAGCTGCCGATGGCGATCCCCGGAAGCACCCGCACGCCGCGGGCCGCGGCATAGCGGGCAAGCTCTCCCGCCGCCTCAGCCCCGCCGTGGCTGTCGCGCAGGAAGCCGTAGACCACCACCGCCGCCACCCGGTGGCGCGAACACCAGTCGACCAGCCGCCGGTAGTCGGCGAGGAACCCGCCGGGCGGCTTGCCGTAGGGGTTGAAGACGCCGATCTCCTGCTGGCCGATCTGGGAAAGCTCCCAGTTGGTCGAATGGTCCCAGGTCCAGAAGGTGCGGTAGGCAAGCCCCGGCGCCTCCTCGCGCCGGCCGGCGGGCAGGGTCAGGCCGCGTGGCCCGGCGCCTTCGGCCAGCAGCGCCTCCACCCCCCAGATCAGCCCCGGCAGGCCGCTGGCCGCAACCCGCACCTCGGGTGGATCGCCGGCGGTGGCCTCGGTAGCAAAGGCGCCCTCGGCCATGCCGGGGACGCGTGCGAGCACCAGCCGCGCCGTCCCCGCTGCCGCGCCGGGATCGGCCGGCCGCCAGTCGACCGCCGGCGCCTCTTCCCGCAGCCGGGCAAGCGCATGCGGCGCCGCCGCCGCCCCCTCGACCGCCACGCGCCCCGCAAGCGTCACCGTTGCTGCCATCGCCGCCGTCCCACCCTCCGGGCGCCCCCCGCGTCGCGCCGCACCCCGAGGCTAGAGCCTTTCCCCGCAGCTGGAAACTGCCGGGCATCGGGGCGGGCGCGCAGGGGGCTGGCCTGCCGGCGGCAAAGGCGGCATGCTCCGCCGGCCCGGCTGTGGAGGGTGACGATGGCCGCGATCCGTACGATCCTGTTCGTGATGTTCGACCAGCTGCGCCACGACTACCTGGGCTGCGCCGGCCACCCGCATCTGAAGACCCCGCACATCGACGCGCTGGCCGCCCGAGGCGTGCGCTTCGCGCGCGCCTACGTCCAGTCGCCGATCTGCGGGCCGTCGCGGATGTGCTTCTACACCGGCCGCTACGTGCATTCGCACGGGGCAAGCTGGAACGGCGTGCCGCTCAGGGCCGGCGAGCCGACGCTCGGCGACCATCTCAGGGCGGCGGGGATGGGCTGCTGGCTCATCGGCAAGACCCACATGCGCGCCGATGCCGAGGGCATGGCCAGGCTCGGCCTCGCGCCCGACAGCGTCATCGGCGCCCGCGTCGCCGAATGCGGCTTCGACGTCTGGGAGCGCGACGACGGCATGCGCCCCGAGGGGCCGGACGGGTGCTACGACGACCGCGGCGCGGCTTCCTACAACGACTGGCTGCGCGGGCGCGGCTACGCCAGCGCCAACCCCTGGCACGACTTCGCCAACGCCGGCCGCGACGCGGCCGGCGCCATGCTCTCGGGCTGGTTCATGCAGAACGCGCAGGAGCCGGCGGCGATCGCCGAGAAGGATAGCGAGACCCCCTACATCACCCGCCGGGCGACCGATTTCCTCGACCAGGCCGGCGACCGGCCGGTGTGCGTGCATGTCTCCTACATCAAGCCGCACTGGCCCTACATCGCGCCGCCGCCGTGGCACGCGATGTACGGGCCCGAACATGTCGTGGCCCCGCTCCGCCACCCCCGCGAGCGGCAGGATCCCCACCCCCTTCACGCCGCCTTCATGGACGGCCGCGTCGGCCGCGCCTTCCAGGACGACGCGCTGCGCGCGCGGGTGATCCCGGCCTACATGGGGCTCGTCAGCCAGTGCGACGCCGCCGTCGGCCGCCTCGTCGCGCATCTGCAGGCGAGCGGGCGGGCCGAAAGCACGCTGATCGTCGTCACCTCCGACCACGGCGACTATCTCGGCGACCACTGGCTGGGCGAGAAGGATCTCTTCCACGACCCCTCGGTGCGCATCCCGCTGATCGTCGTCGACCCCCGCCCCGAGGCCGATGCCACCCGCGGCACGGTCTGCGAGGCGCTGGTCGAATCGCTCGACCTCGCCGCCACCTTCGTCGAGGTCGCCGGCGGGGAGGCGCTGCCGCATGTGCTCGAGGGCCGCTCGCTCGTGCCGTTCCTGCACGGCCGGGCACCGGAGCGCTGGCGCGACTGCGTCTTCTCCGAATACGACCTCGCGCTCACCCCCCACGCCGCCCGCCTCGGGCTTGACCCGATGCGCGCGCGCCTCTTCATGGCCTTCGACGGGCGCTGGAAGTTCGTCCATGTCGAGGGGATGCGGCCGATGCTGCACGACCTCGCCACCGACCCCGGGGAGTACGTCGACCTCGGCGCAAGCCCCGAGCACGGTACGGTGTGCGAGCGGATGGCGGCGCGGCTGGCCGAATGGGCGCTGCGCCCCGCGCAGCGTATCACGCTGTCGGCCGGCCGGGCGGCGGCGATGCGCGGCGCCTCGCTGCGGCGGGGGGTGACGCTGGGGCTGAAGGACGGCAGCGAACTGCCGGCCGAGCTGACCGCGCTCTACCGCGGCCGGCCGCGGCCGGCGCCCGGCGGCATTGACGGCGGGGGCGGCGCGCCCTAGCCCTTGACCCGTCCCCCGCCCGAAAGGCTGCCCATGCGCCCTGCCGCCGAAGCCCTGATCGTCATCGACCTGCAGGTCGACTTCTGCCCCGGCGGCGCCCTTGCGGTGGCCGGCGGCGATGACGTCGTGGCGCCCCTGAACGCGCTGATGGACGACTTCGCGACCGTCGTGCTGACGCAGGACTGGCACCCCCCGGGGCACCGCTCCTTCGCCTCCTCCCACCCCGGGATGGCGCCCTTCGCCACCCTCGCCATGCCCTACGGGCCGCAGACGCTCTGGCCCGACCACTGCGTGCAGGGCACCCCCGGCGCCGCCTTCCACCCCGCCCTGCGCACCGACCCCGCGGCGCTGATCCTCAGGAAGGGCATGAACCCCGGGGTCGACAGCTACTCGGCCTTCTTCGAGAACGACCGCACCACGCCCACGGGCCTTGCAGGCTGGCTTGCCGACCGCGGCATCGGCGCGGTGACGCTCGCCGGCCTTGCCACCGACTTCTGCGTCGCCTTCTCGGCGCTCGACGCCGCCCGCCTCGGCCTTGCCGTCACCGTCCGCGAGGGGCTCTGCCGGGCGATCGACCTCGAGGGCTCGCTCGCCGCCCGGCGCGCCGCGATGGCCTCCGCGGGGGTGCGGCTCGAGGCGTGAGGGAGAGAGGTTGACTGGGCGGGCGTGTCACCGCCACGGTGGCCGCCAGGCGCTGGGGTGGAAAGCCATGCGTGGGTCAGGCCGGTTGCCAATCCTCGTCGTCGCGACCCTGCTGTGCGCCTGGCCGGCAGGCCCCGCGTCGGCTGACGGCAGCGCGCCTGGCAATCTGCGCCGGGTGGCGGAGGCACACGCCGGCCCCGGCATCGCCGTGCGGCCGTTTGCGGGAGCAGGCGGGGCGCTGCGGCCTCTGCCGCCGGCCCGGGCAGAGGCAGCACCGGCTGCAGCCGAGGCGGAGGGCGCTGCCGCGACCTGCGTCGAGGCGCCGACGCGCGCCTGCATCTTCGCCGAGGCGCTGGACACCGCCCGCGCGATCGACGACGAGGGCAGGCGCGCAATGGTCCTCCGTTTGATCGCCTCGACGCAGGCCGGGGCCGGGCTCTTTGCCGGGGCGCTGGCCACCGCGCGCGGGATCGGGGACGCCCATGATCGCGCCTCGGCCCTTGGCGAGATCGCGGCGGCGCAGGCCGCGGCCGGACTCTTCGCCGAGGCGCTGGCCACCGCGCGCGGGATCGAGGAGGCACGTACCCGCGCCGAGGCCCTCGCCTGGATTGCCGCGCTCCTGCCGCGCTGAACCCCGCCGCGCTTGCGCCTGCCGCGGCCTTGCCGTCACCGTCCGCGAGGGGCTCTGCCGGGCGTTCGACCTTGAGGGCTCGCTCGCCGCCCGGCGCGCCGCGATGGCCGCCGCGGGGGTGGTGCTCAGGCCGTGAGGGGCGCGACGGGGGGACGTTGACAAGGCCCGGCCGCCTGCGCACCATCGCCCGCGACGTATGGTCGGGGCGTGGATGATCGGTCGAGGGCTGCGGTTCATCGCACTGATGCTGGCCGGTCTGTGGCTCGCAGGGCCGGCCGCCGAGGCGGAAACAACGGCACGCCCTGCCACGGCCGGGACTTCGGCGGATGCCGGTGTGCCCTGCCCCGCCCCCCACGACCCGCGCTGCGTCTTCGCCGAAGCCGTGACTGCGGCCCTCGCGGCGCCCGAACCCTGGCGGCGCGACCGCGCGCTGGCGGGCATCGCCGTTGCCCAGGCACGGACGGAGCTGTTCGCCGAGGCGGCGGCCACCGCGCACGGGATCGAGGGGGCCGCGGAGCGCTGCTTTGCGCTTGGGATGGTCGGCGCCCTGCAGGGCGATCCGTGGCTGCTCGATGCCGCACGGGCAGCAGCCGACAGCATTGCGGACCCGTTCGAGCGGGACGAGGCGCTGACCGACCTCGCCGTGACGCAGGCTCGGGACGGCGCGGCCGATGCCGCGCGCAGGACGGCGGGCGGCATCGCGGACCCCTGGCTTCTGGCCGTAGCCCTGGGCGAGATCGCCACCGCGAGCGGCGATCTCGCCCTCTTTGCCGAAGCGCTGGAGACCGCCGGCGACATCCCGGACCCCGGGCTGCGCAGCCTCGCGGAGAGCTGGATCGCGCCGGCGCAGGCCGACGCGCAGCTGAAGGCGGGCCTCGCGGATGCGGCGCTCGCCTCGGCGCGCGGCTTCGGCGACCCCCATGTTCGGGCGCTCACCCTGGCAAGGGTGGCCGCCACGCAAGGCGACTGGCCGCTCTTCGCCGAGGCGGAACGGGCCGCAGACGCCGTCCGCGACCCTGACGCGCGCGACAATGCCCTCGGAGCCATCGCCATGGAGAAGGCGCGGGCGCTGTCGCGGGACGGCCGCTTCGTCGAGGCGCTGGCCGTCGCGCGCGACGCCTGGGCGGTCGAGGCCGAAGCGCAGATTGCCCGCGCGCAGGCTCGGGCGGGGAAGTTCGACGACGCGATGGAGACCGCGCGGAGCATCCTAGATGTCGAACTCCGGTCTGCTGCAATGCACGCGATCGCCGAGGCCCAGGCCGAGGCGGGGCAGATGGCCGAGGCGCTCGGGACGGCGCGGGCGATCACCGTCGGAGCGACGCGGATCCGCGCCCTGATCGACCTTGCCTCTGTCGGCAAGGACGCCACGCTGTTCGACGAGGCGCTGGCCGCCGCGCGGGCGATTGGCGCCCCCGAGCTGCGCGCCGACCTGCTGGCGGCTGCCGCAACCGCCCTGGCTGCGGCGCAGTGAGGCCGCCCGACGCTTGCACCCGAAGCCGCGGACTGATGTACCGGGCCGCGGCAGAGGGAGGGTCCCATGGTCGACATCGCCACGCGGGTCTACAACCACAACTGGAAGATCGACCCGATCGTGCGGTCGCTGCTCGACACCGACTTCTACAAGCTGCTGATGTGCCAGTCGGTGTTCGGCCACAAGCCCGGCACGACGGTGACCTTCAGCCTCATCAACCGCAGCCGGCACGTGCCGCTCGCCGAGCTGATCGACGAGGGCGCGCTTCGCGAGCAGCTCGACCACATCCGCTCGCTGCGGCTCTCCCGGGGCGAATCGACCTGGCTGCGCGGCAACAGCTTCTACGGCCGGCGGGCGATGTTCCGGCCCGACTTCATCGCCTTCCTCGAGGGGCTGCGGCTGCCGGCCTACCACCTCGAGAAGCGCGACGGGCAGTACGAGCTGACCTTCGAGGGCCGCTGGCCCGAGGTGATGATGTGGGAGATCCCGGCGCTCGCGGTGCTGATGGAGCTGCGCTCGCGCGCGGTGCTGCGCGACATGGGCCGCTTCGAGCTGCAGGTCCTCTACGCCCGGGCGATGACCCGGCTGTGGGAGAAGGTCGAGGGGCTGCGCGGCATCGAGGGCCTGAGGATCGCCGACTTCGGCACCCGGCGGCGGCATTCGTTCCTGTGGCAGGACTGGTGCGTGCAGGCGATGCTCGAGGGGCTGGGCGCGGCCTTCATCGGCACCTCCAACTGCCTGATCGCGATGCGCCGCGAGGTCGAGGCGATCGGCACCAACGCCCATGAGCTGCCGATGGTCTATGCCGCGCTTGCCGAGAGTGACGCCGAGCTGGCCGAGGCCCCCTACCGCGTGCTTGCCGACTGGCAGACGGAGCATGACGGCAATCTTCTGATCATCCTGCCGGACACCTTCGGAACCCGGGGCTTCCTGGACCGGGCGCCGGACTGGCTGGCGCGCTGGACCGGCATCCGCATCGATTCGGGCGACCCTGTCGAGGGGGCGGAGACGGCGATCACCTGGTGGCGGGCGCGCGGCGAGGACCCGGCGAAGAAGCTCGTCATCTTCTCCGACGGGCTGGATGCGGCGCGCATCCGCGAGCTGCACGCCCGCTTCGCCGGGCGGGTGCGCGTGAGCTTCGGCTGGGGGACGCTTCTGACCAACGACTTCCGCGGCCTCGTGCCGGGCGATGCGCTCGCCCCCTTCAGCCTGGTCTGCAAGGCGGCCGCGGCAAACGGCCGGCCAACCGTCAAGCTGTCGGACAACCCCGCCAAGGCCATGGGCCCGCCCGACCAGATCACCCGCTACAAGCGCGTGTTCGGCGTCGGCGTGCAGTCCCCGATCGCGGTCGAGGTGTAGCAGACCGCGCGCGCCCTCCACCCGGGCTCAGCGCGAGCGCAGCGCGATCGCGACCCCGGCCAGGACGATCGCCGCCATCCCCACCAGTGCCAGGGCGTCGGGCACCTCGGCGAAGATCATCCACGCCCACCCGGCCGCGAACACCAGCAGCGCATATTCGAACACCGAGACATAGGAGGCCTCGGCAAGCTGGTAGCCACGCACCGTCATCGCGATCGCCGCCACCGAGGCGACGGCCTGCACCCCGGTCCAGAACAGGAAGCGGCCCGTCGGCGCCACCCAGCCGCGGGTCAGGAACCCCTCGGCACCCGGCGCGGCGGCGGGTGCGGCCAGCGCCACCACGACGAGGGCCGCGCCGCTGGCCAAGAGCATCATCAGGAAATATCCGGCCGTCAGCGTCACGGCGCCCTCGCCCGCGCACCAGGCCCGGGTCGCGATATTGGAGACGGCGTAGAAAAGCCCCGCCGCCGCCGGCATCAGCGCAAGCGCCGTCAGGCCTTCGGCCCCCGGCCGGATCACCATCAGGATGCCCGCGAAGCCGAGCGCGACGGCGGCGATGCGGACCGGGCCGATGCGATGGCCGTAGACCGCCACCAGGATCACCAGCACGAAGATCGGCGCCGTGAACAGCCCCGCCAGCGCCACCCCGATCGGCATGAAGGCAAGGCTTCCGAAGTAGAGGAACATCGCCGCTGCGTTGAAGGCCGACCGCGCCAGCACCCGCCCCGTGCGCCGCGGCACGAGCGTGCCGCCGGTCGCACGGGCGAGCAGCCACAGAAGCGGCATCGCCATCAGCGACCGCACGAGGTGGAACTGCCACAGCCCGGCGTCCTCGGCGATGACACGCACGAAGTTGTCCGCAAAGCCGAGGAGGGCCATTGCGCCGACGACCAGCGCGGCGGCCTCGGGCACGCGGTTGCCGGCCCGTCCGCCCGCGCCGCCGCGCACACCCTGTGTCGCCGCCATTCCCTGCCCCCGCCGCCCGTGCGCGCCCCCTTCCCACGGAAGCACGGCCCGCGCAATATTCCCTCCTTGCGGGCAGGGCGCGGGGGGCAGACGATGGGCTGGCTGGACGACGAGAGGGGGCTTGAGAAGACCCGGGCAAACCATGTCCCGCTGACCGTCCTGTCGCATCTGGCGCGCGCCGCCGATGTCTTCGCCGGGCGCGAGGCGCTGGTCTACGGCCGCCGGCGCTGGACCTACAGGGAGTACCATGCCCGCGTCAGCCGCCTGGCATCCGCGCTTGCAGGGCTGGGCGTCCGGCCGGGCGATGTGGTGGCGACGCTGCTGCCCAACGTGCCGGCCCAGGTCGAGGCGCATTTCGGCGCCCCGGCCTGCGGCGCCGTGCTGAACACCGTCAACACCCGCCTCGACGTCGACACCGTGGCCTTCATCCTCGGCCATGGCGGGGCGAAGGTGTTCCTTGTGGATGCGGGCCATCTTGCGCTGGCTGAGGCGGCGGTGGCGGCGCTGGAGGGTCCCGCACCGCTGATCGTCGAGGTCGGCGACGCCGACCACGGCCACCCGGCCTCGGGGCGGCATCCCGACTACGAATCGCTGCTCGCCGGGGGCGACCCCGCATTCGCCTGGATCTTCCCCGGGGATGAGTGGGAGAGCCTTGCGCTCAACTACACCTCGGGCACCACCGGCAGGCCCAAGGGCGTCGTCTACCACCACCGCGGCGCCTATCTGATGACGATGGGAACCGTTGTCTCCTGGCGGCTGACCCTTCACCCCCGCTACCTGACCATCGTGCCCTTGTTCCACTGCAACGGCTGGAACCACTCCTGGATGATCCCGCTGCTCGGCGGCACGGTGATCTGCCTGCGCGACATCACCGCCCGCGGCATCTACGATGCCATCGCCGGCGAGGGGGTGACGCACTTCGGCGGCGCCCCGATCGTTCTGAACACGATCATCAACGCCCGCGAGGAGGACCGCCGCCCCTTCGCCCACACCGTCGAGGTGTTCACCGCGGGCGCCCCGCCGCCCGCTGCCACACTCGCGCGGATCGAGCCGCTCGGCTTCAACGTCACGCAGGTCTACGGGCTGACCGAGACCTATGGCCATGTCACCGAATGCCTGTGGCGCCACGAGGAGTGGGACGGGCTGGCCGAGGCCGAGCGCGCCCAGGTCAAGGCCCGCACCGGCATCGCCATGCCGATGATGGAGGAGATCACGGTCGTCGACCCCGCCGGCCGGCGGGTGCCGCGCGACGGCCGGACGCTGGGCGAGATCGTGCACCGCGGCAACTGCGTGATGAAAGGCTACTTCCGCAATCCCGCCGCCACCGCCGAGGCCTTCGCGGGGGGATGGTTCCATTCCGGCGACATCGCCTTTGTCCACGAGGACGGCTGGATCAGGATCGCCGACCGCGCCAAGGACATCATCATCTCGGGCGGCGAGAACGTCTCGTCGGTCGAGGTCGAGGGGGTGCTCGCCCACCACCCGGCGGTGGCGCTCTGCGCAGTGGTGGCCAAGCCCGACGCGACCTGGGGCGAGGTGCCCTGCGCCTTCGTCGAACTCCGGCCGGGCGCAACGGCCACCGAGGGAGAGCTCATCGCCTTTGCCCGTGCCCGCCTCGCCGGCTTCAAGACGCCGAAGAAGGTGGTCTTCCAGGATCTGCCCAAGACCTCGACCGGCAAGATCCAGAAGTTCCAGCTGCGGACGGCGGCGCGCGAGCTGTAGTTGCGGGTCACCGCTTGCGCCGCCCGCTGCGGCCGCCTAGATTGCCAGGCGAGAGGTTGGCGCGGGCAGGCGCCTCGCCAACCCGGTCAGGTCCGGAAGGAAGCAGCCGCAACGAGTCCCGTCTGGGTCGTCGTCCAGCCTCTCGCCTTTCCCCCTTCCCTACTGCCGCTCGACGAGTTCCACGCGCCGGTTGCGCGCCCGACCGTCCTCGCTCGCGTTCGAGAACACCGGTGCCAGCGGTCCGACCCCGTGCGCCTCCAGTCGGGCGGGATCGATCCCGTGGTGCCCGGCCAGCGAGGCGATGACCGCCTCCGCCCGGGCCCGCGACAGCGCGAGGTTGTAGTCGGTCGCCCCCGTTGCGTCGCTGTGGCCGACCACGTGGAAGCGCGTGCCGGGATTGGCGGCGAGGTAGGAAGCCACCGCCGCCAGCGCCTTGTCCGAGCGCGGCTGGAGCGTTGCCCGGTCGAAGTCGAAGTAGAGCCCGTCGAGCACTACCCGCCCCTTCTCGGCCAGGTCGCGGCCAATCGCCTCGGGGTCGACGGCGACGAGGCCCGTCTCGGCCAGCGCGACCTCGACAATGTCGATCAGCGTGCCGACCTGGTCGGCGGCGTGCTGCTCGACCGTGACGACCACCCAGACGGGACCGGCGGCGCGGTCGCGGAAGGCCACGAAACTGCCCGCCCCGCCCTGCGAACTGGTCCCCGCCGCCATACTGCCGACATCGCCGGGCGCGGTGAAGGGGTTGGCCGCAAGGTAGACGTCGAACCACTGCCGCCCGCCCACCTGCGGGCCAGCGCGGGTGGCCGACTGACCCTCGGCAGCGATCTCGAAGCCCGCCGCGGCAAACGCTCCGCGGTAGTTCAGGAGAACCTCGTCATAGCCGCGTTCGCCGCCGGAAAGGGCGTAGAAGCTGCGCGACACGCGGCCCTCGACCGCGCGCCATTCGCCGATCGTGCGATAGCCCGTTACCGGCCCGACCGGGATGCGGAACGGGCGGAAGTTCTCGACCGTCTGCCATCGCAGCGCCTGGCCGGGATAGCGGGTCACCAAAGGGTGATCGGCGGCCCCGCCGATGTCCTGCGCGACGGCCGCGGCTGCGGTCACAAGAACCAGGGCGATCGCCGGCAAGCTCCGCATCGCACCCTCCTTGCGATCACGGCATAGCATACCACGGTGGACCGTCGCCCGCACAGACCATTGACAGGCGTTTGCTTCCGTGGAAACGTTCTTTCCAGGTAACCGATTGTTGCCTCGATTTGCGTCACCAGCACCGGAATCGTTCTCGCGACAGGCTGGCCCTGGTCGCGAGTGGTGCCGGCGTCTGGCTGCGCTCCCTGCAGCAATCGGCCCCAGGGGAGGATGCTCATGATCTCACTCAAACTCAACGGTCGTCCGGCCGAGGTGGACGTGCCGCCGGACACGTCGCTCCTGACGGTGCTCTGGAGCGACCTTGATGCGGTCGGACCGAAGTTCGGCTGCGGCCGGTCGCAGTGCGGCTCGTGCACCGTGCTGATCGACGGCGAGCCCGTGAAGTCGTGCCAGACCAAGGTCTCTGCCGCGGCGGGACGCGAGGTGACGACGCTCGAGGGGCTGCTGGAGGACGGCCAGCCGAACGCGCTGCAGCGCGCATTCATCGCCGAGCAGGCGGCCCAGTGCGGCTTCTGCTCGTCGGGGATGATCATGGCGGCGCAGGCCCTTCTGGACCGCAACCCCTCGCCGACCGAGGCGGACGTCCGCTCGGCGCTGAACGGCAACCTCTGCCGCTGCGGTGCCCACAACCGGATCGTGCGCGCCGTGCTGCGCGCCGCGCAGGAGGGCTGAGCATGACCACGAGCTTCTCGATCAGCCGTCGCGGCTTTCTGGCTGCCTCCGGCGGGCTGGTGCTGTCGTTCGCGATGCCGCTGGAGCTTGCGGCGCAGACGCAGCTTCCCGGAGACCTCCGCAACAACCCCTTCCTTGACAGCTGGATCCGGATCAACACCGACGGCACCGTCACCCTCCTGATCGGCAAGGTCGAGCTCGGGCAGGGGATCGTCACCGCCTTCGCCCAGATCGCCGCCGACGAGCTTGACGTGCCGCTGGACCGCCTGACGGTGATCGCGGGCGACACCCATGTCTGCCCCAACCAGGGCACGACCGCGGGGTCGCAGTCGATGCCTGCGGGCTGGAGCGCGCTCCGAATGGCTGCGGCCGAGGTTCGACAGATCCTCGTCGGCATTGCCTCCGAACGGCTGGGGGTCGATGCCGGCACGCTGCGCACCGAGGGTGCCGCGGTGATCGCCCAGGACGGAAGGACCATCGGCTACGGCGAACTCGTCACCGGCGACGAACTGCACGTCGAGGCGACGGCGAGCGCGACCCCGAAGACGCCCGACCAGTACCGGATCGTCGGCCAGCCCGTCGTCCGCCTGGACATCCCGGGGATCATGACCGGCGCGCGTGTCTTCGTGCATGACCTGCGCCCCGAGGGGATGGTTCATGGCGCCGTCGTCTATCCGCCGAGCTACGATGCCAAGCTGGTCAGCCTGGACACCGCCCCGGTGGAGGCGATGGCGGGCGTCCTGGCGGTGGTCCGCAACGGCCGATTCCTGGGCGTCGTGGCCGAGCGGCCCGAGGAGGCGGCGGCGGCTGCGACCGCACTTGCTGCCGCGGCGCAGTGGGACGTGCCCGAGACCCTGCCGGCGATGGAGGAGTTCTTCACCTGGCTGAAGGCGCAGCCGCTCAACGAGAAGGTGTGGAAGGAGCAGAAGCGCGAGGGCGGCGGCGATCCGGCGCAGGTGCTGAAGGCCAGCTACACGCGGCCCTACCACATGCACGGCGCCTACGGCACCTCGGCGGCGATCGCGACCTATGACGCCACCGCGGACACGCTGCTTATCCAGACCCACAGCCAGAGCGTCTGGGCCACCGCGACCGCGATCCAGAAGCTGCTCGGGATGGCCGACGGCAGCG
Organism: Paracoccaceae bacterium; assembly: GCA_023383015.1. Classification (GTDB taxonomy): domain Bacteria; phylum Pseudomonadota; class Alphaproteobacteria; order Rhodobacterales; family Rhodobacteraceae; genus JAHDXW01. The sequence goes on from JAHDXW010000003.1 coordinate 86,147, forward strand.
TCCGCCTGCAGCACTACCAGGGCGCCGGCTGCTATGGCCACAACATGGCCGACGACGCCGCGGCAGACGCGGCCCTGCTGGCGCGCGCCGTGCCCGGCCGGCCGGTGCGGCTGCAGTACACCCGCGACCAGGAGCATCGCTGGGAGCCCTACGGCTCGGCGATGCTGATCGACGTCGAGGCCGGGATCGGCGCCGACGGCAAGGTGCTGGACTACGACTTCAAGGTGTGGTCGACGCCGCACGGCACCCGTCCGGGCGGCAACCCCGGCAACCTGCTGGCCGGACGGCTTGTCGACCCGCCGTTCGAGCAGCCCGTGCCGGCCCCGGGCGGCGGCCCGAACTACAACTCGGCGCGCAATGCCATCGCCGACTACGACTTCCCCGGCCATGTGGTGACCGACAAGTTCGTGCCGGCAATGCCGTTGCGGGTGTCCTCGACCCGCGGACTTGGTGCCTATGCCAACGTGTTCGCGAACGAATCGTTCATCGATGAACTCGCACACGCGGCCGGCGCCGACCCGCTCGAGTACCGGCTCGCGCATATGTCGGAACCGCGGTCGCGCGACTGCCTGATCGCGGCGGCCGAGAAGTTCGGCTGGTCGAGCTGGCAGCCCCGGCGCGGCTATGGCCGCGGCCTCGCCTATGCGCGCTACAAGAACTACGCCGCGATGTCGGCTGTGGCGCTCGAGCTGCAGGTGAACGCGCGCAACGGCCGGGTGAACGTGACGCGGGCGGTGCTGTCGGTCGACGGGGGCACGGTGGTCAACCCCGACGGGCTTGCCAACCAGATCGAGGGCGGCTTCATCCAGGCGCTGTCCTGGACGCTGAAGGAGCAAGTCCGCTGGGATCGGTCGCGCGTGCTGTCGGAGGACTGGGCGAGCTACCCGATCCTCACCTTCTCTGAGGTACCGCCGATCGAGGTGGTGGTGATCGACCGGCCGGGCGAACCCTTCCTCGGCTCGGGCGAGGCCTGCTGTGGTCAGGCCGCGGCGGCGGTGGCCAACGCCATCTTCAACGCCACCGGCGTGCGGATGCGCGACCTGCCCTTCCTGCCCGCCAAGGTGGCCGAGGCGCTGCGCGCCTGATGACGAAACGGCCCCGCCCCGGCTGCGCCGGGGCGGGGGCTTCCCTGCGCGAGACCATGCCCTGACATGCTGAAACGACTTCTGGTCGCGGCCCTGGCGATCCTGCTCGTGGCGGCAGCGGGCGGCTGGGCGTATGCGACACGCCACCCCGCCATCGCCGCAATCGACCCGCCCGACCCTTCGGCCTTCCCCCCCGACCTCATCACAAGGGGCGAGGCGCTTGCCGCGCTGGGCAACTGCGCCGTCTGCCATACCGTTCCCGGCGGGGCCCCCTATTCCGGCGGCTACGCGATCCCGACCCCGTTCGGGACGCTCTTCAGCACCAACATCTCGCCCGACCCCGAGCACGGGATCGGCCGCTGGAGCGAGGCCGCCTTTGCCCGGGCCCTGCGCAGCGGGGTCTCGCGGACCGGCGAGCTGCTCTACCCCGCTCTTCCATACGACCATTTCACCCGCGCCACCGACGAGGATGTGGCGGCCCTCTACGCCTGGGTCATGTCGCAGCCGGCTTCCGCGAGCGTGCCGCCGGCCAACGAGATGCGCTTCCCGTTCGGCTTCCGCCCGCTTCTGGCGGGGTGGCAGGCGCTCTTTCTCGACGAGGCGCGGTTCAGCCCGTCGCCGGACCGCTCGGCCGAATGGAACCGGGGGGCCTATCTTGTCGAGGGGCTCGGGCATTGCGGGGCCTGCCACACGCCACGCAACACGCTGGGCGCGGCCGACAGCGGGCGCCACTTCGCGGGCACGACCCTTGCCAACGGCTGGCATGCGCCGGCGCTGGACGCGACGACGCCGGCGGTCGTGCCGTGGACAGCCGACAGCCTTGTCAACTACCTTCTCGACGGGTGGGACCGCGATCACGGTGTTGCCGACGGGCCGATGACCCATGTCGTCGACAACCTCGGCATGCTGTCGGAGGACGACGTCTACGCCATTGCCGAGTACCTCATGTCCCATCTGCCGCCGCCGGAGGGTGACCGCGCGGCACTTCGGGCTGCCGCCGAGGCTCTGGAGTTCCCCTCGCAGACGCCCGACGCCGGTTTCGCGGCCGACTATGCCGATGGCGCCCTGCGCCGCGGCTTTGACACATTCGCCAGAGCCTGCGCCAACTGCCACCGCAGGGGAACCGAGACCGTGCCGCTCGCGCTCACCCCGACCGTGCACGCGCCGAATGCGGTGCACTTCGTCAACCTCGTGCGCGAGGGGATCAAGCCGCCGCAGAACACGCCCGACAAGACCATGCCGGCCTTCGCGGCGATGTCCGACGCCGACCTGCGTGACCTGGCGGCCTTTGTCCGCCGCCATTTCACCGACCGGCCGGCATGGAACGACCCGCCGCCCGGCTGACGAAGGCGCGTGCGCCCCGGCTGCCCGGCGGCGATCGGAACCTGATGCCGGGGCGCTGTCCGCTGCGGACCGCGCCCCGGCCTACATCGTGCCGGCCGCGGAGCCGGCCTCGTAGGAATGCAGGTCGACCGACGTCATCCGGTTGCGCATCTCGCCGAGCTGGGGACTGCGACTGATCACGACATCACCCTCCGACAGGTAGCGCGGGGGCGTGCGGGCGTTGCCGACGCCGGCCGGCGTGCCGGTGAGCAGCACGTCGCCGGCACGCAGCGTCATGCCCCAGGAAAGCTCGGCGATGAGCGTCGGCAGGTCGAAGGCCATCAGGGCGGTTGAGGCACTCTGCAGCAGTTCGCCGTTGACCTCGCAGGCGATGTCGATCGCGGCGGGGTCGACCGCGTCGGCAGTGGTGATCCAGGGGCCGAGCGGCATGGTGCGGTCGATGCTCTTGCCCTTCAGCCATTGCCCGCCATGCGCCCGCTGCAGGTCGCGCAGCGAGATGTCATTCGCCAGGCAGTAGCCGAAGACATGGTCGAGCGCGCGCTCGGGCGGGATCGACCGGCCGTCCCGCCCGATGATCACGGCGACCTCGACCTCGTAATCCCACCGGGTCGACACCGCCGCGTCGAAGGCGATCGGGTCTTGGGGGCCGACCACGGCATCCGGCCCCTTGGTGAAGAAGGTCGGGCGTTGCGGTCTGTCAACCTCCTGCCCCTCCCGTCGGCCACGCCCCTCCTCGAAGTGATCCCAGTAGTTCCAGCCGGCGCAGAGGATGTCGCGCTGGATGCGCAGGAGCGGCGCGCGCAGCAGCGAGGGGTCGAAGACGAACGTGTCGCCGGCGTGACAGGCCTCGGCGAAGGCGCGCAGTCCGTCTCCGGGCGCCATGACGTCCCGCAGATCGGTGATCGCGGCCGGCGCGACCCGGAAGCAGCCGTCATCGACGATGGCGAGGCGCACGGTTCCGCCGTGCTGGATGGACGCGATGCGCATGGTACTGGCTCCTCGGCGATGCGGCACCAGCGACCTCTAGATCAAGGGCGCGGAAGACGCCATGCCGGACCGCGCATCCGCCGCCCCGGATCGGGCTGCATCCGTCCTGCGGGCCGGAAGGCGGGCGGGCCGGGCGCGTCAACTCCCTGTCAACCTTTCCAGAAAGGGCCCGATTCCCGCCCGGATTGGGGAAGCCCCGCTTAACCCGGCCGGCCGAGCCTTGCCCCGGGGTGTGAACATCGGGGACAGGGGGATGGGGTATCTCGCACTGGTGGCGACGCTTGTCGCCGGCCTGCCGCACGCGCACGGCATCGCGGACATGGAAGTGGTGGACGTCGGCGGGCGGCATGTGCTGCTGACCGGATCGTTCACGGACGGGGGGATCATGCGCTTCGACCTCGCCGCGGGGCGCCCGGCGCGGTTGGCCCAGTCGGTGCCGCGCAGTGCCGGGGGCGGCACGCTCGGCCTGTCGGACCTGGCGGTGATCAGGGTCGGCGACCAGTTCTACCTGACCGGGGCGGGGCGCTATGCGGACGCACCCGCGCTGCGGCCGCTTTCGGCGGCGACCGCCAGCCTCGGGGCGCCGGCCATCGCGCGGGCGCGGCGCGGCGGCGACCTCTCGAGCCTCTCCCGGATTGAGGCCATCGACTTCGGCAGCCGGCAGCTTGTCGCCATCGCTGGATGGGATCGGCCGGGCCTGCAGGTGCTCGAGCCGCTGCGCGACGGAACGCTGCAGCTGAAGGCGAGGCTGCACGACAGCCGCAGACGGACGCTGGCCGATGTGAGCGCGCTTGCGAGCGCCCGAATCGGGCCGAGGACATTCCTGTTTGCGGCGTCGGCGCGCGAGAGCGGTGTCACCGCATTCGAGATCGAGCCCACCGGCAAGACGCGGATGACCGGCGTCCTCGGGGCTGCACAGGGCGTCGGCATGTCGGGGACGGCGGCGCTGGCGACCGTGGCGGTGGGCCGGTCAACCTTCGTTCTCGCCGCCGCGACCGGCAGCGGGACGATCAGCTCGTTCCGCGTCAGCGAGGCGGGGCGGTTGACGTTGGCCGACCATGCGGTGGACAGCCTCGCGACCCGCTTCGCCGGGGTCGTGGCACTTGCAGCATTTGCATGGGGGGGGCGCAGCATGGTAGTCGCGGGCGGCGCGGACGACGGGCTGACGCTGTTCGAGGTTGGCGGCGACGGCCGGCTGCATGTGGTCGAGGTGATCGCGCAGGCGCCCGGCTGGACGCTGGCCGGCGTCCAGTCGGTGGCGGCCGCCGTGATCGGGTCGGAGGCGCAACTGTTCGTGACCGGGGCGGGTGCACCCGGCATCACCCAGTTCCGGCTGGACCTCCGCCGCCTGGGGCCGGCGGTGCGCGGCGGCGCGCGCGACGACCGGCTGGAGGGCGGCCCGCTGGACGACCTGGTCGAGGGCGGCGGAGGCAACGACCTCCTTGACGGCGGCGGCGGCAACGACCGGCTGGTGGACGGGCCGGGCAGCGACCGCCTGCGTGGCGGGCCGGGCTCGGACATCTTCGTGCTGGTGGCCGACGGCCGGCGGGATGTGGTGCTGGACTTCGAGCCCGGCTCCGACCGGCTGGACCTGTCGGCATGGCCGATGCTTTACGATCGCGCCCAGATCGCCGTCGCCCCCACCCCGTCCGGTGCGATCCTGCGGCATCGCGACGAGACCCTCGTCCTGCGCTCGACAACCGGCCGGCAGATCACCGCAGTACAACTCGACGGAAGCCATTTCATCTTTCGCTGACCGAAGCCCAGGCGGCGTGAACTTGGCCGGTGCGCGCAGTTGGCACTTGTGCCTGACCGCCCCGGCCCGATACACACGACGCCGGAGACGTGGCCGAGCGGTCGAAGGCGCGCCCCTGCTAAGGGCGTAGGGCTCATAAGGCCCTCGTGGGTTCGAATCCCATCGTCTCCGCCATTCTCCGGACAACATGCCAATATGGAATGATACCGTGTTTCGGGAAGGCGGAGGCCTGCGCCCTAGTACGGCCTTCTGATGCAGTGAGGGCAAGGTTGGGCTCTGATGGTGTGACCGCTTCCCCATGCGGATCCCCGCAGACCCATCCTGGCGCATCAATGCCGTCGGGGGGCGGTCACAGCATCAGGGCCGTGGTCATCGATTTCCCCGTTGCACGCTTCAGGCGCCCGCCCCGGCATGCGGAGAGCCCGCGGCCCGGGCCGGGGGTGTGAGCAGGCGTGGGCGGCCCCGGCGCGGCGGCCGCACCGGCGAGGCAGGAGGTGACGCGGACCGGGGTGTCAGAGGTCCAATACCGTCATGCCGTTGCGGAAACGGAACCTTCCCAGCGGCACGAGACCCAGGCCGAGGGCCGTCCGGCAAAGTGCCGCGAGGGCCTCGCCGGCGGTCAGGGGATCGCAGGCCTCGACGGTGACGACCCAGTCGCCCGGCGCCACCGGCGGAGGCGCCGATGGCGGATATTCGGCAACCGGTCGCGACAGTTCGGGGTCGGTCGCGTGCAGTCCCAGCGTGACCAGCCGGGCATCGCCGGCCAGCAAATGCCCGCCGGCAGTGTGGAATGAGGCCTCGGCCGCCGCCGGATCATCCGGGCCACCGGTGATGACGCCGAGCGCAAGGCCATCGCCGCCGCCGGCACCGAGGCGCAGCCGTGTCTCGGACACCGACCGGCAGGGATCGACGAAGCGCGGCAGCATCTTCCGCGACCAGTCCGACTGCCTCGACAGCGCCTCGCGGTAGGCGGCCGATCGGAACACCCCTGTGCCCTCGGTGTCGTAGAGCGCTGCCCACGGCCGGACCGCGCCTTCGCCCGCGAACCGCCGGGCTTGGCGGAAACCCGGCAGGCCCAGCCGCTCCGGCAGGTGCTCGCGGTCGTACCATCGGTGGAACTCGTCGAGGTCCTCCGGCCCGATTCCGGCAAGGATCAGCAGCAGTCCCGCGCCCATCACTCCCCTCCGCTGACGCAATCGGTCGCAAGCGCAGGCACGTCCACCCAGCACCGACTGGCGGCGGAGCGGTGGCAGGCCTCGACGAACTGCAGGCCTCTGGCACCAGCTTCGAGCGTGGCGGAGAACCCGCCCTCCCCGACCAGATGGCGCAGGAACGCCTCCCATCCGGCACGGTAGGAATCGGCCGGCGCCGGCGCTTCCGGCGCGGGTGACCACGCCGCGGCCAGCCCGGCGGCGTGGGCCGCGGGGTCGCGGTAGTTCCAGACCGCGAGCGGCGTGTCGGCGGCCGACTGGACCCGGCAGTGATGCACGCCGGCGATCGCGCTGCCGCGGGTCCCGTCAATCGCGAGCGTCAAGATGTCCTCGTCGACGACCCGCCGCGCCCAGCTTGCCTGCACGCGCACCAGTGCCCCGCCCTCGACCTCGACCAGCGCCGTGGCCTCGTCCTCGACATCGACGTCGAATGCCACGCCCGCGGGCGTGCGCCGGCGCGGCTGGCGCGTCGACATGGTACAGCAGACGGCCCGCACCTCGCCCACCAGCGCGTCGATGAGGTACTGCCAGTGCGTGAACATGTCTAGAACGATGCCACCCTGCGTGTCCCGGCGGTAGTTCCAGTCCGACCGCGGCATCGGCCGGTCGAAGCCGTCGAACACCCACCAGCCGAACTCGAGCCGGGCAGAAAGGATACGACCGAAGAAACCCGCTCTCCGCAGCGCGAGGAGTTTCTGCATGCCCGGCAGCCACAGCTTGTCCTGGACCACCCCGCCCTTGAGCCCGCGTGCCCGTGATGCCCGCGCGATCTCCTGCGCCTCCCGGTGCGAGGTGGCGGCGGGTTTCTCGAGATAGACGTGCTTGCCGGCCGCGATCGCCGCCATTGCCCGGCCGTGGCGGCCGGCTGTCAGGGCGGCATCGAAATAGACCCCGTTGGCGGGATCAGACAGCAGCGATTCGCGGTCGGTCGAGAATGGCAGGCCCCCCAGGGCGCCGGCGACGGCGGCAAGCCGACCCGGGTCGCGGCCCAGGAGTACCGGTCGCGGCACTAGCCGGGTGCCGTCGGCAAGGGGCAGGCCGCCCTCGGCGCGCATCGCCAGCAGCGATCCCTCGAGATGGGCGTTCCGGCCGAGCCGGCCGGTCGCGCCATCAACGATGACGCCGATCTCGCGCAGCGGCGCGCCCGGCACGGGCGCGCCCTAGGTCGCCGCGCGGCGGGGGCCGGCCGCGGCGAGCAGCGCAAACAGGCGCGTCAGGTCGGCTTGGTCCTCGAGGCCGACGATCCGGTCAAAGAGCTCGCGTGCCTCGGCATCCGAAAGGCGGCCGTCGGCGCAGGTGCGAAACTTGGCCCCGAGGTCGTCAAGCCCCGCCGGGTTCGCCCGCGTGCCCTTTGCAGCGTCCGACCGCTGCGTGAGGGTGCGCCCGTCCACCATGTCCACGGTGACACGACTGGCGGTGCGGGTCAGCGCGGGGTCGGCCTCAAGTCGCACCCGCGCGGCCATGAATGCCCCGAGCGCACCATCGTCCACGGCCGCCGGGCCGACCGAGGAGAGACCGAAACGGCGGTCGCGCAGCGCCGAGGCGACCGCGAAATGGTAGGACAGCAGCGCCTCGAAGGTACCCTTCGGCCGGTCGAAGCGGGCATGTGCCTCGTAAACGTCGGGGGCGACGTCGATGCGCACGGCGCGGATCGCCCCAAAATCCGGCGCATGGGCGGCGATGAGGTCGAATGCTGCCGTCAGCGTGGGTTGCAGGGGCGTGCCGCCGGGCCACAGACGCAGGGCGATTTCCTCTAGCTCCCAGTGCTCGCCGAGGCGGTCGGTCAGCGCGGCGGGGCGGCCGCCGTCGGAATAGGCGTGCAGGATCCCGCCGTCCCTGTGGGTCAGGATATCGGCCGAGGCGGTGAAGCCCTGCCCGGCCAGAAGCCCGGCCAGAAGCCCGGAGGCTGCGCCGCGCGACTGGTGGAATTTCACCGTCGGGGTGCCCCAGGACGCCCAGGTGCCGGCCGACTGGCTTCCGGCCAGACCGAAGGCGTTGCGCATGGCCAGCGCATCGAGCCCCGTCAGCCGGCCGACCGCCGCGGCCGCGCCGAAGGGCCCGACCACCCCCGGCATGTGCCAGCCGCGCGGTCCGGCCACCGCGTAGTTGATGCCGGCCGCGACACGCACCGCAATCTCGGAGCCAACCGCCACCGCGGCCAGCAGCGCCGCCCCCGAGGCCCGCTCGCGCTCGGCAATGACCAGCGCCGGCGGCACGATCTCGGGTGTGATGTGGACATGGGCGGGAACGTAGGTGTCGCAGATCGTTGCGGCGGTGATCTGGTAGGCGTTCAGCAGCGTGGCGCCCAGGGGTGCCAACCGCTCGGCCGAACCGATCACGGTGCTGTCGCCGCCGCCGGCCACGGCGCGGGCGAAGCCGGCGTAGGCCGCGGTCTCGTCGCCGAAGTCGGCCGCCAGCGCGCAGGCGATTGCGTCGAGCAGGAGGTTGCGCACCATGGCCCGGGTCGAGGCCGGCAGGTCGGCGGGCGCGAGGCCGGCGGCAAAGCCTGCGAGGGTCGCAGTGGGATTGGTCTCCACGGTCATCTCCTTCAGGCGGCCTGCGCCGGAGAGTCGGACAAAAGCCGTGCCAGATCTGCCACATCGGCCAAGTCGGCAATGCCGATGATGGTGGCGATGGCCTCCTCGGCACGGCCGGCGCCAAGCAGCCCGTCTGCCGACAGGCGGAACTTCTCGACGATCTCGGCGCGGCGGAGCGGATCGGCAGCGTCCCCGCGCGGATGGGCGCGGCGGTCTGAGTGGATCCGCCCGTCGGTGGTGCGGACGGTGACCGCCGCCCCCGTACCCTGCACCTCGGGGTCGACCTCGACGGAAATCCGCGCGCGGATGAATGCATCGAGCGCCGGATCGGCGATCCGCTCGGGGGTGAACTGGTCGAACCAGCAGCGCCGGTCGTGCAGCACGACGCCGGCGACATAGGGCGTCGACAGCAGGGCGCGGAACCGGATGTCCCAGGGCAGCGCACCATGCATGTCGTGCACCGTCTTCGACAGCCCGACGGTGATGCGCTCCACTCCCTCGGGGCGCAGGTCGTGCGCCTCGACCAGTGCCAGAAGCGACGTGATGACCGTCTGGATCGAGCTTGCGGCCGGCCAGAGCCGCAGGGAGATCGTCTGCAGTTGCCAGTCGCTGCCAAGCCCCGCGATCACCGCCGCCGGATCACCTCCGTCGGAGTAGAGGTGGAAGAGCCCGCCGTGCTTTGCGGTCAGCACCTCGGGCCCGGCCTTGAAACCGGTCTCGGCCAGATGTGCCGCGAGCAGCCCCGAGAGCGCCCCGCGTGACTGGTGGAACTTGATCGTCGGCGTTCCCCAGTGGGCGAAGGTGCCTGCCGCCTGCGTGCCGGCGAGCGAGAGCGCGTTGCGGAAGCGCAGCGGATCAAGCTGCATCAGGACAGCAACGGCCGCCGCCCCGCCGAACGGGCCGATGACCCCGGGCGAGTGCCACCCGCGCGCGCGCATCGCGGGATAGCGCATTCCGGCACCGACGCGCACCACCGCCTCGAGCCCCGCCGCGACGGCGGTGACCAGCGCCCTTCCGCCCGCGTGCCGGGCCTCGGCCACGGCCAGCGCCGGCGGTACGACCTCGGGCGTGACGTGGCAGAGCGTCGGCCGGTGGATGTCGCAGACAGTGACGGCAGTGACCTGATAGCCGTTGACGAGCACCGCGCCGGCCAGCGAACTGGGCGGGCCGGCCACGACCGTCGAGACGCGGGAACCGCCAAGCGCATCGGCGAGGGCCTCGATCTGGGCCGTCTCGTCGCCGCGCCGGCCGGCAATGGCGCTTGCCACGGTGTCGAGCAAAATGTCGACCACCCGCTCGCGCACGGGCGGGGGAATGTCGTCGTAGCGTAGCGCCGAGAAATAGTCGGCGAGATTCTGGGTGGGTTGCGTCGTCACGCGCCGATCACTCCTCGTCGGTATCGAGCGAGATGTTCCAGTCGGCTGCGCCGGACCAGAAGCTCTCGCTCTTGAAGCGGATATGGTGGTCGAGCAACTCGACCGCGGAATTGATCCGGTTCAGCGTCAGGAGCCGGACAAGTTCCTCGTGTTCGGCCAGGCTGCGCTTCATGTGCTCGGGATTGGCGCCGAGACGGTTGCGCACTGCCGCGATCTTGGTGGCGAAGGACTGCGCCGCCTCGATGATGTGCGGATTGTCGGCAAGCGACATGATGGCCTGGTGGAATTCGCCGTCCAGCCGACAGTAGCCCTGGCTGTCGCCGCTTGCAGCCGCTTCCCGCATCGCCCGCAGAAGCCGGGCCCACTGCCGCAGCAGCGCCTTCCGGCTACGTTCGTAGGCCAGCCGCAGCGCAGCCATCTCGATGATCGAGCGCACCTCGCTGAGTGCCGCGAACTGCCGGTTCGAGATCCGGAAGACATAGGTGCCCTGCTGCGGTTCGGTCCGCACGAGGCCCTCGATCCCCAGCGCCGCGAACGCCTCGCGCACCGGCGTGCGGCTGACGTTGTAGCGGGTGGCGATCATCGTCTCGGACAGCGCCGAACCAAGCTCGAACGTGCCATCGACGATCTCCTGCCGCAGACGCATCGTCACTTCCTCGGATCGCGACTTGGGGCGCTGCAACATCACCTGCTGCGACCTCCTTCAGATGCCTGCCAACCCACGAAAAGGCAGCCACACCGCGGCGCATGGCCGCCGTCAGCGGCGAGGCACTGCGGATCGCGCTGGTCCGGGCCAGCACCGGCTACACCCGGTCACTCCGGGAACCGGGTCGCCAGGAACGACGGCCGGGCCGCGAACTGCTCATACCATCGCGCCAACTCCGGCCGGCCGCCGCGCCAGCCGTCAGCGGGGAATCGGAAATCAAGATAGGCGAGGAGGCATGCCAGCGCTACGGTGTCGATCGCCATCGTCGCGCCGAACCCGGCTACGGTTGCCTCGAACCGGTCGAGCACGCGCCCGATGGTGTGGCGCTGCCGCTCCATCCACTCCAGCCGGTCGGGCACCGCCGACTTCTGGCTTTCGACGCGCCGCAGCACTGCCGCGTCGGTCGCCCCGTCGGCGAGCGCATGGCGCTGGAGCGCCGCGAAACCGTCGCGCCCGTCGAGTGGCACAAGCCGCAGCCCCGTCCCGAGCGTATCGAGGTAGATGCAGATTGCGAGGCTGTCGACGTGCGCGGTACCGTCGGCGGCGACAAGGGTCGGGACCTTGCTCAGCGGGTTGGCCGCGACGAGTTCGGCGCCGCGCTCGTGGGGGTTGAGCCGGACCAGTTCGATCCCGCGGTCGAGGCCGCGCTCCGCCGCAGCCACGCGTACCTTGCGCGCAAAGGGCGAGGCGTCGTTCATGTAGAGCTTCACCTGTCCCACCCCTGGCAGCTATGCTCTTGACTGTGTTCCACATAGAGCATCTGTATGCCAGTATGTCAAACCCTTATCCGCGGAGTTGCGGCATGATCGGATCGACCGGGATGCCCCTGCGGGAACACGGCCCCGGGGGACCGCCCCGGGGTCGGAGCGGCGTGACCGGGATTGCGCGGCGCGGCGGGTCGGTGAGCCCGGTGTCGATGCCGGCGCGCGGCACCCCACGGCCCTCCACGCCCTGTCTTCAACCGCGTGCCAAATGAGCGCCGTGGATCGGGGTGATGCGGCCTCGCGCTGGCTTGCATTCACGCACCCGGGCTTCACACGATACTGGGTCGCCCTCCTTTGCGCGAACTTCTCGGTGCAGATCCAGACCGTTGCGGTAGGCTGGCAGGTCTACGACATCACCCGCGACCCGCTGGACCTTGGCCTGGTGGGTCTGTCGCAGTTCCTGCCGTCGCTGGCGCTGGTGCTGGTGACCGGAGCGGTGGCCGACCGCTTTCCGCGCAAGGTGATCATCACCCTGTGCATCATGGTCGAGGCGCTCTGCGCTGCCGGCCTGCTTGCCCTCACCCTTGCCGGGTCCACCGACGTGCGGCTGGTCTTCGCGATTCTGGTGCTGTTCGGCACCGCCCGCGCGTTCTTCAACCCGGCACGGCAGTCGATCGTGTCGAACCTCGTTCCGGCGGCGCATCTTCCAAATGCGATCACGCAGGCGACAACGGCCTTCCACGTCTCGACGATCGCCGGCCCGATGCTCGGCGGGCTGCTCTATGGCGTCACGCCCGAGCTTGCATACGGGGTGTCGCTGTTGCTGCTCGGCACGGCAATCGGCTTCGCGTTATCGATTCCCCGCCCCGTCCAGGCACCCAGCCAGCAAAGCCGGACCTGGGCCTCGCTGGTCGCCGGCTTCAGCTACATCTGGCGCGCGAAGGTGCTGCTGGGCGCGATCTCGCTGGACCTCTTCGCGGTGCTGCTAGGGGGGGCGGTCGCACTGCTGCCGGTCTACGCCCGGGACATCCTGGACGTCGGTCCTTTCGGGCTTGGCATGCTGCGGGCGGCACCGGGAATCGGCGCGCTGATCGTTGGCTTCTACCTGATGTCCAACCCGATCCGCGACAACGCAGGCCGCACGATGCTGGTCGCGGTGGCGCTGTTCGGGGTGTTCACCGCGGTCTTCGCGGTATCCGAACTCGTGTGGCTGTCCGTGCTGAGCCTGTTCCTGATCGGCGGCTGTGACATGGTCAGCGTCTTCGTGCGCAACACTCTGGTTCAGCTCTGGACGCCCGATGCGTTGCGCGGCCGTGTGAACGCGGTCAACCAGGTGTTCGTGGGCGCGTCGAACGAGCTTGGCGCCTTCAGGGCCGGCGGCACCGCCGCGCTGTTGGGGGCGGTGCCGGCGGTGCTGGCCGGCGGAATCGGCTGCTTAGCCGTGGCCGCGCTGTGGGCACGCGCATTTCCCGCCCTCCGGCGCATCCGACAGCTGGACGCGCCGGGCTGAGCGGCGCCACTGCGCGCCCCTCAGCCCAGCCCCGCTCGGGGGTCGAGGCGCGAGAGACGGGCGAGGAGGTAGTCGACATCCTCCCGTGTCGCGGCCGTAAGCGTGGCACCGGGCGCGCGCTGGCCGTCATGCGCGATCGCGCCGCGCCGGCGCAGGATGTACTTCCGCACTGACAGGCCGACCGCGGGCTGCTGTTCGTAGCGCAGCAGCGGCAGATGCGCGTCGAACAGGTCGTGCGCGGCATCGCGTGCGCCCGCCGCCGACAGCCGGACGAGGTCGGCCAGCATGTCGGGGAAGGCATAGCCGGTCATCGCCCCGTCAGCACCGCGGTCCATCTCGAAGTCGAGAAACAGCCCGCCGTTGCCGCAGAGGATCGAGATTGGCCGAAGGCTACCGTCGCGCTCGGCCTTCCTCAGGGTTGCGAGCTTGTCAAGGCCCGGCCAGTCCTCGTGCTTCAGCATCACGCAGCTCGGGACCTCGGCAAATATCCTGCAGACCACCGGGACGGACATCTGCACGCCGGTGACGAGCGGATGGTCCTGCACGCAGATCGGCACGTCGGGGCCGATTGCCCGGGCCGCCTGCACATAGTAGCCCGCGATCTGATCGTCAGTGCGCAGATGGCTCGGCGGCGCGATCATCACCCCGGCCGCGCCCATCTCCATTGCCGCGCGGGTGAGGCTGCGCATCGTGGCGAAGCCCGGCGCCGAGACGCCCACGATCACCTGCGCCGAACCGGCCCGGGCCATGACCCGCCGGACCACTGCGAGGGATTCGGCGGGTTCGAGCTTGTGGGCCTCGCCAAGGATGCCGAGGATGGTCAGTCCGGTGCAGCCGCAGGCGAGATAGAAATCGGTGAGCTGATCGAGCGAGTCGAGGTCGAGCGCCCCGTCGGGAAGGAAAGGCGTCGCGCTGATTGCAAAGACGCCCTTCGCGCTGTGGTCGAGCGCCATGCTCAGAGCCCCTCGGCAGCCTTCCAGGCGGCATAGCGCGCCTTGGTCGCATCGTTCATGGGGTAGAGGCCGGGCAGCGGCACGCCACGGTCGACCTCGGCCATGATCCAGGCCTCCATCCGCTCCTGCTCGGGGGCCTCGGCCAGCACGGCATCGAGCATCGCCTGCGGGATCAGCACCGCCCCGTCGTCGTCGACCACGACGACGTCATCGGGAAAGACGGCGACCCCGCCGCAGCCGATGGGCTCCTGCCAGCCCACGAAGGTGAGGCCTGAAACCGATGGTGGTGCGGCGACCCCGCTGCACCAGACGTTCATCCCGGTGGAGAGCACGCCCGCGGCATCGCGCATCACGCCGTCGGTCACGAGCCCGGCGACACCGCGCCGGACCATCCGGGCGCAGAGGATGTCGCCGAAGATGCCGGCGTCGGTGATGCCCATGGCGCCGGCGACGGCGATGCAGCCGGGCGGCATCGCCTCGATCGCCGCACGGGTCGAGATCGGCGCACCCCAGGAGGCCGGAGTGGCGAGGTCCTCGCGCGCCGGCACGAAGCGCAGGGTGAAGGCCGGGCCGACGAGGCGCGGCTGGCCGGGCCGGATCGGGCGGGTGCCGCGCATCCAGACGTTGCGCAGCCCCTTCTTCAGCAGAATCGTGGTGAGGGTCGCAGTCGAGACACGGCCCAGGGTCTCGATGGCATCGGCGGTGAGGGTCATCACTGGCTCCGGTAGAGAAGGGGTCAGATGCTCGGGATCAGCCCGCCGTCGATGCGGATGACGCTGCCCGTGACGTATGAGGCGCGGGTCGAGGCAAGAAACGCCACGACATCTGCGTACTCCCGCGGATCGCCGTAGCGGCCGATCGGGATCGCGGCGGTGCTCTCGCGTTCCACCTCCTCGACGCTTCGGCCCTCGCGCTTCGCCTTCTGCTCGTCGAGGAAGGTGATCCGGGGGGTGGCGATGCGTCCCGGCAGGACGATGTTGGCGGTGACCCCGTCGCGCCCGACCTCGCGGGCCAGCGTCTTGGACCAGCCCACGAGCGACAGCCGCAGCGCGTTCGACAGCCCGAGGTTCGCGATCGGAGCGACCACGCCGGAGGAGGTGGAGGTGATGATCCGCCCCCAGCCTGCCGCCCTCATCCCGGGCAGAACGCGGTCGGTCAGGGCGATCACCGACATGACCATGGCCTGGAAATGCTTCGACCAGAGCGCGGGATCCTGCCCGGCGACGGGGGTGGGCGGTGGGCCGCCGGTGTTGTTGACGAGGATCGCCACGGGCCCGAAGCCCGCCTCGATCCGCGCAACGTTCGGCCCGATTGCGGTGAGGTCGCCGAGGTCCCAGGCGAGTGCCATCGCCCGGCCGCCTGCGGCCGCGATTGCCGCGGCAGTACGCCCCGCCGCCTCGCCGTCGAGATCGGCAACCGCAATCCGGGCCCCTTCGGCCGCCAGCGCGCGCGCAATCGCCCCGCCGAGTCCGCCCCCTGCCCCGCAGACAAGCGCCGTCCTGTCCTTCAGTCCGAAATCCACGTCCTGAGTCTCCCGTATGGTTGTGCAGGCGCCCGTCAGGCACCCGGCATGAAGCCCCTCAGCGCCAGCAGGTCCATGGTCGACGCACCGGCCTCGATGCGGGCGAACATCTCGGCCTCGGCCTGTTCGCGGGCGCGGGCGCGGGACACCACGTCGGCGACAAGGGCCTGCGGAACGACCACCACACCGTCGTCATCGCCCAGGACGATGTCGCCGGCCCGCACCTCGACCCCGCCGCAGACGACCGGCGCGCCGACGCTGCCGAACCGCGTCTTCGTGGTCCCCTTCATGCACAGCCCCCGGGCGAAGACCGGAAAGCCCATGGCCCGCAGGTTTGCACCGTCGCGCACGCAGCCGTCGATCACAAGGCCGGCGACACCGCGAGCCCGCGCGAAGGTTGCCAGGACATCGCCGAACGGGCCGGCCTCGGTCTCGGCGCCGAAGTCCACCACCAGTACCTCGCCCGGGCGGGCCCGGTCGACAGCCGCGTGGATGCCAAGGTTGTCGCCCGGCGGACAGGCCACCGTCAGCGCCGGACCGGCGAGCCGCGTGCCGGGGGCGAGCGGCTTGATCGCGCCTGTCATCGCGCCGGCCTTGCCGAGCGCCTCGTGGATCGTCGCAGTCGGCAGGGCGGCGAGCGCGGCCAGCAGGGAGGGGTCAGACGCGGTCATTGCGGCACGTAGCGCGAGCCGATCACGGGCCTGCCGACCCCCAGCCCGGGAAGTTCCCACACTCCCGCGCCGCCGGGGTTCTGGTCGGCCGCGATGTGCGCGTCGATCAGGAACGGCCGGTTCGCGGCGATGGCGTGACGGATTGCATCGCCAAGCTCGTCGGGCTTCGTGACCGTCACGCCCTCGATCCCCGTCGAACGCGCCATGGCAGCAAAGTCGGGGTTGTAGGGCAGGCCGGTGTCGGGGTCGCGGAAATCGGTCGCAAGTTCGCGCCCGCCGAGATAGCCGCGCTGGAGCCCGCGGATCGAGGCATAGGCGAAGTTGTTCCACACCACCCAGACAGCCGGGATCCGGTATTCGACCGCCGTACTCAGGACGTTGGGATACATGTAGAAGGCGCCGTCGCCGCACACCGAGACGCAGGGCCGGTCGGGCGCTGCCAGCTTGGCGCCGAGCACGCCCGCCACCCCGAAGCCCATCGGGCCCCAGCCCATCGAGCCGATCAGCGAATCCGGCCGTCGCGGTCGGCAGAACTGGATCAGCCAGTTGTGGTGAATGCCGATGTCGCTGACGAGGATCGCGTCATGTGGAAGCGCGCGGTCGATCTCGTGTGCTGCACGCTGGGGATGAATCGGGCTGGACGGGTCGGTGAAGCCCGGTGCGACCAGCGCCTCCCATTCGCGCCGGTAGCCGTCGATCCGGTCGAGCCAGGCCCGGCGCTCGGGCGTGGGCCCGTGGCCGATGCCACGCGCATCCAGTTCGGCCAGCACCTGCCGCAGGAAGGTGCGCGGGTCGGCGACCATGCCGAGGGCTACGGGGTAGTTGCGCCCGATCTCCTCGGGGTCGAGATCGACGTGGATCAGCCGCGTCGGCGGGATGGTGAAGGAATACCCAGGAATCCATGACGAGGACGTGCGGTCGTCGAAATGCACACCGAGGGCGAGGAGTACGTCGGCCTGCCGCGCGGCGTGGTTGGCCTGGTACTGGCCATTGCGCGCCACGAGCCCCAGGCAAAGGGGGTGGGCGGTGTCGATCGCGCCCTGGCCACTGGCCGCAAAGGCCACCGGCACGCCCAGCCGCTCGGCAAGGGCGACGAGTTCGGCGCAGGCGCGCGCGTACTTGACGTCCTGCCCGACCAGCAGCACCGGCTGGCGGGCGCCCAGAAGCATGTCGACGGCCCGCTTCACGCAGTCGGGGTCGGCGGCGATGCGGGGCGAGATGCCGGCGCCCCAGGCCTCGGCATCGGGGGCGGGGCCGCCGGTGGCTTCCTTGAAGATGTCGAACGGCACGTCGAGAACGACCGGCCCGGGTCGGCCGGTGACCATCGTCTTCCATGCCTGGCGCACCGCAGTCGGCACCATGTCGCCGCGCGTCGGCTGGAACACCCGCTTGGCGCAGGCGCGAACTGTCGATGGAAAATCGGCCTGGTGATGCCGGTAGAGTTCCTGGAAGGCTCCGCGGTTGAACTGCGACGTCGGCACGTTTCCCGTGATCGCGAGGAAGGGGACGTTGTCGAGAAAGGCATTGGCAAGCGCAATGGGCAGGTTCGCCGAACCCGGGCCGCACGAGGTGAAGGTCGCCGTGGGCTGGCCCGAGACCCGGTAGAAGACGTCGGCGATGAAGCCGCTGACCGCCTCGTGGTGAACCGAGATGGTCTTGATGTCGGAAGAGCGTTCGTAGAGCGCGTCGATGAAGCCGATGTTGCCGTGCCCGCACAGGCCGAACGCATAGGGCACCTTTTGCTGGATCAGATAGTCGACGATCACCTGCCCGCCGTTCAGTGCGTTCGCCGTCATGCGTTCCCCCGTCGTTGTTCCGTTGCCTGCAGTCGCCTCCGTGCGGAGCGCGCTCAGAGGTTGAAGAGGATGAGCCGCTCCTCGGTCATCTCGCGGATCGCGTAGTGCGGCCCCTCGCGACCTATGCCGCTTTGCTTGACGCCGCCGTAGGGCATCTGGTCGGTGCGCCAGGTCGATGTTCCGTTCAGAATCACGGCGCCGCTCCGGATCGATCTGGCCGCCCTGATCGCGGTCGAGAGTGCCCCGGTGAACACCCCGCACTGAAGCCCGAACGGGGTGCGGGTGACAGTGTCGAATACCGCGTCGATGTCGTCGTAGCGCTGCACCGAGGCGAGCGGGCCGAAGACCTCGGCGGCGACGACCTTCATCTCCGGCCGGACCTCGCAAAGGAGCGTCGGGTCGAGCAGGGCACCGCGCCGGCTGCCGCCTGCGACCAGCCGCGCCCCCTGCGCCAGCGCCTCCTTGCCCCAGGATTCCACCCGCGTCGCCGCGGCCTCATCGATCAGCGTGCCGACGTCGGTCGCAGGATCGAGCGGATCGCCGGTGCGCAGCCCCGCAACCTCGGCCGAAAGAAGCGCGAGAAAGTCGTCGTGGCGGCTGGCGTGGACATAGATGTTCTGGACCGAGGCGCAGCTTTGCCCCGCAAGCCGCATCGCGTTGCGCGCGCACATCTGCGCGGCCAGGGCAAGGTCGGCGTCTTGATGGACGATCGTCTGGCCGGTGCCTCCCAGTTCCAGCGCCACGCGCTTCAGCCCCGACGCCGCCTTGATCTCAGCACCGACCCGGGTCGATCCGGTGAATGTGACGAAGTCGACCCGCGGGTCGCGCACGAGCAGGGGCCCGACCTCGTGGCCGTAGACGACGTTCAGTGCACCCGCCGGGATGCCGGCCTCGACCATGATCTCCGCCAACTGGTGGACCGTCAGCGGTGCCTGCGGCGGCGGCTTCAGAACCATCGTGTTGCCGGCCGCGAAGGCGGGGGCGATCTTGTGGGCGGCGAGGTTGAAGGGGGCGTTGTAGGGCGTGATCGCCCCCACGACGCCGACCGGAAAGCGCAGGGTCAGCGCGATCTTGCCCGCGCCCATGGCGGTGGCGTCCAGCGGCACGTGTTCGCCCTGGATGCGCACCGCCTCCTCGGCCGAAAGGCGGATCGTGTCGCGCGACCGCTCGACCTCGGCCCGGCAGTCACGGATCGCCTTGCCGGTCTCGCGGGCCATGATCTTGGCGATCCGTGGTGCGCGCGCGGCGATCATCGCCTCGGCGCGGTGCAGGATCGCTGCGCGCTCGTGGCCCGGCAGGGCGGCCGTGTGATCCTTCGCGGCCACCGCGGCGTCGAGAGCGGCGTCGAGGTCCGCGGCGGTCGAGCACGGCGCCCGGCTGACGATGCCGCCGCGGAAGGGGTCGCGGACCTCGGATAGCGCTTGGCCCGGGCGCCATGCCCCGGCGATCAGCATCGGCACGTCCGCGGGTGCGAAGGCGGAAAGGGTCGGCATCGCGCGCTCCTGTCAGCTGGCGAAGGCCATCGGCCCGAAGGCCTGGTCGGTCGACATGATCTCGACGAGGTTGACGGTCACGTGCGGCGGGCGGTCGACCACCCAGAGCACCGTGTCGGCGACATCCGCCGGGCCGATCAGCCGGCTGCCGCGGTACAGGGCCTCGGCGCGCGCGGCGTCGCCGCGTTCGCGCACCAGGGTGAACTCGGTGCCGCCGCCCTGCCCGGGCTCGACCGTCGTCACCCGCACCTGCGTGCCGAGCAGGTCGGCCCGCAGACACAGACCGAACTGCCGCACGAAGGCCTTGGCACCGGCATAGACGGCGTTGCGCGGGGTCGGATAATGCGAGGCGACCGAGCCGATGTTCACGACATGCCCGCGATTGCGCCGGACCATGCCGGGCAGGAGCGCCTGCGTGCCGGCCACAAGGCCGATCACGTTGGTCTCGATCATGGCCAGCCAGTCGGAGAGGTCGGCCTCCTGCGCGCGGTCGCGGCCGAGGCCGATGCCGGCATTGTTGACCAGCACGTCGACCTCGGCAAAGGCCGGGGGAAGTGCCGCCAGCGCCGCGGGGTAGGCGCGAGTGTCGCGGATGTCGCACGCCAGGCAGTGGGTGCGGTCGGTCCCGATCTCTCCGGCCAAAGCCTGCAGGCGGTCCTCTCGCCGGCCGACCAGCACGAGCCGGGCGCCGCGGTGGGCGAAGCGCCGCGCGATCTCGGCCCCGTAGCCGGCCGAGGCGCCGGAAATGACGACCGTCTGGTCTTGCACCGCCACGCTCCGCTCAAACCAGCCGGCGGCCGGTGTCAGGGTCGAACAGATGCGCGAGCACGGGGTTCGGCAGGATGCCGATATGGCCGCCGGGCTTCACCGTGATCCGTTCGCGGAACACCGCGGAAAGGTCCTGCCCGCCGAAGCGCAGTTGGACCTGGGTCTCGGACCCGGTGGGTTCCAGCACCGCCACCTCGGCCGAAAGCCCGTCCTCGGCAAGCGCGAAATGCTCGGGGCGGATGCCGTAGATCACCTTGCGCCCCTCGCTCGCCGCTGGCGCGCGGCGCAGCGGCAGGCGCAGCCCGCTCTCGCTCTGGACGTGCGGCCCGCCTTCGGACGACAGCGTTCCCTTGATGAAGTTCATCGCCGGCGAGCCGATGAAGCTGGCGACGAAGGTGTTCTCCGGCTGGTCGTAGAGTTCGAGCGGGGTGCCGATCTGTTCGATGATCCCGTCGTGCATGACCACGATGCGGTCGGCCATCGTCATGGCCTCGATCTGATCGTGGGTGACGTAGACGGTGGTGGTCTTGAGCCGCTGCTGGAGCTCCTTCACCTCGGCGCGCATCGCGACGCGAAGCTTGGCGTCGAGGTTGGAGAGCGGCTCGTCGAACAGGAACACCTGCGGATCGCGGACGATCGCGCGGCCCATCGCCACGCGCTGGCGCTGGCCGCCCGAGAGCGCCTTGGGCTGGCGGTCCAGAAGATGGGTGAGTCCGAGGATTTCTGCGGCAGGCCGCACCCGCGCATCGATCTCTGCCTTCGAGGCGCCCTTGAGCTTGAGCGAGAAGGCCATGTTGTCGCGCACCGTCATGTGCGGGTAGAGCGCGTAGTTCTGGAACACCATGGCGATGTCGCGATCCTTGGGGGCGACGTCATTAACCAGGCGGCTGCCGATGCGGATTTCGCCGGAGGTGACATCCTCCAGCCCGGCGATCATCCTCAGCAGCGTGGACTTCCCGCATCCCGAGGGGCCGACAAGGATGACGAACTCGCCCTCGCCGATGTCGAAGGTCAGGCCGTGGATGACCTCCATCGCCCCGTATGACTTGCGGACGTCACGAATCTCGACCGAGGCCATGCCCCCTCCACTGATTGCACGCGGGACTGCGCCGGAAGGGGCGCCTCATCCCTGCTTCCCTCGCACGACGCCGGGCGCCGCGCCTCCCGGCGCGCCGGCGAGCTTCAATGCGGATTGCCTGCGGCGCCGGGCCACGGCCTTGACGTTCAGTGCCAAAAACAGCGGCAGGAGGGCGGGCACGAACAGCGCCCAGCCGGCGGCAGGCACGACCTCGCGGATGTGGCGCTCGCTGTCGGGCAACTGGCCGCCTCCGGCGAGCGCGACGCGGGTCAGTGCCGTTCCCCGATCCAGCTTGATCGCCGTGAAGTCAGGGGCCAGGGTTCCGCCGCCCGGGCGGAATTCCTCGATCACATAGCCGAGGCTGCGGCCAGTGGTCTGGGTGACGCGGAAGGGTGCCAGCGCCCGCGTACCGACCTGCTCGGTCCCGTTCCAGAGCGTGAGCGAGATGTCGGCCGCCGGGTCGACGCCGGAGAGCTCGGGCACCCAGAGCGTCAGGAACGGGTCGACGACATCGTGCGACTGGGGGCGAAACAGCCGGGTGAAGTCGCGTGCAACGTACTTCGCCACCGGCACGGGCTGGAGATAGAGATCGGTCCGCCCGGTCGCGTAGACCGTCGCCTCGGGCGAAAAGCTGATCACGGGTTGCGTCCAGCGGTCACCGGGACGGATCACGAAGCCCGTCCCGCGCGTCAGTGGCGCAAATGCCGTGAGATGGCGCTCGGTGCCGGGGACAAGCCCGCCGGCAGGATCGCGAAGCCGGATGGTGTAGCGGCCGGGGCGAAGCGAGACGATCGGCGCGGCCTCCGGCGCGGTGGCGAAGGCGTTGTAGGGCTCCGGCTCGGGAATGGTGAATTCGGGAGGCGGCGGCGGCAGTTGGGCCGGCCGGGTGGCGGCAATCTTCAGCCAGGCCTCGACCGCGGCATGATGCTCGGCAACGAGGCGCTGGTGGTCGCGAAGAGCATCTGCGGCGGCCCGCGCGGCGGCCAGGTAGGATTCATACACCTGTGCCGCGCGCTCGCCCCGCACCACCTCGGCCTGTCCCGCGCCGACACCTTCAGGATACCACAGAAGATAGGCCTCGGGCACGATCCCTGTGACCGTCCCGGCCTCGTCCACGATCTCGAGCGTGCCGGCGACGACCGGCGAGCCGCGGGTCACGTCGCTGAGATGCTCGCGCGTGATCGGCCAGTAGTTCACGTCCGCCCGGCGGACGTCGAACACCACCGTCGTGTCGGCGAGAACAACCAGCCCGCCCGCCTGTGGTGGGTAGGCGATGCGACGGTACTCGGTGCCGTCGGTGACGAGCGGCCAGTAGACAACCTCCCCCTCGGCCAGCGCCGGCAGCGGCAGGGCCAGCGCGGCCGCCGCGATGAGGCGGCGCAGCATCACTCGCCCCCCCGCTGAACGCCACGCCAGCGCAGCCAGGCCGCGGCGAGCGCGAGCATCACGCAGGTGGCGACCAGGGCGCCGGCAACGCCGATCCCGGCCGTCTGCCAGGCCCCGATCGCCACGCCTTCGCCCACGATGCGCTGCATGTAGGCGAAGGGCGATACCCAGTGCAGCACCGCGTTGACGCCCGCCAGCGCATCGCGCAACGCGAGCACAGGGCTGGACGGGTGGTCGATGGGCACCATGAGAACGATCGAGTTGGCGGCGGCCGCGCCGAGCATGACGAAGGCCACGACACCCAGCACCAGCACGGCGCTGCGGACGCGGCTGGTGCCGATCGCGAGAAGGATCCCGAAGCCAACGACCATGCCCGCGGGAACGAGCGACAGCACCAGGCTGGCAGGCAGCGTCCCCGGCAGGGCGAAGCCCGACAGCAGCGCAACGCCGAAGAGGCCCGCCGCCACCAGCGGCAGGGTCACGGCATAGGCCACGATCAGGCCGACGAGCTTGCCAAGGAGATAGGTGGTTTCGTCGACCGGTCCGTAGAACAGCACCTCGAGCGTGCCGCTGGCCCGGTCTCGCGCCGTCGACACGGCCGCGCTGACGGCGAAGAACAGTGCCAGGACAAGGAGCGCGACATCGAGCGGCGCGCGGTAGGGGTCGACGGGCACGAGGATGCCCGCGACATCGAGCGCTCGGACGTCGACGAGCAGGAGCCACACTGCCGCGACGAGCGCAACCGTTGTCGCGATGTAGACGCCGAAGCCGCCCAGGGCTGCCGCGGCCTCGCGCCGGGCGAGCACGGCGACGGTGCGTGCGGCCGGAACATGTCGCGGCGCAGGGGTCATGCCACAAGCTCCGCCTGCCTTACGTTGCCGCCCGTGACGGCTACGAATGCAGCCTCGAGCGTGCCGTGGCCGGCCAGCGCGCCGGCCACCGTGTTCTCGTAGACCAGCCGCCCGCGGTTCATGATCCCCACCCGGTCGGCGACCTGCGCGACCTCGGCAAGGACATGCGACGAGAAGAAGACGAGCCGCCCCTTGTCGCGCTCGCGGCAGATGAGCTCCCGCACCTCGCGGATGCCGTGCGGATCGAGCCCCGACACGGGTTCGTCAAGCAGCAACACGGGCGGGTCGTGGAGGAGCGCTCGGGCAAGACCGAGCTTCTGCTGCAGGCCCTTTGAGAGATCGACGGCGCGGTCCCGAGCCCGGTCGGCCAGCCCCACGTCGGCGAGGACCTCGGCCACCCGCTGCACCGGCTGCGGCACGTCGAAGAGATCGGCAAAGAACTTCAGGTAGGCCTGGCAGGTCATCTCGGGGTAGAAGTGCTGCACCTCGCCGACCGCCCCGACCAGCATGCGCCCGTCGCGATCGCCGCGCCGAACGAGGCGGCCGCAGACCCGGATCGTGCCGGCATCCGAGGCGAGGATGCCAAGCATCATGCGCATCGTCGTGGTCTTGCCGGCGCCGTTGGCGCCAAGGAAGCCGTAGACCTCGCCCGGCGCGACACGCAGGGTCAGGCCGTCCACCGCCGTCCGGGCACCGAAGCGCCGGGTCAACCTGTCGATCTCGATCATCCGTTCGCCCCGCCCGTTCAGTTCAGCGAACGTTCGGCGCGGCGGTAGACCCAGAAGTAGACATTGGTCAGGACCGCCACCATCACCAGCATCACCATGGCCACCGCCGCGGCGTGGCCGATGTCTCCAAGCTCGAACGCCACCGAGCGGATGTAGACCGGCACGGTTGTGGTGGTGCCGAGCGGTCCGCCGCCCGCCGGCAGGTAGACCATGTCGAACTCATTGAAGGCCCAGATCGTTCGCAGCACCAGAAGCACGATCACCACCGGCATGATCCATGGCAGCGTGATGTAGCGGAACTTCTGCCAGCGCGTCGCGCCGTCGATCTCGGCTGCCTCATGCAGCTCTGTCGGCAGCGTCTGAAGTCGCGCGAGGACGAACAGCGCCCAGTAGGGCAGGTATTTCCACAGCGACATGATGACGACCGACATCATCACCCAGTTGGGGTCGAACCAGCCGATCGGCCGGGAAGACAGATGCAGCACGTCCATGATCAACCAGTTGGCGATGCCGACGGTGTCGCTGAAGATCCACCGCCATACCAGCACCGCCACGATCGCGGGCACGAGATAGGGAAACAAGACCAGGCCGCGGACGAATGACCGGCCCCGAATCTGCTTGTGCAGTATCAGCGCGAGGCCGATGCCGCAGATCATCTGCGTCGTCATTGCGCCCGCGGTCCAGATCAGGCTCCGCCGGAAGGCATCCCAGAACTGGGGCGATTCCAGCACCCGGATGTAGTTGCGCAGGCCCACATAGGTCTCGGCCCGGGTGACGGTGTTGATCCGGTAGAAGCTGGACTCGAAGGCCACGATCGCCGGGTAGACCATCACCGCCACCAGCACCAGCACGGCGGGAAGGATCATGAGGATCGCGAAGGTGTTGTCAGACCTGCGCCAAGCCGCCTTGCGGGTCGGAGCGGCGCCTCCCGCCTTCGTGGTTCCGGCTTCGGTGGTCGTCATCGTCACTCCATCCGGGTTGCGTCCGGGGTCAGACGCCCCGCCGGGGATTGCGTCCCCGCTGCGTCGCCGCCGCCCTGTCGGGCGGCGGCACAGGAAGGTAAGGGGCCGCGGGCGGCGTCACTGCATCCCGGGCGGCACCCAGTTCGGGTCGGGTGGCGTGAACCAGGCATTCTCGGCCTTCCACTCCTCCATGGCGACGCGATGCGCGTCCACCGCGGCCGCGTAGGCCTCTTCGACCGGCCGATCGATCAGGGCGATCTCCTGGAACATCCGCGACGTGACCGGCTCGCCCACCATCACGCGCGACGCCCAGGGCATGGGGACCAGCGACTTCTTGAACTCGCAGTCCTCGGTGATCGAGCCCATGTTCTGGGCTTCGGCGTTGAAGTAGGTCGTGGCCTCGAGAATCGTCTCGACCCAGGCGCGGTAGTCGCGGATGTATGGCGTGTCCTGCTCGAGCAGGCGGGCCTGCACGTCCTTGATCGCCGGGGCGATGTGGCCGGGAACCGCCATGGCGTAGTTCAGCAGCCGGTCGCCGGAGAACAGGAACTCGAGGAACATCTTGGCTTCCTCGGGGTGGCGCACGGTCGAGCCGATGGCGTAGCTCGTTACCGCACCGTAGACCACGCGCGGGCCCTGGCCGCCGCGCGCCACGCGCGCCTCGCGGTTGCCGGTGACCCGGGCGATTTCAGGGGCATTGTTGGCAACCTGGAAGCCGAGACGTCCGGGGAACAGCGCCATCGCCACCCGGCCGGCGACGAAGGAGTTGATGGCATCGAGGCTGCCCCAGGAGTGGTTGCCCGAGGGCGCGAACGCATTGAGCGCCGCATAGTCCTCGACCGCCTGGCGGGCGCCCGGCCGGTCGAATGCAAGGGTGCCGTCACGGTTGTAGAAGTCGCCGCAGTTCTGCCACAGGAAGGTGACGAAGCGCTGGACGTTGCCCCGGTTCGAGGATTCGAAGGCGTTGCCCGAGACGCCGTTCTGGCCGTCAAGCTTCTCGCTGGCCTCGAGCAGCCGCTCGAAGCTGTCCGGCTCGCCCAGGCCCGCGGCCTCGAAGAGATCCTTGCGCCAGTACAGTGTCCCGGCGGAAAGGTCGGAGGTGAACTGGTAGAGATGTCCGTCCCACGGCCAGTAGAGCAGCGAGCCCGGAATGAAGTTCTCGATCCCGATGTTGTCGACGATCGAGTCGAGCGGCAGCAGGTAGCCGGCGGCGGTGAAGTCGGGAACCAGGCGACGCTCGATCTCGAAGATGCCGAGCTCGTCGCCGACCGCAACCGAGTTGATGATCCGGCTCGCGCGGTTGTCGTTCGAAGTGAGCTGCAACTCAATGCCGATGCCGGGGTTGGCCGCCTCGAATTCCTTGATCAGGGCAAGCAGTTGGGCAACCGATTCCGGCGAGCTTTCGGCGGTCAGGAACGGCACGATCTTCTTCTGCTGCGCGTCGGCCGTGGCCGCGCAGGTCAGGCCGATCGCGAGGGTCAGGGCCGAAGCGGCCTGCCTCGCCCAGCCTGCAGTAATGGCTGACATGAGCATCTCCTCCCAGTTTGCGGACGCGTGGTCCGGTGTCGGCGCGACGGTCGCGGCGCCGGCGCGCGTTACCCCTTCAGGGCGCCGCCTCCCCAGCCGGCGACGAGGTGTTTTTGCATGAACCCCGAAAGGACGATCAGCGGGCCCGTCACCGCGAGCGCCCCCGCCATGAGCCAGCCCCAGTTGTAGAGGCCGCGCCCCATGAAGCTCTCGAGGCGGGGGCTGATGGTCATGTTGCTGGGGCTGGTGAGAAGCGTGGCGGCGAACAGGTATTCCGACCAGCCGATGTTGATGGCGACGATGCCGGTGGCGATCATGCCCGGGACCGCCTGCGGCAGCACGACCTTCCAGAATGTCTGGAACCGGGTCGCGCCGTCGATCATCGCCGCCTCCTCGAGCTCGATCGGGATTCCGGCGAAGAACGACCGGAGCGTCCATAGCATCAGCGGCAGCACCAGGGCCGTATAGATCGGGCCGAGGCCCCAGAGGTTGTTGCCCAGCCCGAGGCTGAAGAAGATCTTGTACATCGGCAGGACAAGCAGGATCGGCGGGATCATGTAGACGTAGACGAAGGCCCGCGCGACGCCCTCGAAGAGACGCGTCTTGTAGCGGGCGAGCACATAGGCCGCCGGTGCCGCCACCGCCATCGCCAGTACCGTCGTCAGCGCCGCGATCATGCCCGAGTTGAACATCGCGATGTGGAACTGGGTGGCCTGGAAGAACTGGGTGAAGTTCGCGGTCGTCCAGGTCTGGGGCAGGAGTGTCGGCGGATAGCGCAGCAACTCGGATTCGGGCTTGAATGCGGACAGGGTGATCCAGAGGAACGGCAGGAGTACGAGGAACGCCACGCCGTACACCAGCGCGTGTCGCCCGATGCTGCGCAGGTGCCGTCGCTTCATGCCCACCCTTCCCCCCACGCCGGGCACGCGCACGTCGGCCCTGCCTTGCGGCGCCGGCCGTCCCTGAAGGGATTCATCAGCATCGCCCCCGCCGCAATCATGCTCATATTGCACCTGTATGCCAGTGTGTCAACTTGTGCCGTCATCCCACGGCTCCCCCGCGCCGCGCGGAAGCCACGGCAAACCGCCGCGGGGCATAAGAGGATCGCCCGGATGTCTCAGATGTATTTGATTTCTCGCAGGAACCCGGTCAGCGCCCGGGCGTATTCAGCGGCACCGTCGACACAGGCGAGATGTCCGGCACCCTTGATCTCGTGAACCCGGGCCGAGGCAACGCCGGCGAGTGTCTCGACAAGCCCTGCGGTCGGCGTCGAGCCATCCTCGCTACCGCCGATTCCGAGAACCGGGAGGGTGAGGCGCGCCGTGCTGGCACGGAAATCGGCACCGGCGATGGCGTTGCCGACGTAGAGGAAGGCCTCGGGCATCTGGCGGACGAACATGGTGCGCCACGCCCTGCCCTCGGGCGAATCGCGGAACGGCTGCGGGAACCAGCGCTGCATCGTCGCGTCGGCGATAGCCTCTGTCCCTCCGGCGCGAACCGCCGCGAATCGGCCGTCCCACACCTCCTGGGTCGAGATCTTGCCGGCGGTATTGGACAACACCACGCCCGCCAAGAGATCCGGGCGCCTTGCCGCAAGGCCTTGAGCAATAAGGCCACCGACCGACAGGCCCACGACCACGGCGCGGCTGACGCCAAGATGCGACAGCAGCCTCTCGAGGTCGGTGACGAGCTGATCCATCACATATGGACCGGGCGGCATCGACGACAGACCGTGCGCGCGCTTGTCGTAGCGTATGATCCTCAGCCCACCGGGAAGCAGTGACACAAGCCGGTCCCACATCCGGAAGTCGGTCATCAGCGAGTTGGCGAAGACGAGCGGCGCACCCTCTCCTTCCACCTTGCAGTGGAGCTGCACGTCTCCGAGGTCGGCAATCTGCATGTCGGCTTCCCGGTTGATGGTCCCCTTGGGACGGTTGTGTACCTGCGGCGGCCGAAGGGACGCGCCGGCGGCGCAAGTTGTATGCAAGTCGACACCACACGCAAGCCGCAATTTCCGGTGCGATGCACGATGGATGCACCGTCCTTCCCGGCGGGAGTCGCGGTCTGCGCGGTGCCCGCTCCTGGATTGCATCATGCGGGCGGCGGGGCCCTCAGATCCGTTCGATCGCGAGGGCCGTGCCCTCGCCCCCGCCGATGCAGATTGCCGCCAGCCCGCGCCGCAGGCCGCGCGCCTCGAGCGCATGCAAAAGTGTGACGACGATTCGCGCGCCGGAGGCGCCGATGGGGTGGCCCAATGCGCAGGCGCCACCGTTGACGTTCAGTTTCTCGCGCGGCACGCCAAGTTCGGCCATGAAGGCCATCGGCACCACGGCGAAGGCCTCGTTGACCTCGAAGAGATCGACATCGGACACTTGCCAGCCGAGCCGTGCCATCAATCTGCGCGCCGCGGGGATAGGCGCTGTAGGGAACTTCGCGGGCGCCTGCGCATGGCCGGCATGGCCGAGAATGCGGGCGCGCGCATGCAGACCGTGCCGCCCGGCCGCGTCGGCCGAGGCGAGCATCAGCGCCGCCGCCCCGTCCGAAATCGATGAGGAATTGGCCGCCGTCACCGTGCCCCCGGTGCGGAATGCCGGTTTCAGCGTCATAATCTTCTCGGGGCGCGCGGTGCGCGGCTGCTCGTCCTCGGCCACGACCGTCATGCCCGCACGACCGCCGACCTCCACGGGGACGATCTCGGCCGAGAAGGCACCTGCCGCCTGCGCCGCCCGCGCCGCCTCAAGCGAGGCCAGCGCATAGGCGTCCTGGGCGTCGCGCGTGAACTGGAATGCCTCGGCGCAGTCCTCGGCGAAGGTGCCCATCAGCCGGCCGCGGTCGTAGGCATCCTCGAGCCCGTCGAGGAACATGTGGTCGAGTGCCTGGGCATGCCCCATCCGGGCGCCGGCGCGCATCCTGGGCAGAAGGTAAGGTGCGTTCGACATGCTCTCCATGCCGCCGGCGACGATGAGATCGGCGCGTCCCAGGGCGATGGCGTCGGCGGCATCCATGGCCGCCTTCATCCCCGAGCCACACATCTTGTTCAGGGTCGTGGCTGGCACACCCTCAGGCAGGCCGGCGGCGAAGCCCGCCTGACGCGCCGGCGCCTGCCCCAGCCCCGCGGGCAGGACGCAACCCATCAGCAGCTCCTCCACCATTCCGGGCGTGGCCCCTGCCCCGGCGAGCGCGCCCCGGATCGCCGCACCGCCGAGCGCCACGGCCGAAAGCGGCGCGAGCGCCCCCTGGAAACCGCCCATCGCGGTGCGCGCCGCCCCTGCAATCACCACCTCGCGCATCCTGCCGCCTCCTCTGGTTGTCGCCGCCCCATTGCGAGAGATACCGAATGCTAACGACCGGCGTCTAGCGTGACCTCGACGCAATTGGAGGGTGCCATGCAGCTACTGGCGACGCCGGCAGGCGACACTCTGCTTGTCCGGGTCGACGCCGCCCGGATCGACGCCGCGGTCGCGATTGATTTCAAGGAACGCATGCGCGCGCTTGCGGAAGGCCCCTGGCCGGTCGTGTTGCTCGACCTCGGTAAGGTGGATTTCCTCGACAGTTCGGGCCTCGGGGCCGTGGTCGCAGTGCTCAAGCATCTCGGACCCGGCCGGCGGCTGGAGCTTGCCGCACTCGGCCCCACCGTGGCCAAGGTGTTCCGCCTCACGCGGATGGACGGCGTCTTCACCATCCACTCCGCCGTGCCCGAGGCGCTGCGCCTCAGGCCCGCGGTGTGACAGCTCCGCCGACGGGCTGAGGATGGCATGAACACGCGGGCCGGGCCTGGACAGGATGCCGCAACGTTCAACGGGCGGCGCGGCGGCGCGAGCGTGCGGGCAGGAGAGCGGTCGGCCAGGCTCGTGTACACGGTACTGGCGAGCGAGGGTCTCGCGGTGCGGGCCGGGCTTCGGACGGTGACTGAAGCCCTTGCCGCCGCCGGCGTACCGGAAGGGCTGTGCGGGCGCGTCGAGATCGCCGTCGCAGAGGCGTTGAACAACGTCGCCGAACATGCCTACGACGGCGCCATGGGGCCGATCTGGCTGCAGGTCGGCCGCTGCCGACGCAGCGGCGACATCCTGTGCTGCATTGCCGATCGCGGCCGACCGATGCCCGATGCCGGCCTCCCCGCCGGCGTGTTGCCCGCGCTCGACACCGTACTCACCGGTCTGCCCGAGGGGGGATTCGGATGGTTCCTGCTCCGCGCGCTCGGACGCGGAATCCGGTACCGCAGAGCCGGCGGGGTGAACCGTCTGCGTTTCCGTATCTCTCCCGAACCGGGCGAGGTCGCCTCGGTCGTTTCCACGGCGGAACCAGCGCCGCAGTCCTGCCACGGTTCCACCAAACCCGTGCCCGGCAGGGATGCGAATGATCACCTCGTAGCTGCGATGGCTTCCCCCGGTGCCGTGTGTCATAGCCCCCACCCAGCGCGCGGCACCGGGGACTGAGCTTCCGACCAGCGCCGCGCCCGGGCCGCATGGGCTGCCGGTGCGCGGGCCATCCCCTGCCATTCTGCAGGCCCGTCCGAGTCCTGAACGGTCCCTGCACACCAGGCTGACGTTGTCAGCCGCGGGCTGTCGGGGCAGCTGCAGGGCCAGGCGTCGCGCAGTCCTCCACAAGACGGGGCAGCACCCCGGTTGCGGCTGCCGTACGCAGAGCGTCGAGCGACAGGGACGGCAGATCCATCGCGGCGAGAAGGCGGTTCTCGGCCGCGAAGTCACGCCCGTAGAGCGCCGAGAACACCTCCACCCCGATCCGGTGCAGGCGTGCAGGACGGCCGACAAGCTCTCCCAGCGTCGCGGTGACTTGCAGCCCGTAGGGCACGTCCTCGGTCACATAGCGGGTATCGGCCCCGACCGGACCGTTGCCGCCCTGTCCGCGACGGTGAATCTCCTGGTTCATCGCATGCACGCTGCCGCGCGGCACGTCGAACGACAGCTGGAAATGGTCGATGACCGAGCGCACCTCCAGCCCCAGCTCGGCAGCGATGGCCAGCCGTTCGGCATCGAGCGCCTCGAGCAGCCGGCCGACGGCCGGCGTCACGTTCCCCGACAGGGGCCACACCTCCCCGTTCTCGATCCGCGTCAGGTTGCAGAGCGATATGCCCATGTGGTTCTGCGGGTTGACGTTGCTGAGGGAGATTGCCAGCAGTCCGTTGCGCGGCACGAAGCGGTCGCCGAACAGCGCCTGGCACAGTGCCAGCCCCTCCCCGGCCACAGCGGCGGGCAGGGTTGCCACGTCGATGCGCTTGCGCAGGGTGTGGAACTTCACGGCGTCACGGCCCTCGTTCTGGCGTGCCACTGCGAGCGTTGTACCCCAGGTCACGATCGGCAGCGACACTCCGCGCGCGGCGAGCCGCGTGCCGAGGAAAAGCGCCGCGAACGACAGATGTGCGCTGAAGATCACGGGCTGGCCGGATCGGAGATGCGGGACGAGCGCGTCGATCACGGGCTTCAGGCCGAATCCCGGAACCGCGACGATGACCACGTCCGCGCCGCAAGCCAGCGCCTCGGCATCCGTCGCGACTGCCGGCGCGAAGCTACCCTCGAGCGCGCCTGACGCCGCGAGCGGTGCCCCTGCCGCGATCGCCGCGGTGCGCCGGCCCGAGGGGGACCAGAGAACCGCACGATGGCCGGCCCGTTCGAGGAAGGCCGCCAATGCGAAAGCGGCAGCGCCGGCGCCGGCAATGCCGACCGTCAGCCTACTGGAAGCCAATGACATGGAAGGCACTCCCCACGCGGAATCTCTTGGCGGCGCATCCGAAGGGATGCCGGCCCGCGGCGTCAGCGGCCGACAGCATAGGCCTGCATCAGGCGCGGGGTGGCCGCAGCACGAAGGGTGCCATCGGCATCCCGTGCCGCAGCGGTCAGGCGGCCGGCCGTCCAGGCGTCGACCTGTTGCACGCGATGGCCGCGGTCACGCAGCAAGGCGAGCGTCGCCTCGCCGAGGCCGGCCTCGGCGACGAGGCGGCCCGGCTGGCACGAGCGCGGAAAGAACGACGACGGGAAATGCATGCTGTGGAAAAGCGGCGCGTCGATTGCCTCCTGCAGGTTCATCCCGTGATGGACATGCCGGAGGAAGAAGGCGAGCTGCCACTGGTCCTGCTGGTCGCCCCCGGGCGAGCCGAACGCAACCGCCGCGCCGCCCTGATGCAGGGCCAGAGAGGGGGTGAGGGTGGTACGGGGCCGCTTGCCGGGCGCGAGCGAGGCGGGCAGTCCGGGCTCCAGCCAGAACATCTGGGCCCGTGTGTTCAGGCAGAAGCCAAGGTCCTCGATCGCCGGCGAGCTTTGCAGCCAACCGCCCGACGGCGTCACCGAAACCATGTTTCCCTCGCCGTCCACGGCATCGAGATGCACGGTATCGCCCTTCACCTCTGAGAGATGGGCCATCGTCGGCTCGTACACCGCGTTGCCGGTGGCGCTCTGCCTGTCGAGAAGTGCGAGCGCAGCGACGCGCTGGGCCTCGAACCCCGGCACGCGACCCGGCCGCAGCTCCAGGCTGGCGTCCGCGCCGATCTGCGTCCGCCTGGGTGCGGCGTAATCCTCCGAAAGCAGGGTCGCGAGCGGAACGTCGGTGAACGCCGGATCGCCATAATAGGCTTCGCGGTCGGCGTAGGCGAGCTTCATCGCCTCGGCCACTGTGTGAACGAAGTCGGGCCCGGCAGGGTCCATCGCCGCGAGGTCGATGCCGCGCAGGAGCGCAAGCGACTGCAGGAGCACCGGACCCTGCCCCCACGGGCCCGTCTTGGCCACGGTCCAGCCGTGGTAGTCGACGGTCGCGGGCGGCTCCCAGGACGCCTCCCACCGCGCCATATCCTCGCCCGTCAGCACTCCGCGGTGGCGCATGCCGCTGGCGTCCATGGCCTCGGTCCGGGCAAGGAAACGGTCCACAGCCTCGGCCACGAAGCCGCCGCGGAACGCGGCACGGGCTGCCTCGATCTGTGCCACGCGGCCTCGGGCCTGCCCGGCTGCTGCGAGGATGCGGCGCCAGGTTCGCGCAAGCGCGGGGTTGCGCAGCCGGCCGCGCGGGGATGGCGCGGTTCCGCCCGGCAGCCACAGACGGTGCGAACCAGACCAGTGCGCCTCGAAGAACTGCGCCATGCCGGCGATCATGTCGCAGACGGCGGCCAGCGGGGGGTGGCCCTGGTCCGCGTACCATATCGCGGGGCCGAGCACCCGCTCGAGCGGAAGCCGTCCGTAGTCCCGCAACAGGAGCATCCACGCATCCCAGGCGCCGGGGATGACCGTGGCCAGAAGTCCGTCGCCGGGGATCAGCCTCAGCCCTTCGGCATGGTAATGCGCGATTGTGGCGGCCGCGGGGGCAGTGCCCTGCCCGCAGAGCACGCGCGGCCGGCCTTCGGCCGCGGCAAGCACGACCGCCGTCAGATCCCCGGCGGGGCCGCACAGATGCGGCTCGACAACCTGAAGCACCAAACCCGCGGCAACCGCCGCATCGAAGGCGTTGCCGCCTTCCTCGAGCATCTTCATTCCCACCGCCGAGGCGATCCAGTGGGTCGACGCAACCATGCCGTAGCATCCGGCAAGCTCGGGGCGCGTGGTGAATGTGGGCATCCCGGCTTCCCTCTGCTCCGCGTGCTGCTCGCTCAGCCCTGCGCGGCCTGGGCGTCGAACACCTCGCGCGCGACACGGAAGCTCGCGATCGCCGCCGGGACGCCGCAGTAGATCGCCGCCTGGAGGAACGCCTCGCGGATGTCCTCGCGGCTTGCACCGTTTGTCAGCGCGGCCCGGACGTGCTGGCGCAACTCCTCGGTCCGGTTGAGCGCCGTGAGCATCACCAGCACGAGCAGGCTGCGCGTCCGGCGGTCCAGCCCGGGGCGCGACCAGACCTCGCCCCAACAATAGGCCGTGGTCAGATACTGCATGTCCGCGCCGAACCCGTCGGCAGTGGCCATGGCGCGGTCGACATGAGCCTGGCCCATGATCTCGGCCCGGACCTTCAGGCCGCGCCTGAAAGCCTCGCTCTCCTGCATCGTCTCGCCTGTACCGGACATCATCGCACCGCCTTCTGCTGACACAGCCGTTCC
Source organism: Paracoccaceae bacterium (assembly GCA_023383015.1). Classification (GTDB taxonomy): domain Bacteria; phylum Pseudomonadota; class Alphaproteobacteria; order Rhodobacterales; family Rhodobacteraceae; genus JAHDXW01. The sequence continues at coordinate 121,130 of JAHDXW010000003.1, forward strand.
ACGGCCCGCGCAAGAACCTGCGCCCCGAGGATGATGTCGGCGGGGTCGGTGTCTTCCTCGGGCGTGTGGCTGCGCCCGCCGATACTGGGCACGAACAGAAGGGCTGCCGGCATATGGGCGGCAAGGATCATGCTGTCATGCCCCGCGCCACTCGGCATCAGCAGTGCCGTCTCGCCGCAGTCGCCGGTGGCGGCCTCAAGCTCCGCGCGCAGCACCGGATCGGTGGCGATCGGCGGCAGGCGGGTCGTCACCTCGATGTCCAGATCGATCGAGTCCTCGCGGGCGAGCCGCTTTGCCGCGGACACCGCGGCAGCCTCGAGCGCATCGAGAACTGCCGGGTCGGTATCGCGGAGTTCGAGGATCATCTCGCCCGCCGCAGGAACGACATTCGCCGCCCCGGGCAGAAGCTTGACCGCACCAATGTTCCAGACCGAATGCGCCCCCCCCGCGGCGGCTAGCCCCTCGGCTGCCCAGACGGCGAGGCGGAACAGCGGCCGCGAGGCATCGAGGCGAAGGTTCATCGGAGTCGTCCCGGCGTGGTCGGGGCGGCCGGTGGTGCGCAGTGTCATCCGCCGGATGCCGGCAAATCCCGTGACGACACCGATCCGCCGCCCCTCGGCCAGAAGCCGCGGACCCTGTTCGATATGTGCCTCGACGAAGCCCAGGTATCGCCCCTGCGGCGCGGTGATCGGCTCTCCGGCAAGCCCGGTCGCGGCCAGCGCGTCCGGGAGCCGGGCGCCCGTGGCATCGCGTGCGGCCGCGATTTCGGCAGGCCGCAGCGCGCCCACGAAGGCCCGCGCCCCGAGGCAGGGCACCCAGGTGCCCTCCTCGTCCTGGAACGACACCGCGTCGACACCCACGGGCAGGGCGCCCCGCGCCCGGACGGCCCGCGCGATGGCAAGCCCGTAGATCACGCCCAGCGCCCCGTCGAGCCATCCTCCGTTCGGTACCGTGTCGCTGTGGGAGCCGACGAGGACCGCCCTCCTCACCCCAGGCGTCATGCCGAGAACGGTGCCGTACCCGTCCATCCGCGTGTCGAGCCCGACGGCAGCCATCTCCGCGGCAAGCCAGCGCCGTGCGGCTATGTCGTCGGTCGACAGTGCGGGGCGATGGACGCCTGTGCCGCGGCGCCCGAAGGCTGCAAGCGCACGGAGGTCGGCAAGCAGCCTGTCGCCATCGATCTCGATCATCGGGCGACATCCTTCTCCCCGGAGACCGGCGGTCGGCCGCCTGAGAGGGCCTCGATCCGCCGGCGCATTCGAGCGGCCGCAACGACGAGTTGCGTGTCGCTGGCGCTGAAGGCGACACGGACGGTGCGATCGCAGGACGGTCCGAAGGTGATACCGGGAACCGCCGCCACTGCGTCCTCGCTGAGCAGGAGCTTGCAGAACTCGAGCGATCCGAGCCCGGTGGGCGCAATGTCCACGAGTGTGTAGAAGGCACCCGCCGGAGCGACCGGAACAAGCCCGGGTCCCAGTTCGGACACGAACAGTTCCGCCCGCCGTCGGAAGGTCGCGCACAGCCGTGCCACCGCCGACTGGTCACCCGACAGCGCTGCCTCGGCGGCCTTCTGCGAGGGTGTGGAGGCACAGCTGGTAACCGGCTCCTGCAGGCTTGCCGCGACCGGCCCGAGCCCGACGGGGCAGACCAGGAAGCCAAGCCGGAAGCCCGTCATGGCATAGCTCTTGGAAACGCCGGCCACCACGAACAGCCGGTCGTGAATGTCGAAGTCGGCGGCTGAGACATGAGGGGCAGAGAACACCATGTCCTCGTAGATCTCATCGCTGATCAGGTAGGTGCCGGTCGCGGCCGCGTGTTCGGCCAGGGCCTGCATGACCGCCGCGGGGAACACGGCACCCGTCGGGTTGCCAGGAGTGTTGACCAGGATGGCTTTCGTCCGCGGTCCAGTGAGACGGCGCAACTCCTCCATCGCCGGAAGATAGCCATCCCGCGGGTCGAGACAGTACCGAACGGCCCGCGCACCGGCCAGGTGGCAGATGCTCTCGTAGTTCGGCCAGCCAGGATCGGGGATGAGCACCTCGTCGCCGGGATCGACCACCGACATCACCGCGGTGTAGAGCGCCCCGATCGCCCCGGTCGTGATGACCACCCGGTCTGCGGTGGCAGGATATGCCCAGCGTGCCGCGTAGCGCGCCGCCACCAGTTCGCGCAGCCGCGGCAGGCCCGCGTTCGGAGCGTAGCGCGTCCAGCCCTCGCGCATGGACCTGCAGGCCGCGTCGATGATCGCCGGTTCAACCGGACTGTCGGGTTCGCCAACCTCGAGATGGATCACGTCCGGCCGGCCGGCCGCCAGCGCCATGATCTCGCGGATCGCGGATCGGGGCATCGCCAGCGCGCGGGCGGCCGCAGAGCGTACCTTGGCCTGGGTCATACTATCCGTTCCCTCCCTTCGCCCGGCAGCCGGGGGGTGCATAGCCAACAGCCTGGCCGCCGCACGCCCCGGCCCCGCCGGGTCATAGCCGAAGTCTCCGACAGGCTGCGTGGCGGCCGGGGCCTTGCGCGCGTCAGCCGCTGATCTCGTAGAGCCGCCCGCAACCATCCGAGAGTTTGCGTGCGCCGTTGTCGGTGATGACGACGTCTTCCTCGACCATGATGAAGTGACCGTCGCGCACGAACCGCGGTTCGGGTGTCAGCAGCATTCCGGGCACCAGCACCGTCTGGTCGATCAGGTTCAGCGATGGCGCCTCCTGATGCTCGAGGCCGAGGCCGTGGCCGATGCGCTTATTGCCCTTCAGCGGTGGATAGCCCAGCCGGACAAGTTCACGCGTGCAGACCTCGGCGATGTCGCAGGCCCGGACGCCCGGACGCATCGCGCCCACCACGGCGTTGAATACCTGCATGATCTGTTCGTGCGACTCGCGGAAGAAGTCCGAGGCCGGGCCGAAGGTGGCCATGCGCGTGAAGTCGGCCTTGTAGCCGTTGTACGACCCGCCAAGGTCGCAGAAGAACAAATCTCCGGGGCGGTAGACGTAGTCTTCACCCTTGCCGACGACATCGAGCAGGACAAATCCCGGGGTGAGCGGGTCCGACCCGGCATCGACGAGCGACTGATAGCAGATCCGCTCGGCCTGCGGGATGGTGAGCCCGGGATGCACGCGCGTCTGGATCAGCTGCCAAGCGAGGTCGGTGATCTCGCAGGCCTTCCTGATCTTGGCGATCTCGCGTTCGGTCTTGGCCAGCCGGACCTCGACAAGAAGCTGCGAGGCATCCACGAACTCTGCGTCGGGAAATGCGCCGCGGATGCCGTCGAACTCCGTCATCGTCATCCAGACACGCTGGTTGGGGCCTAGCTCGCAGCCGATCCGGCCCTTGTCGAGGCCGAGGTCGCGCATGGTGTCAGTCGCAAGCGAGACCGGAAACGGCGCGTCGGTGTAGCCGCGGATGTCCTCGACCCAGGTCTCGGCCCGCGCCTTCGCCTCCTCGAGGCCGTAGATCATCAGCGTCGGCTTGCCCCTGGCCGGAAGGATCACCACCATCGGCCGCTGCTTGTTGTTGAACTGCCGGGTCTGGCTGCCCGTGAAATAGCGGAAGTTGGTGCGCTCGGTCAGGAACAGCGCGTCGAGCCCCTGTTCGGCCATCTTCGCCTGCGCGCGTCCCCAGCGCAGTTCGTATTCCTCGAGGGGAAATTCCTTGCGGCTCATCGGGCTCTCCTTCGCTGTTCCGGCGCCTACTCGAACAGGCGTCGCTGGGTTGATCGGATATGGTCCTGGACGAACTGCCGGGCCCCGGCAGGATCCTGGCGCCCGATGAGCTCCGCGAGGGCGCGGTGCTGCGCGACGAGCTCCGGCGCGTTCTCGAAATGCATCGCGGTGTGCATCGCCCGCATGAGGTCGTGGATGACCTGGGTCAGGATGAGCGCCAGCCGGTCATTGCGCGAGGCCTGCCACACCGCCTGATGGAACTCGAAGTTGCACTGCAGAAGCGTGTCGACGGATGCGTCGGTGTAGAGCGGGCGCTCGGCGATCCGCATGAGCTGCGTCACGGTGGCCGGGTCGGCCCGCTGTGCCGCGAGTTCCGCGGCGATCCCCTCCATTGCCAGCCGGACCTCGTAGAGGTCCTTGACTTCCTTCCACGACAGCTTGGTGACCGTGTAGCCCTTGCCGGGGATGACCGAGACCAGACCCATCTGGTGCAGCCGCAGCAGCGCCTCGCGCACGGGGGTCTTGCTGACCCCGAAGCGCGCGGCCAGGGCGGATTCGATCACTACCTCGTCAGGCCCGATCGTCCCGTTGACGATCTCGCGCTTCATCAGCTCGACGATGCGCGCCGTCATGGTGGGTTCCGGCGCGGCGCCGGGGCTCGCCCGCTTGCGGGCCGCAATCTGTGGTCTAGCTCGGGTCACGCTCCACCTTCCGTCTGGTTGCCGATATGTCGGCGATATCTATTGTTCCCGTGCGGCGTCAACGCAGGGGTTCTCCGGCGGGCCGTCGCACGATCAGCCATGACCGCCAAGGCAGACCCCCGTCGCATCGCACCAGCCGACGTCCCGCGCTTCAAGCCACGCCTTGCGCAGCGGCGCCTCGAGCGCTGCCGTCCGGGCGAATTCCTCGCGCATCGCGCCGTCCATCGCGTCGCGGAGGCTGCGGGCGCGCGCGAACAGTGCCGCCTCGTCGATGAGGGTCAGGCGGCCGTCGCGCATCACCCACCGGCCGCCCACCATCGCCGCCCGGACCGATAGGCCGTTCTCGCAGTAGACGAGCTGGTTGACGACGTCGTTGAGCGGGGTGAAGTGGACGCTTTCGGTGGTCAGGAACACGAGATCGGCAAGCTGCCCCGGCGCGATCATGCCGACCTTGTCGGCCATCGCGATGGCCCTTGCGCTGCCTTGCGTCGCCGCGCGCAGGATGTCTGCCGGCGCGGGCCACCCGCGATAGTCGGACTCGCTGCCGTTGTGGATGGTTCCGGCGAAGCGCATCGCCTCGAACATGTTCTGGGTATCGTTGCTGCCGGAACCGTCGGTGGCCAGCCCCACCCGCACGCCAGCTGCAAGCATCCGATCGAACCGCATCCGGCCGCTGCCGAGCTTGCCGTTGCTCGCGGGGTTGTGCACCACCACGGCGCCGCGCGCGGCGACGAGCGCGATGTCGCTGTCGGAAAGCCAGACGCAATGCGCCATCGACAGAATCTCATCGAGCAGGCCGACGCGGTCGAGATGCTCGATCACGGAGCGCCCGAACTGCCTGCGCCCTTGGATCGCCTGACCCTTGGTCTCGGCGACGTGAATATGCACCATGACGTCCAGTTCGCGCGCCAGCGCCGCGCAGCGCGATAACAGCGCCACCGAGCATCGGTGCGGGGCCGAGGGTCCGATCACCGGCAGGAAACCTGGCCGGCGGGCGCGCAGTTCCGCGGCGAAGGCGGGAAATCCCTCAATCGTCACCGCTGTTTCGAAGGCCGATATGCGGTCCATCTCGGCCTTCGCCTCGTCTACGACCGCGCCGGGGTCGAGGCCGACCGTCGCGGCGTAGGATTCGTCCGACAGGGTCAGCGCCAACGCACCGCGCAGGCCGGCGTCGGCCATGCCGTCGACTGCGTGCAGCGCACCCATGTAGGGGCTGGGCGAACCGGAATAGAAGTGATCCATGACCGCAGTCACGCCGCTGCGCAGCATCTCCACCGCGGCCAACTGCGCACTGACATAGATCGCGGCGTCCGAATAGGCACGCCATGCCGATCTGATATATTGCCGCCATATTTCAAGCGGCAGCCCAGACCACATTCCCTTCACGAGGGTTGACGGCGAGTGAGCATGCCCGTTCACGAGCCCGGGCATGACGATCATGTCTGGAGCATCGATCACGTCGTCGAAGGCTCCACCGGGCCCCTGCCCTGGTCCGGCGGCCGCGATCGAGTCACCTTCCACGACGATGAACCCGGGCCGCCAGACCTGCATCCGTTCATCGACCGTCACCACAACGCCGGCCCGGATCAGGATGCGGAAGGATGCACCTGCCATCACGACGACCTCAGCCGGCTACCGCAGGCCAGGCCGCGGGCGGATCACGCTGCTCGGACATGTCACGTTCGGGCAGGCCGAGGCGCCGCTTCGCGGCCCACATCAGCGCCTGGTTGGTCGACATCACTGGCTTGCCGAGTTCGGCCTCCAGCAACGGCAGAATCTCGAGCGTACGGAAGTTCGTGGCCAGAATGAACAGCCCGTCGGCTTCGGCCCGGTCGGCGGCGATCGCGGCGCGATACGACCCCTCCGGGCCAAGCCGGTTGATCTCCGGCGGTTCAAGCCCGAGGCCCACCACGTGCGCCACGCCGATGCCCGAGTCGGAGAAGAACCGGCGCAGCGGGTCAAGCAGCCATTCGGGGTAGGGCGTCACCAGCACGACATTCTGGAGCCGGCGGTGCGCAATCAGCTTGACGACGACCGATGTCGCTGATTCCGAGGGAATTCCGGCCGCCGCCTCGAAACGGGATAGGAAGTCGTCGTGCCACGCACGGCCCTGCATGAAGCTGCTGGCGTTGCAGGCATAAAGCGCCACCTGCGCGCCGAGGTGGCGGATCGAGGGGGCCAAGCGGAGGCTTTCCTCGGCCAGTTCCTTGCGATCCGTGCTGGTCGAGCGGATTACATGCGCGGAGACACCCCAGGGCAGGGTGCGGCCGAACTCGGGTTCGATGACCGTGTTGTCGTAGGGCACCATCAATGCGATGCGTCGCCGCCAGCCGTACACGGGTGTTCTCCTTCTCGATGCGGTCGCGGCCCGCGGCGGGCCGCGACCCGTTCAGCCGCCGGCGACCTTCTCGGCCTCACGGAGGTACAGCACGCGCCCGCCCACGGCCGTCATCAGTACGGTCGCATGGCGGATGTCGCGGGGGTGGATGTCGGGCAGGGCCTCCTGCCAGACGACGAAATCGGCGCATTTCCCCGGCTCGATCGAACCGATGTGGTCATCCCAGCCAAGGCATTCGGCGGCGCCGAGCGTGTAGGTGTGCAGCGCCTGCGCGAACGTCAGGCATTCGTCGGTGCCGAAGGGGTGGGTGCCCCAGCGGGTATCCTCGACCTCGCGGGTGCAGGCGAGCGAAAGGCCGATCTTCGGCGGGAACGGCTCGGGCGGGAAGTCGCAGCTGTTGCCGACGATGATCCCGAGGTCGAGCCAGCTGCGCAGCGGGATGAAGCGCGCCGAGCGTTCCGGCCCCATGGCGGCGGCCCAGTCGGCATCGCCGAGCCAGGGCGCCTGCGTCTCGATGCAGACCGACCGGCCAAGCCGGGCCATGCGGGCGTTGGCCTCGGCGGTCGGGTTGGTGCAGTGGATCAGCGAATGGCGGGCGTCGGGCCGGGGCACCCGGGCCAGCGCCGCCTCGAGCGCGTCGAGGTAGAGATCGATCGCCCGGTCGCCCTCGACATGGCAGCCGATCTGGAGGCCGGCAGCATTGAGGATGTCGACCATCTGCATCAGCGCGTCGGGCGGGATCTTCCAGTAGCCGCGGCTGCCCGGGACCGGCCGGGTGAAGTCGCGGTGCCAGTCCTCGTGCGCCCAGGCGGTGTGGCTGGTGATGCCGCCATCGAGGCTGAGCTTGACCGAGCGCAGCGCGAGCCATTCGTCGCCGTAGGGGGTGAAACGGGCGGCAGCACGCTCGGCGTCCCTCACCGACCAAAGCCACGTGTACATCATCTGCGCCCGGCACAGCAGATCGCCGCGCATGCGCAGGTTCTGGTAGGCCTTGATGGCATTGTCGCGCAGGCCCACGTCCTTGTAGGCGGTCAACCCCTCGGACAGGAATTCGCGCTGCACCCGCAGGATCGCGGATTCGGTCTCGTGGACCGGAGGTTCGGGCGGGGTCGGCAGAAGCTGGTAGATCGCCTGAAAGGCCAGCGCACCTGTGGGCTCACCCGTTACGGGGTCCTTCACGATCTCGCCGCCCTCGGGAACCGGGGTTGCCGCGGTGATGCCGGCCTCACGCAGAAGGCGGCTGTTGACGACGCTGTAGGGATAGCCCGTCAGCATCACCCGGTGGTCGGGCGCCACCCGGTCGAGCGCGTGGCGGTCGGGCATCGCGCCGCCCTTGCGCAGGGCAGGTGGCCATCCGGCGATGATCCACTCACCCGGCGCGGAGGTGCGCACGCGCTCGGCCACCAGCGAGAGGATGTCGTCGGCGGACTTCGCGGCCGAAACGTCGACGGTGCTGCCAGTGGCAAGGAAGCCGAGCCCTGCCCCTGCCCCGACGCTGCCGAGGCTGACGACATGGATGTGCGTGTCGATCAGCCCGGGCGTGACGACTTTGCCGCCGAGGTCCAGCACCTCGGTTCCGGGACCGGCCAGTCGCATCATCTGCCGCGACGTCCCGGCGGCAAGGATGCGTCCGCCGGCGACTGCGAAGGCCTCCTGCTCGGGAGCACGGGGGTCCATCGTGATCACCCGTGCGTTTCGCACCACGAGATCGGCCGTCACGGTTCCCCTCACCTTGGCAGCCTCCTCGTCAGAGCGGCAGCGGAATGCCGCGGCCAAGTTCCCGTGCACGCTGGTAGAGCTGCCACGCCACCGAGATGTCCTGGCTGGTAAGACCGACGGTCGAGACGAGGATCCGTTCGCGTGCATCCCTGCGCCCGGGAATGCGGCCGGTGATCATCTGCCAGATCTGCCCGGTGATCGCATCGGGCGGCATTACCCCCGAATCCACCGCCTTCTGAATATGGGTGGGGTGATGCTCGACCGCCGGATTGTAGTCGACGAAGAACCGGTCGCAGCGGGCATAGATGTCATGATCAAGTTCGTCGTGGCCCATCGCACCGATGAACACCCCCTCCTTGAGCCAGTCGAAGCGCACGAAGGGTGCCTTGGCAGGTGTGCCGCAGATCAGGATGTCGGCATCGCGGCAGACCTCCTCGTAGCTTTCGCAGGCCCGCACGTTCAGCCCGAGTTCGCTGCCCATCCGCGCCGCGAACGCCTCGCGGTTCTCGCGGTTGCGCGACGTCACCCTGACCTCGTCGATGTCGAACAGCTCGTTCAGCAGGATCAGCGATGTGGTGCCGACATTGCCGACCCCGATGATGCCCACCTTGCGTGAGTCGGGGCGTGCGAGGTGCTTGGCGGCAACGATCACTGCCGCCGAGGTGCGCAGGCCGAAGGTCCAGTGTTCGTCGACGATCGCGACCGGCGATGTCGTGCGGGGATCACTCAGTACGATCAGTCGCGTGCTCTCAGGCTCTCCGCCGCTGCCCGATCCGCTGGAATCGATGCGGTAGCCCGTCACGCGCACCCCGGCGACGGGAATGGTCCGCAGGATCGCGGTCTTCAGCCGCCAGCGGAAGCCAAGCCTGCGGTCGTCGGTGGCGTAGGCCAGCGGCACGCCGAGCACCGTGCTCTCGGGATCTGCCTGGCGCCGGAAATCCTCCTCGACCGCGGCGAGTACGTCCTGCGGCGACACGAGCTCGCGCACGAGCGCGTCGGAAATATAGAGCATCTCTCTAGACATGGTTGCCGACCTTCCCTCAAATCCCTGGATCGCGCTCGGATTCCTTCCATGGCGCCAGGCGTCGTTGCATGTACCCCACAAGCGACGTAAGCACCGCGCCGATCACGACGAGCACCAGGATCGGGACGAACATCTCGGCCGTCCTGAAGCTGCCGGCGTACTGCACGATCAGCCCACCGAGTCCGCTCTGGCGCGTGAAGAACTCACCCACGACTACCCCCACGACCGCCCGTCCGACGGAGAGGCGCAGGCCCGCCATCACGAACGGCAGGATCGCCGGCAGGATGACCTTGGTGAAGATCTGGAACTCGCTTGCCCGCATCGAGGCTGCCGGCTCGAGATAGTCCTGATCGACCGTGGCGACCCCGGCATAGGTGTTCTTGAGGATCGGGAACACCGCGATGAGCACCACGATGGCGATCTTCGGAGCCGTGTAGAGGCCGAGCCAGAGGGTCACCAGCGGCAGGAAGGCGATGGTCGGGGCGGCATAGAGACCGTTGACATAGGGCTCCAGCACCCACGCCGCGCGCTCGTAGCGCCCCATCAGCAGCCCGATCACGACCCCCACCACCACCGAGGCAGCGAGCCCTGCAAACAGGACGATCAGGGAGTTCTGTGTGGCGCGGATCAGGGTTCCGTCGACGGTGAGCGAATAGAGCGCGATGAGCGTCCTGTGAAACGGGGACAGGAAGATGTCGGGCGTCATGTGCCCGGCCACCTCCCAAACCGCGATGAGCAGCATGACGGCGCCGAATCCGATCGCGCGGTCACGCCAGCGGCGTCGCCGCTGGGCTGCGAGCTGCGCCCCGACGCGCGTGTCGGGGGTTGTGTCAGTTGAATGCACCGTTTCGGCCATTGTCTCACCTGTACCTGCGCGAGGCAGACCGCTCGATCCATCCGAGCAGCGCGTCGATCAGGATCCCCATCAGGGCCAGGATGGCCGCCGGCACGAAGACTCGGGCCATGTTGTAACTCGTCGACGCCGACTGCAGCAGGCCGCCGAGACCGGAGATCGACGAGAAGTACTCGGCCACCACCACGGTCGTCAGGGCACGGCCAAGCCCGAGCTTCAGCCCCGCGATGATGAAGGGAAGGGCCGCCGGGACGATCACCAGCCTCAGGATCTGGGCTTCGTTCGCCCCCATCGAGCGCGCCGGCTCGGTAAGGCTGGAACTTATGTCGCGCACGCCGGTCAGCGTGTTCACGATGATCGGGAACACCGCGGCAAGGATGACGACGACGGTCTTGAGTGTGTTGTCGATCCCGAGCCAGAGCATCAGGATCGGCACCAGGGCCACTCGCGGCGTGTTGTAGAACACCGTCACGAAGGGGTCGAGCGCCCTGTAGACGGCATTGATGCGCCCCATCAGCACCCCGATGACGATGCCGAGGGCACAGGAAATCAGGAAGCCGGGCACCAGCACCGACATCGTCTGCAGGAAACCGTTCCACAGCCGCGCCCGGGGATCGGTGATTCCGCGCCAGAATTCGGCGACAACGCCCGATGCGGGCGCCATGAACATCGGGTGAGAGAGGCGGCCGACGATTTCCCAAGCCAGCAGGAAGGCTACCGCGGTCAGGAAGATCGCCAACGTCTTGCTGTTGCGCCGGTTGCGCGCCTGCGCAATGGCGCGGGTGCGGGCCGCTTCCAGGGCCTCAGAGCTCATCCCACGCCCTCGAGCCCGGCCTTGGCCTCGATGATCCCGCGCCTCAGCGTCTCCCAGGCATGCGTCCGGATCTCCAGCAGCCGCGGCGAGGCGCGGTGGGCGCTGGTCCGCGGCCGCGGCAGGTCGACAGCCACGGTCTCGACGATCCGCCCCGGACGCGCCCCCATGACGATCACGCGGTCGGCCAGGAAGACCGCCTCGTCAATGCTGTGGGTGATGAAGACGACCGTCTTGCCCATCTTCTCCCAGACGTCGAGCAGCTGTTCCTGAAGCAGTTCCCGGGTCTGTTCGTCCACGGCGCTAAAGGGCTCGTCCATCAGGATGATGTCGGGGTCCATGGTGAGCGCGCGCGCGAAGCCCACGCGCTGCTTCATGCCGCCGCTCAGCTCGTGCGGATAATGGTTCTCGAAGCCGGAGAGGCCGACGAGCGCGATGTTCCTGCGGGCACGCTCGCGTCGCTCGGCCACCGGCACGCCCTGCAGTTCCAGCCCGAACTCGACATTCTTCTGGACCGTCCGCCAAGGGTAGAGACCGAAGTACTGGAACACCACCGCCCGGTCGTGCCCGGGGCCGGTGAGCTTCTTGCCATCGACAAAGACGCCGCCCTCGTCGGCGGCAACCAGCCCGTCGATGATGCGCAGAAGGGTGGACTTCCCGCAGCCGCTCGGCCCGATGACGGAAACGAACTCGCCCGATCGCACCGTGAAGCTGACCCCCCCAAGAGCCTCGACGGCGGTCACGCGGTCGCGCTCGACGCGGAAGAACGTCTTGCGGATGTTCTCGACCCGAAGCTTTGGAACCTCGGTCGTCGCGGCAGTTTCGGGCGTCATGAGGCGTTCCGTTTGAGGGCCTTGCGAAGGGGCGGGTGCGGGTGCGCCGGCGCCCCCGGGGCGTCTGCCGCCGGGGACGCGGAGCGTGCGGGCCGCTACCTGCGGATCAGGTCGCGCAGCGTGTGTCCGCCGGTCCCGGTGCTGACGTTGAACCAGCCGTTCTCGCCAATGTAGTTGTTGACGAAGCTCGGGTCCCAGACCTCGGACAGCGGCAGGATTTCCTTCATGGTGCCGTCAGCCACCATCGACTTCATGTTGGCAACCAGAACCTCGGGATACATGCCGCCGTTGGGATCGACGGCGAAGGGGTTACCCTCCGGCCCGAGATAGACCTCGACCAGTTCGGCATACTCCTCCGGGCTGACCGCGCCCTCGTCATACAGGCGGGCGGTCTCGACGTATTTCTCATAACCCTCCGGGGTGCGCGCGAAACGGACCGCGTTGAGCACGCCGTTGACATAGCGCTGAACGATATCAGGGCGCTCGGCGAGCACTTTGGCCGATGCCGAGCACAGCGACAGCGGCAGCGGAGGCACGACGTCGGCGAGATACTCCACGAACTTGATGCCCGGCTGGTTCTGCACGCGGAGCCACTCGCCGATTGTCAGCATCGTGGCCTCGACCTGGCCGGCGATGAGTGCGCGCGCACGGGCGCCGGTTCCGCCGATCGGAACCCACTCGACACTCTCGATCCCGTAGTGGTCAAGCCAGAGCTGCGCGTAGGTCTGCGAGATCGCGCCCATCTGCGAGATCGCCCAGGTCTTGCCGGCGATATCCCCCGGACCGCCGATGGTGTCGCGCGCCACGATCACATAGGTATTGTCAGCGTTCACGTTCACGACGACCTTCGAGCCCGCTCCCTGCTCGATGGCCGCTATGGTGCCGCTCAGGCCGTCGCAGGCGAAGTCGACGCTGCCGCCGACAAGGGCTTGGGTGCCGGTCAGGCCCGCGGTGAAGCCCACGAACTCCGCCTCGATTCCCTGCTCGGCAAGGAACCCGCCTTCGATGGCGAAGTTGCGATACACATACTCGAAGATCGGCGGGAACTGGCCGCCGGTGCGGATCTTGTCCGCCGACTGGGCCTCCGCCGGGCCGATGCTGCCCATGCCGGCGAGGAAGACGGCACCGAAGCCGGCCGCAACCAGCCTTCTGATCCGGGCCGCCGCGGCGCGCCCGCACACCAATCCGCTCATCTGATCCATCCCCTGTAGCGTCGCACATCGTCACGGGCAGGGTTGCCCGTCACGCCATTCCTGCAGGTCCGCGCCGCGGCTTGCCGGGACGCCGTCGCACCCTGCCTGCGGACGCCGCAACGATGGCGAAACCCGCTGGCAGATGTTGCGATACACCAGCACTATATTTGCTGCATGACTCTTGTGCACTGTGTCAAGTGCAATGTAGTTGGACGACGTGCAGCGTCCGGAGCGCGGCAGATCCTGCGCGCGGTTCGTCCAGTTGCGGCAGGTGCTGTCATCTCATCAGGCAGGAGGGCGGGGGGAATGACGCGGCCAATCGGATGGGAGCCTGCGAATCGTCGCCCGACGCCCTTCGGAGCGGCCGGCCGTCTCGGCCTTGTGCTGCCCGCCAACAACACCGTTCTCGAGCCCGAACTCGCGCGCTGGCTGCCGCCGGACCTTGCTTTCCATGCCACGCGCGTGCCCGCCCGCGGCGACCTCACTGCCGAAGCCGTCCGCAGGATGGAGACGGAGATGGACACCGCCGCCGCAATGATCGCCTCGACCGGGATCGATGCCCTGGCGATCTGCGACATGGTGACAACCTTCATCATGGAGCCGGGCTGGAACGAGGTGACGGCATCACGCTGCAGCGCGGCCCACGGCATACCCTGCTTCACGGCCTGGACCGCGCTCCACGCCGCGCTTGGGGCACTGGGTGTCCGCCGTTTCGCGCTCGGGACGCCCTATCCACGCGGTATCCACGCCCTTGGCCTGCCGTTCTTTTCCGACCTTGGCTACGAGGTCACGGCCGATGACACACTCGACATCCTCTCGATGCGCGACGTACCGGCGGTCTCCGAATCGCGCCTGGCCGCGTTCGTCGCCGGGATCGACAGGAAAGGTGCCGAGGCGATCGTCCTTCTTGCCACCGACCTGCCCACAATGGCCGCGATCGACCGGATCGAAGCTGAGACCGGCCTTCCCGTGCTGTCATCGAACCAGGCGATCCTTTGGCAGGCGCTTGCCCTTCTGGGTCGCTTCACCGGGCCGGAGCCGGCGGGACCGGGCCGACTGTTCGATGCCGCGGCCCGCCGTCGAGGCTGACGGCCCGGCGCGGTCGCCGGCCGACTGCGGCCCCCGCTAGCCCGGGGCCAGAAACCGGCCCGCCGGCACCCCGACAGGCGCCCCATCGCGCATGATTACCGCCCCACGCAGCGCCGAAAGGACGGGCGTCGCCGGGATCTCGGTGCCGGCGAACGGGGTCAGCCCGGCACGCGACTGCTGGTCTGCGTTGCGGATCGTCATTTGCCGTGCCGGATCGACAAGAACGAAGTCCGCGTCCGAGCCCGGCAGCAATGCCCCCTTCCTCGGGTAAAGCCCGAAGCGGCGGGCCGGCGCCTCGCAGCACAGGCGGACGAGGCCGGCATGGTCGATCACCCCGTCCGCGACGAGCCGCAGCATCACCGCAAGCAGGGTCTGCACGCCGGGAAACCCGCCCGGTGCCTTCCATATGTCATCCTCGCCCGCGGCCTTTTCGGCGGGTCGATGTGGCGCGTGATCGGTCGCGACCATGCTGATCCGTCCGTCACGAAGCGCCTCGCGCAAGGCCGCGACCTCGGCGGCCGCACGCAGCGGCGGCACGACCTTCGCAACCGGGCCGAGCGCGGCAAGGGTCGCGTCCGTCAGGCACAGGTTGTGCGGCGTCGCCTCGGTTGTGACGCGGGGGCCGCCAAGCGCGCCTGCCGCTGCAAGCCCGAGGGCAGTGCTGATCTGGCGGAGGTGCAGTTCAGCCCCCGCCAGCCGTGCCGCCAGGCAGGCGGTCGCAACTCCGAGAGCCTCGACCTCCGGCGGCCGAGAAGCGGTGAACCCCCCGCGCGCAGTGCCGTACCGTGCAATCGCCTCGGCCGACGTCCAGGCGGTCAGCGGATCGTCTCCCGGCGTCACCCCGGCGACCCGACCGGTTTCGGCCACCGCACGGAGTGCCGTTGCCAACTCTCCCGCATCGGCGATCACCACCCCCTGCGGAAGGTCGGAAAGGAACAGCTCGAACGACACCGCACCCTGCCCGGCCAGTGCCTGCACCTGCCCCACGTCCGGACCGACCGCCGCCTGCAGCGCGAAATCGACCATCGACCGTCCCTCACCGAGGGCACGTTTCTCGGCAAACTGCTCGGCGGTCATCGTCAACGGCAGGTCGGTCGGCATGATCATTACCGTCGTCACCCCGCCGGCCGCGGCGGCACGGCTGCCAGAGACGAAATCCTCCTTGGCGGTGAGCCCGGGATCGCGGAAATGGACGTGAGAATCCACCAGCCCAGGAAGCACCAGCAGGCCGCCGGCGTCGATCACCTGCCCCGCCTCGGGCAGTGTGCCGCCCTCGACGATGCCGGCGACCCGCCCCCCGGCGACGAGCAGACTGCCGCGGCGCAGCCCGCCGGGCCCGGCGATGATGCCGTCGCGTACCAGAAGGTCGATCATGGACTGCTCGTTCGACTAGGCGCCAACTCAGTCAACCGCGACGACTTCGATCTCGCACAGCCAGTCGGGTGAGGCGAGTGCGGTGACGCAGACGCCGGTTGCCGCGGGCCGGTGCTCTCCAAGGACCCGGGCGCGCACCGCGGGGTGCACGCGCAGGTATGCGGGATCGGTGACATAGGTGGTCACCTTGGCGATGTTGCCTACCCCCATGCCGGCCGCCCGCACCACGGCCAGCACGTTCGCCCAGCAGCACTCGAGCTGCGCCTCGATCCCCTCGGCCAGCGTGCCGTCCGGGCGCAGCCCGACCTGCCCGGACACCAGCAGCTGGCGGCTCGTCCCGCTGACCTCGATCCCCGGCGAAAACCGGCCAAGGCTGTGGACGTCAGGCGGATTGACGGGCTTCATCATCGACCGGAGTCCTCATCCGATGCTTCGGCAGAAGCCTATCGGCACAGGTGCAATATGTCGATAGCATATTGCATCGACTGCGGACGGCATGCATCATCCCCCGTGCTCCTGGCGTGGCAGGGGGAAAAATGGATCGCACCGACATGACCGAGAGAGACTTCCCCCGCGAGGAATTCGAGCGCCGCTGGACCCGCGCGCAGGAGTTGATGGCGCGGGACGGGCTGGACGCACTGTTCGTCACGGAGAAGACCAACTACCGCTACTTCACCGGCCACCAGACGTTGCAATTCAACAACAAGCAGAGGCCGATGACCGTGCTCATCCCGAGGGAAGGGCAGCCGGTGATGATGATCTACGGCCTTGAGGCGGAGGTCGCGCGCAACGAGACCTGGGTGGCGGACGTTCGGGGATATGTCGACGTGCCGTTTCCCGTCTCGCTCGTGACCGACACGCAGAACGATCTCGGACTCTCCGGGGGGCGGATCGGCTGCGAACTGGGTGACAACCAGCGCCTGTGGATGAGCCACCGCGACTTCGAGGCAATCCGCGCCGCACTGCCCGGCGCGCGGTTCGTCGATGCCTCCGAGACGCTCGTCGCCTGCCGGATCGTGAAGTCACAGCTTGAAATCGAGCGTATCGAGACCGCATGCCGGCTGACCGAGGAAGCCTGGACCCTCGTGCAGCAACGTGTCCGCCCAGGGATGTCGGTGCGCGACGCCGAGAGGATCTGCTTCGAAGCGCTGGTCGAAGCGGGGTCCGACCCGTCAGGGCCCGGTTTCGTGCTCCTCGATGTCCTCGGCTTCGGCACGGGCCACCGCTACGCGGCGGGCGACCTTTTCTTCTGCGACTTCGGGGGCACCTTTGGCGGCTACCGTGCCGATTTCGCACGCATGGCAACCTTCGGCCCGGCCTCCGCCGAGCTTCGCCAGGCCCACTCGGACATCTGCGGCATCATAGATGCGGTCATCGGCGCCATGCGCCCGGGCGTGACATGCAGGGACATCGCCGAGACCTGCAACCGCGAGCTGCAGAAGCTGGGCCTCCCGCGGTTGCAGGGCTCCAAGCGCATCGGGCACGGATGCGGGATCGAGTTCCAGGAACCGCCGTCGCTCAACGCTGTCGACCTGACGGTACTCCAGCCTGGAATGGTGTTGACACCCGAACCCCGCTTCGTCCGCGACGGCCGCTTCATCATGGTTGAGGAGGACGTCGTCATCACCGAGACGGGCGCGCGCCGGCTGTCGCACGGCTGCGAGAGGCTCTACGAGATCGGGCTCTGACGTGGTTGCCGAGGGCCATTCCTGGTCGCTCGAGGGTCGGACTGCGCTCGTCACCGGGGCAAGCTCGGGCATCGGCCGGGCTACAGCTAGGGTCTTCGCGGCGGCCGGTGCGCATGTCTTCGTGCATTACTTCCGCGGCACCGACAGGGCGCGGGCGGTGGCAAAGGCGATCGACGCCGAAGGTGGCAGCGCCACCTTGCTCGGCGCCGACCTTGCCGCCCCGGGAGCGGCAGCCGAAGTGGCCCGCGCGCTGTCCGCGGCCGGCCGTGGCCTCGACATCCTCGTCAACAACGTCGGCGACCCCATCCGCCGCGTTGCATTCGCCGAGGTGGACGAGGCGCTGCTCGACCAGACCGTTGCGCTGAACTTCAAATCCCCCTTTCTGCTGACGCAGGCGCTGCTGCCTCTGCTGGCCGAGCGCCAGGGGGTGATCGTCAACGTCTCGACTGCCCTCACCCGCCGCGCCGGCTCGGGAGGAAACCTGCACTACGCCGCGGTCAAAGGCGCCGTCAACATCCTGACCGCGGGTCTGGCCGTGGAACTTGCTCCGCTGGGCATCCGCGTCAACTGCATCGCGCCTGGTGCCATCGACACCGAGCTTCAGGCGCGCCTCTCGACCCCCGAACGCCTGGAGCGCTCGAAGGCGCGGACGCTCATGCACCGGCTGGGAAAGCCCGAAGAGATCGCGCAGGCGATCCTCTTCGCTGCCGCGCCCGCCTCCGCCTACATGACCGGGCAGACGATCTTCGTCGACGGTGGCTGACGGCGCGCGATGGCTGACGAGCGCCCCGCAATGGCGGCCATCAACGGCTGCGGCTTCTTCAGCCTGAGCCTGATGCAGATGGTCTCGTTCGCCTCGCCGCTCTGGGGCCATCAGTTGCAGCTTTCCGCGGTGATGCTGGGGCTCGTCCTCAGCGCCCGGACGATCACGCCGCTAGTGTACTCGATCCACTTCGGTGCCCTGATGGATTCCATCGGCGTGCGCCGGCTGATGCTGGTCTTCACCTTGGTCTGCATCGTCCTGCCGGTCCTGCACCCGTTGTTCCCGGGCCTCGGGGCGCTCTTCGCCCTGCAGATCGGCCTCGGCCTGGGAGCCGCGACCGTCTGGCTGGCCGCCCAGACCGCAGTAGCCCGTCATGCGGCCGGCGAGCGGACACGGATTGCGCGCTTCTTCTTCTTCACTGCTGCCGGTAACATCGTCGGCCCACCGCTCGTGGGGGTGGCCTGGACGGCAGCCGGACATTGGGGCGGGTTCGGCCTGATAAGCCTCTGGGCGGCCGTGCTCTTCGGCTTCGTCCTTGCGCTGCCCGGCGATGCCGTGGCAGGCCGCCGCCGGTTCGACTGGTGGGTACTTCTGCCCGACATCCGCGCCTATGGCCGAGCCTGGCGGGTGTTTCTGCGCCCGGTCACCACCTTCGCGGTGCTCTGCGCGCTGCTGCGATTCTGCAGCATCAGCATCCAGGATTCCTTCTATCCGTTCTACATGAAGGAGATGGGCTTCAGCCCGGCGACCATCGGGATGCTGCTCGCCATCGGTTCGGCCGTGGGTGCGCCCGCCTCGCTGGCCGCCGGCTGGTGGACCCGCCTTGCCGGAAACGAACGGCGCGCGGCCGTCCTCGCAGTTGCCCTCTCGATCACCGCCATCGGCCTGACGCCCGTCTACGGCCACTTCTGGATGTTTGCCGTCGCGATCGCGGTGCACGGGTTCGGCATGGCCGTGAGCATGCCGCTTATCGTGGTGCTCCTCAGCAGCGGGATTCCACGGCACGAACAGGGTGTCACCGCGGCCCTTCGCGCGACCGCCAACCGCGTGGCCGCCTTCGTCGTACCGCCCGTGATGGGTGTGGTCGTCCAGGTGGCCGGGCTGGAGTCCGCCTTCCTTGCGCTTGCCGCGGTGCTCGTCCTGATGACCTTCGCACTTGAGATGGCGTTCCGCCGCCTCTGAATGATGGGCAGCATTTGCCGCGCCCCCTCCCTCCGGGCAGGCACGGCGCGGTTTCCAGACCGGGGCCGGGCAGGCAAGAGCCCCCGACCCTCCCGCAACCTCCCGACACGCCGCCTGTCGCCTGACGGCACGAGAACTCCGGTCGCCGGCAATCGCATGTAGCCTGAGGGGTGGAGACGCCCTCTCGGCCTTGTCCCGCCCCACGGCTTCCGCTACTCAGCAGCCGTCGGAGAGGTGGCCGAGCGGTCGAAGGCGCACGCCTGGAAAGCGTGTAGGCGGGAAACCGCCTCGCGGGTTCGAATCCCGCTCTCTCCGCCACATTCAAATGCTGAATCCGTCCAAGGGCCCCGATTGGGGCCTTTTTTCTTTTTGTTTCAAAGGGCGTTGGCCGGGCCATCCGCCCTTCGGAGACTGGACGCTTGACGCGGAATGGGTCTCCGAATGGCCTGCGTCTCTCTTCGAACGCCCCTCGACTGTCACGGGACGGCGTGAAACATCCTCGTATTTCCAATGGGTTGCCGCGTTCATGGGGTCGTCCCGTTCGCGAGATAATCCGGTGACGGAGACCGACACGAAGGCGCAGGGCGGTCGGGAGAACGGCTCGGTGGCGGCCGATCCCCCAGTCCGGCGGCCACGTTCGACGCAAGCCAGGACCCTGCCGGAAGTCTCTGATGACAAACACACTTCGTGCCCATAGCCTGGCGCAATGTCGAACGGGCCCTGGACAGATGAAGAGAACGACCTGATCGTCTCGGATGGCACTGTTGCACAAATCGGCGGAGGGGATTCATCTCGTGAATCCAGCGTGACAGCTGGGGCACATGAGCAGACCGACACCCCCGACCTACAAGACCAGGAACTGGCCCGCCCATAACGAAGCGCTGAAGCGCCGTGGTTCGCTGACGGTCTGGTTCGATCCCGCGATGACTTGGGACGCCGCGCCGACCGGCAAGCGCGGGCGGCAACCCGACTACAGCGACGCCGCCATCCAGACCTGCTTGACGGTGAAGGTGCTGTTCGGGATGGCGCTCCGCCAGACCACAGGGTTCGTCGAGAGCCTGCTGCGCCTGATCGGCCTCGACTGGGTCGTGTCTGACTTCAGCACGCTGTCGCGACGGCAGAAGACCCTGAAGGTCAACATCCCTTATCGAGGCTCGGACGGTCCGCTGCACCTGCTGGTTGACAGTACCGGGATGAAGGTCGAAGGTGAAGGGGAGTGGAACGCCCGCAAGCACGGCGGCACGAAGCGCCGTGTATGGCGCAAGATCCACATCAGCATCGACGAGAAGTCCCTGGAAATCCGAGCTGCGGAGTTCACCACCAGCGACGTGGGGGACGCGCCCATGCTGCCCGAACTGCTCGACCAGATCCCGCCCGGGCAGGAGATCGCCAGTGTCACCGCCGATGGCGCTTTCGACACCCGCAAGTGCCATGACGCCATCGCCGCCCGCGGTGCCGCAGCGATCATCCCGCCCCGCAAGAACGCAAAACCCTGGAAGCCCGACACCGCCGGGGCGATCGCCCGGAACGAGATCCTGCGCACATCGAAGCGCGTCGGTCGAACCATCTGGCGACGATGGAGCGGTTACCACCGCCGAAGCCGTGCAGAAACCAAGATGCACTGTGTGAAACTGCTGGGCCAACGCCTGAGCGCACGGGACTTCGACCGACAGGTCGCGGAGTTCCAGGTCCGTGTCGCCGTCTTGAACGGCTTCACCGCGCTCGCCACACCCATCACTGAAGTCGCAGGATAGGTCTGTCCGGGGATAGGGGTGCTCTTCCTCTCAACCGATTTGTGCATCAGAGCCTCCCCGAGGTCCCAAGGCGATATCTTGGTTGCCACCGCCGCACCGGTGAAGCAGGCTCGTCCTGTCGCATCGTCCCGTGTGGAGATCATGGACCGGGGAAAGAGCCGCGAAATCCTGCAGAATGGCCTTCCGCTCCTGCTTCTCGTCGGCCTCTTCATGCTCGCGGTCGCGACGCTCATGCCGTTCCTGCCCGCGATCCTCTGGGGGGTGATCCTCAGCGTGGCGCTCGCGCCCCTTCATGCCCGGCTTCGCCGCCGGTTCGGCGGGCGCAATCTCGCCGCCACCTGGGCGGTCGCGATTCTCCTCGTGCTGGCCCTCGTCCTGCCGATGATCTTCCTGTCGAGGGCGCTCATCGCCTTCGTCCCGGATGCGATTGCCTGGGTGTCGGACCTCGGGGCCACGGCCATGTTGCAGGACGATGCGGAGCTCGTTCTTCCCGCCAGCTGGAAGATCGCCGACATCTGGGCCGCCCTGCTCGCGGACATCGCGGTCATCCGCGACCACTTCGGCGAGGAGTTGCGCCCGGCGGCCTTCTGGCTTCTGGGCGAGGGGCAGCTCGTCGGCACCTTTGTCCTCGAGTTCGCGCTCGGCGTGATGCTTGCGGCGGTCCTGATGCACAGGGCAGAGGCAGCGAACTCGCTCGTCCACCGGCTGCTCGATCAGATGGGCGGGTCATCCGCGACGCGCATGGGCGGCCACGCCGCGGCGGCGATCCGCTCGACGGTCCTCGGCCTTCTGGGATCGGCGGCGGTCCAGACCCTGGCGGCGACGGCGGCCTATCTCGTGGTCGGGCTTCCCCACTGGCCGGTCCTCGCGCTTGCGACCTATGTCCTCGCGCTGATCCAGATCGGACCCGTCCTGATCTGGGGGCCTGCGGCGCTGTGGCTGTGGATGACGGATCAGGCGGGCCTCGCGGTCTTCCTCGCAGCGTGGGGCATTCTCGTCGTCGGGGTTTCCGACAATGTGGTAAGGGCGCTTGTCCTTTCCCATGGGGCCCAGATCCCCTCGCTCCTCGCCTTTCTCGGCGCGGTGGGCGGGCTTCTGACCTGGGGCATCGTCGGGATCTTCGTGGGATCCGTGATCGTCGGCGTCGCCTACCAGCTCGTCGTGCAGTGGGTCGAGACGAAGGATGAGGCGGGCGCGCAGTGAGGGATCGGCGCTGCTTGCGTCGTCCCCGGCGAGCCGGGCGTCACGCCGGTGGCCGACACGCCCACAGCCGTGAAAGCGCGGCGCTTGCCCCCCACCATCCGGAACGATGCAGAAGACCGGTCGGCAGGGCTATCCCGGCTGCCCGAACCCGACGGGGTCCGAGGAGATCGTCTCCGCTTCCTCATCCCCGCGGGGCGCACGGCCCGGACCGCGGGCCGTGATGTCGTTGGTCAGGGGCGCTATCGCTCGCCCCGGAGTTCAGCGCCGGGCAGGCGGGTGAACCCTACGAGAACCCCGGCGCCGCGCGCAGGCCGGCGGCAATCCGCCCGTCGTTCTCGACCACAAGCTCGGTGAATCCCCGCGGGGACCGGGCGGCGGCACCGATTGGCCGGCGCGGGCCGCCGCCGAGGCAGGACTGCGCGATCTGGCGGAGGCCACCCTTGGTGCTGTCGAGGAAGGCGTGGTGGTGGCCGCAGAGATAGGCCGCGACGCCGTTCCCCGCGAGAAGGTCGCGAAAGGCCGCGTCGCCGATGACCTCGCGCTCGCGACCCGCCGAGACCGGCCAGACGGGAATGTGGCCGAAGGCGATCGCCGCCCGGTGGCGCGCGCGCTCCTCGCGGAGGATATGCGCGATCCAATTCATCTCCTCCGGGTCGAGTGGGCCCGGAACCGTCACGTCGAGCCCGAGGAACAGAACCTCCCCGACGGAGGCCGCATAGCGGAAGGGATAGCGCTCGCCGTCGAGGAGGACCACGCCGGGCGCGCGGCGGGTCCAGGTCTGGTCGAACAGGCGCCGTTCGAGCTCGAAGCCGGGGTAGGCCGAGGCGTCGTGGTTTCCGGGCGTCACCAGCATCGGGATGCCCGCCGCGGCGATGGGGTCGGTCACGCGGGTGTGGAACGCGGCCCACATCGCCGCGACCTCCGGCTCGGCCAGGTGCGGCCGGGTGCGCTGGCCCGCCACCATGTCGCCGGTGCAGATCACGAGATCGGGCGCGAGGTCGAGGATGCGGGCGATGGCTCGGTCCACGTCCGCGCGGTAGTCGGTCGAGCCGTAGCCGCCGTTGAGATCGGAGATGACGGCGATGCGGAGCCCCCCGCCCTGCGCGAGGGCGGGGAAGGCGGCGGCGCCGGCCGCCGCGGCGAGGAAGGCGCGGCGTCGCATCAGCCGCGACAGTCGATCGGTTCGGGCGTGACCGCCCCGGACACGAGGAACGCCTCGGGATCGAGGTCGAACACGAGATCGCCCCTCGCGCAGGTCTCCGACAGGATGCCCGCGGCCAGAGCGGTGTTCCGGATCACCTGGTCCAGCTGGCGGGCGTCGAGGCCGAAGCTGTCGCGCACATAGGCGAAGAGCGGCCCCTGCGCCTCGAAGTCTGCCTGGAGAGCCATGAGCTTGCGATACGTCGCGGGCGGGAAGTGGCGCAGCTTCTCCAGCATCTGCGTGGACTTGGCGAAGTTCGCGTATTCCGCGCGGCCGCCTGCGTCGTTGTCGTTCAGGTGGGTGCGCTTGATCCGCACGGCATCCGGAGCGGGCGCCGGATCGTCGCCGTGCGTGACGGCCTTCCGCGCCTGAATGGCGCCGCCCTCGACCCACATCCAGTAGGGGACGTATTCGATGTTCCCCACCCTGTCCTGCTGGCTGAAGATGAAGTCGAGGAGGACGATGTTGGCAAGGTCGGTCATCCAGAACACGATCTGGCGCGGGTCGACGTCCGCCCCCATGTCGTGCCTGATCTGCGGGTCCTTCAGCGCCTCGGCGACGCCGGCGGCCACCGCCTCCGCGAGCGGCCGGTCGGAGCGCAGCGCGAGGAAGGGCGCCGTTTCCTGGAAATCCTTGTTCTGGCCCCTGCCCCAGCCCGAGGCCCGCGTGCCGTTCACCTCCGAGTTGTAGCGCGAGCCGGGGCTCTTCAGGAGGACGCCGTAGATCGCGGCGCGGTCGCGGGTGAAGAGATCGGAGGTCGGCGTGTAGGTCTCGGGGTTCTGGTCGGCCTCGACCAGAACGCGCCAGCCGTTGTGATTCATCTCGGACGAATGGGCGTGCCCTGAGATCGCAAGGCCCTGCCGGGCCACCTCGCCCAGATGGACCTCGCGGTCCATGCTGCGCCAGACGGCGGTCGGCACGCCGATCTCGGCCTCGAAATAGCGGGAGAAATGGTAGTAGAGGAGCGGCGAGGGCGAGAAGGTCCCGCTCGTTCCCCGCGCGTTCATCGTCGGCTTGAACTTCGCGAGGTCGCCCGCCGACAGGTCCTCGGCGTCCTTGCCCTCGGGGCAGGCGCTGCGCTCGAACCCGGCGCGGTTGCCGGCGTAGGGACCCGACGAGATGTCGTAGACGATCATGCCGGGGCTCGTGCTCCACACCTTCGGGCAGAGCGCGACATCGGCGGCGTAGAGATCGATCCCGCAGAAGGCGTCCTCGGCCGCGCGGTCGGCCCCTGAATAGACGGCACCGGGCATCGGCGCGATGCGGACCCAACGCTCCTCCACGCCGTTCGGACTTTGGAAGAGTGTCGCCACTCCGAGGATGGCGTCCGAGGCAATGGCTCCCTCGGCGAAGGCAAGGACCGTCAACGCGGCTGCGCAAATCGGGCGGCGCATGGCTACTCCGGATTCAGTTGGGGCAAATGGCGGCGCGTTCGGCCGCCGTGAGGGTGAGGGAGGGGTTGAACTCGAAGGTGTCGAAGTGGTGGTCGATCCACGCGTGGCAGCCGTCCGAGCAGTCGGCGCCGTTCCGCGCCGCGTCCCAGTATTCCTTCGCGCGCGCCTCGCTCCAGCCGCAGAACTGGACGAGCGCCATGGCGGCGATCGCGCCCGAGGAGTGGACGCCCCACATGCAGTGAACGAACATCGGACCACGGCCGGGATTGCGGATGATGTCGTGGATCTCGCGCATCACATCCGCCGGCCGTGTCGATTTCCCGGAGGCATAGGTGATCGAACCCGTCCGGCAGGACGTGGTGCCGTAGTTCGCGTGCCTGCCGAAGTCGATGTAGCGCGCGCTCGAGAAGCCGGCCTCGCAGAGCGCGGTCTTCTGGCCCGAGGAAAGCCCGGTCCGCCCCCTGTCCCCGCCATGGAAGCCGCCACGGTAGAGCACGCCCGAAAGGACGGGCCGCACGAAGGCGAGCCCCTCGGCCGGCACGGGATTGGAACGCGAGAGCATGGCGGCCGGGGTCGGCCCGCCGTTCCGCGCGGTGTAGGTCTCGGCGGCGAGAGCCGTCCCCGAGAGGGCGGCCGCGACCCACAGGACCGCGCCAAGCACGCCGTTCATTCCTCGTCTGCACTGCAGCATGTGTTCTCCCGGCCTTCGTGTCGGTGTGAATTCGTCGCTCAGTCAAGGCTCCCGCTGCCGTCCGGCAGGATGAAGCCGCGCCGCGGCTGGCGCGCGATGCAGTCGAGCGGTGGCGCGACCGCGGGATCGTCGAGGAAGCGGACGACGATCTCTGCCGCGCAGGCGTTCACCTCCCCGAGCTGCACATGCGTGCCTTCGGGAAACACCGCGAGCGTCGCGCGCGGCAGGCCCCTCGCCACTTCCTCGCTGCGGAAGGTCGGCGTGCGGGCGTCGAGCGCGCCGCTCAGCACGAGGGTTGGCACATCCGCCGTCGCGTCGATGTCGGTCGCCTCGGGCAGCTCCGGGACGGCGACATCGGCGCAGAGCTCCTGATACTGCCTCAGGACCTCGCGCCCGTGGGTGCGCCCGTAGTCGCTTGTCCCTTCCGGGACGACGATATCCTCGGGTCCCGTTACCGGGTCGTCGGAACAGACGATGGCCGCATGGGCTAGCGCCGCAGTCTCCTGCGGGCCGGGATCGCGGGCCGCCGCGAGCGACTGGGCCAACATCGGGCCGAGCACTGCGGCCACCGACGCGCGGCCGTCGGCGAGAAGCTCGGTCAGGAACGCGGGAAGCGACCGGACGGCATTCTGGCCGGTCTGAAGGCTGAAGACGAGGCTTGCGAAGTCCTTGGCCTCCAGTGGCACCTCGAAGCTCCGGCTGGGAGAGTCAGGACGCGGGACGGTCACAATGATCGGCCCTTCGTCGAAGAGACGCATTCCCGTCTCGACGAGACCCAGGATGTCGTAGGCGGAGGCGCATTTCGCATCCGCCTCGCACAGCGCGTCGAGATGCATCAGCGCCTCGTCCGCATCCCGGGCGCGGTCCTGCGCCCAGGAGGTTGCCGAGAGGGCGTTGGCGCCGTCGAGGACGACGGCCTCGAGGATCGCAGGGCGCTCGCGCAGAACCTGCTGGCCGATCTGTGCCCCGTAGGACGCGCCGTAGAAGCCGATGCGGTCGTAGCCGAATGCCGCGCGTGCAGCGTCGATGTCGGCCACGATCGAGAGGACATTGTAGGTGGCAAGTTCGATACCTTGCGCGGCCGCGCGCCGCGCGCAGACGGGGATGGCCTGCCGTACGAGGTCGCGCGCGGCCTCTGCGTCAAGCTCCTGCTCGACAGCCGTCCACTGGAACGCCTCTACCTCGCGGCACTCGAGAAGGGGCTCGCTGAATCCCGCGCCGCGCTGGTCGAGAAGGACGATGTCCCGCGCGTCGAGGAGCGGGCCAAGGAACTTCGCGGTGAAGAGGTAGGCGGCATCGGCGGTGATCAGGCTCGAGCCCGGGCCGCCCGCGATCATGAAGAGGGGCGGGCGCGCGGCCCCGTCCGCGCCGCGGACCCGGAGATAGCCGAGCCGGGCGACGGGGCCCGACGGATCGCCGGGGTCCTCCGGCACGACGACGTGGCCGCATTCGGTCCGGATCGCCGACCCGTCCGGCGCCACGAGGTCGACGAAGCAGGCGGTGGCCGGCTCGATCCGGGGCAGCCCGTCGGCCGCGGCGGCTGCCGCCAGCAGACAGGCCGCCCCGGACATCGTCACAAGGGCCAGCCGGCGGATCGCCCTGCGATCATCGCAGCCCGAGCGATCGCGCCCGGCAGGCGTCATGCGCGCCGCACCAGGCGCAGGAGCACGAGGACCACAACCGCTCCTGCGGTTGCGGCCGCGATCGCCCCGAGAACGCCGCCGCCGATCCCGATCCCGAGCACCGGCAGCAGCCATCCGGCCACGAAGGCCCCGGCGATTCCGACCAGCACGTCGCCCAGAAGGCCCATGCCCGAGCCCTTGACGATGAGGCTGGCGAGCCAGCCCGCAATCCCGCCGACGACGATGACGATAAGGAGACCGATGATCCCGCCGAGCCCAGCGCCTACCGCTTCTTCCATGACGTCCCTCCGTCTCTGTGTTGCTTCCCGAAAAAGTCGCTGCTGCCGTCCGCCGCCTTGCCGTCCGGCGGGCCACGGTCATGTCCCTGCTCGTCCAACGAACCGGCAGAGGACCCACAGGACGGCCAGCATGATCGCCGACGCGAACACGCCCGCTCTCGTGGTTCGTCGCTGTTCACTGGATGGACAGGTCGATGTGGAAGCCCGAGGTCTTGCCGGTGTCGGCGTCGTTGCCCATCTGGTAGACGCGGATGGCATAGTCGCCGTCCGCGGGCAGCGTGACGGTCGTGCTGTTGCCGTCCCTCGAGCCGACGTAGATCGCCTCGCCGGTCGAGCCCGGCGGCAGGATGTTGAAATACACCGTCCCGTGGCCGTTGCTGTCGTCGACGGTCAGTTCGACGAACATCTTCTGTCCGGCGCGCGCGCCCAGCATGTAGTCGATGTAGGCGTCGCCGATGATGACGTTGCTGACCGTGACGCCATAGTCGCCGGGGGCGAACTGCACCTGCACCCTGTCCTGAGCGAGTGCGGGGGCCGAAAGGAGCAGCGTTGCCGCGAGGGTTTTCAGAAGACGCATGATTGGATCCCGTCTGGGTTGAAGTTCAGGTGCGCGTCGTTGCGGGGCCGGTACCGCGACGCCAAGTGACGAACCCTGTCGCCGAGGGGTCGTTGCCGTCGGGGAGGGTCGCGGCAGGCGCGAGCACCCGCTTCGACCCCGCATGCTGCTCCGCACCGGCGAGAGGCCGCCGGTGCGAGGCGTTTCCTGCGTCAGGAGGATCCAGCCGCAACTGGCGGGCCGCTGTCATGTCCTGGCGCGTCCCGCGAACCGGCAGAGCCCCCACAGCACGGCGAGCGTGACCCCCGGGGAAAGCACCATCGCGACCAGACGACCGGCCTCGGAGAGGCTGTCGACCAACCTGATCCAGGGCTGGCCGAGGATCACCAGGAAGGCCGCCGACATCGGGGCACGTTCCTGTCCGAAAAGCCCGAAGGCTCCGATCAGGAAAAGAACCATGGCCAGTGAGTAAAGAACGCCGAACCCAACAAGCACGATCCTGCACAGTCGCATTTGGCGCTCCCCTGGTGTTCTTGGCTTCAACCCTCCTTAGTTGCCACCATCCGTGCCCCGGAACGTGATCTCGCCCGTCGATCCATCGCTGTAGGCGATGCAAGTCCAAGGAGCGCGGTATTCACCGACCGTGACGCGAACCAGCGTGCCGGCCTGCGAGAACTCCGAGCCCGACAGCATCACGTCGCCGTTGTTCGTCTCGCGCGCGACGGCGGCAAGGCAGGCCTGCTCGGCGGCGTTGGGCATCCGCGACGTCGTGGTGGTTTCCTCGACGCAACCCGAAACCAGCGTTGCAAGCGCACCGACGGCAGCAAGACGGAAGGTGGTAGAGATCATGTTCAAGCCTTTGTTTGGGTAGGGTCTTCAGTTGAAGAAGGAATGGCGGGATCAGCCCCCGAAGATCACGGCGTCGGGGATCACGAAGCTCGCGTCGCCGATGACGACCATGTAGCCGCCGCTCTGGGGAATGACCTCGAAGGCGATGTCGCCGTCGGACTCGGCCCGATCGAAGTTCACCGGCACGCCGCCTTCGTAGAAGATCGCGCGGGTCCTGCCGTCGGGCAGCGTGACGACCACCGTCCCCATGCCGTTGCCCTCGCGGATCACGCCGAAGTCGCACAGGCCCGTCGCGGCGCCGGCCGCGGTGGTGCACTCGACCATGCCCGTGGCGTGGAACTCCGTCCCCGGCACCAGCGCGTCTTCTTCGCCCTGCTGGACCGGAGCCGTGTCGGGAAGCTGCGTCGCGGTCTCGCCCGAGCTTTCGAAGAGGAAGTCGGCCGCGGCCCAGCCGCTGAAGGCAGGTTCGGACAGCGTCGCGATGTTGCACCAGGTGCGGCCCTCGGCCATGCGGCAACCGAGGTTGCGCACCTCGAGCCCGTTCGGCAGCACGGTGAGCACCGGCGATCCGGTCGAGGGCGCGTCATGCAGCTTGAGCCCGCCGTCGGCCTGCACGCGCCAGAAGTCCGGGCCGCCCTGAAGGCCGTCGGCATAGTCGCCCTCGACGGCCTCGCCGGTCTCGCCGGTGATCGAGACGGCGAGCGTGTATTCCGACGACTCGCCCCTGCGCGCCGCATTGCGGTAGAGATAGACCGAGATCGAGTAGATGCCCGAGGTCGTCAGTTCGGCCGAGAAGCTGTTGATCTCGGGCACCAGGGTGCCGGTCATTTCGCTGACCGCGAGCGCCTGATCCCCGGGCCCGCGGCCCGGTTCGTAGACGTTGAAATAGGTCGACGTGCTGTCGGTGATGAGGCGGATGTCCATGCGCTGCCCGGCCTCGGCGCCGACCTTGTAGACGACGTATTCCCGGCCCGTGATGCTGTCGGTGATGGTCGTCTCGGTGGCGCCGGCGTCGAAGCGGATATCCATCGTCCGCATGTCCGGGTCCTGTGCGGCGGCGGGAAGGACCGCCGCCGCGGCGGAAAGCAGGGCGGCAAGGATTGCGGGGCGAAGGTGCATGGACATCTCCTGTTCAGGCTGTGGGAAGGTCGGTTACTGCTGCGACATGATCTCGCAGAAACCGTTCACGCCGTGGCGGCCGGTAAAGGCAACCAGCAGACCCTCCGGGCCCGTGGAGATATCGAAGACCACGCCGTGATACCCGCCCTGCCAGGCACTCGGGGCGACCTGCTCGATGTTCACCTTGTGGCCGTTGATCCACAGGTGGCCGCGGTCGTCGGTGTCGATGTTGTAGCCGCCCTGGTTGACCCCGCCTGCACATTCGGCGGCGAAGATCGGATAGCTGACATTCGCGGCGGCGGGCAGGGCCGCTGCAAGGGTCAGGGCAACTGCGGTGGTAAGGGCCTTCATGGGTCTCTCCATTGTTTTCGAAGGTACGTCAGGTCGGTCAGCCGCCGAACAGGATGGCGTCCATGACGGTGAAGCGTTCGGTCGTCCCGATGTAGACGATGGACGAGCCGCGGCCGGTGAACTCGGCATGGACGCCGCCCTGCGCGTTCGACGAGACGGCGCGGCCGCCCTCGAACTCGATCCGGCGCTGGATGCCGCTCGGCAGGTTGACGTAGAGCGAGGCGTTGCCGTTCCCGCGGCGGACCACGCCGAAGCGGCACTGCCGCTCGCGATTACCGATCAGGCAAGGCAGATTGCCCGTGGCGTTGAACACGGTCCCGCCGACCGTCGCGTCGCCGGGCAGTTGCGTGGCGCCCTCGCCGGGGCCCGGGGTCGGCGCCGAAGACGCGACCAGATAGCGCGCCGAGACCCAGCCGGTCGCGCGCGCGCCGTTCTCCCGGGAGACCTGGCACCACCGCGTCCCCGCCACGGTCGTGCAGCCCCTGTTGCGGACGACCTCGCCCTGGGCAAGCTGGTCCACGATCCCGTACGATGTTCCGGGGCCAGAGCGCATGTTCAGCCTGTCGCCGCTCGGCAGGCCGGTGACCCGCCAGTAGGCGGGCTCGCCGCCCACAGGCGTGTCGCCGGGCAGCTGCGTCGTCACGCCGCCGTCGGCCGCGCCGGTGATCGCGAGGTCCAGCCGGAAGGCGGACTGGAGGCCGGTCGATGGCACTTCCCGCAGGTGGCGGATGACGATCCGGTAGTCCCCGCTGGCCGAGATGCGGCCCACGTACCGGTTCAGTTCGGGCACCAGGGCGCCGACGATGCTGCTGGTCGCCAGAGGACGGCCGTTCGGCCATGCACTTGGTCCGTAGAGAAGGAACTCGACGAGGCGCGTGTTGGAGGACAGCTTGACCTCGAGCGTCTGGCCGGCACTGGCCGTCAGGCGATAGATCACGCGTTCGGCGCCGGTCACCCTGTCCTGGATCGTTGCCGAACTCTGCCCCCGCTGAAACTCGACCCGATATCCCCTGTCCTCCAGGGTCTGCGCCCCGGCAGGATTCCCTTGCATCAGGCAGAAAAGCCCGACGATCAGTGCGCCTGCTACTCGTCCTATCGCCATGTCCAATCCTCGGGTAATCGCTGTGTCCGCCAGCAAGGGGACTCGCTTCCCGCACGGCCCTGCCCCGGAACGGTCCTGCCGTTCCCGGGCAGGGCTGCAGGATCTTGCGCTACTGGATCCGGCCGGCCCAGACGTCGGCGACCCGGCCGTTGTCGCCCATCGCGCAGGTCATGTACTTGTGGCCCACCGCGGTCTCGACGAGGTAGTCGTTCGGGCCGCGCACGACGGTGCGCGTGACGTGCACGTGGTGCACGTCGACGTTGTGGTTGCCCGCAACGATGTCGGCGCAAGAGGCCAGCGCGAAGCTCGGAACCTCCTGCGCCTCGGTGCGCCCGCGGTGCGGGGTGCGGTTCGCCCGCTCCTGATGGCCCGCGTCGTAGCCCTGCGAGTAGGCGGCACTCGCCCGCGACGCGTCGTAGTCGTGGCCGTGCAGAGCGTCGCGATAGCCGCGCTCGAAGTCGGCCGTGGACTTGGCATCGCTCGGGCCCTGACCGTCGCGATAGTGGTGCTCGTTGTGCGACAGAGCGGCGATCCCCAGCAAGGTAAGGGCGCCCGCAATCGCCTCCGCATCCGGGCCGGCGGCCACGGGGCCTGCGGCCGTCCCGAGCGCGATCGCCAGCGATGCGGCAAGTGTCCGTGCAGTCTTCATCACCTTCTCCTCACTCTCAAAGTCCTTCGCGTCACCGGCGGTGCGCGGTGCATCCTTCCGGACGCCCGGCACGCCCGGCGCATCAACCCCGCGTGCGCCGGTGGACCCGGCGAAAACGGAAACATCGTGCTGTCGGGCCGCTCGCGTGCAGCACGACAGCACGATCAGCGATACGTGGTCACCTGCGCGGCAACCGGGGCAACCCCCACCAAAGCGGCGGATTGCCGATGTTTCGCTGCCCTCCAGTCACCGCGGTACCGACACCGGCACCACGGGGGAATCATGGCGGGCAGGGGGGAATATCCCCCTTACGCGGCGGCGTGTCGTTAGGCGCGCGTCTCAAGTTTCTTTGTGGCAGCGTCTCACGACGAGGGGCTATACAGGCATTGAGCGCCGGTGGCCGGACGACTCCCCCCGTGAGTGCCCGAGGTATACGATGACAGAGCAGTTCCGCGGGAAGGGTCTGGAGGCGCCTGTTCCGCACTTCCTCTACGATACCCGCGGCTGGAGACAGGCCGATGCCGTCGATTTCGGGCGCGAGGTAGTCCGCCGGACCTACGACCTGGGCCTGTCGCGCGACCGGGCGGATCACTGGTTTCACACCGACATCTGGTTCGTGGGGCCTCTCCTCTTCGCGGCGAACGCCGGAGATGGCCACACGCTCCTGCGCGAGGCCCGGCACCTTGCCTCCAACCCCGGCAACTATCTCAAGCTCCAGATCTTCGAGCAGCCGGGCGGCGTCCTGTTCGGCCCCGACGCCAGCGAACCGCTCGAGCCGCGTGCCGTCCACCTGATCGACCAGTCCCGTCCGTACCGGCAGCAGATGGCGGCCGGGCGCAACCGGACCGTCTTCATTCCTCACTCGCTTCTCGAGTATCGCCCCGGTGCCCCCGCCTACATCCGCCTTGCCGCCGAAAGCGCCGATGGCGGCTTCCTGGCCCGCAGCACGGCGGCGCTCTTCGAGCAGTTGCCCAGCCTGACGGTCGGCGACGCGGCCGGCGTTGCCGGGGCATATGCCGGCCTCGTGAGGGCGCTGCTTGATTGGCGCCTTTCCCGTCTCGGAGGAGAAGGCATCCGCTCGGTGCGGCTCGATGCGGCAAGGCGGTACATCGAGGCGAACCTCCATGATCCCGGCCTGAAGCCCGACGACGTGCTCGGCGTGGTCGGCGCATCGCGCGCCACCATCTTTCGCGACTTCGCGCCCCTGGGCGGTCTCGAAGCATACATCCGCGAGCGCCGGCTGGACCGCGCATACCGAACCCTGTCCATGAGCGCGCCGCAACGGGGTGTCGTCGGGGCGGTCGCCGATGCCTCGGGGTTTCCCTCTACCGCGGAGTTGAGCCGGTCCTTCCAGCGCCGATATGGCGTGTCGCCGACGGACGTGGTCGGTCAATGGCACAAGGCGCTGGTGGCAGAGCCCGCGGCCCCCCCGCGAGCACGGGAGGGCCTGCTCGAGGCCATGCGTGCCGTCTATCACTGGTCAAATCCGGAAGATCCGGCAGACCGTTTCGACGCCAGGTAAGCCATCCCTCCGAGGGTACTGCCAGGAGGCCGACTTTCGCCCGCCGTGCGGCGCAAGTCCAGTCACTGCCGGCACCTGCCCGCCGTCCGGATGGCGAGATCAACGGATGCGGCGGGCCGTCCGACCCGCGCTAGGGGATGTCCACCTTCGCCGTGTCCTGACGGCTGGGTAGTGTGCTGAAGTCGGGCACTGCCCGTTCAAGGCTGATCGGCCGTAGCGGGCTCTCGACGAACCCGGTCGTCCACCCGAGCGCCATCCCGAACAGCACCGTCATCGTCAAGCAGATCCGGATGGCGGCGTCGCCGCAGTCGGGCTGCCGCCGAGGTGCTGGCGCTCTGCGAACGCCACGCGCTGGGCGCGGGCTTCGCCGCCGATCTGATCCGCCGCGGACTCTCGCACGATCCCGCCCGGGCGGCGATCCTCGACAAGCTGGCCGAGGCCGATGCACCGGTGGCCCGGGGATCGGAGCCTGTGGCCGCGACGGCCCGCGGCACCGGGGCGGCAGATGCTGCCTATCGCGACGCCATGTCCGAAGCGCTTCTGCACCGCCATAACCCGGGCCGGGCCCAACTGACCGACCGGGCGCGGGAGTTCCGCGGCCTGACCCTCCTCGAACTGGCCCGCCACGCGCTTGACCGGCGCGGGATCGCCACGCGCGGCATGTCGAAGATGGAACTCGCGACCGAAGCCCTGATCGGCCGCTCGGGACTGCATTCGACCAGCGACTTCCCCCTGGCGTGCCGGTCGCTGTCCACGTCATGCTGCGGCGGCCGGATGCGGTGACGGATTTTGGCGAAGGCCGGTTTGTCACCGACAGCGTGATCATCGATGTCGAATGCGCCGCGCTGGGCACCCTTGCCCCGGGCGACACGCTCGAGATCGCGGGCGTGATCTACGAAGTGCGGGGCGAACCCCTGCGCGATGCCCTGCGCCACGTCTGGAAAGCCGAGGCGCGCGAGGTATGAAGATCGGCGCCAGCATCGAAGGCGATCAGACCGCGGTCGCCACCGAGATCCTGCAAGGGGCCGAGGCCGCCGTAACCCGCGGCGTCTTTGCCGTTGGGCGAGACCTGCGCGACGACTGGCGCGGGCAGGTTCGAGCATCGGGGCTTGGGTCGCGCCTCGCCAACTCCGTCCGTCAAGCCGACTTTCCGCGATCGGGCACGTCCCTTCGCGCCGCCAGCCTCGTCTGGACCAAGGCCCCCGACATCTTGCACGCCTTCGACGGCGGCGTGCTGATCCGCGGCAAAGATGGCCTCTGGCTGGCGATCCCTCTGCCCGCTGCGGGCCTCACCGGCCTCGGCCGCCAACGGATCACACCCTGGCGCTGGGAACAACGCACCGGCATGCGCCTGCGCTTCGTCTATCGCCGCAATGGACCAAGCCTGCTGGTTGCCGATGATGCGCGGCTGAACAGCCGCGGGCTTGCGGCGGCAAAAGGCGGTCGGCGGCGGCGCGATGGGGTTTTGACCGGGGCGCAAACCGTGCCGGTGTTCCTGCTGTTGCGGCAGGTGAAGATGCCGAAAAAGCTGGACCTCGATGGGTTGGCGCGGGAAGCGACGGCGCGGCTGCCCGGGGCGATCCTGGGGGCGTGGAAGGGGTGACGGCTTGATTTGGACCATATGATAGTCCATATTACCCCCATCACTGGAGGCTTCCATGCAGATTTCCATCACCGAGGCCAAGGGCCATCTGACCGAACTCGTGCGCCGCGCCGAGGCGGGAGATGAAGTTGTGCTGACACGGCATGGCAAAGCTGCCGTCAGGCTGGTTCCCGTCGTCCCTGCGGTGACACGCGATCGCCGCCGCGCGGTCATGGAGGCTGCCCAGCGCAGCGCAATGGCAAAGATCGCGGCTGGGGCGAGTGCCGCCCGCAGCCAGGATTTCCTCTATGATGACGATGGCCTGCCGAAGTGATCGCCGTTGATACCTCTGCCTTGATGGCAATCCTTCTGGGCGAGCCCGACGCCGACATCGTGATGCAGGCCCTCGATGGAGCGGAAGCCCTGTGCATTTCGGCGGGAACGCTCGCCGAGGCCATGATCGTCGCCGATCGCCGCTCGGTGGGCGCCGAAATGCAGCAGCTGATCGAAGGGCTGGGAATTGAAGTTGTCGCCGTGACACAGTCAGGGGCCGATGCCGTAGCGGCCGCCTATCGGACTTGGGGAAAGGGCATCCATCCGGCCGGGTTGAACTTCGGTGATTGCTTTGCCTATGGACTGGCGGCGGAACGAAACTGCCCCCTTCTTTTCGTCGGGGAAGATTTCGGCAAGACCGATGTGAGGCTTGCCGCACCGCGCCGCGACGAACCCTAATCTGGCATCTGAAGCCCAATCACCGGCAATCGGTCTTCGTCGCTGAGCGCCTGGTTCAATGCAAGAAGCCGGGATCTGGAAATGAGGCGCTGGCCGACCCACGATGCGGGCAACGTCGCGATCACCGGATGCTCGGGCCCGTTGTAGAAGACGGTGCCCTTGCAGCGGTCGAAATCGAGATCGAAGATCAGAAGATGATCTGCCCGGGTTTCCACCGGGCGAAATGCTGGCCCCAAACCGCGGCCGGTCGCTTTAACCTGCACCGTCTTTCCGCAAGGGCTGCGACCGTCAATGCCTGGATGCGACTTGTTGCTCACCAGCTTGATCCCGAGAAGCTCGACCGCCAGCGCCTCTCCGATATCGCGCACAAGGTTTCCGTCCAGCGTGTAATCGAGACTGACCTCGTGGCCGCCGCGGGCGAGAAGCTCTTTGTAGTATTCGCGGACACGGTTTCGGGCGGCAACCAAGTCGGCAATGGCCGGAGGCAGATCGAAAACTTGCATTCGCTATCCCATACAAGCAGTTGAACCATCACGTGCGAACCTAGCCGTCAAGCGCTGAGTTGTCCAAGCGACAAGAAAAGGCCACGCGCAAGGCCCTCTGGCCCAAGAGACCGATCGGAAGCCGCCAATGCCCACGCAATCCACGGCCGAGCGCTTGCTCGTGTCGCTCCATAGCCTATTGTCCGGCGCCATGCCGTTGGGGGCCAAGGTGCTGCGTAACGCGATCCTGCCCGAGAAGGTGCCTGCGGCCGGGGTGGTGATCCTGCGCGATGGCGATCCGGGGCCGCCGGAGGTGTGGCTTTCCCCGCCCGGCTACTACTACGAACACCGGGCCGAGATCGAAGTGGTGGTGGACGGGAATCCCGCCGCCCGTGATGCCGCCTTCGACGCTCTGCGCCTTGCGATCGGCTCGGCGCTGGCTGCCGACCGGACGCTGGGCGGCTTTTGCGACTACATCACGCCCGAGGCGCCGGAACCGGTGCTGCTGGCGATTGACGGCAACGAGGGTCTGAAGGCGGCAGTGATCCCGGTGATCATCGCCTACGCCACGACCGACCCGCTTCTCTGACCTGACACCCTCCCGAAAGGACTGACACATGGCCCGCCAGCCTGGCGCGCGGACGCAAGTCGCGTTCGCCTTTGAATCCGTTTACGGCACGCCGCCCGCCAGCGGCTGTCGCCGGATGCCCTTTGCCACGACGACGCTCGGCTCCGAACAGGGCCTCCTTTCGCCGGAACTCCTCGGTTACGGCCGCGATCCGCAAGCGCCGATCCGCGATGCGGTGAATGTCGACGGCGATGTCGTCATTCCGATGGATGCCGAGAACCTTGGCTTCTGGCTGAAGGCGATCTTCGGCCAGCCGGTGACGACCGGCACCACGCCGCGGACGCACACGTTTCAGTCGGGCGGCTTCACCCTGCCCAGCATGGCGATCGAGACGCAAATGCCCGATGTGCCGCGGTTCGCGATGTATTCCGGCCTCGTCGCCGATCGCATCCAGTGGCAATCGCAGCGCTCGGGGCTCTTGACGGCCACCGTCGGCCTGATCGGCCGGGGCGAGACGGTTGCGGCCGCGACCGCCGCCGGAACCCTCATCGATGCCACCCTGCCCTTGCAGCGCTTTGGCGACTTCCAGGGGTCGATCACGCGGAACGGCGCGGCGCTGGGCAATATCGTCTCCGCGCAGGTGTCCTATGCGAACAACCTCGACCGGATCGAGACGATCCGCAACGACGGCCTCCTTGAGGGGTTGGACCCATCGATGGCCGCCCTCACTGGATCGATCGAGGCGCGGTTCGCCGACCTGATCTTGGTGAACCAGGCGATCGCCGGTGATCCCTGCGAACTGGTATTCGCCTGGAGCCTCGGGGCAAACGCCTCGCTCACCTTCACCGTGCACGCCGCCTATCTGCCGCGCCCGCGCATCCCGATCAACGGGCCGCAGGGCGTGCAGGCGACCTTCGAATGGCAAGCGGCGCGGGCCACCTCCCCCGCCCGCATGTGCACTGCCGTCCTTGTCAACACGACGACGTCCTATTGATCCCTCAACCCGGAGCCCTCCCATGATCCGCCTGAACCTTTCCCCCGAACCCGCTTGGCTCGACCTCGGTGGCGGGGTGCGCCTGCGCCTTGCTCCCCTGACCTCCGCCCTGATCGGCGCGGCGCGCAGCGATGCGCAAGTCGCCAGCCTGCCTGAAGATGCCCCAGCCGATCAGGTGGCCGTCGCCTTGGCGAAAGCGATCGGTTCGCTGGCCATCCTTGATTGGGAGGGCGTCGGCAATGCCGAGGGCTATCCAGTGCCGCCGACGCCCGAGGCCGTGGCCGCACTGCTGGATCTCTTCCCGCTCTTCCAGCGCTTTCAGACCGACTATGTCGCCAAGGGCCTGATCCTCGCCGATGAGGGAAACGCCTCCGCGCTCTTGCCGAATGGCACTTCGGTGGGGGCGAAGGCTACTGCGCCGGATGCGTAAAGCCCTGCCCGGCCTGCCCCGCTGATCTGCACCGCCCCCGCACGCTTGAAGCCTGGCAAGTCTGGGAACTGGCCCAGTCCCTCCGCGGCCAGTTCCGCGCCATCCCCGGCGGTGTGGTGGGCTGGGACATGACGGCCGCCTTGGCCATGGCCGAGGCGCTGGGCCTGAACCGGCTGATCGCGGCCGCGCTCCTGCCTCTGATCGAACCCTTCGCCGTGCGCGGCATCAACGCCCAAGTGAGAGCCCAGAACCATGACGACGCGATCTGAACGCCGGGTCTCGGTGCGCCTTGTCGCGACCGGTGGGCAGGCGCTAAAGGCTGAACTGGTCGGCATCGGCCAGGAAGGCGCCCGCGCGCTGACGCTCATCGCGGCGGCGGGCCCAAGGGCGGCGGCGGGGCTCAACGCGGCTGGGGTCTCTGCGGGCGAGGCCATGCGCCAGATGCAGGACCTTGCAGATCGGGCGGCCCGGGCTGCGACAGCCCTTCGCCAGGCAGGCGCCGTGTCGGGCTCGGTTATGAACACGGTCAACCGCTCGACCGGCGTCTCGGGCGGCATGGCACGCGATGCGGCAGATGTTGCGGCTTATGGCCGGGCGCTTGATGATCTGCGCGCCAAGCACAACCCGCGTTTCGCGGTGGTGCGGGAGTATCGATCGACCCTGACCGAGATCCGGCAGGCCCATCGCGTGGGGGCGATTTCGGCCGAAGAGATGACGGCCGCGATTGCCCGCGAACGGCAGGCAACGCTGGCCAGCATCGCGGCGATCAAGGGTCGCACCACGGCGCTCGGGGGGGGGCATGAGTAATGCCACCCGCAACGCCAGCCACCGAATGGCGAACCTCTCCTTCCAGCTTCAGGACATCGGGGTGTCGCTCGCGGGCGGCATGAATCCCTTCATGGTCATGGCGCAGCAGGGCAGCCAGATTTCCCAGATCTATGGGTTCGGGAATGGCGGGGTCGGGGCGGTCTTCCGCGATCTGGGCGGCATGGCACGAACCCTCGGCCAAGGGGTGCTGCAAGTCGCCGGGCGCTTCCCGCTGGTGACGGCTGCCGTAGCACTTGGCTCGGCGGCGATCGCGGGAATGAGGAACGAGATCAACGAGACCACCGGCGCACAGGTCAGCTTCACGGACGTGGCCCGGGCCGCCTGGCAGGTCTTTGCGGAGAACGTCTACCAGATCGGCAAGCCCGTCTTCGATACGATCCGCGGCTGGTGGGACAATGCCGTCGCCTGGGCCGATTGGGCCTGGGAGCGGATCGTCGATGGCGTCATCTGGATGGGCGACCTCGTCATCAACGCCTTCAAGGTCGCAGCCGCGGGCGCCACCTATGCGTTTCAGGGGGTGCCCGATGCCGTCGGGGCCCTCGCGGTTGGTGCCGCGAACGCGGTGATCGATGCGGCCAACTGGATGATCGAGAAGGCGCTGGCCGGGATCAATGCCTTGGCCGAGGCGGCAAACGCCGCGCTGGAAGTGGTGGGGCTTGATCCGGCGCTGTCCACACTGGACCCGGCGACGTTTCGGATCGATAGCGTCGCCAACCCTTACGCTGCGCGGGATGCCGAACGCCGGGCGGCCTTGGCGGCGCAAATCCGCGGCATCGTCTCAGGCTCGCCCCTCTCGGAATACTTCAACGACGTCCGCGATCGGGCGCTGCAAATTTCGATCACGCCCGACGCTCCGGCCGAAGGCGGCGCGGGTGGAGGCGGTGGACCCTTGCAAACGGCCGAGGAAGTGGCTGCCGCGGCAGATGTCGCGGCAACCGGTTGGGCGGCGGTCAGCGAGGCGCTCTCGACCTATGCCAGTGAGGCCGCGAACTGGGGCGGCAGCGTCGGCGAGGCGATCACCAGCGCTTTTCGGGCGGGCGAAGAGGCCGTCGCGGAGTTCGTCCGGACGGGGAAGCTGGATTTCTCCAGCCTTGCGACCTCGATCATCGCCGACCTCGCAAAGATCGCCTTCCGCCGCTTTGTCTTCGGCCCCCTCGCCTCCGCGCTGGGCGGGGTTCTGGGCGGGATCGGTGGGGGCATTGGAGGCGGATCGATCTCCGCCGGGGTCTATCATTCCGGCGGCCGCGTACCCGGGCCCACCAGCATGATGATCCCCGCCGCGGCCCTCGCCACCGCCCCGCGGTTCCACAATGGCGGCGGCATGGGGCTCGGCTCCGACGAATATGCGGCCGTCCTTCTGCGCGGCGAACGCGTCCTGAACCGTGCCGAGACCCGCGCCTGGGAAGGCGGGGCGGGAACCACCGTCAACATCTATGCCCGCGATGCCGAGAGCTTCCGCGCTTCCCGCGCGCAAGTGGCCTCCGACATCGCCCGGGCCGTGGCCTATGGCCGAAGGAGCAGCTGAATGGCGTTTCACGAGATCAGGTTTCCGGACGGGATCAGCCGGGGCGCGAAGGGCGGGCCAGAACGGCGCACACGCATCGTCGAACTGGCCTCGGGCGACGAGGAACGCAACGCCTCCTGGGCGAACTCGCGCCGCCGCTATGACGTCTCCTATGGCGTGCGCCGGGCCGACGATCTGGCGGCGGTCGTCGCCTTCTTCGAGGCCCGTAACGGTCGGCTGCATGCCTTCAGGTTCAAGGATTGGTCCGATTACAAATCCTGCCTGCCCTCGGCGGTGCCCAATGCCACCGACCAAGTCATCGGCACGGGCAACGGATCGGCCACGACCTTTGCTCTGACCAAGACCTATGCCTCCGGCGCGCAATCCTGGGCGCGAACGATCATCAAGCCCGTTGCGGGAACTGTGACGGTTTCGCTGAACGGGGTGGCGCAAGGGTCCGGCTGGTCGGTTAACACTACGACCGGGATCGTCACCTTTGTCGCAGCGCCCACTACCGGCGCCGTGATCCGGGCCGGGTTCGAATTTGACGTGCCAGTGCGCTTCGACACCGACGAATTGCCCGTCACGCTCGACATCGAACGCACCGGTTCCATTCCCCCCATTCCCCTGATCGAGGTGCGCCGATGACCCCTCCCAAAGACCGTAACACCATGGGCTACGTCGCGTACGTTTCATTGGCCCTCGCCCTTTCCGCCCAAGGCGGGGCCGCAATCTGGTGGGCCGGGATTATCAACACCCGCGTCGCGATGCTCGAACGGCAACTGGACGATCTGGCCATGATCCGCCCCGAGCAAATCCGCGATGTGGCCGAGGCCTTGCGCGCCATCGCCGTGATCGAAGAACCTCGATCTGGCTGCGCGCGGTGAACGAGTTGACAGGCGCAGCTTTCGAACAGGAAGTGACAACCGATCTGCCTCAGGCCGCGACCTTTCTCGCCCCGCGCCTCTTCCTGAACAATGGCGCCACCGCTGCGGCCGTCGCGTTCGAATGCACCGGCCTCTACCTCGAAAGCGATTTCTGACACCAAAAGGAGCCCCGATGTCGCCTGCCGCCTCATCCGCCTATCTCGCCGAACTGCGCCAGCAGATCGCAATTCTCTCCGAACGCTGTGCCCTTATCGCCGCCGAACTGGCCGCCGCCCAGGAGGCGCAGAGTCCTACGCCTGACCCGCCTGCCGCCGGTTGAACCCCGCCCAAACCGCCCCGCGCCCCGCCCTTCCGGCGGGGCTTTTCTTTGCCCGAAAGGACCACACCCATGACCGACCAGATCGAGGCGCTAAAGGCCCTGCAAATGGCGCTGACGCGCCTGGGCTACTACACCGGCGCGATCGACGGCCTCTTCGGCCCCCGCACTGACGCCGCCTTGAAGGCCGTTTCTGCCGAGGGTGGCGCGATCCGCAACCTGAAGCCTGCCGCAACTGTGCCAGCCGGGCCGATGATCTTCCAGGGGAGCGCACCCTATCCCGTGGACGAGATCGTCATCCACTGCGCCGCAACCCACCCAGACTGGATGCGGGGCCAGCCCCTGGCCGCCAAGCGCAAGGAAATCGACCGCTGGCATCGCGAGGACCGCGGCTGGCGCAAGATCGGCTATCACCACCTGATCGATCGCGACGGTGCGATCCTGCCCGGCCGCGCAGAGACCGAAATCGGTGCCGGGGTTGAAGGCCACAATCGCGGCGTGATCCATATTTGCCTGATCGGCGGGTCCGGATCAGCCGCCACCGATCCCTTCGAGCGGAACTTCACAGCCGCCCAGGATCGGGCCCTGCGCGGCCTGATCGACGCCATCCGCGCCGAAACCGCCATTACCCGCATTACCGGTCACAACGACCACGCCGCCAAAGCCTGCCCGGGCTTCGTCGTGCGCAACTGGATCAACCGGGCCTGAAACCCACCAAAGGAGACACCATCATGAACCTGATCAATCAACCTAGCCTTCGCCCTACCCGCAAGATGGCCGCCGTCGGCTGGACGAGCCTCCTTGGCCCAATCGTCGCTGCGACTATAGCGCCCTGGCTGCCGGGGTTGCCCCTGACTCTCTTGAGCGCTCATACAATCGTTTGCAGATTGCAGACCGCAGGACACCTGATTGCCGATGCCAAACTGGCGCGCTACAGTGCTTCGAGCTTATCGGCAACGAAGGTGGCTTTGGGGTCCTTGCCCACATGGAGTTGCCGGGCGCATTTGAGGCGAATCTCCCACGCTTTACGCCAGCGAAGTTGGATATCCTATGCCACGGTGCACTTGAAGCTATTGAGGTAACGAGGCAAGATTGCCCAGTGCGATATGATGCCTTGGATGTTGACCCTGACCGGCTTCGGGTAGTCACAGAACGAAACCGTCGCCTTAAACTGGGTTCGGGCCAGTACTTGGCCCGTATTCTAAACAGCGATGCGCACACCATTGCGGCCGTAGGTCGGAACGCAAATAGGGACCAGCGTATTACACGCTACAAAATGGAAGCTCCGACTTTCGAGGGCCTTCGTCTGGCGCTCCGGACGGCCGATACTCGCGTTCGAATAGAGAAAGGGCTGCCAAACATTGTGCCCTCCGCGAAGGGCGTTGTATTTCAGGGCGGGTTTATGGATGGTCAGGCCGTCAACTTCAGTCCCAATCTAACCTGCATAATAGGTGGACGAGGAAGTGGAAAGTCAACTGCGTCCGAGAGCGTTTGCCTTATTGGAGGATCGTCCTCTGAAGACGTAATCGTAATCGACAGTGATGTTTGGCCGATTATCATCTCACTTAGCTATTTGGACGAAACGGGTCATTTGCACAATCTAGCACGCAGCAAGTATGGCGGCATTGAAAACCTTGACGATCCTGTCAGTGGCGCTGCCATTTTCCCAATTGAATGTTATCGGCAGGGAGCGACTAACGAGATTAGCAAGCGTGTGCAGGACGATCCGCTAGCCCTGCTTACCTTTCTTGACCGCTTGATTCAGGCCGAACAGAAGATTGAAGAGGAGGACAAGGTCAGAGAAGCGCTGATAGATATTGCCCCAAAGATTGCAGAGGCGGCAGCAAACGTGGGCAAGATTCCTGACTTTGAGAGAGAGCTCAAACTGAAGAGCGATCAGCTTCTGCGTCTGCGCGAAGATCGGGGCGAAGAGATAATCAAGCTTCAGCAACAGCTTGAAAGTGAAAAGCGGGCACGGGCGGCCATCGTAGGTTCTCTCGGAAGGCTCATGGGCGCAGTAAGTGACGAGGTCATTGTCGAAATCACAAACGGCATTCAATCCACACTGGATGATAGCGTTATCGAAGTAGGCGCCCCTGAGGCAACCAAGATCAAAGTTGATACAGGAGCGTTCGCAGGGGTAGTGACCGGTTCGACGTCTACGTTGAACAAGGCAACGACCGACTTCATAGCACAGCTCAAAGTGCAAGTCGCAGCCTGGCAAGCAAAGGAAAGCCAGACCTCCAACCAAATCGATCAGAAAAAGCAGGAACTGCTGCAACACGGCATTTGGCTCGATATGCCGTTCATCCAAAAGCTTGTGTCAGATGAGGCTAGAGCAAAGGAGAACGTGAAGAATCTGAAGACGTGGGTCCCTGAACTAGCTCGCTTGCGCCAAGAGCACACGGGTCTTGCTGTGACCCCCGACATTCATTCGGCTGAAGCCAGAGTCGGCGGTTGAATTTGGCGCGGTTGCGCCGAGGGAGCAATGGGCGATCTGCGCACCGTTTCGATTGCGCGAAGCTGATCGCCCATTACGGTGAGTTGGGCGGCAAAGACCGCCGGGGCCTGGTAACCGAGGGCCGAGTGAGGGCGCTCGGTATTGTAGGTGTGGACCCAGTCCGCGACGGCCG
The DNA here is from genome assembly GCA_023383015.1 of Paracoccaceae bacterium. Classification (GTDB taxonomy): domain Bacteria; phylum Pseudomonadota; class Alphaproteobacteria; order Rhodobacterales; family Rhodobacteraceae; genus JAHDXW01. The sequence goes on from JAHDXW010000003.1 coordinate 165,628, forward strand.
CGCGGGCATGGTCGATGCCGAAGAACAGGGTCTCGTTCAGGAGCTCGTCGCGCATCCGGCCATTGAAGGCCTCGCAATTTCCGTTCTGCATGGGCTTGCCAGGGGCGATGTAGTGTCACTTGACCTGCATCTTTCCGGCCCATTCCAGGACCGCGTTCGAGGTGAACTCTGTCCCGTTGTCACTGACGATCACGCCCGGTCTGCCGCGCTGCTCGATCAGCGCCGTCAGTTCCCGTGCAACCCGTGGGCCCGAGATCGAGGTGTCGACCACGGCCGCGAGAGATTCCTTGGTGACATCGTCGATCACGTTCAGGATCCGGAAGCGGCGCCCATCGGCGAGCTGGTCCTGGACGAAATCGACCGACCAGCGGGCATTCGCCACGGCCGCGGTCACCAGCGGCGCCCTTGTGCCGAGGGCACGCTTGCGGCCGCGTCATCGCCGGACGGCCAGACCCTCCTCGCGGTAGAGCCGCTGTGTCCGCTTGCGGTTCAGCACATGGCCGTCGCGGCGCAGGACCACGTGCAGGCGGCGATAGCCGAACCGCCGGTGCGTCTCGGCGGCCTTGCGCAACTCCTCGCGCAGTTCGGTGTCGTCCGGCCGGCGATGCCGATACCGCACCGACGACCTGTCCGCCCCGATCACGGAACACGCCCGCCGCTCGCTCATCTCGTAGCTCTCCTCGAGATGGGCGACGGCCTCGCGCCTGGCGGCGGGCGTCACCATTTTTTTGAAAGCAGGTCCTTCAGCGCGGTGTTGTCGAGCATCACTTCCGCCAGGAGCCGCTTCAGCTTCGCGTTCTCGTCCTCGAGCGCCTTCAGCCGCTTCGCCTCCGATGGCTCCATGCCGCCGAACTTCGCCTTCCAGGCATAAAACGTCGCGCCGCTGATCCCGTGCCGGCGGCAAACCTCGGCCGTCTTCGCTCCCGCTTCCTGCTCCCGCAGGATCGCAATGATCTGCTCTTCCGTGAACTTCGATCTCTTCATGTCCGGTCCTTCCGTTGGGCCGGACTCTAGCATCAGTTGGAGAAGTTATCGGGGGTCACAGCAACCGGCACCACGGCCAGCATCGCCGTGGTCCGCATCCAATCCTCGAAAGGGCTGTGACCATGAAGAACCATATTCAGAAAGGCGACATCATCACCGTGGCTGCTCCCGCAGGCGGCATTGCCGCTGGCGAGGGGGCGATCATCGGCAACATCTTCGGCATCGCCGCCTATGCGGCCGCCGCGAGCGAACCAGTCGAACTGGCCACCACCGGCGTTTATCAGCTCCCGAAAGCCACCGCTGCGGTTCTGACGGTCGGTGCACGCGTGGCGTGGGACAACACGGCCAAGAACATCAACGTGCCGGGCACTGGACGCTTTCTCGTGGGCGTAGCGACCGAGGCGGCCGGGAATGGCATCACCAGCGTCGCGGTGCGCCTCGATGGCGTGGCAACGGTGGCGGCGTAAGCGATATGACAGCTTTCGGTTGAATTGACTCATCGCTTCAAAGACACTGGCAGAAGATCAGCCTGCGAGAACTGTGAAGCGCGAAATGAAGATCATATTCAGCAGAAAGGGCTTCGACAGCGGGTCTGGGGGTGGGCCATCGCCGATCATTGATGGTCGGCCAATCACGTTGCCTATTCCGACAGAGCATCGGTCAGAGACTAGTTACGGAGATCTCGGCCTCGGCGACTATGTAACCGCTGCCTCCAAGGGCCGGTATTCTGCAAAAAGCCTGTGCCATCATGATCCGATGTTCGAAGGGGGTCGTTGCGCATTTGGCCAAACGGGCGCTGCGCAGAGTCACCTTGCAAATAACAACGTCGGGGTCGGAGACGTTTTCCTGTTCTTTGGTCTGTTTGCAGGGCCAGACGGCAGGGACCGTCATCACCGGATTTTTGGCTATCTACAGGTCGACGAGGCGAGGCCGATTGGCGCAAACCCGACACTGAGTGATCAGCCCACAGGTTTCTCCAGGCGACATCCCCACACTCTCGGAACATGGAACGCGAACGATACGATGTACCTCGGTCGCGGGGATCTTGCGGTGCGAGCCGATGAAAGCCTACGTCTTTCTGTTCGGGGTGGTCCCGTCAGTCTCTGGCGGGTACCGACTTGGCTGCGACATGCAGGCCTCACCTACCACGGCCAGCCAGAGCGATGGCAAGGAGAGGACAAACTGAACATTGTTGCTCGAGGGCAGGAATTCATCAGCGACATTGGAGACCGTCACGATGCACATGCATGGCTTTCCGACATGGTTCGGCGCTTGTCACTGCAATCGAGATGAGGTGTAGGTCAAATGGACCGCTTCTACAGGTATGTTCTTGCGGACGACAACGGGACGGCGCCCTGCGCACAGCACGGATTGCTGTCTCTTGCCACTTGTAAACCGAGCATTCGGCGCACGGCGAAGGTTGGCGATCTCATCGCGGCCTTTGCGCCGTCACCCTTTCCGCGCGACATGCTGGCTTACGCGGCGCGGGTGGCAGAGGTGGTTGAATGACCTGAGTATGTGGCAGCACATGCATATCCACGACGCAACGATGCAGTTTACGGTCTTTCACCGAACGGAGATGTCCACCGGCTGCGTCCCGGTTATCATCCAACCGATCGACACCTATACCAAGATCTCAGCGGACCCGTTTTGCTCTTCGATCCCGCAGAAACTTGGTACTTTGGCGACAACCCACAAGCGCTACCGGAGCATCTGCAGTGGTGCTCAATCGGCGGGAAAGGGCCTTGTACTGGTAGGGGTCACCGCGTGGATGAAGTGGAACTGGACGACGCCAACAGCCTGCTAACCTGGCTCAAGCAAACTTACGCGCCCGGATTCCACGGCGAGCCAAGAGGGAAGAGGGTGAGGGGCTGTTGAGCACTGCGGATTCGTACAGCGCCTCGTTTGCAGAACATGGCGGCATCACATCGAGCATCACCGAAGGAACATCGCACGAACATCGGGCAATTCCCATGTCGCATGGGTGTTGCACGGAGGAATCGGGGGTGATCGTAAGGGTTTGGAATCTTTGGGGAATGTGATGTAGCGTATTGCAACGCAAAAAACGCCCCGTGGGGCGTTCTGTCTTGGCCTAATCCATTGATATCTTGTAGTAAAAACTGGTTGCGGGGGCAGGATTTGAACCTGCGGCCTTCAGGTTATGAGTCGTAACCCTCTGATTTAGAATTATTATTTGAAATCAGTCGCTTAGACGATAAGCCTTTGTTCTCGCTAACTCTATTCGCAGATTTCCACCGACATTGAGTGCGTTGATACGGTTTCCGCTGTGCCCAAACAGTCGTTCAGTGGTTGACGTGGTGTTGACGTAAAACAGCGCGATCATGATCGTAAGATCAAGCTCTGGCGGGCCCCTGGACTGGCCATGTTGGCAGCGGAACGACATTTCCCGCACAATCGTGGTCACGGGGCGCGGCTCGCGTGCCGCGGATCGCCCCCTAGCCACCTGACATAAGATACCCGATGACTGCTCGGAGCCCCCTCAGCGAAATTCATGCCCACCGCGGCGTGAAGGGCCACATCACAGGCGGCGCATCGTGTTCGGCCCGGAGCTGCCGTTCGACTTCATTGCAACGAAGGTCCACTTGGAGCCCAAAATGCTTGATGCTGCGCGATGCTCGAACGGCAGCTTTCCTAAAACGACCTGTTCATCATGAAGACACCCAGCCCACCGAACAGCGTGCCGAAGACGGCCTCGCTCGCTCTTTGGAAACGGCGGTAGAGCCCCCGCGCGTTGCCGGTCGAGAAGAGCCATCCATAGGTTCCGTAGATCACGAATATGATGATGGCCGAGCCTATCGTGAAGAGGATCAGATAGGACCATTGGGTAATCGCCGGACCAACGAATGTCGAAAGCGATGCCCAGAGCAGTGCGACCTTTGGATTTGTCGAGGTAACGGTCAAACCATGCAGGAAATCTCCCATCGGCCCTTGCCCGGATTTCGGTTCGATCTGCCCACCTTTGCCGGTGAGCCCTGCGCGCCAGCCTTTGATGCCAAGCCAAAGAAGGTAAGCCCCGCCGAAAAGTCCCAGTATTTTGAGGAGTTGCGGGTGGGTGCCGAAAAGGCTGCCCAAACCAACGGCTGTTAGGAAGGACCAGAGAAACGCGCCACATGCCAAGCCACCGGCAACGATCAACGCTGAGTTCCTGCCGGAGCCAAGACCACGAGAGGCTACCGCGATAAGATTTGGTCCCGGCGAGATCGCCGCCGTTGCCAGCGCAAGCCAAGCTGTTGCAATGAGCGATATCATGCGTGCTCCTTTCGGCTGTCTGTGGGGGCTTCATCGCGGTTAAACATGCCATAGTCGCGGATCACACCGGCGATCCTCAAACGGTAGTCATCAAAAACGCCGCTTCGGCCTTTCTTCTGCGCACCGCGATGCGCGGACAGGGTGCGCCACCGCGCGACCGCTGCCTCGTCCTCGAAGAACGACAGCGACAGGATTTTACGTGGATCGGTCAGGCTCTGAAACCGTTCGACGGAAATGAAGCCCTCGACGTCGTCCAGCATCGGACGCATCTCGGCCGCGATATCGAGGTAATCTTGCTTTCGTCCGTCCGCCGGTTCGACTTCGAAGATCACGGCAATCATGTCGCGTTACCGTGCGGCGCGGATGCGAGCTTCAGGAACGTCCTGTCCTCGCGCAGCAGGAACTTCTCCTTCTGGGCGAACTCATAGTTTTCTCGCCCGAGCGGGTCGTCGGCCAGTCTGGCGCGATAGGCCTCATAGTCCGCAAGGCTGGCCACATTGTAGATGCCGTAGGCGAGGGTCGATGACCCTTCGTGCGGGGCGTAGTAGCCGATCAGATCGGCCCCGCAACGCGGAATTGCCTGACCCCAGTTGCGAGCGTATTCCTCGAACTGGTCCTTCTTGGTGGGGTCGATGTGGTAGCGGATGACGCATGTCAGCATGGGTGCACCTTTCGCGGTTGCTTCTTGGCCAAACTAGACGATTGCGAGCGCGGAATGCTTCGACTACAATCGAACTATGAAAGAAGGACCCGATATCGCCTATGTCGCCTCGTTGATCGGCGATCCTGCCCGTGCGAACATGCTGACCGCTCTGATGAGCGGGAAGGCACTAACTGTGAGCGAACTGGCGGAAGAGGCCGGCGTCACGATACAGACAGCCAGTTCACATCTTTCCAAGCTGGATTCTGGCGGTCTGCTCCGACCGCGCAAACAAGGGCGGCACAAGTATTTCAGTCTTGCCAATGACGAAGTGGCCCATGTTCTCGAAGGGCTGATGGGTCTGGCGGCAGGGTCGGGCCACTTGCGCAAACGCATTGGCCCGAAAGATGCGGAGCTGCGTGAGGCACGGGTCTGCTACAACCATTTGGCCGGCGATATGGGCACGCAGATGTTCGACAGCCTAATGGCGCAGGGGCATTTTGTGTTGGAGGGGGAAGACTTGGTTTTAACAGATTCTGGAGCTGCCTTCGCAACCGGCTTCGAGATCGACCTGGGTGAGCTTCGAAAGGCGCGCGCGCCGCTCTGCCGGGAGTGTCTGGACTGGAGTGAGCGCCGCTCGCATCTTGCCGGAAGTCTCGGTCGCGCATTCCTGACCCGGTTCGAAGAACTAGGATGGGCCAAGCGGGACCAGAAAACCCGTGTGGTTTCATTCTCGCGTTCCGGAGCTGCGGCGTTCCACCAGTTGTTCCCGAAGGACGTCGTGCACTGACAGCCGACATTGGCGCAACCGCAGCGAATTCACACTTCGTCCGCATTGCTGACCTCCATCCTTTGCGCAGCGACCGTCCGCTCTCCGCCCAGCACATCGGTGGTGTCGCAGCAGCGAAGGTGCTCTGGGTGGACGGTGCGAACGTCCGCAAAGCCGCATAGCTGCCTCTCGCGACAGTATTGCGTGGGGCGCGGAAACCTTTCGTCAGGGTGGCGAACACCAGCGCACCACACGCAGCAGCTCCCTTCTCCAGTTGCCGGAATTCATCCTCGCTTATGAGTTCCGGGTTCTTCCTAAATTCCGGAGCCTCCCCCGTGGTCTAACTTGATCAAGGCGCGAATCTACGCCTCATGTTGGAGACCAGAAGAGGCGATATTGAATGCGCAACCGTTTGAAACTGAATGAAAAAGAAGTGCGCGACCTGGGGCCCGTGAAAGGCCGGGACTATCAGGTCTTCGACAGCGAGATCACCGGATTTGCCATCCGCGTCTACAGATCCGGCAACAAGGCGTTCACTATGGATTACCGCATCTACGGCCGGCAGCGGCGTTACAAGCTTGGCGCATGGCCGGAATGGTCCACGACAGCCGCACGCGAGCGGGCCAAGGAAATCCGGCGGCAGATCGACGAAGGCATCGACCCGCTTTCCATCCGCACGACCGAGCGCACGGCGCCGAGGTTCAGTGACATGATCGATCGCTATATCGAGGAGCATCTGCCCCGGCTCGCGCCGCGCAACGCCTCGGACCAGATTTCCATGTTGCGCAAGATGGTCGAACCCGAATGGGGCAACTGGCTGGTGACAGAAATCACCAAGCAGGATGTGGAGCGCTTTCTGAACAAGGTCGCCGAAGGGCGGCCAAGGCCGTCGAAACTCAAGCCCAACAACCGCGCGCGCAAGCTGCAGGGCTGGAAGCCGACACCGATCCGGGCCAACCGGGTCGGGCAGCTCCTGCGGAAGATGTTCAATCTTGCCATCAGCTGGGAGTGGCGAGAGGACAACCCCGCCGCAGGGTTCCGCATGCGAATCGAGAACAGCCGCGAGCGCTTCCTGAGCCCAGATGAGCTGGCCAGGCTCGCCACTGCACTCGATCACGCCGAAGATCAGCGCGCGGCGGGGATCATTCGCATGTGCATGCTGACCGGCGCGCGCGTTGGGGAAGTCCGCACGGCACGCTTTGAACACTTCAACCTCGATTATGGTAGCTGGGCCAAGCCCGCCACCGCCACCAAGCAGAGGAAAATCCATCGCATTCCGATTTCCGAGGATGTGGCCACGATCGTGCGGCAGCGCGAACTGGTCGTCCCCAAGGGGTCACCCTGGCTCTTTCCCGGCGACACGCCGGGCCAGCCGGTGAAGGAAATCCGCCGTTTCTGGAGGCAAATGCAGCGCGAGGCAGAGATCCCCGATGTGCGTATCCACGACCTCCGCCACACCTTTGCCTCTCTGCTCGTCAGCGGCGGCGCTTCTCTCGAGATGGTGGGCCGACTGCTGGGCCACTCGCAGATGTCGACCACGCAGCGCTACGCCCATTTCATGGACTCCCCCTTGCGCGCTGGCGTCGATGCAGTGGCCCAGGCATTTCGTCCGCGCCCCGTCCTTGTGCACGACGCGAACAGCAATCGTGCCGCTGGCTGAAACGCTCACTGCAAGTCGTTGAGGCGGCGCCAGACCTGCGCTACCCGTTTCCGAATGGTGCTTTCATCGGGAATTTCACCGGTCTCCGACGCGTTGTGGAACCAGTCGATGATGAGGGACACGAAATCTGCCTGCTTCTGGGGGATGCCCTGCTCGTTGATGATGCGCACCATTTCCACGAACATGCCGTCCCAGTCGTAACGCGGCTCGCTGCCCCCGGCACCGCCCTTTCGGCCGCCTTTTCGCCGGAGAAGATCGCATTCATCTTCAAAGGCCAGCACGTCGTCGGCCCTCAGCAGCAGATCCGCCCGGCTCAGACGCACCCCCTGTTTCGGATGCGTGACATAGCGCCAGACCGTACATCCTTCCGGCAGGATATGCCGTATGAAGCATGATCTTTCGCTCCTCGCATGCCGCCGGAACATTGCCATGACGTCGGCAGCGTTGATTTGCACGAGACCTGTCACTGGTTCGACACCGCAGGCGAGCGGACCAACAGCGGTCATCATCGGCAGCCGGCCCGCCAGGGCCCAGCCTGCAATATCGGTTGGGCAGCACTCCCATCGCGCGGCAACTTCATTGACGGAATAGAATGATCGGGGTGGTAAAGACATCCGGCGCTCCTTTCATCGACTGCTCGGGCGCCCTGCCCATCGCTGTCGAGCCGTGATCAAACACCGATGGTCAGGATGACCCTCCAGTGGAAACCATCAGCGCCGAAGCTGAACCCGATGCCTCACGCGCAGCACGTGGAGGCCTGCAACTCAGGGAGAGAATCGCTGAGGCTTCGGGTCTGCGATTATTGTCCTGACGCCCGCAATTGCACTAGGCTCAACGTCAGATTGTGTCGTCGAGGAAAAAATATTTGCTGCATGCGGAAGGTTATCGACATCCTGCGCCTCGCCGAGGCCGCTATCGCCAGGGAAGACGGCATCACCCTCGAGGACATCAAGCACCTTCTACGAATCCGCACCCGCACAGCCCAGCGCCACGCCCGCCTGTTCGAGGCTGCATTCCCCGCTGTCGAAAAACGCAAGGACCCTGACCGGACCCGATGGTGGAAGCTGCGCCATGAGCCCCTGGTTCGCTATCAAGGCATCCGGGACAGTGAACTGGCGTCTGTGGAAACCGCAATCATGCGTGCGCGCCAGCATGGATCGCCCCTCGAAGTCCATCACCTCGAATCCATTCGCGATCGTCTGCTGGCAAGCATGACGCCGATGGAAGCGCGGGCGATCAGGCATCATGCCAAGGCCGTCATGGAAGCACGCGGCGAGGCCTGCCGCCCCGGGCCCCGCGCACGGACCAATTGCGACGTTCTGTCCGTCATCGACGAGGCGCTGAAAACATGCATGTGCCTTGTGATCAGCTATCAAGGCGAGAAGAACAATACTGCATGCGAGCGCACCATCGAGCCATACGGGCTGATCTTCGGCATACGGGAATACCTCATCGCCCGCGACCCGGAGAAGGATGACAAGATGCGCCGCTTCCGGCTCGATCGCATTGCCAGCATTGCCCTTGCAGACCGCCCCTTTGCCAAGGATCCCGATTTTGATCTGCGCGCGCATGCGGCCAGGGCGTTCGGCTCCTACTACCGAGAAGAGGAATACGGCCCCGTAGCCTGGCAATTCAGCCCGGAGGCCGCCGTTGTCGCCCGCGAGTTCGAATTCCATCCGGAGCAGGTTGTGACGGATACCGAAGATGGCGGATTGATCGTCCGCTTCGAAGCCAGCGGCTGGCTGGAAATGGCCTGGTATCTCTACAAGTGGGGCGATGGTGTTGTCGTTCTCGAACCCAAGGGGCTCGCAGACCTGGTTGAGGCCCATCGCCGCGACGACTTTCCCTCCTTTCCGTAGCGCGCCCGACATCGCGGGGGGGCGCGGACTGATTCACGCAGTGTCGCCGGATTTCCATTTCACCGTTACGAGCGCCGTGACCGCCGGTTTCCGGATTTTGCCTCGTGAGGTACACAACCCATTGATTTGAATGACCGGAAACGCCGGAGCCCTTTGACCGCCGGTCAGTTCCTAGGTGCCGGTCGACTCGGGATGCTTCTCTGCCTGCGCTGGCGATCAACGCCGGTTTTGCAACGGAGATGACAATGCCCGAACAGCACCCATCACACTCGGATCGTGCCCCGTCATTGCTGTCAGGACTGTTCACGCGACAGCAGCTGGCGGTCGCGCTTGGATTTACCTGTGACACGCTCTGCCGCTGGGAAGCCCGACAGATCGGCCCGCCCTGCACACGGATCGGCCGGCGGGTCTTCTATCGCCGGGATGCTGTCGAAGCCTGGATCCTCGAGCAGGAAAACGCACGAGCAAATCGGGCGCGTCGTGGTGGCCGCCGATGAGCATCCCCCTGCCCTTCCGCAAGCCCAGCGCACGCGACCGCGCGCGCCAGGACTGGATCGACGAGCGGCTGCGCGAGGCACGCTTCGTCGTCGCCGATGTTGTGAACCATTCCGACCATCTGATCCGGCTCGCCTGCAATGTGCTGGTCCAGCATGGCGAGACCGCGGCCGAGCGCGAGGACGCACGGATCCTGCTGGTTGTCCTCGATGCCCGATCACCCGGGCGCGCTGGGCGCCAACGGCCCGATCCCGAGGTGCGCCGATGAAGCGCCGCGGCACACCTGAGGCCGATCTGCAGCGCGCGGTGGTCCAGGCCCTGCGCTTTGCCTTGCCCCGCACGGCCATCGTCCATCACTGCGCCAATGAGGTGACCGAGGCCGGGCCGCGCGGCGCGAAACGCCAGGCGATCCTGGTCGGCATGGGTGTCCATCCGGGCTTCGCCGATCTGATGGTGCTCTGCGACGGCCGCGTGCTGTTCCTCGAGCTGAAATCCCTCAAGGGGCGGCTCAGCCCAACGCAGGAGACGTTTCGCGATGCCGTGAAGGCGCAGGGCCATGGCTGGGCACTCGTGCGCTCGCTCGACGACGCGCTGGGCGCGCTGGCAGACCATGGGTTCACCACCCGCGTGGCGGCCCCGGTGCGGAGGCCCGCGCCATGAGCCACGAGGCCACCAACTGGGCGATCAAGCAGCGCGGGCTGAAGCCCACCACCAAGATCGTGCTCTGGCATCTCTGCGACCGGTTCAACCCGGATTACGGATGCTTCCCCTCACAGGACCGGCTGGCCGAGGACTGCGAGATCAGCCGGTCGACGCTGAACGAGCATCTGGGCCAGCTCGAAGCCGCCGGGCTCCTGCGCCGCGTCCCGCGCCTGCATCCCGTCACCAGGCGGCAGATGCCTACCCGCTACATTCTGGGCTTCGAGCCCGGCTTCACACCGCATGTGCCAGACCCGTGTCCGGAAACCGGACATGGAAAGCCGGACAACGGAGAAACCTGTTCAGAACCAGCACCTTTCGAGGATGATGCGCCCGTCGATCCCGAGCCGTGTCCAGAAATCGGACACGGGTCCGAGGTCCGACCCGTGTCCGATTTTCCGGGCGACCCGTGTCCGGAAAATGCCGAAAGCCGTGTCCGGAATCCGGACACTAACCCTGTAAGGGAACCTCTAAGTAAACCAGTAAAGGAGGAGGAGGACGCGCGGGCGCGCGAGGCGATCTCCGAGGAGTTTTTCGGGGAGCTGCTCCGAGCGCTGGGCCTGGACCCCACCGCCTTGCCCGGCTGGTGGCAGGGCTGGCCGCCGCGCGAGCATGTCCGCCGCTGGCGTGATGATCTGGGTCTCGACGAGGACGCGATCCTCTCAATCGCCGAGGCCTCGCGGCGCGATCATCCCGAGCCGCCCGATGGCCCAAAGGCGCTCGATCGCGCCATGCAACGCGCAGCCCAGCGCCTGAAGCAGACTGGCGCGCCGGTTGCGAAGAAGGGTCCGGCACTCGCTGGCAGCGAGACCCGACGCCGCAAGGGCGAGGATGGGCCAAGGCCCAGCGATGACGAGCTCGCGGCCTTCTACGCTGATCTGGTGAACTCGGATCGGTTCCTGCACCCCAGCACGATCAGCAACGCCATGTGCGATGCGATGTTGACCCGCGGCCTTGTGACAATCGAGCGACTGCGCGCGCGCGGGGTGCGATGAATGGCATGGTGTCACGTCCCCGGCACGGATTGTCCCTCTGCGCAGGCGGCGGAGGCCTGGATATGGGCCTCATGCTCGCCGAGCCCGGTTATGACACAAGGTGCTTTGTCGAATGGGAGGACTGGCCCCGCGCAGTGCTTATCGCGGCCCAAGCCGCGCGGTACTTCGCCCCGGCCCCGATCTGGACCGACCTGCGATCCTTCAACGCCCGACCCTTCCGCGGGGCGTTCGACACGGTTCTCGCCGGATATCCCTGCCAGCCCTTCAGCGCGGCCGGAAAGCGCGGAGGTGCTGACGATCCCCGGCACCTCTGGCCCGATGTCGCCCGCGTTATCGGAGAATGCCGCCCGGAATGGGTGTTCCTCGAAAACGTCGCCGGGCATGTCACCCTCGGGCTTGAAACCGTCCTGCGAGAGCTTTGGGGACTGGGCTACAAGCCTGCGGCGGGTCTGTTCAGCGCGGCAGAAGTCGGTGCGCCGCACCAGCGGTTGCGCATCTTCATCCTGGCCCACACCGATGAGCCTGCATCCCGGCACCGGCAGCTACAACCCGGCCGGGAACAGCGACTTTACCCGCAAGGCAGAAGCGCTGGCGCTGGGCATCACCAGCTGGTCGACACCGAAGGCCACGGATGGAGCGAAGGGCGGGCCCGGCCAAAGTTATGGCTCGGGCGGGACACCGCCCCTGCCCGCGCAGGCGGCGCAATGGCCGACGCCAGCCGCGCAGAACTGGAAGGGCAGCTCGGAGGCGAGCATCACCCGCACGGATGGCAAATCCCGGATGGACATCCTGCACTACCGGGCGGAGCAGGGCTTCACCCGCCCGGACCCGGCGATCACGATGCATGGCGCAAGGTCCTCGCCGCACGCCCCGATCTCGCGCCGGCTCTGGGCTTCGATGATTGCCTCGCATGGGCGCGGCGCTTGTCGGCGGATCCTGAAGGGCCGGTCGCGGCGGCGGCTGAACCCGCTCTTCGTCGGATGGCTTATGGGCTGGCCCATCGGGCACGCGCTCTGCGCCTGCTCGGCAACGGAGTTCATCCTCTGGCAGCAGCATATGCGTGGCGCTCTCTCGCAGCTGCCCATGGCCTCGGGCCCGTGGTTCTGGCGGCCGACGGATCAGGCCCAGCGCCCGGCGCAGATGGATTTCCTTGAAAGGTTGAAACCATGAGTTTCCAAGGCAAAATCGGCCGCGCGGGTGGCGGACGCGTCAAACGCGCGCTGGGCGTGCAGGCAGCTCTGGAATGGGCGTTCCGGGTCGAGAAGGCGCAGCTGGAGCTGCCCCTCCCAAAGGACGTGACGGAGGAAGGCTTCGGCTTCGGCTTGGAATACGTCCTGCTGCAGCGTGCCGCGCTGGGCTGCAAGGTCGACGGCGGGCAGCACAAGGTCGGCGGCTACACACACGAGGACGCAGAGGTGATCGCCGCCACCGTCGCCGGGATCCCCGACAGTCTCGGCGGCAAGCGCATGGCGATCCGCGTGGCGGAACTGGCGCGAGCCGGGCTCACGCCAGACTGGATGCCGGGTGCGGTGCCCCGCTGCGTGCCGGTCGACGTGAAGCGCAATCAGCATGGCGAACGCGCCACAACCATCGTGGTCGGCACCGCGCGCGTCCTCACCCGTGGCAAGTGGCGCACTGTCGAGGTTCAGGCCTGCCCGGTGACCTTCTCCCCGCATCCCCACCAGATCGACGCCGCGCGTCGGGCCTATGACGAGTGGTGGCGGGCGCTGGGCTGGGTCCGGGACGTGTTGTGCGAGGGTGGGATGCTGCGGGAAGCCCACCTGACGGAGGCTATGCCAAAGGAGCAGCCGTGGGATACTCTCTGACTCCTTCGGAGAGGGTGGAAGTCAGGCCTTCGCGACAGCTCGGACGAAAACCTCGGTTTTGAAGCTGCAATCCGTATGAAGTCTCTGGGCCTGAACTTTCTGGAAAGATATACTAAAGTGAAGGGGATGCAGTGCGAGCCGTGTGGAAGGTACAGAGAGGCAGGGATTAGGGTGTGGATTGAAACCATCAAGATCGAAGGGGGCACACTGGACGGCTTCCATCAAAACTTTTGCCCTGGACTGAATGTCCTCATCGGCGGACGCGGCACTGGCAAAAGTTCGGTGATCGAACTAATCCGCTTCGGCCTCGGCGCACCGGCATCTTCCGACGCGATCGCAAGGGAGGCGCTCGAACATGCTCTGGGCGTTTTAGGCGACGGCAAGGTCACAGTTACGCTTACCGACGGTACGGAGCGTATAGAGATTTCCAGGATCGCGAGTGATGCTAATGACGCGCGCCCGATCGAAATGTTGTCGCCACTCATCTTTTCGCAAAAGGAAGTTGAGCAGATCGGAGCGAGGTCCAATTCGCGTTTGCGGCTTGTCGATGCCTTCCTAAGTCGTTCAGGCGCGGCTAGCACCCGGAAGGCCCCGCTGGTCTCAAGCATCAAGTCCCTAACTTCTGAGATCCGTAGCCTGCTGGCAGAGATCGACGAAATATCAGAGAGGCTGCTTATTCTGCCCAATCGACGTGCCAAGCTAGCTGAATTGCAGAAGCAGGGTGCCATCCAAAGCGCTCGCAGCGCCGAACTCGAGCCGCTGCGCAAGCAGCTTGAGGAACTGGCACCAAGAACGAATGCCGCGGGTGTGCGTGTTGCCGCAATCGATCGCTCGGCTGAGAAACTGGCCCAGTGGATTAGTGAGCTGGAGATGGTCGCAGAGCGTCGCCCGCTGATCGAATCGTGGCCGGCACAGGCAGGGTCTATCGACCAGTTCGCTGGCCCGCGCAACCGTCAGCAAGCGGCGCTGAGCCGGCTGCAAGAAGCGATAGACGAATTTCGCCATATCGGCGTAGAGTTAAACGATTTGCGCCGCAGGGCCAGTTCAGAAAAGGCGGCGATGGACAGTCAAGCGCGCGAAGTCCGCCAGAAAATCGAAGAGCAACTGAAGGGCGCCAGCATCCTGGATCGACAAATTGCCGATCTCAGTCAAGAGATTGCCGCCCTCAACTCGCTTGCAGATCTCTGTGAGGACCGAACAAGGCGTATCGAGAGCCTGCGTTCCAAACGTCAAGAGGCATTCGACGCGATGCACGCGACGATCCGAGAACTGACCACCGAACGTCAGCGAATTGCCGCTGTCCTTTCGGATGCGCTCGCACCGGCGATTCGCGTCGTCGTTAAACCGTTCTCTGACTATCGCGGTTATCAGAGCGCTCTTAACGCGGCCCTACGCGGCAGTGGGCTTCGCTATCGCGAGTTGGCCGATCGCGTCGTGGAGACATTCAGCCCACAGGAAATCGCAAACTTGGCCGAGCAGCGGGACACTGACGCGATCAGTTCAGCGCTCGCAATCAACGCAGAGCGTGCTCAACGGCTGGCCGAAGGACTGCGCGGCGATGCTGGGATTGACCTGCTGACGACGGAGGTCGGCGACGAGATCGGCATCGAACTGCTCGACGGGACCAGCTTCAAGAGCACAGAGTTTCTGTCGATGGGGCAACGTTGCACAGCCGTCCTGCCTATCATCCTCCAGCATACTGAACGCGTAATCGTACTCGACCAGCCGGAAGATCATCTCGATAATGCCTTCATCGTCGGGACGCTCGTCAAAGCGGTTCGCTCGCGCAGCTCCTCGGCACAAACTATCGTCGCCACTCACAACCCTAATATTCCGGTTCTAGGCGGCGCGGATTGGGTTATGCACCTAGATTCCGACGGGGAGCGTTGCTTTGTGCAAATTGCCGGTGAGTTAGACGATCATGGGATCGTCAATTCGATTACGACAATCATGGAAGGTGGGCGCGAGGCATTCCAACGTCGCGCAGCTTTCTATGCCAAGAACACCTTCTCCGATGACACCTGAGCTTCTTAGTCGCAAACTCAGCTCAGCTGATCCGCGCGATCGGCTCGAAGCCGCCCGTTTCCTGGCTGAAAACGCGAAGAATTCGCACATTGGCCAAATCGAGGCAGCGCTTGGTGTCGAGACTGTCGCTTGGATACGCAGCGCGCTTCGTCGTGCGCTCCAGAAGGTCCACCCAGACGCTCCGAGGGTAATCGCAACGGTCGCGACCGAACTGCCGACCGTCCACACCGCACAGATCTATTCGGATGCACTCGAAACGACTGCGGCACAGATCATCCATGAGATCGAGCCAATCTTGGGTTCTCTGCGCCTGTCGGCCGAAGCAGAAATGCTAGCCTTTGAAGGCTCGGAAACGCAACGTGGCCTCGACCGACTCGATGCGCTCATTGCTGGATTGTCTCGTTTGCGCCGGGCGGCCAGCGCTCCTAAGCTCGAGGAACTGGCGCTTGATCGCTGTATTTATTCCTGGATTGCGGAAGAGGCCATCGCCGGCCAATCAATCCGGATATTGCGCGCCGGACCACAGGACTGCATCGTCGAAGGTGACAAAAGCCTTATCTGTCTGAGCTTTGTCAACGGCTTGCGAAACGCGATCGATGCGACCAAGGCGCTCGACATCGAGAACGACAAGTATCCGGATGTCATCGTCAATTGGGGCGTTACAGACGTCGATACCTGGGTGGCTATAGTTGATTCAGGGGTGGGTTTTCGCGGCAATGTTGCGCGAGCATTCGACATCGGTTCAACCAACAAGGCAGGCCATCTGGGCATGGGCCTGGCCACCGCACAGCAGGCCATGACGTCAATGGATGGCAGCGTGCGGCTGATCCCTCTGGAGCGCGGCGTCCGCTTCGAAATGCGCTGGCCGAAGGCGAAGGTATAGCAATGCGCATCCTTCTTGTTGAAGACAAACTCGATTTCGCCGAGACGATTGAAAGGGCCATCCGCGCGATTGAAGGCTGCGATGTCACTTGGAAGCAGAGCAAGGTAAGTGCGCTTGCTGCACTCGCTGATGAGCCGTTTGACGTTGTCCTTCTCGACCGAAAAATTCCGTCGGACGACGGCATCCTCGACGATGATGTAAACCACGGCTGGGATGTATTTCAGTGGATCCTTGAACATCTTCCCGGCACATCGGTCTGGTTCCTAACCGCAACCGAGGATGCCGATTTTTCCACTGACCTGCTGAACGACTATGGGCGCAATGGCGACATACACGCCTGCGGTCGTGAAGACACCGTTTACCGTGTCTTTTGGAAACGTCGCATGCCGGACTGCGTATCGGCTGTCCGCGCTTTCCGAGAAGAGGTCCAGCAGACTGAAGCCGTGAGCCTTAGCCAGTCTGGTGATCGAGCAAACCTCCGTCCCGAAGAAGAGCGGCTACTGAGGCTGTTTGGGCGCCGCCATCGCGGCGCAAATGTCGAGACGCGGCAGCTGAGCGGCGGCTTATCCGGCGCGCGCGTACTACGCGTTACCGTCCGGAACACAGCCGGTCAGACTATTCTAACTTCAATCGGCAAGATTGGCTCTCACAACGAGATCGAGGTTGAGCGGGAGCATTATAGAGGCGAGGTGGCACGGCTCGTGCCGGGATCGACACCGCAGATTACCGCCGAACTCACCCTCGGCGCATCTTGCTGCGCCGGGATTTTCTATGGTGTTGTCGGAACCGAGGTCACAGACCTATTCACTAAGCTGGCCACGGACCCCGAAGCCGCTGCAGATGTACCCGACCAGCTTCGAGCGGCTCAAGCGCCTTGGCTCAACGCACGAGCCGTCGGACGAGCCCGTGTTGGCACTGTTCGCCGTCGAATCATCAGTGATGTGGATCTGGAAAAAATTCAGCCCAAGCTTCAAGGTATCGACATCACCGCAGTCGAAAGGATCGAAATAGAAACTGCACAGTGCGTGCAGCATGGCGATCTTCACTGTGCAAACGTCCTATTCGATGATCGCGGACACCCGATGTTAATCGACTATCCCGATACCGGCATCACGTTCGCATGCCTTGATCCGGTTGCGCTCGAGTTGAGCACGATCTTTCATAAGCATGCACCTGATCGACGCGGCTGGCCTGATGAGGCGCAGGCTGGCACTTGGCCAGATATCGAAGCCTTTGCATCTGGCGCGCCATTCGAGCTCTATCTGCATTCATGCCGCGGCTGGGCACAAACGGTGGCTGGTTCAGAGCAAGAGGTCTTGGCTGTAGGATATGCTTACGCGCTTAGACAACTAAAATATGATGACACAGACAAAGCACTCGCACGCGCAATCGTCGCTTCATGTATCACTGCGCTCACTCACGCTGCTGCCTGAAGAGACGTTAGAGACCGAATCGGCCAATTCAATCTTCCAAAGCAAACCAGCGCCAAGTGGGCTAACAGACACGCAGCCACGGACACCAACGCGCCGAAACTGCATTGACTGATATCGCAAAATGCTCACGTCAAAAGTTATCCCTCGCTTGACCACTTTCAAACAAGTACTGGACACCGGCCCCTCCCATGGTTCCTCCCGGGCGCGATCCGTATACGGGGGGGCTGAGCGCGCAAGTTTTCCAGCGTCTGGCCTTTTCACCGGGGAATCCACCTGGAAGCCACCCCAGCGGCCTGGCCGGAAATTCCGACTCAATATCAGAATCTTACGAGATCGCGCCGCTGGTCGAAGTGGATTCCGCCCGGTAGCCAGGGAAGCCACCTCGAGGAAGCCAGAGATCCACCAAGACACATCCGGAAGCCACCTGCGCTCCGATTGACTGGAAGGCGTTGATTCGACGCCGAAAAATGGTTTGACAAAGCTGCCCCCCTTGACGTAGCAAAGAAACATCGAAGAATTGCGCCCGGAGGAAACCCCTCGCGGGCGCTTTTCATTTTCCCTCCCCCACATCCCGAGCCCCATCCCATGGACCTCGTCTTCGCGCCGAGCCAGATCGAAACCTGGCCGATTGCCCGGCTGCGGCCCTACGCCCGCAATGCCAAGATGCATGGCGGCGATCAGGTGGCGAAGATCGCCGCCAGCATGGCCAAGTTCGGCTGGACTGTCCCCTGCATGGTGGCCGACGATGGCGAGCTGATCGCGGGCCATGGCCGGGTGCTGGCGGCCACGATGCTGGGACTGACCGAGGTCCCGGTGATCCGGCTCAGCCATCTCGACGAGGCCGAGCGCCGCGCCTACCGGATCGCCGACAACAAGCTTACGGAGCTCGGCGAATGGGACGAAGCCCTACTCCGCGACGAGATCGCGGGGCTCCTGGCCGAGGATTTCGACCTGACGCTTCTGGGCATCAGCGATGATGATCTGGACGCGCTGCTGCGGGATCCGGAGGCGCTGGGCGGCGATGGCCCGGTCGAGGGCGAGGACGATGTACCCGAGCTGCCGGTCACGCCGGTGTCGGTGCCGGGCGACCTGTGGCAGTTGGGCGCGCACCGTCTGATCTGCGGCGACAGCACATCGCCCGACGTCGTGGGACGGCTGCTGGGCGATGTCCGTCCGCTGTTGATGGTCACAGACCCGCCCTATGGCGTCGAGTACGACCCGTCTTGGCGCAATCAGGCGGGCGCAGCCAAGACGAAACGTACTGGCAAGGTGCTGAACGACGACCGGGCGGACTGGCGCGAGGCCTGGGCGCTGTTCCCCGGCGATGTCGCCTATGTCTGGCATGGCGCGCTGCATGCCGCGACGGTGGCCGACAGCCTGACAGCTGCCGGTTTAGCCATCCGGTCGCAGATCATCTGGGCAAAGGACCGGCTGGTGCTCAGCCGCGGCGACTATCACTGGCAGCACGAACCCTGCTGGTATGCGGTGCGCGCGAAGGGCAAGGGCCATTGGGCCGGGGATCGCAAGCAGACCACGCTCTGGCAAATCGCCAACCGCGATCAGGACGCCGACACCGTGCACGGCACGCAGAAACCGGTCGAATGCATGCGGCGGCCGATCCTGAACAACTCCAGCCCCGGCCAGGCGGTCTATGAACCCTTCATGGGATCCGGCACCACGCTGATCGCGGCCGAGACAACAGGCCGTGTCTGCCTCGGCATTGAGTTGAACCCGGCCTATGTCGACGTGGCCATTGAGCGCTGGCAAGTCTTCACGGGTCAGGAGGCCGTGCTGGCGGAAACCGGCGAGAGTTTCGCATCGTTGAAGGCGAAGAGACTAGCCGCATGACAGCGCATGTTCGCCCGAGCCAGATCGCGTTCTGGCCTCTGGATCGGCTGAAACCCTATGCGCGCAATGCCAAGACCCACGACGCCGACCAGGTGGCCAAGATCGCCGCCAGTATGGCCGAGTTCGGCTGGACGGTGCCCTGCCTCGTCGCCGCCGACGGCGAGCTGATCGCAGGGCATGGGCGCGTCCTGGCCGCCGCCCAGCTCGGGCTCACCGAAGCGCCGGTCATCGTGCTGGACCATCTGACCGAGGCGCAGCGCCGCGCTTACCGGATCGCCGACAACAAGCTCACGGAGATGGGCGATTGGGACGAAGCGCTGCTCCTTGAGGAACTGCGCGGGTTGCTGGCCGAGGATTTCGACCTCGGGCTGATCGGGATCCCCGAGGACGAGCTGGACGCGCTGTTGCACGATGCCGACCAGGACCGCGCGCCCATCGATGACGACACAGCCGAAGCGATCCCCGAGGCCCCAGCCGAACCGATCACCCAGCCCGGCGACATCTGGGCGCTGGGCGACCATCGCCTGATCTGCAGCGACGCGACTGACACAGCCGTAGTGGCGCGGCTGATGGACGGCGCACAGGCGTCGCTGCTGTTCACCTCGCCACCCTATGCGCAGCAGCGCGACTATGGCGCGGCGAAGAAAAAGGTCGGCGATTGGGATGCGCTGATGCAGGGCGTCTTTTCCGCGGCAGCCGTCACTGCCGATGCCCAGCTGCTGGTGAATCTCGGCCTCGTCCATCGCGATGGCGAGTGGATCCCGTATTGGGAGGGCTGGGTCGACTGGATGCGCGCGCAGGGCTGGCGACGGTTCGGCTGGTATGTCTGGGACCAGGGGCCGGGCCTGCCCGGGGACTGGAACGGGCGGCTTGCGCCCTCGCACGAGTTCATCTTCCATTTCAACCGCGCGCCCCGCAAACCGCACAAGACCATCCCGTCCAAGCACGCAGGCGAAGCCCTCGGCGGCGGCGGCCTGCGCGGGGCCGACGGCACGGTCCATCGCAAGACCGGCTTCGGCAACGCGATCCAGAGCCACCGGATCCCCGACAGCGTCTTCCGCATCATGCGCCACAAAGGGGGCTTGGGAGCAGCCGGTTCGCACCCGGCCGTGTTCCCCGTCGCGCTGGTCGAGGCAGTGCTGGAGGCCTTCACCGATCCCGGCGAGCTGGTGTTCGAGCCGTTCTGCGGCTCTGGCACCCAGATCGTCGCCGCGGAACGCACCGGGCGGCGCTGTTTCGCAGTGGAACTGGATCCCGTCTATTGCGACGTCGCCGTGCGGCGCTGGGAGATGGCAACCGGACGGGCAGCCAACCGGGTCACCGAGATGGAGGAGGCTGCAAAACCCGCAAGCGGTAGAAAGAAGCGCGCATGACGGCTCAATCGCGCCGCATGTCGTTGATCGAGGCCATCACCAATGTCGCCGTGGGTTACGCGTTGGCAGTTGCCACACAGATCGTGGTGTTCCCATGGTTCGGCCTGCACCCCAGCCTCGGCGAGAACCTGGCGCTGGGCGGGCTTTTCACCGCCATATCCCTGATCCGGGGCTACGCGCTGCGCAGGCTGTTCGAGCGATTTCGTTGACGGCGCGTTCGCAGTTCTCTACCTTTCCTTCAAACGAAGGCCCCGACAAAGGCTTTGACGGAGCAGAAGTTCCCTCAGGTTGGCAGGATCATCCCTGACGACATCGTTGTACGGACTGCGGAACCACGATCAATCGGGTCTCGCGCGAGCATGAGCTTCCCGCCGGGGAGCGCCCACCTTGGGCGCCGCGCATTCGCTTCTCACGAAGTTGAATGGAGGCCCTGTAGATGGGAAAGCTGTCGAATATTCGTCGAACCAGGATGCTGGCTCAGGAGGGGCGGTGCTACTACTGCGACCTGCCGATGTGGGATCCGGAACTGGGTCATGCCGTGCCGGAAATCTGCCGGGCACCCGCCATGCGGAGATATCTCCGCTGCACCGCAGAGCATCTGCACCCTCGATCCGAGGGCGGTGCTGACACGCCGTGAAACATTGTCGCGGCATGCTGGTACTGCAACACAAGGCGACATCACAGGAAGGCGCCACCCTCCCCGGACGCCCATCGCGCGCGCGTCCAGGAAAGGATGGCAAAAGGGAAATGGCTGGCCGCGCAGTTGAAACAGATCAGCGCATCGGTCGGCCCGTGCGCGAAGCTCCAACGGGGCGTGCCGCTGCGGCCATGATCAGCGGAGAGAGTAGACGGTCCCCCTGCCCTCGACCTTCTCTGAAGTGACAGGAAGCCCCAGCTTCTTCTTCAGCGCGCCGGAAATGGCCCCTCTGGCAGTGTGAGCTTGCCACGACGTCGCATCGACGATCTCGGCGATGGACGCCCCCTCGGGGCGCTGAAGGAGCGCGATGATCTGCGCCTGCTTGGTCCCGGCGCGGATGGCGACGGGCTTTGGCGCGTCGTTGGCCTCGGTCGTAGGTGCGACTTCCGCGCCCGTCTGTGGCTTCGCCTTCCGCGCGCTGGCGACGGCACTGGCCGCCACCGGCTCGATCCCGATGGCCTCCAGCCCGGCCTCGGTCGCGACCAGCGTGGTGCCGTGGCCGTCGCCGGTCTCGCGCCAGAGCGGCTCGCCCCGGCGGAGGTCGGCATCGACCTCGTCCAGCCATCCACGCGTGATCATCGCGGTGACGGCCTTCTGCGCGGCGGCGCCGTGCAGACCTTCGGGCAGCGGCATCGCCAGATTGCCGGGGCGCGTGGCCGCGCGGCTGAGGATGACGCTTTGGGTGTCGGTGAGCTTGGGCATGGGGCATCTCCGTGATCCGGGCCGCGATCATCGCCGGCCTTCTACGACCCCAAGCCCGCCATACGGCGGGCCGAGGCGGCGCGGGGGCCGATCACTCGGCGTATTCGCCCTCCTTGAAGGCGGCGTCCGAGATTTCGCGCAGGCGGTCGCGGTAGTGGTTGAGTGTCCCGACATGACCCCAATGGATCTCGTCAGGATGGGTCTCGAAGTGATCGTCGCTGAGCGCGGTGAGGCGTGCGAGCATGTTGTCGATCTCGGCCTTGGCGGCGAGGAAGGCGTCGATGGCTTTGGAATTGTCAGCGGCGCGGCGGGTCATGGCGGGGTTCCTTCGGGTAAGTTGCATCGTTTTCCTGGAACGACCATCGCTCTGAACGTGCGATTATCGTAGGTAAATCTGAGCAATATCAGTTCTTTATAATCGCGCGAGCCAGCATCATGCGATCCGATGATGATCGATCATCGCCGCCTGTTCCGCCTCAAAGCGCTGGGCGGCATCGGGCGGATCACGGCGGGCGTTGACCAAGGCCACGAACAGCGCGCGGGCGACAGCGGCGACCTCGTCCGCCCCGGCGCTGGTCAGGTCGGCATCGTGGATGGCAATGGCCTCGCCCAGATCGGTCAGCGCATAGAGGGTCGCGAACTCCGCCTCGGGCGGATCGCAGGTGATGGTGTCACGGTCGTGCTCGGACATGGCCACGCTGCGACAGAAGCGCAGATCGAAGCCAACGGCGCATTCGCGGCGGATGACGTCAGCAAGGGTTTCACCCTCGGACAGGCAGTTGAAGGATCGCGTCATGGCTGCGGCCCCTCGTCCTGCGCGGCCTCGGGATCCAGTTCGACCCATGCTCCGTCCTGCCAGACATAGAGATGGCAGAGTTCGCGCGTGGGGCGCGGCAGGATCGGGGGCTCGCGGGGCGGGTCGAAACAGCCGAGCGCGTCGGCCCGGACCTGCCGGATTTCCCTGGCTGCGAGGATGTCCGCGGGTGTCCACGGGGCCAGCGCGGGCAACATGTGCTCTGGGTAGCCGTCGTAGTGGCAGTACACATGGGCCCATTCCCCGGGCCCACGCTGAATGGCGATCTGTGCGCGGGTGCTCATGGTGGTTCCCCCTCAGATCAGCTGCAGGCTCAGCAGCATCGTACTGGCAGCGGCGAGCTGGGTGGTCGGCAGCTCGATCTTGATGTGCGAGATGACGTCCGAAGCCTCGGCCGTGATCCCCTCGTCGCGCAGCGCGGCCTTGATCATGCGGGCGGCAGCGTCGGGGCCCTTGAGGTTCAGCGGGTCCGGCAGCGCGGCGTGATCAATGCGGATGGTGGTGATGGCGGTCATGGGCCTGTCCTTTCAGGGTTGGGTGTCGGCAGGGTCCGCGCAGCGTCCGGCCTCGAAGGCTTCCTCGAGTGCGGCGCGGATGGCCCAGACGGCGACGTCGTGGAAATCCAGCCGGTCCCAGTTGCGGGTCTCGAGCGTCTCGAGATGAAACTGGCGCTGGGCGATCTCGAGGAGCTGGGCGTCGCGGGCGGCGTTGGGATTTGCGGGTTTGCGCGCGCGCTCCATGGTCAGTCCTCCCAGCGGTGTTCGGGGTGGGTCGTCCGCGCGCGGGCTTCCTCGCGCATCATTTCCTGGGCCTTGGCCATCTCGACCATCCCGTCGGCCTGGCTCATCCGCCCGGACATCACTTCGTCCATCACCCAGTTCACCCGCTCCTGCGCGGGGCTGGTGTGGTTGCGCCACCCGTCGCTCATCGAGCTGTGCCCCATTCTCTCCTGTGCGCGCATGGCTCTCTCCGATCCTTGTCCAAGGGGTGCGATGCACCCGTTTGCCTCGCACCATGAATCGCTCTATCCGGGAGTGTAATCAACTGAATAAGCAGAGTATTTCCGTTTAATTCCAGTATCTTGAGGGTCGCCGCAGAGCCATGGAAGGTATGTCCGAACGCGCCTATGCCGCCCATTCCGGCCTCTCGCGCGGGGCGGTGCAGAAGGCGCGGAAGAACGGGCGGCTGGTGCTCTTTGCCGATGGGTCGATCAACGCGGCCGCCTCGGATGCACGGCGCGGCGCAATGACTGATCCGGACCAGCAGATGCGGTCGCGCGGCGGGTCGGGTTCCGGCGACGGTGCCGTATCCGGCCCCGGCGACAGCACCTCCTATCTGAAGGCGCGCACGGCGCTGACCGTCTATCAGGCGCAGGAACGACAGCTGTCGATCCAGCGCAAGAAGGGCGTGCTGGTCGACCGCGCGCGCGCCGAGACGCTGGTGTTCCGCCTCGCGCGTCAGGAGCGCGATACATGGGTCACATGGCCCACCCGCGTGGCCGCGCTGATGGCCGCGCAATTATCCGCAGATATGGAGAAGGCATCGGGGGTGCCCGTGACGATCGAGACTGCGATCCTGCAGAGGGTGCTGGAAACCCATGTCCGAGAGCAGCTCGACGCCCTCGCAGACCTCCGGGTCAGCCTCGGTTGAACAGGAGGATTTGAGCGCCGATCTCGACCTCGGCTTCGACGGCGCGGAAGACATCCTGCGCGCCTGGCGGCGGGGGATGCGCCCGGACGCCGATCTGACGGTGTCGGAATGGGCGGATGCGCATCGCTGGCTCAGCTCGCGCGCCTCGGCCGAGCCCGGGCGGTACCGCACCGCGCGCACGCCCTATCTGCGGGCCATCATGGATGCGCTGTCCCCGAGCCACCCGGCGCAGCGGATCAGCTTCATGAAGGCTGCGCAGGTCGGCGCGACCGAGGCCGGGAACAACTGGATCGGCTTCGTGATCCACCACGCGCCGGGGCCGATGCTGGCGGTGCTGCCGACCGTCGAGATGGCCAAGCGCACCTCGCGCGGGCGGATCGACCCGCTGATCGAGGACAGCCCGGCTCTGAAGGAACGAGTCAGCCCCGCCCGCTCGCGCGACGCCGGCAACTCGATGCTGTCCAAGGAATTCCCCGGCGGCATCCTGGTGCTGACCGGCGCGAACTCCGCCACGGGCCTGCGGTCGATGCCCGCGCGCTATGTGTTTCTGGACGAGGTCGACGCCTATCCGGCGTCCGCCGACGAGGAGGGCGATCCGGTCACGCTGGCCGAGGCGCGCACCACCACCTTCGCGCATCGGCGCAAGGTGTTCATGGTCTCGACCCCGACCATCCGGGGCCTGAGCCGGATCGAGCGCGAGTTCGAAGCCTCTGACCAGCGGCGTTACTTCGTGCCCTGCCCGCATTGCGGCCACAGGCAATGGCTGCAGTTCGAGCGGCTGCGCTGGGCGAAGGGCCGACCGGAAACGGCGACGTACCATTGCGAAGGGTGCGAGCGCTCCATTGCCGAGCACCACAAGACGGAGATGCTGGCGCGCGGCGAATGGCGCGCGACCGCCGTATCCGCCGACCCGACCGCCATCGGCTTCCATCTCTCGGCGCTCTATTCGCCGATCGGCTGGAAGAGCTGGGAGCAGATCGCACGGGATTGGCTGGCCGCCCAAGGGTCAGACGAAATGTTGCGCGCCGCGCGCAACACACTGCTGGGCGAGACCTGGATCGAGAGCGGCGAAGCGCCGGAATGGCAGCGGCTTGCGGATCGGCGCTTAACCTTCCCGGCACAGATCCCGGCACGCGGGCTGTTCCTGACCGCGGGGGCCGATGTGCAGAAGGACCGGATCGAGGTTGATGTCTGGGCTTGGGGCCGTGGGCTGGAGAGCTGGCTCGTGGATCACATCGTGATCCACGGCGGGCCGGACGATCCGTCGTGCTGGGAGAAGCTGACGGCCCTGCTCAGCCAGACATGGGCCCACGAGCATGGCGCGTTCATGACGCTGGCCAAGCTCGCCATCGACACCGGCTACGAGTCCGCGGCCGTCTACGCCTGGGCGCGCAAGCAGGGGATTGCGCAGGTTGCGCCTGTGAAGGGGCTGGAAGGGTTCAACCGCGCCACGCCAGTTTCTGGGCCGACCTTCGTCGATGCCACCGTGAATGGCCGCAAGCTGAAGCGCGGGGCACGGCTCTGGACGGTGGCCACGGCAACGTTCAAGGCCGAGACCTATCGCTACCTGCGCATCGAGCGGCCCAGCGACGAGGATCGGGCGCTGGGCGCGCCGAACCCGGCTGGCACGATCCACCTGCCCGACTGGGCCGACAGCGAATGGCTCAAGCAGCTGGTCGCCGAGCAGCTGGTCACGATCCGCGACCGGCGTGGCTATGCCCGACAGGAATGGCAGAAGCTACGCGAGCGCAACGAGGCGCTCGACGCCCGGGTCTATGCGCGCGCCGCCGCGTGGATCCTCGGCGCCGACCGCTTCGACGAGCGGATGTGGCGGCAGCTGGAGAAACAGGCCGGGGTCGAGAGCGCCACCGGTGCCGCAGAGAGGCGCGAGCCGGAGAAACCGCTTGAACCTCAGGCCGGCCGCATCACCGCACCCCGGCGGCGCGGCTGGAAGATCAGCACGCCCCGATACATGGATTGATCAGAAGCCTGAGAAGACCATGTCGAGGGCACCCCGGATCTCGTAGTCGAACCGCGAGAGGTCCGCGACGGGCGGCGCCTTGAGCAGGGCCGAGGGGATCGCGGCCATCTCGGCCGTGTGCAGCACATGCGCGGCTCCCTCGACCTCGAAGACCGGTTCGAGCCGCCCGATGGCCTTCGGCCCCGAGGCGGCGGGCAGCAGCGGCGCGACGACGCGGGTGCCGGTCTCGATCAGATCGGTCTGGAGGTCGAGCACCAGCCGGCCGCCAGGAACGCGATAGACGTGGAACTGCGCCATCAGTCGAGCTTCAGAACCTGAAGATCGGCCAGAGGGGTGCCGTTGGCCTCGATCCAGGCGCGTCGCTCGGCGATCGCTTCGGCGTTCTCGCGCGCCCAGGCCTCGGCCTTCGCCACACGGACGGCCTCGGCCAGCGCGGTATCGCTGATCGCAGAGACATTCAGGCCCAGCTCGCGCGCGGCGGCGAGGGTGGAAGCGGTCAGCGAGACGTTCGTGCGCTGCTTCTCGGTGCTGCTCTGCGGCATCGGGCCCTCCATCGACACAACCAAAATACACACATCTCGTGTGTTCATCAAGAGACACCCATGACCCTCGATGATCTCAAGGCCCGCCACGGCGCGCTGCTGGCTGCGCGCTACAGCGGCACGCGCTCGGTCAGCTATGACGGCAAGAGCCTCACCTATGGCTCGGATGCCGAGCTGGCCGCCGCCATCGCCGATATCGAGCGCCGGATCGCGGCGCTGGAACGCACCAGTCGGCGCGTGTTGCGCCCCTTCGCCGTGAAGGACCTGTGATGGCCGGCGCGATGAACTGGCGTCAGCGCCTTGGGGC
Organism: Paracoccaceae bacterium; assembly: GCA_023383015.1. Lineage (GTDB taxonomy): Bacteria > Pseudomonadota > Alphaproteobacteria > Rhodobacterales > Rhodobacteraceae > JAHDXW01. Next base: position 193,080 of record JAHDXW010000003.1, read on the forward strand.
CTTCATCGGCGGGTTCGATGCCGGCCAGCATCACCGCCGCCTGCGCGGCTTCCGCGCGACGCGGGCCCATGTCAACGCGCTGATCGCCGCCGCCGGTCCGGACATCACCGCCCGTGCCCGCTGGCTCGTGCGCAACAATGGCTATGCGGTGAATGCGGTGGAAAGCTGGGCCGCGAACACGGTGGGCGACGGGATCAAGCCGATCTCCAAGATCGGCGATGCCGCGCGCAAGGAGGAGCTGCAGCGCCTCTGGCTCGCCTGGACCGACGAGGCGGATGCCGAGGGGCTGACCGACTTCTACGGGCTGCAGCGCCGCGCCGCCCGTGAGGTGTTCATGGCGGGGGAGGTGTTCTTCCGCATCCGCATGCGCCGCGCGGGCGACAGGCTGACGGTGCCGCTGCAGCTACAGATGCTGCCTGCGGAGATGCTGCCGCTCGAGCAGACCGGGACGGCGGCCAATGGCAACACCATCCGGCAGGGGATCGAGTTCGACCGGATCGGGCGGCGCGTGGCCTATCACTTCCTGCGCCGCCATCCCGGCGACAGCACCGATCCGGGGCGGGCGGGCGAAGTGGTCCGGGTGCCGGCCGCCGAGGTCATCCATGTCATCGATCCGGTCGAGGGCGGGCAGTTGCGGGGCGTGTCGAAACTGGCCCCGGCCATCGTGAAGCTGTTCCTGCTCGATCAGTATGACGATGCCGAGCTCGACCGGAAG
>JAHDXW010000004.1 GCA_023383015.1 Paracoccaceae bacterium
CCAGCCCTTCACGGAAAACTTCAAAACTGCCGCTTGACTTCCGCATTAGGCTACGTCCTCCCGCCCAGTGCAGCCCGCCGGTCCTGCCGCGGCGGGCTGCGGGAGTGGTGCTGCAGGGCGTGGCATCAGGCGTCTCCGTGGGCCGTTCAGCGCAGGGCGGGAACGGCCTGCCCGGCGGCCCGCGCGCCGTCCTCGACGGCCATGTGCAGCGACCGGGCGATGCGCTCGGCGCGGGCGATCACATGCGCCGCCCCCGCCGGCGGGCAGGTCTCGACAGCGGTTGCTCGGAACAGGGCGAGCCAAAGCTCGAAATGCGCCCATGTCACGGGCAGGCCGGCATGCGCAGTCACCGGCGTACCGTGATAGCGCCCGGTCATCAGCGCCACCGACGACCAGAAGGCCACCATCCGCTCCAGATGCGGGCCCCAGTCGGATATCCGCGTCGCGAAGACCGGGCCCAGCACCGGGTCCGCGCGCACCCTGTTGTAGAAGCAGTGGACAAGCCGCGCCAGGATCGTCTCGTCAAGGCCGGTCGCGGCCATCATCGCGGCCGTTTTCTCGGAGCGTGCCGAAGAAACCCTGGGCTGATCGGTCGAAGGCGCGTGCAACGGAGGCTCCGGCGATGCGGGCTTGCATTCTCCTCTATCCCTGCTAATACGTATTGTAAATGCCAATTCACCCGGGCGAACCGCGACAATGCGTCTGACGTCCTTCACCGACTACGGCCTGCGGATGCTGATGCGGATGGCCAGCGCGCCGGACCGCCCCTTCTCGACCGCGGAGCTTGCCGCGGAGTTTGGCCTGTCGCGGCACCATCTGACCAAGATCATGCAGCGCCTCGGCCGCGCCGGCATCGTGGCAACGCGTCGCGGCGGCGGCGGCGGGGCGGTGCTGGCGCGGCCGGCCGCCGCGATCCGGCTCGGCGAGGTGATCCGGCTTCTGGAGGATGGCCAGCCGCTTGTGGAATGTTTCGCCTCCGGACCCGGGGGTTGCTCGATCGACGGACGGTGCCGGCTGAAGGCGCGGCTGCGGTCGGCCGAGGCGGCGTTCCTGGCCGACCTCGACCGATCGAGCCTCGCCGACATCGCCCTGCCCGCCCTGCACCCGGCCTGAGCCGGCGCTGCCGTCGCAACGGGCCCCTCTAGGGCCCGTTGCCCCGACCAACCCCGATATGGCAGGAAGGAACCCCAACATGGCCGACTGGCTTCCCACCCTCAGGACCGCGACCCCCGAGGAGGGCTACGCCCTCGCCGTCAAGCTCGCGCGCGTTGCCATCAGGATGACCCAGCCCGACGCGGCCGTGCGCGAGCGGCTGCGCCCGGAATACGCGGAGGATTCCGGCGCGCTGATCGCCGTGAGCCAGGTGGTGGCGACGCATTTCGCCACCGTCGCGGCAGCCAACGACTACTGGCGCGGCGCCCCGTGACGCGGGTCGTGCGCGAGGGCGACGGGTTCACCGTCGAGGCCGAGGTCCTCGCCGCCGCCTTCGGGATCGCCGCAGCAGAGATACCGGTGCTGATGCGGGCAGGTGCGATCACCTCGCGGTTCGAGACCGGGACCGGCGAGGACGCCGGCCGGTTCCGGCTGACCTTCTTCCACGGTGAGCGTGTGTTCCGCCTCGTGGTCGATGGCGACGGCCGGATCGTCGGCCGCGCGCGGTTCGATGCGCCGGGGCGCGCATCCGCCACGGCCGAAGCCGCCGGCGCGGCGAAAAACCGATTCGCGCCCGGCGGACAATGATCCATGTCAAGGACGGGCATCAGGCCACGCCCACCCTCGACGGGCCGGGGTTTCCGCGCTGAAGGGAAATGAGGGGAGGAGGAGAGGACGGGGAGAACCGGCGAGACCAGGATGGGCATCGCATGGAGGTGCGGATGACGATCCAGACGCTGTCGCTGTTCTTGTCGCTCGCGGCCGTTGCCGCACTTGCAGCTGTCTTCCTCCGGGTGCGCCTTCTTGCCCCTGCCGGAAGGGACTACCCCGTGGTTCAGGCGGACGCCTACCGGCTGCGCGGCCTCTCCTTCTGGGTTCTGGTGCTGGTCGGGCTGCCGGTGACCGTCTGGCTCCTGCGCGAGACGCCCTACGAGGCGAAGGCCACCGAGCCGCAGGTGGTCAACGTCTCCTCGGCGATGTGGTATTGGGATCTCGACCGCGACACGGTCGAGGCCGGCCGGCCGGTCGAGTTCCACGTCACCAGCACCGACGTCAACCACGGCTTCGGGCTTTACGATCCCTCCGGTCGGCTGGTCGCCCAGACCCAGGCGATGCCGGGCTACATCAACGTCCTGACGCATGTCTTCGAAGAGGAGGGCACCTATCGTGTCCTTTGCCTCGAATACTGCGGGCTCGTCCACCACGGGATGGAGACCGCGCTCACCGTGACCGCGACAGGAGGGGGCAATGGCTGATGCACGCACGAGCGCGGGCATCGCCGACCGCGGACGGACCTGGATCGTGCTCTACCTCGCGACGGCGGGTGTCGTCATCCTGCTGATGATGGTCTTCGGGCTCGTGATGCGGCTGGCACAGTCGGAATGGATCGCGCTCGATCCCGCGTTCTACTACCAGCTCCTGACGGTGCACGGCATCGGCATGGTCGGGATTGCCGCCCTCGGCGGGGTGGCGGTGCTGTGGCACTACTTGTCGGCCCATGTCGCGCTGCGCCCCGCGGCGCTGGCGATCAATCTCGTCCTCTTCATGCTCGGGGTGGCGATGATCCTCTGGGCGGTGTTCATCGGAGGATTCGCCCCGGCCTGGACCTTCCTCTATCCGCTGCCGGCCGTGGGCAGCAGCAACGGCCAGTGGCAGGCCTGGTCGGCGGTGCTGGACCTGACGGGCGTGCTGCTGATCGGCGTCGGCTTCCTGATCCTGTGCCTCGAGATGGGACGCGGGATCGTCGCCGCCTACGGCGGGCTCGGCCGCGGCCTCGGCTGGCACGTGCTGTTCGCCGGCAGCAAGGAGAAGGTGCCGCCACCGACGGTGGTCGCCGGCACGATGGTGGTCATCGTGACGACGCTGGCTCTGATCGCCGGGGCCACGATCGTGGCCATGACGATCCTGAACGTGCTGTTCCCGGCGCTGGCAATCGACCCGCTGATCGCCAAGAACATGATCTACTTCTTCGGCCACACCTTCATCAACGCCACCATCTACATGGCGGTCGTGGTGGTCTACGAGCTCCTGCCGAGGATCACCGGCCGGCCGTGGAAGACGTCGAAGGTGTTCCTTGCCGGATGGACCCTCAGCACCACGATGGTGCTCGTGATCTATCCGCACCACTTGCTGATGGACTTCGCCATGCCGGGCTGGGCGTTGGCCATCGGACAGGTGCTCTCCTACGTGAACTCCTTGCCTGTGCTCGTCGTTACCGGGCTCGGTGCGCTTGCCATCCTGCACCGCTCGGGCATCAGCTGGGACGTGGTCTCGACCCTGCTCCTGATCGCGATGTTCGGCTGGATGGCCGGGGTCATCCCGGCGGTTGTCGATGCCACAATCTCGGTCAACTACGTGATGCACAACACCATGTGGGTGCCGGGGCATTTCCACTTCTACCTGCTGCTCGGCCTGCTGCCGATGATCTTCGCCTTCATGCTGCACCTGGCGCGCGGCGAGGACGTGGCCGCCCACGGCGGTGACCTGTCGGCGCTGCTGTATCTCGGCTTCGGGCTTGGCTTCGTGGCGATGTTCCTTCTCGGCGGCTGGGCAAGCGTGCCGCGCCGCTGGGCGGTCCATCTGCCCGAGTGGCTGGTCTGGGACCGCATCGCCGCGGTCATGGCGGTGGGCGTGGTCGTGCTGGCCACCGTCTTCGTGGTGACATTCCTGCTGCGTATCCCCAGGATCCTGCGGCATGGCTGAGTCAGCGCGGACGGTGCTGGCCACGCTCGCCGTGGCCGGTGCCGCCGCCGGCATGCTGGGGTGGGGAACGGGCGGCGGGCGTGTCTTCACCTCCGAGATGGCGCGGCGGCTCGACATCGCCGCCGCGCCGCGACTCCTGCCCGACGTCATCCTCCACGACCAGTCCGGAGCCATGACGCGGCTGTCGGACTACCGGGGCCGGCCGGTGGTCATGGAGTTCGTCTACGCCACCTGCCCCGACATCTGCCTCACGCTCGGCACCGCCTTCGAGCAACTGGACGCGGCCTTGCCGGAGGGAGCGGCGCTGCTGAGCGTCAGCTTCGATCCGGCCGACACCCCCGAGCAGCTGGGCTGGTTCGCTGACCGCCACGGCGCCCGTGCCCCGCGCTGGCGCGTCGCCGGCATCGCCGATGCCGACGGGCGCGCGGCGCTGCTCGCCCGGGCCGAGGTCGTCGTCATCCCCGACGGGCTGGGCGGCTACGTCCACAACGCAGGGCTGTATCTGGTCGACAGCGCCGGCCGGCTGGTGGCCGTGTTCGGCCCCGAGGACGCCGCGGCCGTCCTGGCGGCGATCGCAGCCGATGCGGGCTGACCGCAAGGCCTGGCTCGGCGCGGGAATTGTCGCGCTGGGACTCCTGCCGCCGGTCGCGGATCTGCTGCAGGCGCGGCTGCCTACCCACGTCCTCGTCCTTCTTCCGCTGCTTGCCGGCGGTGGCGCGGTTGCGGGTGCGGCGCTGGCGCGCGGACGTCCGGCCGGCTGGACGGCGGCGCCCTCCCTGCTGGCCGGCGCAGCGACCCTTGGCTTCTGGCTGATCCCGCGCTGGATCGACGCGGCCCTCGCCGCGCCCGCGGTTGCCGCAGTGCGGACCGCGTCGCTCGTGTTCCTGGCCGGGCTGCCGCTCGGCTGGGGATGGGCGCAGGCCGGGCCGGTACTGCGCCTCTTCGTGCTGGCCAACGCCGCGGCGATGCTGGCGGTGATGGGCTGGATCGAACTCGTCGTGCCGGCGCGGCTCTGCAACAGCTATCTCCTCGCCGACCAGCGCAACCTCGGGCTCGGCCTTCTTGTGCTGGCCGGGGTCGTGGTGGCGGGTGCGGCGCTGCGCGCCCTGGCCGGTGGCGATCAGGCGGACGCCACCGAACGGGCAACCCGCCGCGCCAGCCCGAGGATGGCCAGCCCCCAGGAGCCGAGCGCAACGAACACCATCACCGCCGGTATCGGGTCGAGAAAGCCGTAGCCCATCGCCCGGTCGAACTGGAAGGTCGAGGTCGTGTACATGCCGAGCGGGAAGATCATCCCCCACACCGCCGGCTCGTAGGTGAAGCGGTCGCGCTGCCAGAGGTAGCGCCAGCCCATCAGCGCGAACAGGAACGGAATCCACCAGCTCGCCACCGCCCAGAAGAAGAAGGTGAAGCCCTTCAGGAACGGCAGGAGTGGCGCCAGCAGCGGCCACACCCCGGCGCGCTGGATCAGGATCGAGCCCGCCAGCGCGCTGATCGCCACTGCTCCCATGTTGATCCAGTAGGGCGGGCTGAAGTCCGAATGGCTGAGCGGCACGAAGGTCAGCCGGTAGAAGATCAGGGGGATGATCGCGAGGTAGAGCATCGCCCCGATCATGAACATGGCAATGACCTGGAACTGGATCGCCTCCGGGGGCGGCTGTGCAGTGTCGATCACGCCGCGCAGCACGACCACCGCCTGGGTCGAGACCGCCGCGATCAGCCACGCGCCGTTGATCCCGCGCGCGAGCGTCGGCTTGCGCCGGCGCACCGTGACGGCGGTGAAGAAAGTGTACATGATCACGAACCACAGGCAGAGCCCAAGCCACCACAGCCCGGCCGCGACGTCGCGCGCCCCGAGGACGACCATGTTCTGCGTGCCGAGCACGCAGGTGCCCGCGACGATGGTGAAGAATCCCGGCGCACGCTGGTGGTCGGAGACGTCCCGCAGCAGCTGGTCGCGGAATCGCGCCGCCCGCAGAAGTGTGAGCCCCCACAGCGCGGGATAGGCGACCCAGTTCACCGCGACCAGGACCAGAGCAACCGGCCGCAGGCCCGTCAGCTGGCAGGCGATCGACACCACCCCGGTCGCCATGACCAGCGCGAAGTAGCCGGGAAAGAGCGATGCCGCGCCGTCCCGGATGCCGCCCGCAAGCCGCTCCGCGAGGCCCCGCGACAGGGCCGGCGGTCGCGGCGAAACGTCATCCCCGCTCATGGCTTCCCTCCGTGCCTGCATGGCAGCGCCGCCCGGGCCATGCAGCCGCAGCTCCGCCCGCCGGACCGCCTCGGGCAGGGTGCTGCCGCGGCAACCGCCCGCAGCGGGGCCGCGTCGAGGTGGTGGCTTGGCCTTGGCGTCGACGTCGGTCCCACCTTCACGCTCGTGTCGGCCGAACTCGGTCACTGCAGTCTGCAGCCGGCGCGCCGTCATGTGAACGCGGGAGATTGAAGCACCCGCGTCTTCCGGACACCGCGTGAAGCCCGGGTTGCCCTGTCGCCGGCGGGATGGCGCCTACCGGCCCCAGACCCGGATCAGCAGCTCGATCTCGAGAAACAGGAGAACCATCGCCGCATTCAGCGCCCAGGCCACCGTTAGCCATCGCGCAAGCACGGCCCAGTGCGGCGCGGCATTGCGTGCACAGCGCCAGATCGCCACGAGGATCCAGGCGGTGTAGAGCCCCGAGATGACGATCATCGCCTGCTGGGCCGCGCGCTGGTCCAGCTGGAGCGCCGTGGCGTGCAGCACAATCAGCAGCAGGCTCGCGAAGACGCCGTAGCCCCAGAAGACGATCGCAAGCCCCCGCTCGCCGCGCCACGCCCGCAGCTCGGGGCCGAAAAGGCGCTGCAGGATCGATGTCGTGCCGGTTGCCATCATTCCCATGGCCCTTTCCCGCAGGTGAACTCTGCGCCGCCGCCGCTGCAAGGTAAAGCGCCGGGGCGCGGCCTGACGCCCCCGGCGATGTGGCCAGACCCGCGCTGCACTGCGTCAAACGGGCGCGCCGGCGAGGGGGCGCAAAATAACAAAGATCAAGATGACTGCCTCGCCGCGGCTGCACTCTGTCGGCGATCTGGTTCGGAAAGGGAATCCGACATGCACTACGGAGCTTCACTGTTGCGCCTGGCCTTGGCCGCAGGCATGGCAATGCCGCTTGCGGGGGGCCCGGCTTGGTCCCAGGAGCAGCCAGCCGGACATGGCACGGCCCCCTCCTTCCAGTACGAATTCAGCGCCACGACGCTCGCCGAGCTCGAACTCGAGGTGCCCGGCCGCCAGCCCGACGACCCGCTGATCACGCCCGAGGAGTTCAACCGGGCGGCGACGATCTACTTCCAGCGCTGCGCGGGCTGTCACGGCGTCCTGCGCAAGGGCGCCACCGGCGCCCCGCTCACCACCGACATCACCCGCGACCGGGGCTACGAGGCGCTCCATTCCTTCATCACCTATGGCTCGCCGGCAGGGATGCCCAACTGGGGCACCTCGGGCGAGTTGACCGAAGAGGAAGTGGACCTGATGGCCCGCTACCTGCTGGTCACCCCGCCGACGCCGCCGGAGTGGGGCATGGGGCTGATGCGGGGCACCTGGAAGGTGCTGGTCGCGCCCGAGGACCGGCCGACCGCCAAGGAGAACGACTTCGACATCGACAACCTGTTCTCGGTGACGCTGCGTGACAGCGGCGAAGTGGCGCTGATCGACGGCGCCACCTACGAGATCGTCTCCATCCTCGAGACCGGCTATGCCGTCCACATCAGCCGCATCTCCGCATCCGGCCGCTACCTCTACGTCATCGGCCGCGATGCCAAGGTCGACATGATCGACCTGTGGATGAAGGAACCCGCGGTGGTCGCCACGATCCGCATCGGGCTCGAGGCGCGCTCGGTCGAGACGTCGAAGGCCCCTGGCTGGGAGGACCGCTTCGCCATCGCCGGCGCCTACTGGCCGCCGCAGTACGTGATCATGGACGGTGCCACGCTCGAGCCGCTGAAGATCGTCTCGACCCGCGGCATGACGTACGACGAGCAGGAATACCATCCCGAGCCCCGGGTGGCGGCGATCGTGGGCTCGCACTACCGCCCCGAGTTCATCGTCAACATCAAGGAGACCGGCCTCATCCAGCTCGTCGACTACTCCGATATCGACAACCTCAAGATCACCACCATCGCCGCCGAGCGCTTCCTGCATGACGGTGGCTTCGATTCCTCCAAGCGCTACTTCCTCGTCGCGGCCAACGCCCGCGACCGCATCGCCGTGGTCGACACCAAGCAGGGTGAACTTGTGGCGGTGATCGACTCGACGGGTCGCACGCCGCACCCGGGGCGCGGCGCAACCTTCGTGCATCCCGTGCACGGGCCGGTCTGGGCAACGACGCATCTCGGCGACGAGTCCATCGCGCTGATCGGGACCGACCCGGAGGGCCACCCCGAAAAGGCCTGGACCGTCGTGCAGACGCTGATCCACGAGGGCGGCGGATCGCTCTTCCTCAAGACCCATCCGAACTCCAACCACCTCTATGTCGACGCCCCGCTCAACCCCTTCCCCGAGGTGTCAGGAGCGGTGGCGGTGTTCCGCATCGACGAGATGGACCAGGAGGATCCCGGCTACACACTGCTGCCGATCGCCGAATGGGCCGGCATCGCCGACGGCCAGCCGCGCGTGGTGCACCCCGAGTACAACCGGGAGGGCACCGAGGTGTGGCTGTCGGTCTGGAACGCCAAGGACAAGGAATCGGCCATCGTCGTGATCGACGACGCGACCCTGACGCTGAAGCATGTGATCAAGGACCCGCGACTGATCACGCCGACCGGCAAGTTCAACGTCTACAACACCCGCGCCGACGTCTACTGAACCGCGGCCGCCGGGGGCCCTTCCCCCCGGCAACCCGGCGAGAATACCGCCCCGGCCCGGCGCTTGCAGCGCCGCGGCCGGGGCGCGCGTTCCCGGCCGCCGCAGTGGCGGCGCGCAATCCGGGCGGCACGGGACCGCCCGGCAGCTTCAACGGCGCGGGACCCGGCGGAGGCATGCTACACTTGGCACGGGACGGGTGATTCCTGGCCCATCCCGGCCGGGCGACCGCGCCCCGCACCGGGGGCAACGCAGGCGGCCCGGCCGCGGTCGCTGCATGCGGCCGTGCCCCCGGATGGCGAAGCGCCCCCGGGGCCGGGCGGGGATGGGAGGGCGGATCATGGCGGCGATCGACTTCTGGTTCTCGATCGGCAGCACCTACACCTATCTCTCGGTCGCGCGCCTTGCCGCGGTCGAGGCGGAAAGCGGCGTCACCTTCGTCTGGCGGCCGTTCAACGTCCGCACGATCATGCTGGCGCAGAACAACATCCCCTTCGCCAACAAGCCGGCGAAGGCAGCCTACATGTGGCGCGACATCGCCCGGCGGGCGGCGCGCCTGGGGCGTTCGCCGCGCCTGCCCGCCCCCTACCCGATCCGCGACCTCGCGCTGGCCAACCAGGTCGCGCTGCTGGGCATGCGCGAGGGCTGGGGGCGGCGCTACGTGACCGAGGCGTACCGGCTCTGGTTCGACGAGGGGTTCGACGCGGGCGACATGCCCAACATCGCCGCAAGCCTGCGGCACGCCGGCGAGGATCCCGACGCCGTGCTTGCCCGGGCCCGGTCCGAGGAGGTCGCAGCGGCCCTGGCCGCCGACACGGACGGGGCGATGGCCGCGGGCGTGTTCGGCTCGCCAAGCTTCATGGTCGGGGGCGAGCTGTTCTGGGGCGATGACCGGCTCGAGGACGCGCTGGCCTGGCACCGGCAGGGTCGCCTCGACTAAGCCAAGGCGCCGCACCGCAAAATTGATCTATGTCAATTCCGCCCCGGCACCGACATGTATCATTCACGGACGGAGCCGGCCAGGCCAGTCCCCGCGCCCAGCGCGGAAGACCGGCCGAATCGGACTTCTCATCGACGCCGGCGTCCGGGTAACGGGCGGCGGCATGGCGGCGACGGCATTGAAACGGGCGGACTTTCGGCGACGGCGTCGCGGAAAGCGGGCAACCTGGGGCCCTGCTGCGCGCAACCGTCCCCGACCGCCGGGGAGGAGCTGAGATGAGCAACAAGGACACCACCGCCCGCCGGTCCGAGGGAGGACCGCCCGGAAGGGTTCCCATCATGCAGCAGGTGCTGGACAATCCGTTCCTGCTCCTGTTCCTCGGGATCACGATCCCGGCGGTGCTGTACACCGTCTGGGGCGTGATGGAGATCGCCTCGATCCCGGTCGCCGACTGACCGCGCACAGAACGAGGGCACCGACATGGCCATCACCCCTCCGTCAAACCGCCTCTGGTGGAAAGAACCGATCCACGCCATCGAACTCGGCTGGATCGTGATCGCCTTCCTCTGGGGGCTGTTCATGTTCTTCTTCATGATCGCCTGGCACTTCATCGGCGAGCAGAACCTCTCCTCGGAGACCTACAAGATCAGGCCCGAGCGCTATCAGGAGAAGGTCGAGGCCTTCGCCGACGAGTTCGCCGCCAAGGACGACCAAGGCAATCCGATCGAGGAGGACGGCGTGCCGGTCGTCCGACCGCCAGCGGGCGCGGACGTCTACATCCTCGCCCGGCTGTGGGAGTTCTGGCCGATCCTCGAGTTGAAGCGCAACGAGAGCTACCGCATCCACCTCTCATCGGCCGACTGGCAGCACGGCTTCTCGCTCCAGCCCACCAACATCAACATCTCGGTGCACCCGGGCTACGAGCACGTGATCACGCTGACCCCGACCGAGTCGGGTGAGTTCGGCATCATCTGCAATGAATTCTGCGGACTCGGCCATCACACGATGACCGGTCGCATCCGCGTCGTGGACTGAGGGGGACACCGGATGACCACCATCGACCCCGCCGCTGCCCCCGACTACGGGGTTTCGGCAAGCTACCGCACCTGCCGCTTCACCGGGCTCAGGATCGAGGCCAACGCCGAGATCCTGATCAAGGTCAACGCGGTCGCCGCGGTCCTCTTCCTCGCACTGGGCGGTCTCATGGGCCTGCTCGTGGCGCTGACCCGCTGGCCGGCGATTCAGCTTCTCGATGCCGAGTGGTTCTACCTGATCCTCACCGGGCACGGCGCCAACGTCCTGCTGTTCTGGATCATCTTCTTCGAGATCGCGGTGCTCTACTTCGCGTCGGCGGTGATCCTCGGCGCGCGGCTGGCGACGCCGAAGATCGCCTGGCTCGCCTTCATCCTGATGGTCGTCGGCGCGGTGATGGCGAACTACGCCGTGCTGCGCGGCGACTCGACGGTGATGTTCACCTCCTATCCGCCGATGATGGCCTCGCAGTGGTTCTACCTGTCGCTGATCATCTTCGCGGTGGGGGCGCTGCTTGCGGTCTTCGTGTTCTTCGGCACGCTGGTCGTGGCCAAGTCCGAGAACACCTATGACGGCTCGGTGCCGCTTGTCACTTTCGGGGCCATCACGGCGGCGATCATCGCCGTCTTCACCCTGGCCTCGGGCGCGATCATCCTCATCCCGACATGGCTGTGGTCGCTCGGGCTGATCTCGAACATCGACTCGCTGATGTACAAGGTGGTCTGGTGGGGGATGGGGCACTCCAGCCAGCAGATCAACGTCTCGGCCCATGTCGCGATCTGGTATGCGATCGGGGCCATGGTTGTGGGCGCCAAGCCGCTATCCGAGAAGGTCAGCCGCACCGCCTTCCTGATGTACATCCTGTTCCTGCAGCTCGCCTCGGCCCACCACATCCTGGCCGAGCCCGGGATGTCCTCGACCTGGAAGATCGTCAACACCAGCTACATGATGTATCTTGCGGTGATGGGCTCGATGATCCACGGGCTGACGGTGCCCGGCTCGATCGAGGCGGCCCAGCGGCGCAATGGCTTCACCCGCGGTGCCTTCGAGTGGCTGACCAAGGCGCCCTGGGGCAACCCCGCCTTCTCGGGGATGTTCCTCAGCCTCGTCATGTTCGGCTTCATCGGCGGCATCTCCGGCGTGGTGCTCGGAACCGAGCAGCTGAACGTGCTGATGCACAACACCATCTACGTTCCCGGCCACTTCCACGGCACGGTCGTGGCGGGCACGACGCTGGCCTTCATGGCGATGACCTACCTTGTGGTACCGCTGATCTTCCAGCGCGACATCGTCTGGCCGGGGCTGGCGAAATGGCAGCCGTTCCTGTTCGGGATCGGAGCCGGGGGCATCTCGCTCTTCATGATGGGTGCTGGCACGCTTGGCGTCTCGCGCCGGCACTGGGATCTCGCGCTGACCGACGCGGCGCACGCCTTCGAATATCCGGCCGCGGCCTATCTGATGATGGCCCTGAACGGTATCTTCGCGGTCATCGCGGCAGTCGGCGGCATCCTGTTCATCCTGATCGTCGTGCTCTCGATCCTGGGCGGCACGCGGCTGGACAGAGCCGGTGCCCGGCTGAACTTCCCGCTGCATGACCGCAGCCGCGAAGTGGCCGAGTACGGCAGCCACGGGACGCTCAAGCTGCCCGGCACGATCATCCTGGTGGGCATCTTCTTCGCCTGCTTCGTGCTCTACTACTTCGTGAACTGGAAGTACCTGTCGGAACTCTGGCTGTTCCGCTGATCCGTCAGGCAAGGGGTGACCGCGATGCGCGACGTCCTGACCACGACCGTGTCGATCCTGAAGCTCCGGATCGGTTCCTTCGTCGCGCTCGCGGCCCTCGTCGGCATCGTCGCCGGGGGCGGCGCCATCGGCTGGGCCGAGGGCGCGGCCTTCACCCTCGCCGTGCTCGGAGCTTCGGGCGCGGCGGGGGCCTTCAACCAGTATTTCGAGCGCGAGACCGACCGGCAGATGGCCCGCACGCACACCCGTCCCTTCGCAAGCGGGCGGCTCAGGGCCGGGCCGGTCTGGCCCGCGACGTTCACCGCGCTGCTCGCGGTGTCGCTGCTGCTCGGCTGGGCGACGGGGGGCACCCTTGCCGCCCTCCTCGTTTTCGCCGGCGCGGCGACCTACGGGCTTGTCTACACGCTTCTGCTGAAGAAGCGGACGGTGTGGAACGTCGTGATCGGCGGCGCGGCGGGAAGCTTTGCGCTGCTGGCCGGGGCTGTCGCTGCGGCCCCGCCGACCGGCCCGGTGATCGGGCCGGTGCCGGTGCTGTTGGCGGTCGTCCTCTTCCTGTGGACCCCGCCGCATTTCTGGGCGCTCGCGGCGGTCCGCGGAGAGGACTACCGCCGGGCCGGGATTCCGATGCTTCCGGTGACCCATCCCGCCGATGTATGGGCGCCGGCGATCTTCTCGCATGTCGCGGTGCTCGTGCTGCTGTCGCTGGGGCCGCTCCTCTATGGCTACGGGGTCGTCTACGGCGCCTGCGCGGTGGTGGGCGGTGCCCTGTTCCTGCGCGCATCCTGGCGGCTCATGCGCGATCCCGCGCGCGGTCATGCCATGGCGACCTTCCGCGCCTCGCTGGTGCAGTTTGCCCTTCTGGCGCTCGGTGTAATCGTCGACCGGGGGATGGCGGCATGGCTGGCATGAGACAGCTGGGGATGGCGCTTGCCCTCGCCGCCGGGCTTGCCCTGCCCGCGTCCGCCCAGGCACCCAAGCTGGATTCCGAGATCGCATTCGAGGAAAGCCAGGCCGCAATCGGCCGCCAGACGGGTGCGCATGTGCTCACCGACCATCGCGGCCGGCCGCTGGCTCTGGCCGACCTCCGCGGCCGGCCGCTCGTCGTGTCGCTGGTCTTCACGAGTTGCGCGACCGTCTGCCCCATCACCACCGACCATCTCCGCGACCTGATCCTCAAGGCACGCCGTGCGACCGGTGACGGCTCGTTCGACATCCTCACCTTCGGCTTCGACGCCAGCGGCGACCGTCCGGCCCAGCTTGCCGCGTTTGCCGGCACGCACCGGCTGCTGGGCGTGGAGGGATGGCATGTGGCGAGCGCGGACGAGGCGACCACCGCCACCTTCCTGAGGGAACTCGGCTTCTCGTTTCGTGCCGCGGCGGGCGGCTTCGACCATGTGACCCAGACGACGATCCTCGATGCGGACGGGCGCGTCCGCGCCCAGGTCTACGGGGAAAACTTCCCCCTGCCGATGCTCGTCGAGCCGCTCAAGGCGCTGGTCTTCGGCACCGCCACACGCTCGCTGGCGCCGACCGACCTGTGGGACCGCATCAATTTCCTCTGCACCGTTTACAATCCCCGGACGGGCGCGTACCGGTTCGATTACTCGATCTTCTTCGGCATCTTCTTCGGCGGGCTGTCACTGGTGCTTACCGGCCTTGTGATCCTGCGGCTCTGGCTCCAGCGGCGTCGCGCCCTCCGCACGGCAAACGAGGCGACTTGATGGCCTTGCTGCGTCCCGCGCTGCGGCGCGGATTCGACCGGATCGAGCGTCTCCTCGACCGCGCTTTCGGCCCCGACTGGAACCCACTCGCGCGACTGGGCCCGCTCGGCTGGTACCTTTTCTGGATCGTTGCCGTCACCGGCATCTATCTCTTCATCTTCTTCGACACGGGCGTGATCGATGCCTATGCCTCGGTCGAGTGGCTGACCAATGACCACTGGTGGCATGCCGGCGTCGCCCGCAGCCTGCACCGCTACGCCTCGGACCTGATGGTGCTGGTGATGTTCACCCACCTCCTGCGCGAGTGGGCGATGGACCGCTACCGCGGGCGGCGCTGGTTCTCCTGGGTGACCGGGGTTCCAGTGATCTGGTTCGTCTATCTGTCGGGAATCACCGGCTACTGGCTGGTGTGGGACCAGCTTGCCCAGTATGTCGCGGTGACGACGACCGAGCTGCTGGACACACTCGGTATCTTCGCCGAACCCATCGCACGGAACTTCCTCGCGCCGACGCTGCTGTCGGGCCGGTTCTTCACGCTGATGGTGTTCCTGCACATCGCCATCCCGCTGCTTCTGCTCCTGATGATGTGGATCCACATCCAGCGCATCACCGAGGCGCGCACGAACCCGCCTCGTGGCCTGGCGGTCGTGACCCTGGTGGCGCTGGTGGTGGTTTCGCTGGCGATCCCTGCCGAGTCGCAGGGGCCGGCCGACCTGAAAGGCATTCCCCAGTCGGTGGGAATCGACTGGTTCATCCTGCCGCTCTATCCGGTGATCGAGAGCGTCCCGTCCGGGGTGATCTGGTGGGGCGTGCTTGCCTTCACAGTCCTTCTGTCGGGGATGCCTTGGCTCCCGCGACGCCGTGAGGGCGGCGCTGCCCAGGTATTCCTCGACCATTGCAACGGCTGCTCGCGATGCGTGGCGGACTGCCCCTATGCGGCGATCACCCTCGTGCCCCGCTCGGATGGACTGCCGTTCAGCCACGAGGTCGTGGTGAACCCTGCCCGCTGCGTTGCATGCGGCATCTGCATGGGCGCCTGCCCATCCTCGACGCCGTTCCGGCGATCGGGCGACCTCGTGACCGGGATCGACCTGCCCGACCGCCCGCTCGCCCAGTTGCGCGCCGAAGTGATCGCGGCCGGCCAGGCCCTCACAGGCAAGGGGCGCGTCCTGACGCTCGCCTGCGGGCAAGGGGCAGCCGTTGGCTCCGCGCCCGGCCGGGTGGTCCTGCCCTGCGTCGCGATGGCGCCGCCGTCGCTGATCGACTTCATCATCAGCCGGGGCTTGGCCGACGGGGTGGCGGTTGCCGGATGTGCCGAGCGCGACTGCTTCAACCGCTTCGGCCATGCCTGGACGGAGGCCCGCTTTGGTCGCACTCGCGACCCCTATCTGCGCGCGCGCGTTCCCCGGGACCGCTTGCTGACGGTCTGGGCGGGCCCGTCCGAGACCGCACGGCTTGATGGCGAGATCGCGGGCTTCGCCGCACGGCTGGCGGACCTTCCGGGCTACGAGAACGTCCGCCCGCTCGACGAGGAGGAAGCGGCCGAGGCCGAGGCGGCAGCGCAACGGCGGGTGGCGGCGAAATGACGGAAGCGGTACCCTTCTGGCAAGGGCGCATCCGGCATCTGGCGCTCGGTGGCGCGCTGACGCTGGCGCTGGGTGCAGCCACAGCAGTGCTGTCGGCCCGGCCTGCCTGGCAGAGCGTGGCTCCAGGCGACGGGCTGCTGCGCCTCAGCTTCACCCATTCCGGTGCCCGGGTCTGCCGCGACCGCACGCCCGAGGAGCTGGCCGCCCTGCCCCGCAACATGCGCACCGCCCAGCTGTGCGAGCGTGCCCGCAGCGCGGTGCGGGTGGAGCTTGACATTGACGGCGTCGCGGTCTTCTCCGACGACGTCTCCCCTAGTGGGCTGGCTGACAGCGGGCCATCACGGGTATACCAGCGCTTCGAGCTTGCGGCCGGGGCACACCGGATCACGCTTCGTATGCGCGACGATCCTGCGGCCGACGATTTCACCCAGCGCGCCGAATTCGATGTCGTCCTCGATCCTGGGAAGAGCATCGCCGTGGACTTCGACGCCACGACCGGTCGCTTCTTCATCCACTGACCGAAGGGAGATTCCCATGGCCCCGATCGCGTGGAAACCCGAGTACAGCGTCGGCGATCCCGCCGTGGATCACGAGCACCGCGAACTGGTGGACCTCGTCAACTCCGCTGCCGCGGCGATTCTCGACGGCCGCCCCGACGCCGACATCGACCGCGGGCTCGGCGATCTCTATCGCGCGATCTCGGCCCATTTCGCGCATGAGGAGGTCCACATGCGCAAGGCAATCTACGATCAGTACTCCGTGCACAAGGCTGACCACGAGCGCCTTCTGGACGCGCTGCGCGACATCATGGATGGTGCGGACCGATCCGCGGGCAGCACCGCCGAGCGCCTCACCGCAGCACTCGAGGCATGGTTCACGGATCACTTCCGCTCCCATGATGCCAGGCTGCACCGTCGGCTCGGCCCGCACGATCACTGATGCCGGACGGGCGCGTGGCCCTTCCGGCGACCCGTTGCCGCACCTCGCAATTCATCGCGCGATATCTTGATAATTATCAAGCAGCTCCTTGCACGGGACACGCGCTTTGGCAGAATTGCGTTGCGCCACCGACAGATGGCGCGTGGTGACCAGAAGAGGAGACGGCACCGTGAGACATTCGCCCGACCACATCACCGTCGCGCACCTCCGGCAGCACAAGGGACTGCGGAGCATGCTTGTTGCCGCCATGCTGCTTGCCATGCCCGGTGCAGCCACGGCTGCCGACGTAGAGCGGGGGGCAGCGCTCGCCGAGCAATGGTGCAACGCCTGCCATTCCGTCGGTCGTGAGCCGCCGCGGCAGTTCGATGCCGGACCGATGTTCGCCGATCTCGCGAAGCAGGACGAGGCCTATCTCGAGACGGCGATCAGGCGCCCGCATGATTTCATGCCGGAATTCCCGCGTCTCGATGATACCGATCTGGCCGACCTCGTCGCCTACATCAGGACTGTCGAGTAAATTCAGCGCGGGGGCAGTACAACCTGATCGACGAAGAAGACGTCGGTCAGGAATGCCCTCAGCGCAATCAGTCCGTTGGAGTTGTCGACCATTTCGGAACTGATCGAGGGCTGGGCGAGCAAGAGCGAGACGACCGACCGCGCCACCGCGATGTCACCCCGGAAGCGTTCGGCGAACGCCGCGCCGTCCCTGCCCCCGATACCGCCGGCCACCGCCGTCGAGCATTCGTCCAGCGCCGCAAGCATGCGACGGAGATACTGCCGGATCTGGCTCTCGCCTGCACCCTCGGCCATCTCGTGCTTGCGGCCCTGCGCCGCGTAGGCCAGCATGAATTCGTAGCTTTCCTCGATGACGTCGAAGGCCGCGCGCAGTGCTGCAGCCTGCTGCAAGGTGTCGGTCAATGCTTGTCTCCGCGTGCAAGACCGGGCCCGCGCCCGGCAATCATCGCCCGAAGGAACGCACGGTGCTCGGGCAGGATGGCGAAATAGATGTGCAGGATCACGAGGAACAGGAGCACGAGCGAGGCGGCCCCATGGATGACGTAGATGTAGCCCCAGGTCGCATCGCTGAGGACCGCTGGGTCGCGCCGCCAGAAGCTCGTGTCGATCTTGTAGAGCATCGTCAGCCCGGTGGCCACCAGCGCCAGCACGGTCACCGCCGCGGCAGTGTGGAATCCCTTCTGGAAGGCATCGTATTTCGCCGGGCGCAGATCGTTGGTTGGCCGCCCGAGCACCACCCTGCCGGCCTCTCGCAGGTCGGTCGGGCCCGGCACCATGTCGGCAAGGCGGTTCACGAACACGGCGCGGAAGATGTGGAAGAGCACCGCTGCGGACAGCACAACGCCGGTTGTCCAGTGGATCGGTACCCAGCCGAAGCGGATCCCCAGGATCGGCAGCAGCGCGGTCGCCAGAAGGACGATCACCGCCGCTGCCATCACCCAGTGGAATAGCCGCTCGGCAAGCTTGTGCCGGATGCCCGGCTGAGCGTTCCGCTCGGACATGAACTTTCCTCGACTGGTCATGCTCGCGTATCTCGTCGAGCGGGGCGGCAGGGCTTCAGCCCGGCCGCCGCCGCAGTCGCAGGATCAGGTGAAGCGCGATCAGGACGCCGGCGGCGGCAACCGGGATCCATAACAGATCCCAGTTGACGCCGACCAGCATCTTCCGCCCGAAGACATCCTGCGTATAGCGCAGAAGCTGCATGCCTCAGACCGCGAGCGAACGGACCGCCCGGGCCGCGAGGTTCTGCATCAGCGGGACCTTGAAGTGGTTGAAGTTGAGCGGACGCGCACCGCGCGCGGCCACCCGCTTGACCAAACCCTCGAGCTCCGCGCCGGGCGCCTCGCCGACGATCAGGCTTTCGACATCGGACATGCGGCGCGGCGTGCACTGCACCCCGCCGCAGACCATCGACGCCGCGGTGATCTTTCCTCCCTCGGTCCGCGCCGCCATGGCAACGTTGACAAGGGCGAAGTCCCACACGTTGCGGTCGGCTGCCTTCTCGAAGTACTGCCGCGAGCCGGCCCACTTGCCGGGCACCTTGACGCCCAGCAGGATGTCGCCGCGTTCCAGCACCGTCATCCGGGTGATGTCGATCTCCGGGCCGATGAAGAACTCGGAGGCCGGCACCTCCACCTGGCGGCTGCCGCGCTGGATCACCATCACCGCCTCGAGCGCCACCAGCGCCGGGGCAGTGTCCGAGGGCGTAACCGCCACGCAGCGGCTCGCCTCGTACATCGTGTGCTCGCGGTTCATCGCCGTCGGCGTGTTGGCATAGCAGGTGTTGCCGCCGGCGCGGTAGCAGGGGAACCCGTCGCGGTAGTAGACGCAGCGGGTGTCCTGGGCGACGTTGCCGCCGAGGGTGGCGAGGTTGCGGATCTGCGGCGAGGCCACGAGACCCGCGGCCTTTGCGAGCATCGGGAACTTCTCGCGCACCGCCGCGTCCTCGGCGACCTCGGTGAGGGTGGTTGTGGCACCGATCCAGAGGCCGCCGTCTTCCTGCGCGGTGATCCCGTGCAGTTCGGCGATTCCCGAGATGTCCACAAGCGCCGGCGGCTGCTTCACCCGGTCCTTGAACCAGTCGAGGCTGTCCTTGCCGCCAGCGATGATCCAGGCGTCAGGATTGTCCTTTAGGACCGCCTGGGCGTCCGCGACCGAGCCCGGCTGATAGAGCTCGAAGTTGTGCATCACGTCCATGTCTGTGCTCCCCCGGCTCGGCTCAGACCGTGTTGGTCGCGAGCGGTTTATGGGACTGCGGCATGCCTTCCGCCGCATTGATGATCATGTCGGTCACCACCGGCACGCGGTTGAACAGGTGCCCGCCCAGCGCATCCGAGATCGCGCAGATGAGTGCTGCCGATGCCGAACCCTGGATCGGTTCGCCGATCCCCTTCATGCCCATCGGGTTCTCGAAGTCCGGCTGGTCGACCGCCGCCCAGTGCAGGCCGTCGGCCGGGACATCGAGGATCGAGTAGGGCTTGGAGAGGTAGAGTGCACGCGCGTTGGGACGCCCGTAGGCCGGGTCGTAGATGTGGCGCTCGGTGTGTGCAAGGCCGAAGCCCATCACCGCCGCGCTTCGCACCTGCGCGGCAAGGCCCATGGGATGGATCACCGTCCCGCAGTCCGCCACCGTCAGGCACTCGCGGATGTCGACCTTACCGGTCTCCACATCCACGTCGACCTCGACGAAGCTGGCCGACAGCGCCGGCACCGTGCCGACCTTCGGCAACGTGTCCTTGGCGACGCCGATCAGCCCCGAGCCGGCCATTGCCGTCGCCGAGGCGATGGTCATCGGGTTGATGTCCTCGGGAAGCTGCTGCCCCGAGTACTTGCCACCCATCTCGATCGCCTTCTGCGCCGCCTCGGCGAAGCTGATGCCCTTCGAGGCATCCGCGGTCGCCACCACGCGCTCGTCGCGCAGCTCGTAGTCCTCGGGCGTACCGCCGAGCACTGCCGCCGCGATCTCCTGCAGCTTGGCCTTGGCATCCATCGCCGCGACCCAGTTCGTCCGCGTCATGGTGAAGTTGGTGTTGGACCCGAACTGGCCGAGGTTCCAGGGCAGGTGCCGCGCCGTGCCGCCATACTCCAGCACAACCCGGCTCCAGTCGTAGCCGAGCACCTCGGCGGCGATCCGGCTGGTCGAGGCGTAGGAGTAGGTGCCGAGGTTGCCGACGCCGGTGTGCACGTGAAGGATTCCGTCGGGGGTGATCCGCACCAGCCCGTCGAATCCATTCGAGCCCGCGGTGTGGAACGCCGACGCGACGCCGTAGCCGCGCACGCGCGAGCCGTCGCGGCTGCGGGATGCCGCCACGCGCTCCGACCAGCGGAACTGCTCGGCGCCCTTCTCGATCGCGTCACGCAGATAGGCCGAACTGACGGGCCCCTGGGCCTTGCCGAACTTGGCGTCCTTGCCGCCGCCGCCGGGGGCGTTGATCACCCGGATCGCCACCCGGTCGATACCCAGCTCGGCCGCCGCCTTGTCGAACAACGGCTCGATCATGTTGGCGGTCTGGTTCTCGCCGGGCCCGCGCTGGGCGCCCTTCGGCACGGTGTTGGTCATGACCGGCACTGCGCGGAAGCGCATCGATTCCGGCTGGAAGACGATCGAGGTCGCGTTGGCGACGTTGTTGAAGTCGGGGAAGCCCTGGGTCGTACCCAGATCCTGCACCACGAACACGTCGGCCGCGATCAGCCGTCCGTCCTCGCGGAAGCCCAGCTTGGCCCAGCCCTGGAAGCCGCCGCGTGCATAGCCGTTGTCGTATTCCTCCTTGCGGCTCACGCGCAGCAGGCAGGGACGGCCGCCGAGCTTCTTCGACATCAGCGCCGGCAGCGCCATCAGCGGGTAGGCGCCCGCCTTGCCGCCGAAGCCACCGCCGCAGTACTCCGCCACGAAGACGAGGTCCGACAGCGGGATGCCGATCAGGTTGGCGAGCCCCGGCTGGGCAAAGGCCGTCGACTGGGTCGACCCCCAGACATGGCACTTCCCGCCTTCCCAGTAGGCCGCCGCCGAGCGCGGCTCCATCGCATGGTGCGAGTTCGAGGCGTGCACGAAGCTCTCCTCGACGATCACCTTGGCGGCCGCAAAGCCGGCCTCGACGTCGCCGAAGCTCCACTCGAGCGGGGCGTTGCCGCGCGGCAATTCACCCTCGCCGGCCAGCGCGAAGTCGCGCCCCGACCACTTGACGGTCTGCAGGTCGATGCCGCTGCCGACAACGTTGCCGCCCGAGAACGCGTTCGGCCCGTCGGGCTTGAGGCTCTCCAGCGGATCGACGACGAACGGCAGCAACTCCATCTCGACGACGAGCGCCGCGATGGCGTCGGCCGCCGCCTGCTCGGTCTCGGCCGCGACCGCGACCACGGGCTCGCCGAAGTAGCGCGGCTGGCTCGACAGGATGGCCTGGCCGGCACCGTCAGGCTGCTTCACGTCGTCCGGTACGAGCGCCGCGAGGAAGCCGGGCACACGCTCGGCGGCCGAGGTGTCGATCCGCGTGACGCGGCCGTTGGGCATCTTCGAGCCCCAGATCTTGACATGCGCCATGCCGTCGGCACGGAAATCCTCGGCGAAGCGTGCCGCGCCGGTGACCTTGGCTTCGATGTCGGGGGGCGTGAAGTTCTTGCCGATGAGTTTGTAGGCCATGGCTCAAACCCTCTCTGCGGCTTTCATGACGCCGCGCAGATAGTGGTCGTAGGCACCGCAGCGACACAGGTTGCCGGAGAGCGCGTGGCGGGCCTCGTCGACGGTGGGCCTGGGGTTCTTGTTCAGCAGCGCGACCGCCGAGACAACCTGGCCGGGCGTGCAGAAACCGCACTGTGGCGCCAGTTCCTCGATGAACGCCTGCTGGACGGGGTGCAGCGTGCCGTCGGGCGCGGCGATGCCCTCGACGGTGACGATCTCCTTGCTGCGCACACGGTGCGTCAGCGTCGAGCAGGAATAGACCGTGACACCGTCAGCCATCACCGTGCAAGCGCCGCACTCGGCGTGGTTGCAGCCGACCTTGGTACCGGTCAGGCCGAGCCGGTAGCGAATCGTGAAGGCCAGCGTCTCGTTCGGCGGAACGTCGACGGTGTGGGTCCTGCCGTTGACCGTCAGGCTGATCATCCGCTCCACCGCACGGGCGTCCGCACGCGCCGGCGAGGCGGTGGAGAACAGGTAGGCCGATCCCGCGATCACCGTCCCCGAGCACACCACGCCGCGCAGGAAGGCGCGCCGCGACATGTGCAGGGGTTTCCACAACGGAATGTGTCGACCCTCGGGTCCGATCTCCTTGATTGCTGGTCCAGAAGGATAACCGACCGTCGGATCGAATGGTCCGATGCCGTCCATGTTGCACTCCTCCCTAGCTTGGGCGCTGCGCGCACGCGCTTCCCTGGCCTCCGGGCCGCAGGCCCCGTGCAACCATAAGCGTATCCACGGAACTCGGGACATGCAAGTGGCACGGGAACATCGCCGTATACAGTTTGCCCGAATGCGTGCGGGCCCTTTGGACCAAGCGACGCCGTGGGCTGCGGCGCGCGCGCCTCCCGAAGTGGCCCCGCCGGCGTGCCGCCGCGGGCCGCTGCGCGGCCTGCACCCGGGGCCACGGGGCGGCGCTGCCGCCCTTGCCCCGACCGCGGTCCCCGCCGCACACCCCGGCGGCTCCGAGCCAGCCGTCCTGCCGCCGCGCAGCCTGCCCTTGCCTCGCGCACCGCGTCACGAGGTCGCTCGGCAAATGTGCACTGACCCCTTATGCCTGCCGGTTTTTTCGGCTACCGCGTCTCGCCGCGCCCCGCAGGCAAGGGTGGCTGGCAGTGCCGGAGGTCAATCATGCCCAGTCTCGACGAAAAGCTCGAAGCCATCCTTGCCGAGGTGATCAGGCGAAACGAGGGCGAGCCCGAGTTCCATCAGGCCGTCCGCGAGGTGCTGGAAAGCCTCGGGCGCGTCGTGGCCAAGCGGCCCGATTATGCCGACGGCGCGCTGATCGAGCGCATCTGCGAGCCCGAGCGCCAGATCATCTTCCGGATTCCCTGGACCGACGACCGCGGCGGTGTACGCATCAACCGGGGATTCCGTGTCCAGTTCAACTCGGCCCTCGGCCCCTACAAGGGCGGTATACGGTTTCATCCCTCCGTCAATGTCGGGATCATCAAGTTCCTCGGCTTCGAGCAGACGTTTAAGAACGCCCTCACCGGCATGCCCATCGGCGGCGGAAAGGGCGGGTCCGATTTCGACCCAAAGGGCCGGTCGGACGCCGAGATCATGCGATTCTGCCAGTCATTCATGACTGAGCTCTGTCGACACCTTGGCGAGCACACGGATGTGCCGGCCGGCGACATCGGCGTCGGCGGGCGCGAGATCGGCTACATGTTCGGCCAGTACAAGCGACTCACGAACCGCTACGAGGCCGGGGTCCTGACCGGCAAGGGCCTGTCCTATGGCGGCTCGCGCGCCCGCAAGGAAGCAACCGGCTACGGCAACACCTACTTCGTCCAGGCGATGCTGCTGACCCGCGGTCGCGACTTCGACGGCATGCGGGCGGTGGTGTCGGGGTCGGGCAACGTCGCCATCTACACCATGGAGAAGATCGCCTCGCTCGGCGGACGGATCATGGCCTGCTCGGACTCCGACGGCTACGTCATCGACGAGGCCGGCATCGACCTCGACCTCGTGAAGGAAATCAAGGAGGTCCGACGCGAACGCATCTCCGAGTACGCGCGCCTCAAGGGCACCGGCGCGCACTACATCACCGGCGGCTCGATCTGGGACGTGCCCTGCGACGTGGCGATGCCCTCGGCCACCCAGAACGAGCTCACCGGCCGCGACGCGCGCGCCCTGCTGCGCAACGGGGTGATCGCGGTCGGCGAGGGGGCCAACATGCCCTCCACGCCCGAGGCGATCCGGATATTCCAGGAGGCAGGCGTGCTGTTCGGCCCCGGCAAGGCGGCCAACGCCGGCGGCGTGGCTACGTCGGCGCTGGAGATGCAGCAGAACGCATCCCGCGACAGCTGGACCTTCGAGCAGACCGAGTCGCGCCTGGCCAGCATTATGCGCAACATCCACGACATCTGCGCCAGCACGGCCGAGGAGTACGGCACCCCGGGCGACTACGTGCTGGGCGCCAACATAGCCGGCTTCGTCCGCGTTGCCGAGGCGATGCGGGCCCTCGGCGTCATCTGAACCGCCGGCCCTTCGGACGCCCGGCGCCTAGCAGCGCCGGGCGTTCAGGGTGCGCGCGTCGGCCACCGCCGGCGCATAGGCGTGAAGCCACAGCAGGAATCCTGCCGCCCAGGCCGCCGCGGCCAGCCCGTGCACCGGCCCCGGCGGCCATGGCGCCACACCCATCTCGGGCAGGCAGCGCAGACCCGCGGCGAGGACGACGAGCACCATGCCCGCCCGCGTGCGCCGGTCCAGGCCGAGCGGCCGGCCGGTGTGCATCCGCCCCGCGATTGCCATCACCGCCAGCACGCCAAGCCCCAGCCCGCCCATCAGCGCCAGGTGCAGCGGCGCCACTTGGCCCCAGGGCGCGCCAAGCCGGGCCGCACCGTAGGCCAGAAGGCCGGCCCCGGACAGCGCTGCCGATCCCGCCAGCGCCAGCACCTCGGCGCGTCGCGCCGCCCGGCCGACGAAGGCCTCGGCGACGCGATCCATGAACGCCGCACCGGCTGCCACCCAAAGGAACCCGGAGACCGCCGGCGACAGTGCCGCGATCTCGCCGGCCAGGGCCAGCGCCACGAGGCCCGGCGCGAGGTTCATCCTGCCCGGATGCGGCCGGAACGGGCTCGTGGCCTCGCTGGGGTCGAGAACGAGATTCGTCACCGGCACGGTGATGCGGGCCAGTGCGAGGCCGAGAAGGCCCATGAACACAAGCCCGGCCAGCCTCAGCGCGCCGGCCGCCACCTCGGCCGCGCCGGCCAGCATCGCCAGCTTGGCCACCGCCGCGGCCGTGCAAAGCGCGGCGAGCCAGCCCATGAACGCTGCCAGCCGCGTCGTCTTCCGCCGTAGCGACAAGGCCCCGAGATGCAGCGTCAGCGCCACGAGCCACACCAGATCGGCCAGCACGAGCCAGCCAAGCCCGCCCCAGCCCGAAAGCCCGGCAAGGCGCGCCACGCCCCAGGCCGCGGCCATCAGCCACAGCGGACGGCCGCGCAGCCTTGGCGCGTCGGTCCATTCCGGCGCCGCAGTGGTCAGGAAGCCGATCAGCGCCGCACCCCAGGCGCCGAACACCATCTCATGGGCATGCCAGATTCCCGCCGGCAACGCCGCCGCCGGCAGTTCGAGCGCGAACACCACGACCCACAGCAGCGGCCAGAGCGCGGCGTGCAGCGCCGCCAACGGAAAGAAGATGCGGAAGCCTTCGTCGGAAAGCACGGCATGGAGCGGCAGCCGCGGCGGCGTCACCGGCACCCCGCGAAGGTTCGGCACCCCCATCATGCGCGCCGCCGCTCGTCGACGTCATGGACATGGGCGAATGCCGGGTCGCGGCCCAGCCAGTCCTGGACGGTGGCGAATACCTCGCGGTCGCTGCGGGCGCCGGGGACGCCGGGGACGTCGCGCAGCCCCGCAAGGCCGCGTCCGCGCGAATCGAGCACGGCGATGCGGTGGGCCACGCGCGCAGCCTCCATCAGGTCGTGGGTGATGAACAGCGCGGCGAAGCGCGCCGCCGCGGCGGCGGCGATCACGAGGTCCTGCATCCGCCGCTTCAGCGCCACGTCCAGTGCCGTGAACGGCTCGTCGAAGAACAGGAAGTCCGGTGCCGGCGCCAGCGCCCGCGCGATCGCGACGCGCTGGCGCATGCCGCCCGAAAGCTCGACGGGGAACTTGGCAAGATCCTCGGGCCCGAGCTCGGCCAGCCGCGCCGCCTCGGCCACACGAGGGTCGCGGCCGGCACGCGGCCAGCGGGCGAGCCTCAGCGCGAAGGCGATGTTTCCCTCGGCGGTCAGCCAGGGCAGCAGCCGCGGCTCCTGAAAGACCATCGCGTGGCGTCGGTAGTCCCGTGTCACGCGCCCCTCCCGCGGCTCGATCAGCCCGGCGGCGATGTGCACGAGGGTGGACTTGCCGCATCCCGACGGGCCAACCAGTGCCATCACCTCGCCCGGCCGCACCGCCAGGCTGACGCCCGACAGGACGATGCGGCCGAAAAAGGCATGGCCGATACGCGACAGGCCCAGCGCCGTCACCGCTTCACCCCCCAGGGCTCGGCTGCCTCGCGCCAGCGCTCCACTTCCGCCCGCAGTGGCCGGATCAGCCCGTACTCCACGACGATCAGCGCCGCCACCGCAAGCAGCACCCAGGCCAGCGCCAGCGCGATGTCGAGCAGCGCCCGGGCCCGCGCAAGCTCGCCGCCGATGCCGCCGGCGTTGGCCAGAAGCTCGGCCATGACCGCGACCTTGAAGGAGGTCCCGAGCGCGAGCGCAAGCGCGGGGAACAGATGGCTGGCCATCTGGCGCGAGGCCACCGCCAGAAAACGCCGCACGGGGCCCGCCCCGAAGGCCTCGGCCATGGCGTCAAGCCCGCGGTCGCGCGTTGCCACCCCCTCGGCCGCGCCGACGAAGACGACCGGGGTCGCCGCGATCAGGATCGTTGCGGCCACCGTGGCGTCCGAGGCGCCGAACCAGATCATCGCCAGCACGATCCAGGCGATCGGCGGCACGCCCAGGCTCACCGTCAGGAGCGGCCGGGCAAGCCGCAGCGTCGCCGGCGAATAGCCCGCGGCAATTCCCGCCAGCGTGCCGGCCACGGCTGCCAGGCCAAAGCCCGCGACCGCCCGCCAGCTCGTCTGCCCCAGCACCGCCCAGGCGTCGGCATCGGCCAGCACGCCGCGGGCGGCCACAAGCGTGTCAAGCGGGGCGGGCAGGATGAAGGCGCCGTAGGCCTCGTGCCCCGCCTGCCACAGCGCCGCCAGCAGCGCGAGCGCGGCAAGCCCCGCCCACCCCGACCAGACGAACCGGCCAAGCCGCCCCGCCCGGTCGCCGGCCTTCCGGGCAAGCCGCGCCCCCCGTCCCGCCCCGATTCGGGCCCCCTTGGGGACGGGGGCTGCTGGCGGCGCGGCGGTCTCGGCCCGGATGCGGTCGGGGGCGGCGGCGTCGGTCACAGCGCGTAGAACTCCTCTCCGGGCAGCCTGCCGCCGATGATCGCGGCATCCGCGGCCGCAATCAGGTTCAGCATCGCCTCGATCGCTGGGCGGGCATCGCGTGCCGGCGTCGCGGTCAGTCGGCAGTGCGGGATCGACCGCACAAGCACCGGCGCCGGCAGGTCCAGCGGGGCCGCCGCATGGGAGGCCGCCGCCGCCGGGTCGGCCAGCACCACCGCCGTGGCGGCGGCGAGCGCGTCATGCAGCGGTGCGATCAGTTCGCCATGGGCCTCCGCAAAGCCCCGTGTCACCGCCAGCCCTGCCTGCGGCACGACCGGACCGAGGCCGGTGACGGCGCCCCACTCCTCCTGGATGTCGACGGCGCGGGCCATCGGCCGGCCGGCCTCGGCCCCGCGAAGCACCGCGACGGTCGCCGCCGGCTCCGACAGCAGCGCCGCGTCCACCCCCCCGGCCAGCAGCATCTGCGCCGCCTCGATCGGGGTACCCGTGGTCACGATCCGGGGCGCGATGCCGTGCCTGGCGATCAGCGCCCGCAGGATCAGGTCGGGCGTGTCGTTGGCGTAGGGTACCGCGACGGTCCGGCCGTCAATCCCCGCCAGCCCGGCCGGCCCGCCCGCCGGCGAGATGACATGCAGAAGGCCGTTCGTCATCACGTTGACGAGGGTCAGCCCCATGCCGCGGTTGTGAAGGTTCGCGGCCGCCTGCACCGGCATCACCGACAGGTCGATGCCGCCCGAGGTCAGGCCTGCGCGCAACTCGTCGGGCGTGCGCCACACGGTGAGGCTTACCTCGCCGGCCAGCCCGGCCAGCGCACCGCTGGCCACCGCCTGGGCAAGCGTCACCGTTGGCCCCGCCGGCGGCCCCCACAACGCGAGCCGCGGCGCCGCCGCGCGCAGCACTGCCGGCGCGGCCAGCGCAGCCGCCCCCGCCCCCATCGCAGCCAGAAGGCTCCGGCGGCTCGGCCGGGCCTTCGCGATCCCCGTCTCCATCCTCGTCTCCATGTCTCGCATGCGCCACCTCGGCGGCAGTGCGGGAGCGGCTGGCAGAGAGCGTGGCTAATTCCCGACTGTTTCGGTCGATAATCCTGCGGGACGGGCTTCACCTTGACATGGATCAAACCGCCGCGGCGGCATGGGTGCGGCGGTGGCGGGCCAGGTGCAGCGGCGTGCGCGACTTCGGCACCGACAGGATGAAGTCGTGGCGGGCGACATGATAGCTCGTGTCAAAGCCGAAGAAGTTGAGCCGCATGCGTGCAAGCTCGTCGGCGCGGTAGGCGGCGAGCGGACGGTGTGCCTCGTCGGCCCTTCGCCAGGCGGCCTTGGCGGCAAGAAGGCCTTGAAGCCGCCGGCCGTCGGTCACCAGCGCCTGCACCTCGGCCACAGCGGCGGCCTCGAATCCGGCCGGATCCCCTGGCAGGGCGGCATCGACGAGCCCCAGCCCCTCCGCCTGCGCCGCCGACAGCGGCATGCGGCTCGCCATCAGCCGCGCCGCACCCTCGCTGCCAAGCCGCCGCGGCAGCAGGTAGGTCCAGTATTCCGAGCCAAAGAGGTTGCCCATGTTCTTGTAGTGCGGCGACAGCACCACCCCGTCGCGGGCCAGTACCCGGTCGGCGGCCAATGCCATGAAGACCCCTCCCGCCCCGGCATTGCCCGCCATTGCCGCCACCACCCAGCGGTCGCGCGCCTCGAGCATCGCAAGGCAGACGTCGTCGATCGCCTCGATCGCGGCCCAGGATTCCTCGGCCGGCCGGTCCGACGCCTCGATCGTGGCAAGGTCGATGCCGTTCGACCAGAACTCCGGCCCGCCTGCCAGCAGGATCGCCCGTGCGGGCCCGGCGGCGGCAGCGCGGATCGCGGCCTCCAGCGCCCGCGACCGCGCGACCGACATGGCGCCGTTCAGGAACGGGAAGCGGATCACCGCGACCTCCCCGGCCATCTCGGTCGACACCCGGTTGGGGGCACCCTCCGGCGCAACCTCCGCGGGCAGTCCCACGCCCAGCAGGCGAAGCGCCGGCACCGCCGGCAGCTTCAGCCGCCGCCCCTCGGGAAGCTCCACGCCGAGATGGCCGATCCACACTGCCCCGTCGGCGGTGGCGCGCAGGACCGCCTCGTCGGTCCGGCCGATCAACTGCCCCGGCACGCCGCGGCCGCGGCCGGGGTGGGCATCATGCAGACGGACGCGCTGCCCGGCAATGACATCCCCGACCCCCGGCCGGCCGTCGGCGGCACGGATGCGCGCCAGCACCGATGCGGTTCCCGCCCTTGCCCAGTCGATCGCACGGTCGGCCTGGGCCAGTGCGGGCTTGGCGCCCTCCGCCCCGCGGTTGGCCTGCATCAGCGGCCCTCGCCCCGCCGCCAGCCGCGCCAGCGCCCCGCGCACTGCCGCGACCGCAGCTTCGGTCACCTCGCGGCGGTAGAGGCTGGACTTGGCCGCCGGCCGGATCGGAAACGCCCGGTGCGCCCAGACCGGTCCGGCGTCCATCTCGGCCACCGCCTCCAGCACCGTCACCCCCCACTCCCCGCGTCCGGCCTGCACGGCATGGTCCAGTGCGGCGGGCCCGCGGTCGCCCGGCGGGCCGGGGTGGACGACAAGGCAGGGAACGGCGCGCCAGACGTCCTCGGGAATGGCCCGTTTGAGGAACGGGGCCAGCACGGCGTCGGGCCGCCACAGCGCCACCGCCTCGCGGGTCACCGCATCGTTGATGTCGTATTCGATCGAGATGTCGTGGCCGTCCCCGGCAAGCTCGATCCACAGCCGCTGCGCCAGGCTGTTGAAGGCGTGGGTCAGGAACAGCAGGCGCATCAGCAGATCCTCGGCAGCTGCTCGCCGGCGATCCAGTCCACCATCCGCCGCCCGCCGAAGGCCGTCTCCATCTCGACGAACCGGTCCGGGTCGGCGCGGACGGCCCCGATCACTGCCGCATCCTGCCCCAGCGGGTGCGCCCGCAGGGCCGCAAGCGCCGCCGCGGCCTGCTCGGGCGGCACCACCGCGACAAGCTTGCCCTCGTTGGCCACATAGAGCGGATCGAGGCCCAGCAGCTCGCACGCGCCGCGCACCGCCGGATGCACCGGCACCGCAGCCTCGCGGATCACGATGCCGACGCCGCTCGCCTGGGCGATCTCGTTCAGCACCGCGGCAAGGCCGCCGCGCGTGGGGTCGCGCATCGACCGGGTACCCGGTGCCGCGGCCAGCAGCGCCGCGGCCAGCCCGTTCAGCGCCGCGCAGTCCGACACGACCTCGGTCTCGAAGTCGAAGCCCGCGCGCGTCGCCATCACCGCCACGCCGTGGTCGCCCATCGTCCCGGAGACGATCACCGCATCGCCCGGCCTGGCACCGCGGACCGACAGCGAAAGGCTGCCGGCCACCACCCCGACCCCGGCGGTGGTGATGAAGACGCCGTCACCCTTTCCGCGCTCGACCACCTTGGTGTCCCCGGTGACGATCCTGACGCCCGCTGCCCGTGCCGCCTGCGCCATCGAGGCGACGATGCGCGCCAGATCGGCCAGCGGGAAACCTTCCTCCAGGATGAAGCCGGCGGTCAGCGCGACGGGCTCGGCACCGCCCATGGCGATGTCGTTGACGGTGCCGTTGACGGCGAGCGACCCGATGTCGCCGCCGGGGAAGAACAGCGGTGCGATCACGAAGCCGTCGGTCGACAGCGCGACCCGCCCGGGCGGCAGCGCAAGCACCGCCTGGTCCTCCTCGCCGCCCTCGCCGAACGCGGCGACGAACAGCCGGGCGATCAGCTCGGCCATGTCGCGGCCGCCGGCGCCGTGGCGCAACTCGACGACGCCGGCAAGGCTGTCGAGGTCCTTCATTGCGCTGCCTCCAGCGCCCGCGCCCGCCGGCCGTAGCGGTAGTAGGCCGCACAGGCCCCCTCGTCGGAGACCATGCACGATCCCAGCGGCGTCTGCGGCGTGCACTGCCGCCCGAACAGCCGGCAGTCGGTCGGCCGGGCCGCCCCGCGCAGGATGCGCGGGCATTCGCAGGCCTTGTTCTCGACCGCCGGCGGCGCATCCATCGCAAAGCGCCGCTCGGCGTCGAAGGCGGCGTAGGCGGCGCGCAGCCGCAGGGCCGAATAGGGCACCGGGCCAAGGCCCCGCCAGTCGAAGCTCCGGCGCAGCTCGAACACTTCGGCCACCAGAGCCTTGGCGGCGGCGTTGCCGTCGCGGGTCACCGCACGGGTGTACTGGTTCTCGACTTCGGCGCGGCCCGCGTTGAGCTGGCGCACCAGCATCAGGATCGCCTGCATCACGTCCAGCGGCTCGAAGCCAGCGATCACCACCGGCTTGCCGAACTCCTCGGCGAAATGCTCGTAGGGCTGGGCGCCGATCACCACGGACACATGCGCCGGGCCGAGGAACCCGTCGATCTCCACCCGCTCGATCGCCCGAACCGCAGGCGCCTCGAGGATGTTCATGATCGCCGCGGGCGTCAGGACATGGTTGCTGAAGACGCTGAAGTTGCCCACCCCCCGGTCGGCCGCGCGCCTGATGGCGGCGGCGGTGGGTGGGGTCGTCGTCTCGAATCCGATGGCGAAGAAGACCACATCGCGCGCGGGATCGGCCTCGGCGAGCCGCACTGCGTCAAGCGCCGAGCCCACCATCCGCACGTCCGCCCCTTCGGCGCGCGCCCGCAGGAGCGTCCCCTTGCGCGACCCCGGCACCCGCAGCATGTCGCCATAGGTGCACAGCGTCACCCCCGGCCGCCGGGCCAGCGCCAGCGCCATGTCCAGCCGGCCCACCGGCAGCACGCAGACCGGGCAGCCGGGCCCGTGGATCATCCGCACCGCCGCCGGCAGCAGATCCTGCACCCCGTAGCGGAAGATCGCATGGGTGTGGCCGCCGCAGAACTCCATCAGCCGGTAGCTGCGACCGGGCTGCACCTCGGCAGCGATGCAGGCAGCCAGCGCGCGCGCCCGGGCCGGGTCGCGGAACTCGTCGACATATCTCACGGCGCAGTCCCCAGCGAATCGAGCGCCGCAAGCGTCGCCTCGGCCTCGGCCTCGTCGAGCCGGCCAAGCGCGAAGCCGACATGCACCAGCAGGAAGTCCCCCACGGCGACCGGGCCGACCAGCGCCGTCGAGACGGTCTTGCGGCTGCCGGCAAGCTCGACCTGCGCCTCCTCGTCGGGCAGCACCCGGATCACCCGGGCGGGAACGGCATGGCACATCAGCCGGTCTCCATCATCAAGGCGCGGGCCACGGCCGCCTGGCCGAGGGCAATGCCCCCGTCGCCGGGCGGCATGGCCCGCGGGACAAGCAGCGCCCGGCCCTGATCGGCCAGGCGCGACGCAAGCGCGGCGGCAAGCGGGCGGTTGACGGCGCAGCCGCCGGTCAGGGCCACCTGCCGCGCTTCGGGGGCGGCGGCGGCGACCAGCGCGGCGAGCCCGGCTGCAAGCGTGCCGTGGAATTGCGCGGCCCCACGCGCGCTGTCGTTGCAGTCGGCCAGGCAGCCCAGCAGCGGCGATAAGTCAAGCACGCCACCCTCGATCCGGAACCCCCCCGCCAGTTCCTCCGGCCTGTCGCAAAGCCCCTCGAGCGCCATCGCCGCCTCGCCCTCGAAGCGGTTTTCGGCGCGGATGCCAAGCAGCCCCGCGGCCGCGTCGAACAGCCGCCCGGCCGAGGTCGTTGCAGGCACGCCCCCCGCGAGCATCAAGGCAACCCCCGCTCCCGGCCGGCCGGGGAAGCGCGCCGCGATCTCGCTGCCGCGGCCGAGCACATGCAGCGCCGCCGCGGCCATCCGCCAGGGCTCGCGCGCCGCCGCGTCGCCCCCCGGCAGGGGCAGCGGCGCAAGATGGCCAAGCCGGGCGCATCCCGTTCCCTCGATCCGCAGAAGCTCGCCGCCCCACAGCGTGCCGTCCGGCCCGAGGCCGAAGCCGTCCAGCACCAGGCCGACGAGTGGCCCGGCGATGCGGTATTCGGCCGCCACCGCGGCCAGGTGGGCGTGGTGGTGCTGCACGCCGGTCACCGGCGCCCCGAACTCCGCGGCAAGACGCGTCGAGGGGTAGTCGGGGTGCAGGTCGCAGGCCACCGCCGCAGGCCGGACGTCGAGCAGCCGGCAGAGATGCTCTGCCGCCGCACGCAGGAAGCGGATGGTGGCAGCCGAAGTCAGGTCTCCCACGTGCTGGCCGGCCACCGCCTCGTCGCCGCGCAGCACGCAGGGCGCGGTCTTGAGCAGCGCGCCCAGCGCAAGCACCGGCGGCCCCCCGCCGGCAAGCGCCACCGCGTCGGGCACGAAGCCGCGCGACCGCCGCAGGAACACCGGCGCCCCCAGGACAACGCGCTGGACGCTGTCGTCGCAACGGGTGATGATCGCCCGGTCATGGCCGGCCACGGCGTCGGCGATGCCGCCCAGACGCTCGGCCGCCTCGGCATCGTCGGTCACCAGCGGCTCGCCGGCGGGGTTGGCCGAGGTCATCACCAGGGCAAGCGGCTGCGCCGCCTCGCACCAGGCGCGGCCCGCCGGGCGGCCGGCGGCCTCGTGGAAGATCAGCCAGTGCAGCGGCGTGTAGGGCAGCATCAGCCCGACCGTCGGCAGCCCGTCCGAGACCGCCGCCGGCAGCTCACCCCTGCCGGCCAAGACCACCACCGGCCTGGCCGGCGCGGCAAGCGCCTCGGCCTCGGCCGCGTCGATCGCCGCGAACCGGCGCGCCGACTCGAGGTTGGCTACCATCACCGCGAACGGCTTGCCGCGCCGTCCCTTGCGGGCGCGCAGCCGGACGACAGCGGCCGGGTTTGCCGCATCGACGGCAAGATGAAACCCCCCGAGCCCCTTGACGGCAACGATTCCGCCCGCCCGAAGCCGGGCGAGGATCTCCGCGGGCGCCATCGCCAACCGGGGT
Source organism: Paracoccaceae bacterium (assembly GCA_023383015.1). GTDB lineage: Bacteria > Pseudomonadota > Alphaproteobacteria > Rhodobacterales > Rhodobacteraceae > JAHDXW01. Next base: position 34,074 of record JAHDXW010000004.1, read on the forward strand.
CCGCAGTCCGGGCAGGCGACAGGCTCGGCATGGAAGCGGCGGTCCCCGGGGTCGGCGTATTCGCCCGCGCAGGCGGGGCACATCGCGAAGGCCGCCATCGCCGTCGCGGCGCGGTCGTAGGGCAGGCTGCGGGCGATGGTGAACCGCGGGCCGCAGGCGGTGCAGGTGATGAAGGGATGCAGGTGGCGCCGGCCGGCGGGGTCGAACAGCTCGTCCAGGCAGAGAGAGCACAGTGCGACGTCGGGCGGGATGATCGCTGCCGCCGCGCCGCCGGTCCGGCTTTCGGCGATGCGGAATGCGGTCTCGCCGCGCGGCGCGCAGGCCGATGCCTCGATCGCCGACAGCCGCGCCAGCGGCGGCGCCCCGGCCGCAAGCCCGGCAAGGAAGGCGCCGACCGCCTCGCCCTCCACCTCGATCAGCACGCCCTCGTCATCGTTGGCGACAAAACCGCCCAGACCGTGGGCACTTGCGAGGGAATGCACGAACGGGCGGAAGCCCACGCCCTGCACCCTTCCGCGGACGCGGATGCGAAGGCGCAGTGCGGGCGCCGCCCCGTCCATCGCGTCATCCCCTGAGGCGGGCCATCCGCCGACCGGCGTCGATCCAGGCAAGCCAGTCCTCCAGGCCCTCGCCTGTCCTGGCCGAGATGCGGATCACCGCCAGCCCCGGGCGGACACGGCGCGCGTTGGCGATCAGCAGTTCCGTATCGCAGTCCACATGCGGCAGCAGGTCGGACTTGGACACCAGCAGAAGATCGGCCGTCGCGAAGATGCCGGGGTACTTCAGCGGTTTGTCCTCGCCCTCGGTGACGCTCGCAATGACCACGCGCGCGCTTTCGCCAAGGTCGAAGGCGGCTGGGCAGACCAGGTTGCCGACGTTCTCGATGAAGACCACCCCGCCGTCGACGGCGGGCAGGTGGTCGAGCGCATGGCCCACCATCGCCGCGTCGAGGTGACAGCCCTTGCCGGTGTTGACCTGTACCGCCGGCGCGCCCGCGGCGCGGATGCGCTCGGCGTCGGTGCTGGTCTCCTGGTCGCCCTCGATCACCGCCACCGGGACACCGGCCATCCGCCGCAGCGTCTCGACCAGCAGTGTCGTCTTCCCCGCTCCGGGCGAGGAGACGAGGTTCAGCGCCAGCGTCCGCGCTCGCGCCAGCCTGGCGCGATTGGCCGCCGCCAGCGCGTCGTTCCGGGCCAGCACATCGGCCTCGATCGCCACGAGCCGCGTCTGCCCGAGCCCCGGAACGGAATTGCCGGCCGGACCGCGGCCGTAGTGGATCGTCCCGCCGGGGCCGTGGTGGTGGTGGTCGTGGTCGTCGTGGCCGGGGGCGCGGTCGTCCTCGTGCGGATGGGGATGGTCGTGGTGGTGGTGATGGGCATGCACCGTGCCGTCGGCATGGCGGTGCATGTGGGCATGGCCGCCCTCGATGCGCGTCTCGCCCGCACCGCAGCCGCAGGTCGTGCACATCAGGCAATCTCCATCGTCGTCACCCTCAGTTCCTCACCGCCCGCGACGCGCAGCATGTGCCCGCCGCAGCCGGGGCAGGGCGCGCCGCGCCGGTCCAGCCCGACCTCGGCGGCGCAGTCGAAGCACCACGCCCGGCCGGGCCGCTCCTCGATTGCAAACCGCGCGCCCTCGACCAGCGTGCCCCGTGCGGCGCCATCCAGGCAGAATGCCAGCGCCTCGGGCTCGACATGGCCCAGTCGGCCGACTGCCACCCCGACCGTCAGGACCCGTGCCGCTCCCTCGCCGCGCGCCCGTTCCTCGACCAGCCCGACCAGCGCGAGCGCGAGCGACATCTCATGCATCGGCCGCCTCGGCGGTGCGCGGCTCGACCGGCGCGCAGGGGTCGAAGGCAGCCACTACATGCGCCGCGGCGGCCGTGAACTCGTCGACCGGCAGTGCCGCCAGCGCCGCAGCGAAGGGGCCGGCAGGGTGCAACATCCATTCGGTCGGCGCGACCGAGGCGAAGGCCGCGATCCGACCCGCGCCGTCCACTTCCAGCCGGTGGACAAGCGGCCCGCGCATCCCCTCCACCCGCGCAGCCCCGACCCCGGGGGCGGGGCAGATCGCCTCGATCGGCGGCGGAGCGAGACGCTCGAGCGCCTCGATCACGTCAAGCGCCAGATGCGCCCGGGCCAGGAACCGGGCGCCGGCAGCCCCGAAGCCCATGGCGCCGCTGGCAAGGTCGGGGGGCAGGCGCGCCAGCATGCCGGGGTCGGCCGGCCCGCCGCCGGGCGCCGCGGGGGCGCGGCCGAACCCCGGATCCTCCGCCAGAGCGGCCGCGACGGTGGCAAGCGGCCCGGGCGGCGGGACGGCCGGCGCCGGCAGGGCCGGTCCCGGATGGCGGACAAGACGGGCAAGCGGCGAAGGATCGCGCCGCGCCCAGTCGGCCAGGCGCCGCGGGTCGGCCGGCGCGCGCGGCAGCACGGCGCGCTGGATCGCCTCGATCAGCGCGCTCATCGCCGGCTCGCCGGCAAGGATCGGCTGCGCCCGGGCCGAGGGGTCCAGCGGGTCGGCCAGCGACCACAGCCGCGCCACCAGCGTGTCGAGCGCCGTTCGCGCATAGCGCAGGCATCCCGATTCGCGTGCTGCGCCGACCAGCGGCGGCCAGTCGAGGCAGGCGTGCCAGACCAGCCCCACCCCGGTCTCGGCCAGCGCCAGCATCGCCCGTGCCGCAGCGGTGGCGGGGTCGGGCTGGATGCCGCGCGCCGCCTCGACGGCCGCAAGCCCGGCCAGCCCCTGCGCCCAACCGCACACCGGCATCAGCATGCGGGCCAGCCGCGGCGCCCGGTCGGCCGGACGGCCGACAAGCGCCGGGGCGATGTCGGTCACCCGGGCATTGCGAAAGGCGACCCGCCCCCCATGCGCACCCCCCCCGAGGCGCAGCGCCTCGATCGCTCCGGTGCGCTGTGGCGGCCGCGCGGTGACGGCGTGAGTCCCGACCATCTTCCCCATCCATGCGCGGCGGCCGACGTATCGATGGCAGCCTGACAGGCGCCGGGGACTGCGGCCTTGACTTAAGTCAAGCCCCGCGCGGTCGCGCACCCAGGAACGACCGGCGCGCCGGGCAGTCCGGCCCCTCGGCATCCGGAGCCGGCGGCGTCAGCGCCGACTGAAGCCGCAGCCGGGCCTCCGCCCGCGCCTGCGCCTGCGACCGGAACACCTCCATCGGCGAGTGCAGCGAGGCCGTCCAGATCGCACCCAGCCCGGTGTCGCCGGCATAGCGGAAGGTCTGCTCCCCGGCCGGCAGCTCCACCCGCCGCGCCTGCCCCCAGCGGGCAGGCTCGATCGGCTCGGCGACCAGCGGCAGCAGGACGAGGTTCATGAACCACGGGCTGATCAGCACGCCGGCAAGCCCCTCGGCGGCAAGCGGACGGAAGCCCCAGGCCTCCACCGCCAGCGCAGGGTTGTAGAGCGGCAGGTCGCGCATGGCGGCATCGGCGGCGCGGAAGGCATCGACCAGCGCCGCGACACGGGGATGCTCGGTCATGTCGGCGCATCCTCCATCCGGCGGGCGATGGTCGCATATAGCTCGAGCAGCTCGGCCGCCTCCTCCGGCGTCAGGATCGCCACCGCATCGCGCTGGGCCTGCACCGCCACCCAGTCGCCGCAGGCCACCGGATCGTCCAGCAGCCACAGCGAGACCGTGAACCGCTGGCCAAGCCGCTCGACGTCGGCCCGCTCGGAGTCGAGGACGGCAACGACCTGGGCGGGGGCGACAAAGCACATCGGGATCACGCGGCCGCCAGAGCGCGCTGCAGAGGGGCGGCGCCCCAGGCGGCAAGGCGGGCAATCAGCACTGCCAGCGCCTCGCCGGCCGCGCGCTCGCCCGCCGGCGACAGCTCGAGCGCAAGGGCCAGCGAGGCCGGCTGAACGGCCACCAGCGCCATGCGGGGCGGCATCCGGCCAAGGAGGGCGACCGCGCCCATCAGGTCCGAAAGCCCGATCTGGTGGGGCGAGATGCGGGTCCGGAAGAACGCCGGCACCGCCTCCCCGACAATCTCGCGCACCGTGCCGGGCGGGGCGCCGAGATCGGCGCAGTCGACGATCACCACGGCCTCGGCGGCGGCGACGGCATCAAGCAGGTCCATCCCCGAGGTGCCGCCATCCACCGCCTCGACGCCAGCCGGCAGGTGGAAGCGAGCCGCCAGCCGGTTCACCACATGCACCCCGATTCCCTCGTCCGAGAGCAGGATGTTGCCGACGCCGAGGACGAGCACCGCCATATCAGAACGCCCGCACCGCGACGATCGGACGACGCTCGGTGTCGGCCATGTGGATCGCGCAGGAGATGCAGGGATCGAAGCTGTGGACGGTCCGCAGCACCTCGAGCGGCAGTTCGGCATCGGCCACGGGGTTGTCGATCAGCGACGCCTCGTAGGGGCCGGGGCGGTCCTGCTCGTCGCGCGGCCCGGCATTCCAGGTCGAGGGCACCACGCACTGGTAGTTGCGGATCTTGCCGTCCGCGATCACCACCCAGTGCGACAGCACGCCCCGTGGCGCCTCGTGGAAGCCCACGCCCTGGACCTCCTCCTTGGGGAACACCGGCCGGTTGAAGGTGTCGGTGTCGCCGGTGGCGATGTTCTCCATCAGGAGCGTCCACTGCTTCTCGAGTTCCTCGTGCAGCACCGCGCAGCGGATCGCACGGGCGGCGATGCGTCCGACCGTCGAATGCACCGCCGCGAGCGGGATGTCCGTCCCCGCCACCGCGCCCGCCTGGGTCAGCAGCCTGGTCAGGTGGCGGGTGGTGGGTTCGTGCCCGGCCGCGGCCATCGCCAGCACGTTGGCCAGCGGCCCGACCTGCGCGCGCTCGCCCATGAAGGTCGGCGCCTTGATCCAGCTGTATTTGCCCTCGTCCTGGAAGTCGGTGTAGTTCGGCCGCGTCTCGCCCTGGAAGGGATGCAGCGCGTCGCCGGCGCCGTAGTCGTACCAGCTGTGCTTGACCGCCTCCTTCACGCCATCGCGGAAGAAGGCGTCATCGAAGCTCGGGATGCCGCGGAAGGCGGCCAGGTCGGCGTTGGGCACATAACCGCCGGGCAGGGCGAAGGTCGTGCCCATCTCGTCGAGCGGCATGTCGGGCACCGAGAGGTAGTTGGTCACGCCCGCGCCATAGCCCGTCCAGTCGGCATAGAGCGCGCCCACCGCGGCGACATCCGACATCATCGCGTTGTGCACGAAGTCGCCCAGCTGGTCGATCAGCGCCTTAACCGCCTGCAGCCGCTCAAGGGTCAGCGTCGACTGGCTGTCCATGTTGATGGCATTGGTCACGCCGCCCACGGTCAGGTTCTGGATGTGGGGTGTCTTCGACCCGAGGATCGCGACGATCTTGTTGGCTGTCCGCTGCACCTCGAGCGCCTGCAGGTAGTGGGCCGCCGCCATCAGGTTGGCGTCGGGCGGCAGCTTCATCGCCGGATGCCCCCAGTAGCCCGAAGCATAGATGCCAAGCTGACCCGACTGCACGAAGGTGGTCAGCCGGTCCTTTGCATCCTGCATCGCCAGCCGCGAGTTGCCGCGGTAGTCCGAGAGCGAGGCGGCAAGCGCGGACGCGCCCTCCGCCGAGCCTGACAGCGCCGAGACCAGATCGACCCAGTCAAGCGCGGCGAGATGGTAGAAGTGCACGATGTGGTCGTGCACCGCATGCGCCGCGATGATCAGGTTGCGGATGTACTGGGCGTTCTTCGGCACCGGCAGCTTCAGCGCGTTCTCGACCGCCCGCACCGATGCCACCGCATGGACCGTGGTGCACACGCCGCAGATCCTCTGGGTGATCGCCCAGGCATCGCGCGGGTCGCGTCCCTGCAGGATGACCTCGATCCCGCGCCACATCTGGCCCGACGACCAGGCCTTGGTGACACGGCCTGCGTCGACCTCGACGTCGATGCGCAGGTGGCCCTCGATCCGGGTGATGGGGTCGATGACGATGCGGGTGCTCATTGGATCGGACCTTTCGGATCAGGCCTGCGCGGGCGCGCGGCGGGTCGCGTGCAGCACGGGGAAAAGCTTGACGAAGCTCAGATAGAGCAGGATCTCGAGGGCGATGATGCCGATTGTCACCGTCAGTTCGGGGACCGATGGCGCATAGCTGTAGCTGCCGACGGGATGGTAGGCGACAAGATAGGCGGCAAAACGGTAGAGAGCGCCGAAGAGGATGATGGCCAGGCCGGCCAGCAGCATCAGCGGCTCGCTGCGCCGCCAGGCGGGCGACAGGCACACCGCGGTGGCAAACAGCGCCAGCGCCGTCTCCACCCAGAAGGTCGCCGCCGCGGCGCTGCCCGCGAAGACCCCGCCCAGCGCTCCGCGCACCATCAGCCCGACGAAGCGCCCGGCCACCCACACCAGCAGGAGCCAACCCACGACCCGGGCGATCCGCACGATCAATCGGTGCTCGGAGGGTCGCCGGAAGCTGTGGCTGACGGTCGTCGCCTCGGCGATCACCACACCCCAGCCCATCGCCAGGGCGGAGGTGACGAACAGCAGCGGCAGGAACGGCGTCTGGTAGACCGGGTCGATCTTGGTGCCGAGCACGATCAGCGCCGAGCCGAGCGAGGACTGGTGCATGAACGGCAGCACGATGCCCAGGGCGATCAGGAGCCACATGATGCCGTCGATGCGCCGCTGCCAGCCGGTCCAGCCGAGCCGCTCGAGGATCGCCGGCGAGAACTCCAGCCACAGCACGACGACGTAGAGCATCACGCAGAGGCCGATCTCGAGCATCACCGAGTTGGGGTTCATGTGCCAGGGCAGCACGAGGTTGTAGAACTGCCACCAGCGGCCGAGGTCGATCAGCACCGCCGCCCCTGCGAGCGTGTAGCCGAACAGGCCGCCCAGCAGCGCGGGGCGCATCAGCGGGCTGTGCTCGCCGCGGTTGAAGACGTAGATCAGCAGCGCCATGGCAAAGCCGCCGCAGCCGATGGCCGAGCCGATCACCACGTCGATGACCACCCAGATGCCCCAGGGATAGCCGGCGTTGATGTTGGTGACGGCGCCGAGGCCGAGGGCGAAGCGCTGGACCACGAAATAGGCCGCGACCGCCGCGAGCAGCCCGAGCACGAGCGTGAGCGGGGTGATCAGCGGCGCGCGGAGGCGTTCGGCGGAAGCGGCCATCTCACAGCTCCCTGCCCGTGTCGCGGGCCTGACGGATGCGGTTGCGGCGGACAAGGAAGGCGACGCCGATGACTGCCAGGACCGGCGCGGCGAGCCAGCGGTAGAGGGTGTGCTGGATGCCCTCCGACAGCCGGGACGGGGCGAAGTCGGGCAGCGTCGGCAGCCCGAGGTTGGCGAAGGGCACTGCCGAGAGATAGCGCACCTGGGTGCCGCCGACCTCGGTCTCGCCAAAGGTGTGCTGCAGGTAGGCGGGCACCACGCCCTCGTGGCGCGGGCGGTCCTCGCGGATGTCGCCGCGCGGGAAGGTCGTCGTCGCGCCGGCCGCGGCGGCAAGCCGGCGGTCGGCCTCCTCCTGCAGCGCCGCGACGGGGCCGAACAGTGAGGCGCCCGTCGGGCAGACGTCGCAACAGGCCGGAATCCTGCCCTCGGCCTGCAGGTGGCGGCACATCTCGCACTTGTTGATCTTGCCGGCCGGCACCGCGAGGTCGAACTGCGGCACGCCAAAGGGGCAGCCGTAGGTGCAGTAGCGGCAGCCGATGCAGGCGTCGGGGTCGTAGCTGACGATGCCGGTCTCGGGGTCCTTGCGCATCGCCGACACCGGACAGACCGAGACGCAGGAGGGATCGACGCAGTGCAGGCAGTGGCGCTTGGCGAAGGCGAAGCCATCGCTGGCCCGGTCCTTAACCTCGGCGGTCCCGTCGCGCCACACCTTGATGACGTTCAGCGTCCGCCCGTCGAGGTCGAGTGCGGTGTCCCAGGTGCGGGCGGCGTTCCAGCCCGCCAGCGCGAAGGGCGTGTCCTCCACCTCCACGCCGTTGGCATCCCGGCAGGCGGCGACGCAGGCCTGGCAGCCGATGCACAGGGTCGAGTCGATCAGCATCCCCACGGCCGCCGGCGGCATCTCGCGCGGCGGGCGGGAGATCGCGGCCTCGGCCGGCCGGGCGGCGGCACAGGCCCCGCCCGCACCCGCGGCCGTCAGGAACTCGCGGCGGGTGTGCATGGCCTCAGGCCTCCCCGCCCTTGTCGCGCCGGCCCACGTCGCGCACCAGCATCGCACCCGCGCCGATGGCGATGCCGGCCGCTCCCGCCGCCAGCGCCGCCGCCCCGGGCGACAGCCCCTCGCCCTTCGGCGCGTCGGTCGCCGGATAGACCGACGGTGGCGTCTGGGTGCGCAGCGTCGCCAGCGCATGCACCGGCTTGTCGAAGCCGATCCCCTTCTCGGTGCAGCCGAAGCAGGGGGCGCCGTTGGCCACCGGCCAGCTGCCCTCGCCGACGTCGCCGAAGCCGATCGCCGGGCAGTTGGCATAGGTCTCGGGGCCCTTGCAGCCGATCTTGTACAGGCAGAAGCCCTGCCGGTGGCCCTCGTCGCCGAACTCGAGCGCGAAGCGGCCGGCGTCGAAGTGCGGCCGCCGCTCGCAGTTCTCGTGGATCAGCCGGCCGTAGGCGAAGCGCGGCCGGTTCTCGGCGTCCAGCGCCGGCGGCCGGCCGAAGGTCAAGAGGTGGAGCACCGTGGACAGGAAGTTGTAGGGGTTCGGCGGGCAGCCGGGGATGTTGATGACCGTCGTACCCGGGATCACCTCATGCGTGCCCACGGCGCCGGTGGGGTTCGGCCCGGCCGACTGCACGCCTCCCCAGGACGCGCAGGAGCCGATCGCGATCACCGCCGCCGCCCCCGCAGCCGCCTCGCGCACCAGCTCGACATGGGTCTTGCCGCCCGACTTGCAGTAGATGCCGCCGTCCTTCATCGGCGTGCCGCCCTCGGTGACCAGCACGTACTGGCCGCGATACTCATCCATCACCTTGTGCTTGTGGTCGGTCGCCTGCCGGCCGGCCCCCGAGCACAGCACGTAGTGGTAGTCGAGCGAGATCAGATCGAGGATCAGCGTCTCGAGGCTCGGGTGGTAGGCGCGCAGGAGCGATTCTGTGCAGCCCGTGCATTCCTGCCCCGACAGCCAGATGACCGGCGGGCGGGCCGGGCTCTCGGCCGCCTGCGCCATGCGCACGCCGGCCGCCTGGCTCAGGCCCATGGTCGCGGCGACACCCGCGCAGAACCGGAACAGCTGCCGCCGCGTCACCGTTCCGAAGCGGCGGATCGGGGCGTCGGGATCGGGACCCAGGGCTTCGGCTAGCTGGACGGCATAATCGGCCATGGCGGGGCACTCCTCAACGGGCGGCGGGGCGGGGCGGCCCCCTGCCGCGGTTGAAGCGTGCCGGGGGCCCGGCCGCGATGACAAATGTCAAGTTTGGGGCCGGCCAGGTGCCCCCGCCGCAAGCTGCGCGACCGAGGGGATGACCAGCATCCGCCCCGACAGACGCACCAGCCCCTCGGCCTTCAGCCGCCCGAACAGCCGCGACAGGCTTTCGGGCTGGATACCCAGCATCGTCGCCAGATCGCCGCGCGCCACCGGCAGGCGCAGCTGCACCCGGTCCTCGTCCGGGCGGGCGGCGATCTGGCGGGCAAGCCGCAGGATCAGCGCCACCAGCCGGTCGCGGTTCGACAGGGCCGCGTTCTGCAGCAGCCCGCCCTGCGCCTCGTCCATCGCCGCCAGGCAGCGCTCGACCAGGGCCAGATGGACCTCTGGCGCCTCCTGTGTCAGCCGCACCGCGTCGCGCCGCAGCAGCACGCACACGGCGACCGGGGTCAGCGCTACCGCGGTGGTGCGGTGGGGACCGTTGCGCAGGAAGGCGCGGGCGCCCAGCGTGTCGCCCGGCCAGCCGAAGCCGACCAGCGCCTCGGTCCCGTTCTCATGCGTCATGCGCAGGCCGATCAGCCCGGCGGACACGCAGTAGAGGCCGAGGTTGGCGTCGCCCTCGCGGAACAGCACCGCCCCTTCGGCCAGCGTCCGGCGGTGCCGGACGCGCCCGACGACGGCGGCGGCGCGCGGCGGCAGGCCGGCCCAGTCGCTGCGGCTGCGCACTGCGCATGACTCGCAGCCACCGGGCTGCGGCGCCGCCAGGCCGCAGGGCGCGGCATTGGGAAGGGAGGCAATGTCTGAAGCGGGATCGAACGACATCGGGGCTGCCGGAGTGACGGGCGGCTTGACTGGCCGCCAGTTGCGCCCGGCCGCGCGCCGGCTTCCTTGATGCAGGTCAAGCGCGGGGTGCGGTTTCTTGACTTTCGTCATCGCGCCGGGCGCCCGGTCGGCCATCCGATGGGCCGGCGGAGCCAACTGCGGGGGTGGAGCCACACATGCGTGTTGCAGGATATCTCTTTGCGGTGGCATCGGCCGCCGCCATCGGCGCCGCGATCTTCTGGGCCAATGGCACCGAACGGGCCGGTGCCGTCACCCATCTTGCGGTCCAGGACGGCTGGCGGTTCAGCACCGCGGCGCCCTCCGGGCATGGCGCGCTCGCCCGCTGCGTCGCCTGCCACCGGGTCGAGGCCGCCGGGCCCGAGCGGTCGGCACCGGCGCTGACCGGCGTCGTCGGCGCCCCGGTCGCGCGGGCGGGATGGTTCGGCTATTCCCCGGCCCTGCGTCGCCACGGCGGGGTCTGGAGTCGCGCCCGGCTGGAGGCCTATCTTGCCGATCCCACCGGCACCGTGCCCGGCACCTTCAAGACGCTGAGCCCGATCCGCGATGCCGCCGAGCGCAGCGCGATCCTCGACGCCCTGGGCAGGATCTGACCCCGTGCCCGTCCGCATCATCCCCTGCGGCAGCACCTGCCGCCCGCGCAACCTCATCCCGGAGGCAGCCCCCCGATGACCACCCGCCCAGCCCCGCTGTCCCTCGCGCTCGGCGCCGCCGCGGTCACCGCAGCCGCCCCGGCCCTGGCCCATACCGGCATCCACGAGGCCTCGGGCCTCGCCGCCGGGCTCGTCCACCCGCTGGCCGGCGCCGATCACCTTCTCGCCATGCTCGCGGTCGGGCTGTGGTCGGGCTTCGTCCTGCCGCGCGCGTTCTGGGCCGGCGCCGCGGCGTTCCTCATCGCCATGGCGGCCGGCGCGGGCCTCGGCTTCGCCGGCCAGGGCCTGCCCTTCGTCGAGGCAGGCATCCTCGCCTCGGTGGTCGTGTTCGGCCTGATGACAGCGCTCGCGAGCCCGGCCCAGTCACCGGCCGTGACCGCCGCGGCGCTGGCCGCGATCGCGGGCTTCGCGCTCTTCCACGGCCACGCCCACGCTGCCGAGGCGACCGGTGCCGCCCTGCCCTATCTCGCCGGCTTCCTGCTCGCCACCGCCGGCCTGCACCTGGCCGGAATCGCCATCGCCCGCGCCGTCGCCGGACGGGTGCTGGTGCTGCGCGGCATCGGTGCGGCGATCGCCGCCTCGGGGCTGTTGCTGATGGCCGGCTGACGGCCCCGCGGCCCTCACCCGGCCCCCGCGGGCGGCCGGGTGAGGGCCGCGGCTGCCCGTGTCAGCCGCGCGCCCCCTCGAAGCGGGGAAACAGCACCTCGTTCTCCAGATGCATGTGGCGCACGAGGTCAGAGGCGAACTTCTCCAGCCCCGCGTAGAGCGCCTGCCAGGACCTGCAGGCACCCGCGGGCGGCACGAATCCGTTCGTTAGGTGCTCCAGCGCACGAAGCTGCTCGGCGTGGCTGTCGTGCTCGTGGCGCATCATCGCGATCGGATGCACGATCATCGGATGACCGCCGCCAAGCATCATCGGGAACAGCACATGCTCTTCCTTGGTCATGTGCTCGTCCATCTCCTCGAACACCTGCACGAGCAGATCCGACAGCCCCGCCGGCGCGTCCTCGCGCTCGCCGTGAACCGTCTCCACCTTGGCGGCGAGCGGGATCAGTTCGTCCAGCTCGGCCCGGTGGGTGGCGTGATAGCGGCCGAGGATGTGGGCAATCAGCGCGTCGGTTGCCTCGGGGACGGCCGCGGCGGCGTCGGTGCGCAGCGCCACAAGCCCGGCCAGCAGGCGGTCGGCGTCGATCCCCCGCTCGGCCGCGGTCTCGGCGAGCGTCTTGCCGGCGCCGCAGCAGAAGCTGATGCCCTGGCGGCGGAACAGCCCCGCCGCGCCGGGCAGGCTGGCGGCGACGTCGCCGACACGGGACTGAAGCGAGAGGTCGGTCATGCACGGGCTCCTTCGGGGCCGGATTCGCGCGGGATGCGCGGGCGCCTCGAATAGGCACCTACCGTACCCATTCCTGGCCCGGAATCGGACATGATGCCCCAGCCGCCCTTCCGGCCGCTGCCGTTAGCGGCAACAGCGGCCTTGTCACATGGCCGTGACTTCGGCAGTCTAACGGCTGCGGCATACGCGGCAACAGGAGACATATCGATGTATCGACTCCTTCTTTCCACCGCGGCGCTGGCCATGCTCGGCAACGCTGCCACCGCCCAGACCGAGATACAGTGGTGGCACGCCATGGGCGGCGAACTCGGCGCGCGGCTCGAAGGCATCGCCACCGAGTTCAACGCCAGCCAGTCCGAGTTCCGAGTCGTGCCGAGCTTCAAGGGCACCTATCCCGAGACGCTGACCGCCGCCATCGCCGCCTTCCGGGCGCGCGAGCAGCCGGCAATCGTGCAGGTCTTCGAGGTCGGCACCGGCACCATGATGGCCGCCAAGGGCGCGGTCTATCCCGTCTTCCAGCTGATGGCCGACATGGGCGAGCCGTTCGACCAGAATGCCTTCCTGCCGGCGGTGGTGGGCTACTACACCGACGCCGACGGCAACATGCTGTCGATGCCGTTCAACTCCTCGACCCCGATCGTCTACTACAACAGGGACGTGTTCGCGAAGGCGGGGCTCGACCGCGACACCCCGCCGAAGACCTGGGAGGAGCTCGAGGCCTTCAGCCGCCAGATCATGTCCTCGGGCGCGGCGCCCTGTGGCTTCACCTCGGGCTGGATCAGCTGGGTGCAGACCGAGAACTTCTCGGCCTGGCACAACCAGCCGATCGGCACCAACGAGAACGGCTTCGGCGCCATCGACAGCCAGCTCACCTTCAACGGCCCGGTGCAGGTGCGCCACTGGGAGAACCTCAAGCGCTGGCAGGACGAGGGGCTGTTCCAGTACGGCGGGCCGGTCGGCGGCAACGACGCCCCGCCGAAGTTCTACGCCCAGGAATGCGCGATCTACATGAACTCCTCGGCCTCGCGTGCCGGGGTGGTGGCGAACTCGAAGGATTTCGAGGTCGGCTACGGCATGCTGCCCTACTACGCCGACGTCGCCGGGGCGCCGCAGAACTCGATCATCGGCGGCGCCACGCTCTGGGTGCTGCAGGGCCGGCCGGAGGCGGAATACAGGGGGGTGGCGAAGTTCTTCTCCTACCTCTCCTCGCCGGAGGTGCAGGCAAGCTGGTCGGAGCCGACGGGCTACCTGCCGATCACCCAGGCGGCCTACGAGTACTCGCAGTCCAACGGCTTCTACGCCGCCAACCCCGGGGCCGAGATCCCGATCAAGCAGATCACGCTGAATCCGCCGACCGACAACTCCAAGGGTCTGCGCTTCGGCAACTACGTCCAGATCAGGACTGTGATCGACGAGGAGTTCCAGGCCCTTCTCGGCGGTTCCAAGACCGCCCAGCAGGCGCTCGACGCCGTCGTCGCGCGCGGCAACGCGCTGATCGCCGAGTTCGCCGCCGCGAACCGCTGATCCCCTGACGCGACCGTGGCCCGCGCCCCCCCCGGGCGCGGGCCCGCTCTGCCGTCCGAGGGCCGCCGATGAAGCGCACGCTCTTCCGCAACCAGTTCCTGCCATGGTTCCTGCTTGCGCCGCAGCTTGCCGTGACGGCCGTCTTCTTCCTGTGGCCGGCCGGCCAGGCGGTGTGGCAGAGCTTCCTGCGCCAGGACGCCTTCGGCTTTTCGGTCACCTTCGTGGCGCTGGAGAACTACGCCGCGCTCTATGCCGACCCCTTCTACCGCAACTCGTTGCAGGTCACCCTCGTCTTCGCGCTGCTGGTGACCACGCTGTCGCTCGGGGTGGCGCTGGTTCTCGCGGTGGCGGTCGACCGGATGCTGCGCTCGGCTCCCGCCTATACCACGCTGATCGTGTGGCCCTATGCCGTGGCCCCGGCGATCGCCGGCATCCTGTGGTGGTTCATGTTTAACCCCACCATCGGCATCCTTGCCTATGTGCTCAAGCAGTGGGGCTACAACTGGAACCACCAGCTCAACGCCGGCAACGCCATGACGCTGGTGGTCATCGCCGCCGCCTGGAAGCAGGTGAGCTACAACTTCCTCTTCTTTGTGGCCGGGCTGCAGTCGATTCCCGCCAGCCTGCGCGAGGCCGCGGCGATCGACGGCGCCGGCCCGGTCAAGCGCTTCTTCACCATCACCCTGCCGCTGCTGGCGCCGACCACCTTCTTCCTGATGGTCGTCAACGTCGTCTACGCCATGTTCGACACCTTCCCGGTGATCGACGCCACCACCGAGGGCGGGCCGGTGCAGGCCACCACGATCCTCGTCTACAAGGTCTACATGGACGGCTTCGTGGGGCTGAACCTCGGCTCCTCGGCAGCGCAGTCGGTGGTGCTGATGGGCATCGTCATCTTCCTCACCGTGATGCAGTTCCGCTATGTCGAGCGCAGGGTGAACTACTGATGGTCGAGAACCGCCCCTTCCTCGACTTCCTCGCCCATCTGGTGCTGATCATCGGGGTGGCGTTGGTCGCCTTCCCGGTCTGGATCGCCTTCGTGGCCTCCACCCACGAGCCGACGCGCTTCATCTCGGGGCTGATCCCGCTCCTTCCCGGCGACAACCTGGTGGAAAGCTACCGCACCATGCTGTCGGCGGGCATCTCGACCTCGGGCGCGCCCCCGGTGGCGGGGATGCTGTGGAACAGCCTAATCATGGCGGTGCTGATCGCCACCGGCAAGATCGCGATCTCGCTGCTCTCGGCCTTCGCCATCGTCTATTTCCGCTTCCCGCTGCGCCAGCTCGCGTTCTGGTGCATCTTCATCACCCTGATGCTGCCGGTCGAGGTGCGCATCCTGCCGACCTTCGAGGTCGTGGCCAACCTCGGCATGCTGAACAGCTACGCCGGGCTGACGGTACCACTGATCGCCTCGGCGACGGCAACCTTCCTCTTCCGCCAGGTCTTCCTGACCATCCCCGACGAGTTGACCGAGGCGGCGCGGATCGACGGCGCGGGGCCGCTGAAGTTCTTCCGCGACATCCTGATCCCGCTCAGCCGCACAAACATCGCGGCGCTGTTCGTGATCCTCTTCATCTACGGCTGGAACCAGTATCTTTGGCCGCTGCTGATCACCACCGACGACGGCTATTACACCATCGTCGCCGGCATCAAGCGGATGGCCGAGGCGGCCGAGAGCGACCCGAAGTGGAACTACATCATGGCGACCGCGATCATGGCGATGCTGCCGCCCGTGCTCGTGGTGCTCGCCATGCAGCGGCTGTTCGTCAAGGGCCTCGTCGAGACGGAGAAGTGAATGGCCGCCATCGAGATCGACAGCGTCGTCAAGACCTACCCGGGTGGCGTGGCGGCGGTGAAGGGCGTCAGCGTGACGATCGAGGACGGCGCCTTCGCGGTGCTCGTCGGCCCCTCGGGCTGCGGCAAGTCGACGATCCTGCGGATGGTGGCGGGGCTGGAACAGATCACCGCGGGCGAGGTGCGCATCGGCGGCCGGCGGGTGAACGAGCTTGACCCCGCCGACCGCGACATCGCCATGGTGTTCCAGAACTACGCCCTCTACCCGCACATGAGCGTGCGCGAGAACCTCAGCTACGGGCTGCGCAACCGCGGCGTGCCGAGGGACGAGATCACCCGCCGGGTGGCTGCTACGGCCGACATCCTGCAGATCGGCGCCCTGCTCGACCGCAAGCCGCGCGCGCTCTCGGGCGGCCAGCGCCAGCGGGTGGCGATGGGCCGGGCAATCGTGCGCGAGCCCAAGGCGTTCCTGTTCGACGAGCCGCTGTCGAACCTCGACGCCAAGCTGCGCGTGCAGATGCGGGCCGAGATCCGGCTGCTGCAGCGGCGGCTGGGAACGACTGCGATCTACGTCACCCACGACCAGCAGGAGGCCATGACGATGGCCGACACGCTGATCGTGCTGAACGCCGGCCGGATCGAGCAGGTGGGCGCGCCGCTCGACGTCTACCGCCGCCCGGAAACCACCTTCGTGGCCGCCTTCATCGGCTCGCCGCCGATGAACCTGCTGGCGGCCCAGGCAGCGGGCGGCCGCGTCCTGCTGGGCGGGGCGGAGGTGGCGCGGGCGGAGGGGCTGGCCGACGGGCCGGTGACCCTTGGCGTGCGCCCCGAGGACCTCGTCCCCGGGACGGGCGCCTTCGACCTCACGGTCGACTATGTCGAGGAGCTCGGCGCCGGCCGGCTGGTCCACGGCCGTCATGCCGGGCAGGAGATGGTGGTCGCGGTTCCCGCCGGCCTGGACCTCGGCGAGCGGCTGGCGCTGGCGGCGGCGCGCGACCGGCTGCACCTCTTCGACCACGGCAGCGGCCGGCGACTCGGCGGCTGAGGCGGCCACGCTTTCGCCGCCATTGGCGGGCAGGATGGGCCGGGCGGAGGCGGAGACGGAGGCGGGCGATGGTCGAGCAGCTCCTGGAGCATGCGGTCGGGCATGTTGCGATTCCGATGCTGGTCCTGTTCGGGGGGGCGGCGGCGGTGGTGCTTGTCGTGGCGCGGATCGGCGGGCGGCTGTTGCGGCGCCATGCGCCGGCCTGGATGGTGGGCCCCGGCGGCTTCCTGATCGACACCACCGGCCGGCTGGGCCTGCTGCAGCTTCCTCCCGACGGCCACCAGCATCATCACCTCAGCCACCACGGCGGGGGCCCGGAGGGCGGCGGCCCCTGCTGAGGCGACGCCGGCCCGGAGGCGGCCGGCGGGCGCGGCGGGGCTGCGGGCAAGGGGGGCGCCGGTCGGCCGCCTGTTGCGCGCGGCAGCCCGCGTCCCATGCATGGGACAACTGTCAAGCCATTGACATCGCTCGCGCGGAAGCGCGGGATTCACGCTTGCTTCACCCCCGGCCCCCGGCGACCATGGGCGCCCCCTCGCCGCCGTCGAGGGCGTCCAGCACCCGTTCGGGGACCAGCGGCAGATGCGTCAGCGCCGTCCCGAGGGCATGGTTGACGGCGTTGACGACCGCCGCCGCGACCGGGATCGTCGCGATCTCGCCCACCGCCTTGGCGCCGAAGGGGCCCGTGGGCTCTCCGGCCTCGATCAGCCGCACCGCCACCGCCGGCATCTCGAGGCTGTTGGCGAGGATGTAGCGGGCAAAGCTGTCGCCGCCCATCCGCCCCGTGACGGGGTCGTTGGCGACGTCCTCGAACAGCGCATAGCCGATGCCGATCTGGATGCCGCCGTGGATCTGGCCCTCGACCAGCATCGGGTTGATCGCGCGGCCGATGTCGTGGACCGCAAGGTAGTCGGTCACCCGCACGAGGCCGGTGGCGGTGTCGACCGCAACGGCGGCGTAGTGGGCCGCGTGCGAGCTGGGGTTCGCCGTGGCGGTGTGGGTGACCGTCGCCGCCGGCAGGACGATTCCGGCGCCGCCGAGGTCGCGCGCGAGCGCCGCAAGGCCGAGCCGCGCGCCGCCGCGCCGGTCGGTCACGGCGCCGTCGGCGAAGCCGATGTCGTCGGGTGCGGCGTTCAGCAGCAGCGCCGCGGCAGCGCGGATCGAAGCGACGAGCGCCAGCGCCGTGCGCCGCGTCGCCTCGCCCTGAGCATAGGTCATCCGGCTTGCCCGCGTGCCGAGGTCGTAACCGCAGAGATCGGTGTCGGCCTCGACGATCCGCAACTCGGCCGGCGCCACCCCGAGCACCTCGGCGGCGATCTGGGCGAGCGTCGTGTTCGAGCCGCAGCCGAGGTCGTGCAGCGCCGAGACCATCGCCACCCGGCCGTCGGCGCCGAGCACCATGGTCATCGTCGTCGCCTCGTCCGAGCCGGGGAAGCAGCCGTTGATGTGGGCCGCCGCAGCCATGCCGACGCCGGTGCGGATGCGCCCCGTCCCGCCACCGGCCGCCCGCCACGCCGCCCAGCCGAAGGCCGCCGCACCCTCGGCGATGCATTCCCGCAGCCGGGCGTTGCCGACGTCGAGGCCGGTGAAGGGCTCCACCGCCCCGGGACCGATGGCATTGGCGAGCCTGAGTGCCACCGGGTCGATCCCCAGCCGGGCGGCGGCGATGTCGAGGTGAATCTCGCCCGCGGCGTTGATCTGCGGCGAGCCGTAGCCGCGGAAGGCGCCCGTGGGCGGGGTGTTGGTGTAGACGGCGCGGCCATGGTAGCGCTCGGCCGGGATGGCGTAGAGGCGGACGTGGCGCTGCAGCATCGACCCCGGCAGGTAGTTGCCGCCGGTGGCGTAGGCACCGATGTCGATCAGCGCCTCGGTCTCGCGGGCGAGGATGCGGCCGGCGGCGTCGAAGCCCGAGCGGATGCGGACGCGTGCCGAGGCGCGCATGCGCGTGCTGGTGAAGACGCGCCGGCGGTCGTAGGCGATGCGCACCGGGCGGCCGAGGCGGCGGGCGAGTTCGGCGGCGATCGGCTCGAGCACCGGCTCGGCCTTGCCGCCGAACGAGCCGCCGATCGGTGTCTTGACGACATGGATGTCGCGCGGCGCGAGCCCGAGCGCGCGGGCCACCACCACCTGGGTCGCATGGACGCTCTGGCAGGGCGAGAGGACGCGGATCCGCCCGTCGGCCAGGGGCATCGCGATCGCGACATGGGGCTCGACGGCGCAGTGGTGGGTCTTGGGCGTGCGCACCTCGGTCTCGACCACGACCGCCGCCGCGGCCATGCCGGCAGCGGGGTCGCCATGGCGGAAATGCCGCTCGTCCAGCGGGTTGAGAAAGGTGGGAGTGCCGTCGGGCGCGAAAGGGGCGCCGCGGCGGCGGTCGGCCTCGCCGTCCGTGAGGCAGGCCGGCAGGGGCGCGTAGTCGACGGCGATGCGGGAAAGCGCGGCCTCGGCAGCCTCGGGGCTGGTCGCCACCGCCACCGCCACCCGGTCGCCGATGTGGCGGACGGTGCCGGGGAACATCGCCTCGTCCTCGGGCGCCTCCTGGCCCTCGAGCCACACGGCGCTGTTGTAGCGGTCGGCGGGCATCGTGGCGTGCCAGAAGACACCCAGCACGGCGGGGTCAGCAAGCGCGGCGGTGGCGTCGAGTGCCAGGATGCGGGCGTGGGGGTGGGGGCTGGTCAGGATGGCGCCGTGCACCAGCCCCTCGATGGCGAGATCGGCGGCGTAGCACAGTGCCCCGGACACCTTGGCCGCACCGTCGAGCATCGGGTGGCGCCGGCCGACCGCGGTCATGCCGGCGCCCCCGCCGCGGCGAGCCGCGAAGCGAGATCCTCGCCGAGGCCGCGGACGGCGCGCGCCTTGTAGGCGGCCGAGGCGCGGCCGGGGATCGCCGCCAGCACCTCGGCGGCCAGCGCCTCGGCCAGCCCGGGGCCGCCGTCGTTGAGGATGCGCTCGGCCGCCGGCAGGCGGCGCGGCCCGGGGCCGAGGGCGCCGGCGACCAGCGCCATCGCCCCGGGCGGGCCGGAGGCGGCCAGGGTGAGGCGCGCGATCGCGGGCTCCTGCCGGCGGCCGAGCTTGGCGAAGGCCGCGCGCGGCGTCCGGCCGGAGGCAGGGACGAGAAAGGCCGCGATCACCTCGCCCGGCGCCAGCACGGGCCGGCGGGCAAGGAGGTCGGCGACGGGGACGGCAACCTCGCCCGGTGCGCCCGGCGGCCACAGCAGCGCCAGCGCCGCCGCCGCGACCAGCGCCGGGGCGAGGTCGGCGGCGGGTGCGGCGTTGGCGATGTTGCCGCCGATGGTGGCGCGGTTGCGGATCTGGACCGAGCCGAAGTCGGCGGCGGCAAGGGCCAGCACCGGTGCGAGGCGGGCGACCAGCGGGTCGCGGGCGAGGCGCGCCACCGTGACCCCGGCGCCGAGGAGGAGCGCGCCGTCGCGCCGCCCGATCGCCCGCAGCGCCGCGAGGCGGCCGAGGTCGACGAGGGTGCCGGCCGCTGGCAGGCGGGCGGGGGCGATCAGGAGGTCGGTGCCGCCGGCGATCAGTGTCGGCGCGGGGTCGGCCGCGAGAAGCGCGTCAAGCTCGTCGCGGCCCTCGGGAGCGGCAAGGCGCAGGGTCATGGCCGTGCCGCCAGCCGGCCGGCGGCGGTGCGCGCGACCGCCTTCACGATGGCGGCGTAGCCGGTGCAGCGACAGAGGTTGCCGGCGATCGCCCGGCGGATCGCCGGCTCGTCGGGGGCGGGGTCGGACGCGAGCAGCCCCTCGGCGGCCATCAGCATCCCCGGCGTGCAGTAGCCGCACTGCACCGCCCCCTCCTCGACGAAGGCGCGCTGGAGGTCCGACAGCCCGCCCGGGGCCGCGGCAAGCCCCTCGACCGTGACGACCTGCCGGCCGGCGGCCTGGCCGGCGAGCATCAGGCAGGCGCAGACGGGGGCGCCGTCGAGAAGCACGGTGCAGGCGCCGCACTCGCCCTCGAGGCAGCCCTCCTTCAGCCCGGTCAGGCCGTGGTCGCGCAGAGCCGCTGACAGCCGCACGGCAGCCGCGGCGACAAGACGCGCCGGCCGGCCGTTGAGAACGAGGTCGATGTCCAAGGGGCACACGGAGGCGGGAGGTTCCGCTGCCCTGCTAGCGCCGGCCGGGCCGGGCCGCATGGCCGATTTCGCCACCGCCCCGTCGCAAACGGCACCGGCCGATTTGCCGCAGGCGGATGGCCGACGGGCGGGGGCAGGCGCCGCCCGCCCCGCCCGGACCGGCGCCTAGAGAAGGTCGAACCGGTCGAGGTTCATCACCTTCGTCCACGCCGCCACGAAGTCGCGCACGAACGTCCCGCCGGCGTCGTCCTGGGCGTAGACCTCCGCCAGCGCGCGCAGTTCGGAGTTGGAGCCGAACACGAGATCGACCCGCGTCGCCGTCCATGCCGTCGCGCCGCTGCGCCGGTCGCGCCCCTCGAAGACGTCGGCCGCCTCCGACAGCGGGCGCCAGGCGGTGCCCATGTCGACGAGGTTGACGAAGAAGTCGGTGCTGAGCACGCCGGGCCGGCGGGTGAGCACCCCGTGCGCGCACCCGCCATGGGTGGCGCCGAGCACCCTGAGCCCGCCGACGAGCACCGTCATCTCGGACGGGGTGAGGGTGAGAAGCTGGGCCCTGTCGACCAGGAGCTCCTCGGGCGCGGCGGCCAGACCGGCCCTGACGTAGTTGCGGAAGCCGTCGGCCGCGGGCTCGAGCACCGCGAAGGAGGCGGCGTCGGTCTGCGCCTCGGTCGCGTCGGTGCGGCCGGGAGTGAAGGGCACCGTCACCGCATGGCCGGCGGCGCGGGCGGCGGCCTCGACGGCGGCCGCGCCGCCCAGCACGATCAGGTCGGCGAGCGAGACCTTTCGTCCGCCCGTGGCGGCGGCGTCGAACTCGGCCTTGATGCGCGCGAGGACGTCGAGCACGGCGGCGAGCCGGGCAGGCTCGTTGGCCTCCCAGTCGCGCTGGGGGGCGAGGCGGATGCGTGCGCCGTTGGCGCCGCCGCGCCTGTCGGAGTCGCGGTAGGTCGACGCCGCCGCCCATGCGGTGCGGACGAGGTCGGCCACGGTGAGCCCCGAGGCGAGGATCGCGGCCTTCAGCGCCGCGATGTCGCCGGCATCGATCAGCGGGTGGTCGAGGGCGGGCAGCGGATCCTGCCAGATCAGGTCCTCGGCGGGCACCTCGGGGCCGAGGTAGCGTGCCCTGGGGCCCATGTCGCGGTGCGTCAGCTTGAACCACGCGCGGGCGAAGGCATCGGCGAAGGCGGCGGGATCCTTGTGGAAGCGGCGCGAGATCGGCTCGTAGATCGGGTCGAAGCGCAGCGCCATGTCGCCCGTCGTCATCATCGGCCGGTGCTTCCTGGCGGGATCATGGGCATCGGGGATCATGTGTTCGGGGCGGACGTCCATGGCGAGCCACTGCCATGCGCCGGCCGGGCTTTTCACGAGTTCCCATTCGTAGCCGAAGAGCATGTCGAAATAGCCGTTGTCCCAGCGCGTCGGATGGGGCTTCCAGGCGCCCTCGATGCCGCTGGTGACGGTGTCGTAGCCCTTGCCGCTGCCATGGGACGACAGCCAGCCGAGCCCCATCGCCTCGAGCGGCGCCGCCTCCGGCGCGGGCCCCACGGCCGCGGCCGGGCCGTTGCCGTGCGCCTTGCCGAAGGTATGGCCGCCGGCGATCAGCGCTACCGTCTCCTCGTCGTTCATCGCCATCCGCCCGAAGGTCTCGCGCACGTCGCGGCCCGAGGCGACCGGGTCGGGGTTGCCGTCGGGACCTTCGGGATTGACGTAGATGAGTCCCATCTGCACCGCCGCCAGCGGGTTGGCGAGCGCGCGGTCGCCCGAATAGCGGCTCTGCGGCTTTTCGGAGGTGGCCAGCCACTCGGCCTCGGGGCCCCAGTAGATGTCCTGCGGCGGCTCCCACACGTCCTCGCGGCCGCCGCCGAAGCCGAACGTGCGGAAGCCCATCGATTCAAGCGCGACGTTGCCGGCCAGGATCATCAGGTCGGCCCAGGAGAGGGCGTTGCCATACTTCTTCTTGATCGGCCAGAGCAGGCGGCGGGCCTTATCGAGGTTGCCGTTGTCGGGCCAGGAGTTGAGCGGGGCGAAGCGCTGCGCGCCGGTGGTGGCGCCGCCGCGGCCGTCGGCGGTGCGGTAGGTGCCGGCGCTGTGCCAGGCCATGCGGATGAAGAGCCCGCCGTAGTGGCCCCAGTCGGCCGGCCACCACTCCTGCGAATCGGTCATCAGGGCGGTGAGGTCGCGCTTGACCGCGGCGAGGTCGAGCGCGCGGAAGGCGGCGCGGTAGTCGAAGGCCGACCCGAGCGGGCTGGACCTGCTGCCGTGCTGGCGCAGGATGCCGAGGTTCAGCTGGTTTGGCCACCAGTCGCGGTTGGACCGTCCCCCAAGCGTCGCGTGCGGCAGCGCCCCGTGCATGACCGGGCACCTGCCCCCGGCTGCGACTTCGTTTCCGTCCATGGCTGTCTCCGATCCTGGCTGGCTGCGGCGTCTGGCCCGGCCGGCCCGCCCGTCCGGCGGCCGGGGAGGGGGCGACGGCGGGCGCCGTCTCGACTCCGCGCGCGACAGCTATCAAACTCCGGCGATCAGCTTAAGTCGAATCTTCTGATCGCCGGCATAAGATTGCCCTATGACAAGCCCGACCCTGAGACAGCTGCGCTATTTCGAGGCACTCGCCCGCCATGGCCACTTCGGCCATGCGGCCGAGGCCTGCGCGATCTCGCAGCCGGCGCTGTCGATGCAGATCCGCGAGCTGGAGGCGCTGCTCGGAACGCCGCTGTTCGAGCGCGGGCCGCGGCAGGTGCGGCTGACGCGGTTCGGCGCCGCGGTCGCGCCGCGGGTGCGCGCGATCCTGCGGTCGGTGGACGAGCTTGGCGACATGGCCCGCGCGGCGCGCGACCGGCTGGCGGGGCCGCTGCGGATCGGGGTGATCCCAACCGTCGCGCCCTACCTGCTGCCGACGATCGTGGGCGACCTGGCCGGCGAGGAGGGACTCGAGTTGATGCTGCGCGAGACGCTGACGCCGCGGCTGATCCGCGACCTGGCCGAGGACCGGCTGGACGCCGCGATCGTGGCGCTGCCGGTGTCGGAGCCGTCGCTGACCGAGGTGGCGCTGTTCTCGGAAGCCTTCGTGCTGGTGCGTCCGGCCGAGGACGCCGGCCGGCCGGTGCCGAGCCGCGAGATGCTGCGCACCATGCGCCTGCTGCTGCTCGAGGAGGGGCACTGCTTCCGCGACCAGGCGCTGTCGTTCTGCGACATGGGCGCGGCGCCGCCGCGCGACCTGATGGACGGCAGCTCGCTCACCACCCTGGTGCAGATGGTGGCGGCGGGAATCGGGGTGACGCTGATCCCCGAGATGGCGGTGAGCGTGGAGACACGCTCGGCGCGGGTGTCGGTGGTGCGGCTGCGCGAGCCGCAGCCGTCACGGACGATCGGGATGGTCTGGCGACGGACGAGCCCGCTGGCGCGGCACCTGATGGCAATTGCCGAGACCGTCCGTGGTTCGGCGGCGAGGCTGCGGGCCGGGACGGGTGCCGGCGCTTCTGCCGGCGCAGGTGCGGGCCGCCGGCCGGCGGCAGGGACGGTGCCGGGGCGGAATCCTGCTGCGGATATAGAATTTTGATTCCGCTGGATTTCGCCACCTTCCTGTGCAAGCTGTCGGCCGCCCGCGTCCGGCCCTGCGCCCGGGGCGGCGACGGCCGGGGCTGCGGCCGGCCGGCGCCCCCGGGGCGAGCGGCCGGGGCGTGGCCGCAGGAGTGCCCGCCGCCGTGCAATGATGACCGGACGCCGCCGATGACCGACGAGCACTCCCGCCCCGCGACCGCGCAGGGCTGCCCGGCGGGCACGCGCCGCGAGCCCCCCCGCCCCAGCCACCGGCCCGAGCGGGTGTCGCTGCTGTCCTACCTGAGGCGCTTCCGCGCCGACATCCTGGCCGCCCAGCCCGAGCGGCTTTACCGCGCCTGGATGGCCGAGTTCCGCACGCCCTTCTTCACCTCGTTCCTGTGCAACGACCCGGCGCTGGTCGACCTGGTGCTGTTCGGGCGTGCGGCGGACTTCCCCAAGTCGGCACGCCTGGCCGAGGGGCTGGGGCCGCTGCTGGGCCATTCGGTCTTCATCACCAACGGCGCGGAGTGGGAGCGCCAGCGGCGGATCATCGACCCCGCCTTCGAGAGCGGCCGGCTGCGCGAGGTGTTCCCGGCGATATGGGACGCGGCGGTCGCCTGCGCCGAGCGGCTGGCACCGCTGGCCGACGGCCGCCCGGTCGACATCGAGCCGCAGACGAGCCACGCCGCACTGGACGTCATCTTCCGGGCGCTGTTCTCGATCCCGGTCGAGGATGCCACCGCCGCCGCGGTCTTCGCCGCCTTCCGCTCCCACCAGGCCTCGCGGCCGCTGTTCAATACCGGCTCGCTCATGCCGCTGCCGCGCTGGGTGCCGCGTCTGCGCTCGCGCGCGACCGGCGCCACCGCCCGGCGCATCCGCTCGCTGATCGGCACGCTGGTCGGGCGCCGCGCCGCCGAGATCGCCGCCGGCACCGCCCCCGACGACCTTGCGACGCGGATCATGACCACCGCCGACCCCGTGGACGGCAGCCGCTTCACGCCACAGGAGATGGCCGACCAGGTCGGCATCTTCCTGCTGGCCGGCCACGAGACATCGGCCGCGGCGCTTGCCTGGGCGCTATACCTGATGGCGATCTTCCCCGACTGGCAGGACCGCGTCGCTGCCGAGGCGCAGGCGATGATCGACCGCGAGAAGGTCTATTTCTCCACCGCCTCGCGGCTGCGCACCGCCCGCGCCGTCTTCCGCGAGGCGATGCGGCTCTATCCGCCGGTGCCGATGCTGCTGCGCGAGGCCGCGCGGGAGGAGTGCTTCCGCGGCCGGCAGGTGCCGAAGGGGGCGCAGATCGTCATCAGCCCCTGGCACCTGCACCGCCACGAGCGGCTGTGGCGCGACCCCCACGGCTTCGACCCTGCCCGCTGGGACACGCCCGAGGGCCGCGAATCGGCCCGCGCCGCCTACATCCCCTTCTCGGCGGGGCCGCGCGTCTGCCCCGGCTCGGCCTTCGCCATGGCGGAGGGGCCGCTGATCCTGGCCATGATCCTGCGCAGCATCGCCGTCGCCCCGGTGGAGGGGCGCGAGCCCGTGCCCGCGGCGCAACTGACGGTGCGCAGCCGGGACGGCATCTGGCTGCGCCTGACGCCTCGCACCCCCAGCCCGGAGCGCCCGACATGACCCGCGCCGCCGCCCTGCCCTCGGCCCTGCCCTACTGGATCACGCTGACCTTCGTGCCGCTGGTGGTGCTGGCGGTCACCCGCGGCGGCTGGTGGATCGTGCTGATCCCGCTGTGGGGCTGGGTGGCGATGCCGGCCCTCGACCTGATCCTCGGCCGCGACCTGCGCAACCCCGACCCCGACACCCCCGATGCAGAGCTGTTCTGGTTCCGGCTGCTGACATGGATCTGGTTTCCCATCGAGGCGGCGCTGGTCTTCGGCGGCATCTGGTACCTGACGCGACAGGCCGACTTCCCCTGGTGGGAGGATCTTGCGGTGATGTTCGCGATCG
The DNA here is from genome assembly GCA_023383015.1 of Paracoccaceae bacterium. Classification (GTDB taxonomy): domain Bacteria; phylum Pseudomonadota; class Alphaproteobacteria; order Rhodobacterales; family Rhodobacteraceae; genus JAHDXW01. The sequence continues at coordinate 60,136 of JAHDXW010000004.1, forward strand.
GCGTCACCACCGGCACGGTCGGGATCGTCTATGCCCACGAGCTGTTCCACAAGGCCAGCCGCGGCGAGCGCTGGCTGGGCGACCTCCTGATGGCGATGGTCCTCTACGCGCACTTCCGCACCGAGCACCTGCTGGTCCACCACCCCTGGGTCGGCACCCCGCGCGACACCGTGACGGCGCGCTACGGCGAGGGGTTCCTGCGCTTCTTCCCGCGCGTCCTGCGGCAGGGCCCCGGCTCGGCGCTGAGGGCGGAGGCGGCACTGCTTGCCCGCCGCGGCCTGCCGGCATGGAACCTGCGCAACCCGTTCTGGCGCTACGCCGCCCTGCAGCTTGGCGCGCTTGCGGCGGCCTTCGCCCTTGGCGGCTGGTGGGGGCTTGCCCTCTTTGCCTTCCAGGCGCTGGTCGCGGTCTGGCAGCTCGAGCTGACCAACTACGTCGAGCACTACGGGTTGACGCGACGCCACCTGGGCGAGGGCCGCTACGAGCCGGTGGCGCCGCACCATTCCTGGGATTCGACGCACAAGGTGTCGAACCTGCTATTGATCAACCTGCAGCGCCACGCCGACCACCACCTGCACCCGATGCGGCGCTTCCCGCTGCTGCAGGCCTATGGCGAGGACGCGGTGCCGCAGCTGCCGACCGGCTATCCGCCGATGACTGCGCTGGCCATGGTGCCGCCCTTGTGGCGGCGGCGGATGAACCCGCGGGTGCGCGCGTGGCGGCGCCGGCACTACCCCGACATCGCCGACTGGACCCCCTACCGCGAGGGCAGCCTGCCGATGCCGCGCGGGGCGGGATAGCGGCGCGGGCAGCGGGGCTGAGGCGGCGCGGTCAGTCCCCGGCCCAGACGGCGGGCAGCCGCACGGTGATGCCCGCCGCGGCAAGCCTCGCCGCCGCCGCCTCGACGCCGGCCCGCGGCATCGCCGGCCACGCACGCGCCGGCCCGCGTACGCCGTGGCGGCGGAAGGCGTTGAGGCGCACCGGCACGCCGCCAAGCTCGCGCGCCAACGCTACCAGCGCGCCGATCTCCTCGGGCCGGTCGGTCTGGCCGGGCACCATCAGGAAGCGCAGCTCGTGCAGCTTGCCGGCGGCCGCGACCAGCCGCGCCGAGGCCAGCGCGCGGGCGTTGTCCTGCCCCGTCAGCGCCCGGTGGCGGGTGGGGTCGAAGGCCTTGACGTCAAGCATCACGCCGTCGGTGACGGGCAGGACGCGGGCCCAGCCGAGGGGGCCGAGATGGCCGTTGGAATCGATGAAGCAGGTCAGGTGGCAGAGGTCGGGCGCGGCACGGATGGCGGCGAAGAGCGCGACCACGAACTTCAGCTGCAGCGTCGCCTCACCGCCCGAGACGGTGACGCCGCCGATGAAGGGAAGCGCCTCGCGCAGCGCCGCGAGCACCTCGTCCACAGGCATCCGGCGGACCATCGGGCTGGCGCCGGCCGGACAGGCCTCGAGGCAGGCGTCGCAGCGGGTGCAGCGGGCGGGGTCGAAGGCGATGTGCCCGCCGGCCGGGGCGAGCGCCCCCGCCGGGCAGGCTGGAATGCAGGCGCCGCAGCCGTCGCAATGACCGATCGTGTGGGGGTTGTGGCAGCCGGGGCAGGCGAAGTTGCAGCCCTGAAGGAACAGCACGAAGCGGTTGCCGGGCCCGTCGACCACCGACCAGTCGAGCAGCCGGGCGACGACGCCCGCGGGCGCCTCAGCGGCGTTCGCCGGCGGCGAGTTCATGGGCGATGACCCGCGGCCGGCGGTCCAGGATGCCGGTCAGCGCCGATGCCTCGGCGCCGAGCGGCGTGGTGGTGCTGCGCGCGCCGCCGCCGGCGGCGTGGCGGGCGATGTCGGACAGGCGGATCATGTAGCCCGTCACACGCACGAGGTCGTTGCCGGCGACGTTGGCGGTGAACTCGCGGAAGCCCGCGGCAAGCACCCCGCGGGCCAGCTGGAAGACCGCCTCGGGATTGGCGCGCACGGTCTCGTCGAGGGTGAGGATGTCGGAGATGCCGCTGGGGTAGTGGGCATGGTGGGGCGCAAGCGCGCGGACATGCGCGACCGGGTCGGGCTCGGTCCCGTAGGGGATGCGAACGCCCGGCGTGAGCCCCGCGTCGGTGGACAGCCCGGCCTGGGCATGCAGCAGCGCCCGGCCCCGCCAGGCGCCGTCGACCGGCTCGGCCGCGACCAGCCGGGCGAGCTCGGCCGAGATGCGCTGGCCGAGCGCGGTGGCGGCGGAGTCGTGGCCGTAGCGCCCCGGACGGCCCGCGAGATCCTGCAGGTGGTTGACCGCCTCGGCCATGGCGAAGACGCCGAACATCGCGGCGAAGCGGTCGGGTGCGATCCAGTCCTCGGCCACGAGGAAGGACGCAAAGAAGCCGGAGCGGTTGCGCAGGTGATCGACGCGGGCGCGGATCAGCCGGGCGGTCAGCGCGACATGGCGCGGCAGCTGCACGGCAAGGAAGTCGTCGGCGCCGCGGCTGAGCCGTGCGACCGCGGCGAGGTTCAGCCGCACCAGCGTCGAGGCCCCGCCGGCCAGCGGCAGGGCGTTGTAGCAGCTGACGATCCCGTAGCCGCGGGCGTCGAAGGCGGCGCGGTGCAGCGGGTGGCTGGCGATGTGGGGCTTGGAGCAGGCGATGATGCTGTCGGTGCACCGCCGCAGGATCGCCTCGCCGCTGACCTCGGGGTCGTAGAGGAAGGTGAGGTTGGGCGCCACCTGCTTGAGTTCGGCATCCACCCGCAGGATCGCGCGGGCCACGCGGTTGTCGGCCGGGCCGATGTTGGCGTGCATGAAGGCATCGGGCAGGGTGCGGTCGAGGTAGCGCCAGAACAGCCGCAGCCGGCGGTGCAGCGCATCGTCGGAGACACCCTCGCAGAACGGCAGGAGCAGCGCGTCGAGCCGCCCGATGTAGACCGGCATGCCGGTGACCGAGGGGACATGGTGGTAGGCGATCATCAGCGTACTGATCGCCTCGTCGAGGGTCTGGGGCGGCGGCAGCTCCAGATGCGCCGACCCCTGGCGCATCAGCACCGCATAGTCGGGCAGCACGTAGCGCGGCCGGTAGGGGGCGTGGCCCTCGAACATGTCGCAGATCACGCGCGCGTCGAGTGCGGCCCGCGTGTCGCCGTCGAGGGCGGGATAGGGCAGCGCGTTCTCGGCCGCCACCGCCAGCGCATGGGCCTTGCGGGCGGGCTCGAGCGCGGGGTCGGTGACGATCGCCTCGATGCGGCGGAGGAGGTCGGACATGGGCGGCATCCCCGGGGCGACGCGCGGTGCGGCCAGACTAGCCCCGCGGCCCGGCCCGGCCCATGGAGCGGACTCGCATGCACATGGACAGAACTCGCATCGTCATGCCATTCGGGAAAAGGAGAACGCCGCCCGCCAGGGGAGGATTAGCGCATGATTGCGACCGATATCTGGTTCCACACGCCGGGCCCCGCCGAGGCGGCCTTTCCCTATCACATCGTCGCCGCCGGCCGGACGCTGGCCCTGCCGGGGGCGCCGCCGGTGGCACGGCGCTACGACCAGCATGTTCTGATCCTGACCCGCGAGGGGACGGGGCGCATCCGCGTCGGCGGGCGAGCCCGGCGCGCCGGGGCGGGCACGCTGACCTGGCTGGACACCGCGCTGGCCTATGCCCATGGCTGCGCGCCCGGCGCGGCCGCCTGGCGCTACGACTGGATCGGCGTCCGCGGCTTCGGGCTGGACCGGCTGTTCGCGCAGGCCGGCGCGGGGGCCGAGCCGGTGGTGACCGCACGCGACCCCGACGCGATGGCGGCGCTGATGGGCGAGGCGATGGCGCGGATGCGCGGGCGGGTTCCCCTGCAGGGGGCCGGCAACTGCGCCGCGGTGGCGGCGATCCTTGCCCGGGCACTTGCCGACCGGTGGACGGCCGTCGACGGGATGGCGGGGGACGGGACGGCGGGGGACGGGACGGCAGGAGGGCGGATGCCGGCGGTCGGGCGGGCGCAGCTTGCCCTGCGCGCGGGGTTGGCGCGGCGGTGGCGTGTCGAGGAGATCGCCCGCGTCGCCGGGCTGTCGGCGTCGCAACTGCACCGCGTCTTCCGCGCCGCCACGGGGCTGTCGCCGATGGCCTGGCTGCGGGTGGAGCGGATCAACGCCGCCAAGCCGCTCCTGATGAACCCCGCCCTCCCGCTGGCCGCCGTGGCCGAGGCAGTCGGCTACCCCGACCCCTTTCACTTCAGCCGCGACTTCAAGGCGCTCTCGGGACGGTCGCCGCGCGCCTTCCGGCAGGCCGGCGGCGCCTGAGGTGACGTGGCAGGGCCCTGGTGCCGCGCCGGTATCGATGCGGCGAAAGTGCAGGCCGGCGACCGGCGCACCGGCAGCGAACCACGTGATTCCAGGGACCTGCCCGCATGCGTGCGGCAGCCTCGCGGGCGCGGAGATCGCGATTCTGCAAGCCGGCCGCGATGATCCGCGGCGGCCGGTGCGTGCGTCGGTCATGGCGGCAGCGGTCATCCGGGAGGCCGGCACGGCAGCACCGCGCAACCATCCGCAAGGGCGACCACCGGCGGCGCGCCGGGTGCTTCCGGGCGACAGGACCGGGAAGGCCGGCGGAGCGCGACGTTCAGTCGTCGTCCTTGGCGACCTGGGCGAGCACCGCGCCGCGGCCGCGCATCCGCAGCAGCATCGGCACCGCCAGCGCCAGCACGGCGAGGCCGATCAGCCCCGCCGACAGCGGCGTGGAGACGAGCGTCGTCCAGTCACCCTGCGCGATCGCCAGCGCGCGGCGCAGCTGCTGCTCGGCCATCGGGCCAAGGATCAGCCCCACGACCACCGGGGCGATGGGATAGCCGTGCAGCCGCATCAGATAGCCCATGACGCCGAAGATCATGAGCATGGCGAGTTCGGCCCGCGAGGGGTTGACGCCGATTGTGCCGAGGGTGGCGAAGAGCAGGATGCCGCCGTAGAGCCAGGGCCGCGGGATGGTGAGCAGCTTCACCCACAGCCGGATCAGGGGCAGGTTCAGCACCAGCAGCATGATGTTGGCGATCAGCAGGCTGGCGATCAGCCCCCAGACGAGCTTGGGCGCGGTCGCAAACAGCAGCGGCCCGGGCTGCAGGCCGAACTGCTGGAAGCCCGCAAGCATGATCGCGGCGGTGGCGGTGGTGGGCAGGCCGAGCGTCAGCAGCGGCACCAGCGTGCCGGCGGCGGCGGCGTTGTTGGCGGCCTCGGGGCCCGCCACGCCCTCGATGGCGCCGTTGCCGAACTCCTCGGGGTGGCGGGTGAGCTTGCGCTCGGTGCCGTAGCTGAGGAAGCTGGCGATGTCGGCGCCGCCGGCCGGCATGGCGCCGATCGGAAAGCCGATCGCGGTGCCGCGCAGCCAGGGCTTCCATGACCGCGCCCAGTCCTGCGCCGTCATCGCCACCGAGCCGCGGATGGCGTGCACCTTCTCGTCGGCGCCGACGCGGTTGGCGGCCACGAACAGGGCCTCGCCGATGGCGAACATGGCAACGGCAAGCGTCGTCACCTCGATGCCGTCCAGAAGCTGTGGCACCCCGTAGGAGAGCCGCGCCTGCCCGGTGAGCCCGTCGATGCCGATCAGCGCCAGCGCCAGCCCGACGAAGAGCGAGGTGAGCCCCTTCATGGCGCTGTCGCCGAAGGCCGCCGAGACGGTGACGAAGGCGAGCACCATAAGCGCGAAATACTCCCGCGGGCCGAAGACCAGCGCGAGCTTGACTATGTGGGGGGCGAGAAAGGCCAGGGCGAGGGTCGCAAGAAGCCCGGCCACGAACGAGCCGATGGCGGCGGTGGCCAGCGCCGCGCCGCCGCGCCCGGCCCGCGCCATCCGGTTGCCCTCGATGGCGGTGACGATGGAGGCGCTTTCGCCGGGGGTGTTGAGCAGGATCGAGGTGGTCGACCCGCCGTACATTCCGCCGTAGTAGATGCCCGCGAACATCACCAGTGAGCCGGCCGGGTCGAGCCCGTAGGTCACCGGCAGCAGCAGCGCCACCGTCAGCGCCGGGCCGATTCCCGGCAGCACGCCGACCGCGGTGCCGATGGTCACCCCGATCAGCGCATAGAGCAGGATCGCGGGGTCGAGGGCCACCGCGAGGCCCTGGAGCAGGAAATCGAAGGTGTTCATCGTGTCCCCCGGATCGTCCCCCGACCCGTCCCCTCATCCGCCGAAGACGAGGGTCTCCAGCGGCCCGGCGGGGAGGTTGAGCTTCAGCAGACGGTCGAAGATGCCGTAGACCAGCAGCGCGAGCAGGATGCCCGCGGGCAGGCTGACGGCGAAGTTGCGCCGCCCGAAGGCGGCGGCGGTGAAGGCGAAGACGATGCCCGAGGCGATGGCGAAGCCCGCCTGCCAGAGCAGGAGGTTCTGCAGGACCAGCCCGCCGGTGATCCACAGGATCGCGACGGCGTCCTGGCGCACCCGGCCGGGTCCGCGCCCCCCGCGCAGCCCGGCCACCACATGCCACAGGGCGAGTGCCACGAGGCCCCAGCCCACCAGCACCGGGATGTCGCCCGGACCGACGCCGGCATAGCCGCCGCGGGCGGGGATGCGCGCGCCCTCGGCGATCAGCACCGTACCGGCCGCCGCGAGGATCGCCGCGATGACGAACGCCGCCCCGTCGGGGCGGCGTCCGCTGGATGGCCCGAGCGGGCTCATTGCACCAGACCGACGTCCTTGAGGATCGCGGTGGTGGCCTCGATCTCGCGGGCAAGCTGGGCGGCAAAGGCCTCGCCGGCGAGGTAGGTGTCGGCCCAGCCCCGCGTCGCGAGTGCCGCCTTCCATCCGGCCGACCCGGCCATCCGCTCGATGTCGGCGGCGACGGCGGCCTGCTGCTCGGGCGTCAGCCCCGGCGCGGCGGCAACCATCCGCCAGTTCTGCACGTTCACGTCATAGCCCGACTCCATCAGCGTCGGCGCGTCGGTGCCGGGCCAGCGGACATCGGTGGAAACCGCGAGCATGCGCATCGTGCCGGCCTGGACCTGAGGCAGGAACTCGCCCACGCCCGAGATGCCGGCCGTGACCTGCCCGCCGAGGATCGCCGCCAGCGCCTCGCCGCCGCCGGAAAAGGCGATGTAGTTGATCTTCGTGGGGTCGATGCCCGCCGCCTTGGCCAGCAGCCCGACGGTGATGTGGTCGACGCCGCCGGCCGAGCCACCGGCCCAGCTGACGGCGCCGGGATCGGCCCGCATCGCCTCGACCAGGTCGCCGATCGTCTGCAGGGGCGAATCGGCCTTCACCGCGATGCCCACCGCCTCGCCCGTCAGCCGCGCGATCGGGGTCACATCGGCCAGCGTCACCGGCGAGGCGTTGGTCAGGATCGCCCCGACCATGACGTAGCCCCCCACGATCAGCTGGGTCGGGTCGCCCGCGGCACCGGCCACGAACTGCGCAAGCCCGATGGTGCCGCCGGCGCCGGGCACGTTCTGCACCTGCACGCTGCCGGAGATGCCTTCGGCCTGGAGGACTTCCTGCATGGTGCGGGCGGTGGCATCCCAGCCGCCGCCCGGCGCGGCCGGCGCCACGATGGTATAGTCGGCGGCCCAGGCCGGGGCCGCGGCGAGTGCGGCCAGCGCCGCGCCGAAGATCGCATGTCTCATCATCGTTTCTCCCCCCGGCGCGGTCCGGCGCGCCGGTCCCTGATCGAGGCGCCACGCGCGGGCGCCAGCCCGGACCTCCATCCGCGCAGATGAGCCTTTCTTGGGCCGCGACGCAACGCCCCAGCGACAGACGGCGACGAGGCGGGCGGGGAAGGCGGTCAGGGCGCGGGGCACGCGCCGGGCGGGTCGAGCCGGACGGCCACCATCAGCGCCCCTGCCCCCAGTGCGACCACGGGCAGGGGATCGATCGCGCTGTCGCCCGCGGCGAGCAGGGTGCCATCGGCGAGCCGGCAGCTTCCGGCCAGGACGTGCAGCGCCGCCGGCGCCGGTCCCGGCGCCGGGCTGTCCCCGCCCGGCGCCCCGCCGCGCCAGAGCCGGACCGCGGCCGCGACCGCGGCCGGCCGCCAGATCACGTTCAGCACGCGCACCGGGCCGCCCGCCAGCCGCGCCGTGACCGTCGCGCCGCCGTCGAAGGCCACGGGCTGCAGCGGCTGGGCGGACAGCCGCCGCGCCCCGAGGTCGAGGACGAGGCCGTCGCCGTCGACGACGGTCAGGATGCGGCGGAGGCCCGGAAAGGCCGAGAAGGGCCCGTCGCGGTCGATCTTGGCGAGGCTGAGCCGCCAGACCAGCCCGGCGGCGTCGCTGTGCGCGGAAATCTCGCGGGTGATGCCGCCGCCGTTCCGCCACGGCTCGGCCACCAGGCCAGCGGCCGCAACCACGCGCACCGCCGCCGCCCTCAGCCGAAGAGGGTGCGCGCCGCGACGCGGTAGTCGGCGCGGATCCGCTCTTCCTCGGGGTGGCGGCGGTCGCGGATCAGCCAGCGGCCCGCCACCATCACGTCGCGCACCGGGTTGTCGGTGCCGCCGAGCAGCCAGGCGTCGAGCACGGTGTCGGGCCCGTGGCCGAGCAGCGGGTGGCTGTCGGGATCGAGGATCACGACATCCGCCCGCCGCCCCGGCAGGAGCGCCCCGCCCCCCTGGGCGGCCGCACGATCGCCCCCCGCCAGCGCGGTGTCGAACAGCACCCGCCCGCTGTGCACCGGTGCACCGTCGTGCGGCCGGGCGATGACGTTGCGCCGGCGAAGCTGCAGCCGCTTTCCGCATTCGAGGATGCGCAGCTCCTCGGCCGTGGCGGCGGAATAGTGGCTGTCGGTGCCGATGCCCCAGGCGCCGCCGGCGCCGTGGTATTCGGGCAGCGGGAAGAAGCCGTCGCCCATCGTTGCCTCGGTCAGCGGGCAGAGGCCGGCGACGGCGCCGCTTGCCGCCGCGCCGGCGACCTCGGACGCGTCCAGATGGGTGGCATGCACGAGGCACCAGCGCTCGTCGAGACCGAGGTTGTCAAGCAGCCAGCGCACCGGCCGGGCACCGAGCCCGGATTCGACCTCGGCGACCTCGTGGGTGGTTTCGGAGACGTGGATGTGCAGCCGCGCGGCGGGGTCCATCGCGCGCATGCCCTCCAGCGCGGCGCGCGCCTCGGCGGGCGTGACTGCGCGCAGCGAGTGCAGCGCGAGGCCCACGCGCAGGGCCGGTCGCCCGGCCCGGCGGCTGCGCAGCGTCTCGACGATGCGCAGGAGGCCGTCGACGCCGTTGGCAAAGCGCAGCTGCGCACCCTCGACAGGCCGGCCGATTCCGCCATGGGCGTAGAGGACCGGCAGCAGCGTGAGGCCAAGCCCGGCGCGATCGGCCGCGGCAATGATGCGGTCGGACATCTCGGCGGGGTCGGCATGGGGCCGCCCACCGGGCTGGTGGTGGACGTAGTGGAACTCGCACACCGACGTCATCCCGAAGCGCAGCATCTCGAGATAGACGAGGGCGGCGATGGCCTCCAACGTCCCGGGCGTCAGACGGTCGACCAGGCGGTACATCTCCTGCCGCCAGGTCCAGAGGTTGTCCTCGGCCCGGGCGGCGGTGACGAACTCGGTCCGGCCGGCCAGCGCGCGCTGGAAGGCGTGGCTGTGCAGGTTGGCCATGCCCGGCACGGCGAAGCCCGCGAGCCGCTCGACCGCGCGGCCGGGCGGTGGGGCGGAGGCGGCCGAAAGGATGGTGCCCTCGGCCCCGACCTCCAGAAAGCCCGGCGACAGCCAGCCGCCGGGCTGGTGGAGGTGGTCGACGGCGTAGATCGTGGACATCGCGTATCCCCCAAGTGTCGGGCGGGTGGCGGCAGTCAGATCGCCGCCGCGTCGCGGAACACCACCTGCCCGGCCTTCATCACCAGCCGCGCCCGGCCGCGGCCAAGCCGGTAGGCCATGTCCTCGTGCCGCGGCACGGGGAAGATGGCGATGTCGGCCTCCTTGCCGGGCTCGAGCGAGCCCAGGCGGTGGCCGCGGTCGAGGGCCATGGCGGCATGAAGGGTGGCTGCGCGGATCGCCTCGGCCGGGCTGAAGCGGTAGAGCCGGCAGGCGAGCTGGATCACGAAGGGCATCGATTCCAGCCAGCAGCCCGGGCACATGTCGGTGGCGAGCGCGACGGTGACGCCGGCGTCCATGAGCGCGCGGGCGTCGAACGGGCGGGCGTGACCGACCGCGAAGTCGAGCGCCGGCATGACGACGCAGACCACCCCCGCCGCACGCAGGGCGTCGTATTCGGATGGGTCGGTGTAGTTCATGTGGTCGGCCGACACCGCCTTCAGCCCGGCGGCGAGCAGCGAGCCGCCGATGTGCGAGTAGGCGTCGGTGTGGATCTTCACCTTCAGCCCGAACTCGCGCCCGCGCTCGAGGATCGCGCGCGATTCGTCGACCGTGTAGTAGCCCTCGTCGCAGTAGACGTCGTTGAACTCGGCCAGGCCGCGGCGCGCGACCTCGGGGATCATCACCTCGAGGATGTCGCTGATGTAGGCCGCGCGCGGGCGGTCGTCGGGGAACTCGTGGGCGCCGAGGAAGGTCGAGACGATCTCGACCGGCTGGGAGGCGGCGAGGCGGCGGTTTACCTCGAGCATGCGCAGTTCGGTGGCGGTCTCGAGCCCGTAGCCACTCTTGCTTTCGACCGTCGTCGTGCCGCAGGCGAGCATCTGCGCAAGCCGTTCGGCGGCGGCGGCGGCAAGCTCGTCGGCCGAGGCCGCGCGGGTCATCCGCGCCGTGGCGGTGATGCCGGCGGGAATGCCCATGGCGCGGATCTCGGCGGTGCCGCGGCCGCGGACGCGCTGGGCGTATTCCTCCACCCGGCTGCCGGCGAAGACGAGATGGGTGTGGCAGTCGACGAAGCCCGGCATCACAAGCCCGCCGCCGGCGTCGATGCGGATCGCCCCGGCGAGGTCGTGGGCGGCGGCGATCGCCTCGGCAGGGCCGACGGCGGCGATCGCGCGACCGGCGACCGCCACCGCCGCCCCCCTGAGGGCGCCGACAGGATCGGGGGCGTCGGATGCACAGGTGAGGATCTCGCCCGCGTTCTCGATCAAAGCCGTGATCCGTGCCATGCCGGCGCCCCCCGGGGATTGCTACTTCGACTTCTTGCGCGGCGCGGCGGAGCCCTCCGGGCCGAACGTCGCCTCGCGCGTCCACCACAGCGGCACCCGGACGCCCTCGCGCGGGAAGCGCTCGGCTGCCGTCCGCCGGGCGATGTCGTAGCCCGCCTGGGCGTGGCGGACTACCCCGATGCCCGAGTCGGTGGTCAGGCAGGCGGCAAGGCGCACGTCGGCCTCGGCCGAGCCGTCGGCGATCATCGTCACGCCGGTGTGGACCGCCTCGCCCATCGAGTAGTTCTCCTGGATCGCCACCAGATCGGCGCCCGCGGCGGTGTTCAGGAGTGCGTTGAGATAGGGCCAGTCGGAGATCAGGTCGGAGCCGTCGAGCATCCGCTCGGATTCGAAGGTCGGGTTGACGATCGAGCCCGAGTCGAGGTTGTCGCGCGAGAACGCCACCGGCCCCTTCAGTTCGCCGCTGCGGACCATCGCGTTCACCCGCAGCCCGAAGGCCTTGCGCTGGCCGAAGCCGAGATAGCAGATGCGCGCCGGCAGGCCCTCGATGGGGATGTGCTTGCGGGCGAGACGGATCCAGCCGCGCACGAGGTCGTCGTCGGCGAACATCTCCTCGACGACGTCGTCGAGCCTGGCGAGATCCTCGGGGTCGCGCGAGACGCAGGTCCAGCGGAACGGGCCGCGCCCTTCGCAGAACAGGGGCCGGATGTAGGCGGCCACGAAGCCCGGGATCTTCATCGCCAGATCGTTCGGCATGCCCGCATCGCGGGCTTCCTTGCGCAGCGAGTTGCCGTATTCGAAGACCTGGACGCCCCGGTCGTGGAACTCGTTCATCAGCGTCAGATGGTCGATCATCGAACGGCCCGCGCGCCAGAAGTAGGCGTCGCGGTCGGCGCGCCGCAGGTCGCGCGCCTCGTCCACCGTCATCCCCTCGGGCACATAGGAGAGCGGGTCGTGGGCGGGCGTCATGTCGGTGATGATGTCGGGCATGAAGCCCGCGTCGCGGGCCTTGCGCAGCACCTCGACGGCGTTGCCGAAGAGCGCGATGCCGAGCGGGCGGCCGGCGGCGGCGGCGGCCTTCGCCTTGGCCACGGCGTCGTCGAAGTCGGTGCAGATCTCGTCGCAGTAGCCGACCGCGAGGCGGTGATTCATCACCTCCATGTCGACGTCGGCGCAGATGCACACCCCGCCGAGCATCGCCATGGCGCGGGTCTGGTTGCCGCCCATGCCGCCCATCCCGGCGGTGAGCAGGATGCGGCCCCGGAGGCTGCCGCCGAACTTCTGGTCGGCGATCGCCACCAGCGTCTGGAAGGTGCCCTGGATCACCCCCTGGGTACCGATGTATTCCCACGGTGCCGCCGTGTACTGGGCGAACATCGTCAGGTTCCTGTCCTGCAGGTCGTAGAAGACGGGCCAGGTCGCCTTCATGATGTTGGTCGTTGCCATGACGACCCGCGGCGCCAGCGTGCTGGTACGGAAGACCGCGACGGGCATCCCCGACTGCACCACCAGCGTCTCGTCGTTCTCGATCTCCTGCAGCGAGCTGACGATGGCGTGGTAGCTTTCCCAGTTGCGGGCGCACTTGCCGATGCCGCCGTAGATCACCAGCTCCTCGGGGTGCTCGGCGTTCTCCATGTTGTTCTCGAGCATGCGCAGGATGGTCTCCTGCCTCCAGCCCTTGCAGCGCAGGTTGTTGCCGCCCATCGCACGGACGGAGTAAAGTATCTCGGGCTTGCCCATCATGTCCTCCTCGGCCTTGGGACGTCCGGCGGGCGTGCCGGCGGCTGCCGGCACACATATGGTATATACCATTCTATACAACACCGCTCCGTGATTCTGTCAAGCGGGTTCGCAGACGCCATGCGGGGTTTGCGCCTAGCCGCGCCCGGCGACTTGTCCTATGTTGTCCGCATCAGTTCATCGGGCCGGGACGACGATGCCGATCACACGGGGCAGGAGGGCGAAGCCGCGCGAGGCGGCACCGGAGGCGGGTGCCGCGCCGGCGCTGCCGCTCGGGCAGATGGTGCGCAACCATGTGCTGGCCAAGATCGATTCGGGCGAATGGGCGGAGGGCGGGCGGATTCCCTCGGAGGCCCAGCTGGTCGAGCAGCTCGGGGTCTCGAGAATGACGGTCCACATCGCGCTGCGCGACCTGTCGGGGGAGGGTGTGCTGATGCGCCGGCAGGGCGCGGGAACCTTCGTCGCCCCCCGCCGCAGCCAGTCGACGTTCCTGGAGCTGCGCAACATCCATGCCGAGATCGAGTCGCGCGGCAACCGCCACTCCGCCGAGGTTCTGCGGCTCGAGACCGTGCACTGCGACCTGGCGCTGGCAACCGAGCTGAACGTGGCGCCGGGAAGCGCGGTGTACCATTCGGTGCTGCTGCACCGCGAGAACGGCCGGCCGCTGCAGATGGAGGACCGCTACGTCAACCCCCGCTTTGCGCCCGACTACATCGAGCAGGACTTCACCCGGATCACCCCCAACGAGCACCTGATGGCCAGCGGCCCGCTGGAGGAGGTCGAGCATGTGATCCAGGCGGTGCCGGCCGACGAGCCCACGCGCGCGCTGCTGGAGATGGCGCCGGGCGACCCGGTGCTGCTGCTGCGCCGGCGGACCTGGTCGCGCGGGATGATCGCCTCGAGCGCCCGGCTGCTGCACCCCGGCGCGCGCTTCAGCCTTGCAGGACGGATGCCGGTCGGCCGCTGAAGGGCCCGGCGGACGGCCAGATTTATCTTGACAGGTTCCCGATTCTCGGTGGATGCTGAAGTTGCATATACAATGCGATGCAACCGGGAGGTTCGCGATGGACAGACGGAAGTTTCTTGCCGGGACCGCGGTCGCGGCGGCCGGGGCGACGCTCGCCGCGCCGGCGATCGCCCAGGGGCGCGTCACCTGGGAGATGGTCACCTCCTGGCCCACCGGCGCGCCGGGCCTTGACGACAGCGCCAGGCGGATTGCCAAGCGCATCACCGACCTGTCGGGCGGCAGGCTGGTGATCAACGTCCACGGTGCGGGCGAGATCGTCCCGGCCTTCGGCGTCTTCGACGCGGTCTCGCAGGGGGTGGCGCAGATCTACCACTCCGTTCCCGCCTACTGGATATCCAAGAACAAGGCGATCGGCCTGTTCGGCTCGTTCCCGTTCGGCATGACCATGATGGAGAAGCTGGGCTGGATGTACTGGGGCGGCGGACAGGCGCTCTACGACAAGATCTACGCCGGCTTCGGCCTCAAGGGCTTCCTTGCCGGCGGCACCGGGCCGCAGTGGTTCGGCTGGTTCCGCAACGAGATCAGCACGCTTGACGACCTGCGCGGGCTGCGCATCCGCACCACCGGGTTCTCGGGCGAAATGCTGCGGCGGATCGGCGCGGCGGTGGTCACGCTGCCGGGCGGCGAGGTGTTCCAGGCGCTGCAGTCGGGCGCCATCGACGCCGGCGAGTTCGTCGGGCCGTGGAACGACTTCGCCTTCGGTTTCCACCAGGTGGCGAAGAACTACTACGGACCCGGGCCCGGCGAGCCCTGCTCGACCGAGGAGATCGGCATCAACGCCTCCGCCTACGACGCGCTGCCCGACGATCTCAAGCTCATCATCAAGACGGTGGCGATGTCGGCCGCCGACGAGACGACGATGGACTACGAGACCAACAACGCCAAGACCGTGCGCATCCTCAAGGCCGAGCACGGCGTCAACGTCCGGCTGCTGCCGCAGGCCATCGTCGAGGGCCTGGCCGTCGCCGCCGGCGAGATCGTCCAGGAACTGCTGGCCGACCCCGACCCGGTGGTGCGCGAGGTGATCGCGAGCTACGCGCAGTACCGCAACCTCATGGCTGAATACGCGCCCTTCGGCCATGCCGGGGTGATGAACGCCCGCACCATGCCCTTCCCCGAGGCCTGACAGGGGGCAGGGACATGCAGCGCCTCGTCACCATCAGCCGCGTGCTGGACTGGCCGTCCCGGATCATCGGGCGCTGGCTGCCGTGGCTGGTGGCGGCGGTGGTGCTGCTGAAGTTCACCACCGTGGCGATGCGCTACCTGTTCTCGTCGACCAGCATCAAGCTGCAGGATTCGGTGATCTACGCGCACGCCACGCTGTTCATGCTGATGGCGGGCTACGCCTTCCTGCGCGACGACCATGTCCGCGTGGACATGTTCTATGCCCGCATGACGGCGCGCGGGAAGGCCTGGGTCGACGCCGCCTGCGTGCTGTTCGGGGTGCTGCCGCTCTGCGCCCTGCTGGCCTGGTTCGGCTGGCCCTATGTGAAGGCGGCCTGGGCGATCCGCGAGGGCGCGCTGTTCTTCGGCGGTCTGCCCGGGACCTACCTGCTGAAGAGCGTGATCCTTGGCTTCGTGGCCCTTCTGGCTGTCCAGTCGCTGGCGATCCTGCTGCGCGCCGTGGCGGTGATCGGCGGCACCGAGACGCAGGTCTTCGGCGAGCCGCCGGGAAACGGATGAGATGGACAGCCTTCCGCTCGACCTGCTGATGTTCGTCGTCCTGTGCCTGGCGGTCCTGACCGGCGCACCGATTGCCTTCGTGCTGGCCGGCACGGCGGTGGCCTTCGCGCTGATCGGCTGGGCGGCGGGGGTGCTGAACTTCAACCTGATCGGCGCGCTGCCCACGCGCGTCTTCGGCACCATGAACTCCGAGACGCTGGTGGCGATTCCGCTGTTCGTGTTCATGGGCATGGTGCTGGAGCGCGCGCGCATCGCCGAGGATCTGCTGCGCACCATGGGGGCGCTGTTCGGATCGATGCGCGGCGGGCTCGGCGTGTCGGTGATGGTCGTCGGCGCGCTTCTTGCCGCCTCAACGGGCATCGTCGGGGCGACGACGGTGACGATGGGGCTGATGGCGCTGCCGGTGATGCTGCGCTACGGCTACGGGCCCGCGTTCTCGAGCGGCATCATCTGCGCGGCCGGGACGCTCGGCCAGATCATCCCACCCTCGACGGTGCTGATCATCATGGGCGAGGTGCTGTCCTCGGCCTACCAGCAGGCGCAG
This sequence comes from Paracoccaceae bacterium, assembly GCA_023383015.1. Taxonomy (GTDB): domain Bacteria; phylum Pseudomonadota; class Alphaproteobacteria; order Rhodobacterales; family Rhodobacteraceae; genus JAHDXW01. The sequence goes on from JAHDXW010000004.1 coordinate 76,099, forward strand.
CACGCCCAGGGCAATTTCGCCGCCAAGACCATCAGCGTGGGCGAGTTGTTTGCCGGCTCGCTGCTGCCGGGGCTGATGCTGGTCGGCATCTACATCGCCTACCTGCTGCTCGCCGCCCTGCTGCGGCCGTCGATCGCCCCCGCCCTTCCGCCCGAGGCGCTGTCGGCTGCCGGACGCGACGGCCCGCCGCGGCTGCGCGACGTCCTCGGCGCGCTGTTCCCGCCGCTGGCGCTGATCGTCGCGGTGCTGGGCTCGATCCTTGGCGGGGTGGCCACGGCGACCGAGGCGGCGGCCGTCGGCGCGGTGGGCGCGACCATCCTTGCGGGCGTGCGCAGCGGGCGGAACCGCTGGGCGATCTGGCTGGCCATCGGCGGGCTGGTTGTGCTGATGGCTCTCGCGTCGCAGTTCGACCTGCGCCTCGGCCGGCCGGACGCCCCGGCCTTCGACCGCGCGATGCTCGGCATCGCGCTTGCCGTCGCCGCGGCCGCGGCGACGGGGCTGGCGGTGATCTGGATCGACCTTGCCCGCGGGCAGGTCCTGGGCGCGGCGATGGGCTCTACCGCCCGCACCACCAGCATGATCTTCACCATCGTCATCGGCGCGCTACTGTTCTCGCTGGTATTCCGCGGCCTCGGCGGCGACGCGCGGATCAAGGAGTTCCTGCTGGCCGCCCCGGGCGGACCGCAGGGCGCGCTGATCCTAGTGCTGGTGATGATGTTCTTCCTCGGCATGTTCCTCGACTATGTCGAGATCACGATCATCGCCATTCCGGTGGTCGGCCCGCCGATCCTGGCCGCCGGCATCGACCCGATCTGGTTCGGCGTGCTGGTCGCGCTGGTGATGCAGACCTCGTTCCTGACCCCGCCGGTCGGCTACACGCTGGCCTACCTGCGCTCGGTCGCGCCGCAGTCGGTGACGACCGGGGCGATCTGGCGCGGTGCGGTTCCCTTCATCCTGCTGCAGATCCTTGCCGTGGTGATCGTCTTCTTCCTTCCCGACGTCGCAACCTGGCTGCCCGCGCAACTGTTCTGAGGCCGGACATGGACATTCCCCAGCCCCGAATCCCGCGGCCGAGTGGCCGGCTTGACGGCCTTCCGGGCTACGGCCGCGGGCGGGCGGGCGGGGCGGTGCCGTTCCGCCACCGGCTGGGGTCGAACGAGGCCCCCGACGGGCCGACCCCAGCGGTGCAGGCCGCCGTCGCCGCCGCGGTCGCGGGGGCCAACCGCTATCCCGACCTGCGCGGCGAGACGCTGGCCGCGGCCCTGGGGCAACGCCACGGGCTGCCTGCCGAGGCGGTGGCGGTCGGCGCGGGGTCGATCGTGATCCTCGACCAGATCGTGAGCGCCTGGTGCGACCCGGGCGACGCGGTGGTCACGCCGTGGCGGTCATACGAGGCCTATCCGATCATCGCCGGGCTTGCCGGGGCGCGGATGGCGGGTGTGCCGCTGGACACCGCGGCGCGGATCGACCCGGCGGCGGTGTGCGCCGCCGTCGGCCCCGGCTGCCGCATCGTGCTGATCTGCAATCCCAACAACCCCACCGGCACGGTGCTTGCCGCGGACGAGGTCGACCGGCTGATCGCCGCCCTTCCCGCCGGGGTGCTGGTGGTTCTCGACGAGGCCTATGCCGATTATGCCGCCCCGGCCGGGGAGGTCGCCGCCCTGCCCGCCCGGCGGCTGGCGCGGCATGCCAACCTTGCCATCCTGCGCACATTCTCGAAGGCCTGGGGGCTGGCGGGGATGCGCGTGGGCTACTGTCTGGCCGACCCGGCGGTCATCGCGGCCATCCATGCCGTGCAGCCGCCCTTCCCGCTGCCCGGCCCGGCCGTCGCTGCGGCGCTTGCAGGCCTTGCGGAGCCCGATGCGGTGGCCGCGCGCGTCGCGCTGAATGCGGCCGAGCGGTCGCGGCTGGATGCGGGCATCCGCGCCGCCGGGCTGCCGGTGGCGGAGTCGGCGGCGAATTTCCTCTGGCTGCCGGTGGCGGGTGCCGCCGAGGCCCTTGCCGCCCACCTCGCCGCCGCCGGCATCGCCGTGCGCTGCTTCGCCGGCGAGGGGGTTCGGATCACCACCGGCGCGGCCTCCGACAGCGATGCCGTGCTTGCCGCGCTTGGCACATGGAACGCCCGGGCCGCCGCCGCGCCCCCCCGCTGAGGACCAGACGAGCATGACCCCGACGATCGACCTCGGCGCTGCCCGCGTCGGCCTTGACGACCTTGCCGCGGTGGCCCGCGGCCGCCGCGCTGTCCGGCTGACCGAGGCTGGGCGTGCGGCGATGCGCGTGAGCGAGGCGTGGGTGGCGGCGATGTCGGCCCGGATGGATGCCGGCGAGCCGGTGGCCCCGGTCTACTCGGTCAACACCGGCTTCGGCTCGCTGGCCGGGCGGCAGGCCTTTGCCCGCTCGGCCCAGGCGCGGGACCTGTCGCGCCGGCTGGTGGTCTCGAACGCTGCGGGCGTCGGCCGGACGCTGGAGCCCGAGGTGGTGCGCGCGGCGATGCTGATCCGGGCGACGAGCCTTGTGCGCGGCCATTCGGCGGTGCGCGCCGAGGTGGTCGAGACCATCCTGGCCATGCTGGAGCGGGATGTCGTGCCGGTGGTGCCGGAGTACGGCTCGCTCGGGGCGAGCGGCGACCTGATCCCGCTGGCCCACATGGCGCTGGTGATGTCGCGCGACGAGGCAGGCGAGGCCGAGATCGATTCAGGCGAGGCCTGGCTTGGCGGCGAACGGATGTCGGGCGTGGCGGCGATGGCGCGGGCCGGGATCGACCGGCTGGTGCTCGGGCCCAAGGAGGGGCTCGCGCTGCTCAACGGCACCTCGTTCTCCACCGCGCAGGCGGCGCTGGCGCTGATCGACGCCGAGAACCTGGTCGCCACCGCCGAGGTCGCCGCGGCAATGTCGATCGAGGCGCTGTGCGGCTTCGGCGACGCCTTCATCCCCGAACTGCACGAGGCCCGCGGGCATCCCGGCCAGATCGCATCGGCCGCCACCATCCGCGCGCTGCTGGCCGGCAGCAGCCTGATCGACGGCGGCGCCGCCAGCGACCCCGTGCGCCAGCCGCCGCAGGACGCCTACTCGCTGCGCTGCGTGCCGCAGGTGCTGGGACCGGTGCGCGACACGCTGGCGTTCGTGCGCGGCATCGTCGAGACCGAGATCAACGCCGCCACCGACAACCCGCTGATCTTCGCCGACGCCCTGCCGGGTCGCCGCCTGAAGGCGGTCTCGGGCGGCAACTTCCATGCCGAATACATCGCCTTTGCCGCCGACTTCCTGTCGATCGCCACGACCGAGATCGGCAACATCGCCGAGCGGCGGCTGTTCAGGCTGAACGACGGCACGCTGAACCGGGGCCTGCCCGACATGCTGGTGGCCAGCGACCAGGTCGGCATGGACTGCGGCTACATGCTGCCGCAGTACCTCGCCGCGGCGCTGGTGTCGGACTGCAAGACGCTCGCCCATCCCGACAGCGTCGATTCGATCCCGACCTGCTCCAACCAGGAGGATCACGTCTCGATGGCCAACAACGCCGGACGCCACGCACGCCAGATCGTCCGGAACATCGAGAACGTCGTCGGCATCGAGGTGCTGATGGCCGCCCAGGCACTGGAGTTGCGGCTGGCCGAGCGCGGGATGGGCGCCACGGCACTGGCCCCCGCGAGCCGCGCCGTGCTGGCGCTGCTGCGCGGCGCGGCCGCCACCGACGGCCGGCCGATCGCGCATCTGACGCGCGACGTCGTGCTTTACCCCCGCATCGACGCGGCCACCACACTCGTGCGGTCGGGCGCGGTGCTGGCCGCCGCCCGCGCAGCGACGGCCTGACCCCGGAGGAGGCCAACCAATGGCCCTGCCCGAGACCGTCGCCGCAGCCCTGAAAAGCCGCTTCGGACCGCGGTTCCAGCTTGCCCGGCCGGTGCGCGAGCAGCATGCCGCGACCACCACCTGGCTGGCGCCCCAGCCGCCCGACGCCGTAGTGTTCGCCCGGTCCACCGAAGAGGTGGCGGCGGTCGTGGGGCTGTGCGCGCGCGAGGGCGTGCCGGTCATCCCCTTCGGCACCGGCACCTCGCTCGAGGGCCAAGTGAACGCCCCCCGCGGCGGGGTGTGCATCGATCTCGCGCAGATGAACCGGATCATTGCCGTCAACGCGGAGGACATGGACGCGGTGGTGGAGCCCGGGGTGACGCGCACGCAGCTGAACACCGCGCTGCGTGACAGCGGACTGTTCTTTCCGCTCGACCCCGGCGCGGATGCAAGCCTCGGCGGAATGGCTGCGACCCGCGCCTCGGGGACGACCGCGGTGCGCTACGGCACCATGCGCGAGGCCGTGCTGGCGCTGGAGGCTGTGATGCCCGACGGCTCGGTCATCCGCAGCGGCAGCCGCGCCCGGAAGAGCGCGGCGGGCTACGACCTGGCGCGGCTGCTGATCGGGGCCGAGGGCACGCTGGGCGTGATCACCGGGTTGACACTGCGGCTGCAGCCGGTTCCCGAGGCGATCCGGGCGACGGCTTGCAGCTTTCCCTCGGTGCAGGCTGCCTGCGAGGCTGTGATCACGACGCTGCAGGCGGCGGTGCCGGTCGCACGGATCGAACTGATGGACGCCGCGACCGTGGCCGCGGTGCGGGCGCATTCGGGCATCGACCTCGCGCCGACACCGCTGCTGCTGGTCGAGTTCCACGGCGGGCCGGCCGCGGTGGAGGAAGCGGCCGCGACCTTCGCCGACATCGCCGGCGAGGCCGGCGGGCAGGATTTCCGGACCGCGGCGACCACCGAGGAGCGCAGCCGGCTGTGGAAGGCGCGCCATGACGTGTTCTGGGCGGTATCGGCGCTGCGCCCGGGGACGAGGGCGGTCAGCACCGACGTGTGCGTGCCGGTCTCGCGCCTGGCCGATTGCATCGCCGCAGCCGAGGCCCGGGCCCGCGACGCCGGACTGGTCGCGCCGATCGCCGGCCATGTCGGCGACGGCAACTTCCACCACCTGATCCTTGTCGATCCGCAGGATGCCGGCGAGATCGCGCGGGCGGAGGCCCATATCGGCTGGCTGAACGAGCTTGCCATCGGGATGGGCGGCACCTGCACCGGCGAGCACGGCATCGGCCAGGGCAAGCGGGCCTATCTTGCGCGCGAGGCCGGTGCGGCGCTGCCGTGGATGGCGGCGATCAAGGCCGCGCTCGACCCGCGGGGCATCATGAACCCGGGCAAGATTCTTCCCGAGCCGACGCCTGCGGTCACGCCGGCGGCCGGCGGTCGCTGAGGCGGTGGGCGGGCGATGCTGCTGACGGCAGAGGATTTCCGCAGGGCGGCGCGGCGGCGGTTGCCGCGGCTGTTCTTCGACTACATCGAGGGCGCGGCGGGCGACGAGGTCACCGCCGCGGCGAACGCCGCTGCCTTCGGGCGCATCCGGCTGCAGCCGCGCGCGCTGCGCGACGTGGCCGGTCGCAGCACGGCGGCACAGTTCCTCGGCCATCGCTTCGCTGCCCCCCTCATGCTTGGCCCGGTGGGCTCGCTGGGGATGTTCCGGGCAGGGGCCGAGGCGGCGGCGATCCGGGTTGCGCATCGCGCAGGCATTCCGATCTGCCTGTCGGCCTTCGCCATGACCGCGCCCGAGGATCTGCCCGAGCCGCCGCAGCCGGGCGACGGCTGGCAGCTTTATGTCCTGCGCGACCGGGGGCGGACGGCGGCGATGGTGGACCGTGTCGCCTCGGCAGGCTTCTCCACCCTCGCGGTGACGGTGGACACCGCCGTCTCGGGCCTGCGCGAGCGCGACATCCGCAACGGGCTGCGCCGGCTGTCGCGCCCCGGCCCGGCGATGCTGGCCGACCTTCTGGCCCATCCGCGCTGGCTAGCCGACCTTGCCGCGGTCTGGCCGCCGCGCATGGGGCTTGCCCGCGGCTGGCCCGAGGCCGGCCCTGGGTATCTGGAGCAGGCGGCCTTCCTGGCAGGCCAGATCGATCCCTCCTTCGGCCCCGCGGGGCTAGAGTGGCTGCGCGGCCGCTGGAAGGGGCGGCTGGTCGTCAAGGGCGTCCTGCATCCCGCGGACGCGCGGCTGTGTGCCGACCTCGGGGCCGATGCGGTCGTCGTCTCGAACCACGGCGGGCGGCAGCTTGACGGCGTGACCCCGGCGGTGGAGGCGCTGCCCGGCATCGTCGCCGCGGTCGCGGGGCGCGTCGAGGTGCTGCTTGATGGCGGGGTGCGACGCGGGACCGATGTCGTCAAGGCCCGGGCGCTGGGTGCGGCTGCCTGCCTGCTGGGACGGACGCAGGCCTTCGCGCTCGCGGCGGCCGGCGAGGCCGGACTTGCCGCCCTGCTGCAGCACATGCAGGCCGAAATCGATGCCGCGGTCGCCCTGATGGGCGAGACCAAGCCCGGCGCGCTGGGGCCGGAACATCTCGCGCCGGCCGGGACCGAGGCGGGCTGAGCGACATCCCCTGCCGCCCACCCGCGGGGCCGGCCGGAGGTGGATGCCCGGCGCGGAAGCCCCGGGCGCGAGCGTGTTATGCTGCTGCTGCAGGCAATCGGGTTGACGCGATCCGGTTGCGGGCCTAGTCTCCAACAGTTGGATCGGAAGATGGTTGGCACAAGATGAAGGGCAACCCGGCAGTTCTCGTTCTGTCGCTCGCCGTGCTGGCCACGGCGTCCCCGCTTCCGGCCGGAGAGACCTCCGGCACGCCGACGGAGGCCATGCTCGAGGCGGGCGCCGAGGTGCTCGTGCGCGAGCTGGGCCCGGGCACGGCGGATGCCGCGACCCTGCGCAGGGCGGCCGGCGCGGCCTTTGCGGCGATGTCGCAGGAGCAGTGGCAGCCCATCCAGTCGGCGCCGCTGGACCGGGTCATCCTGCTTGCGCGAATCCGCGCGGAGGCCGTCGACATCGCTCTCGGCCAGTGGGAGGTCACCGACGACTGGCCCTATGACGGCGGCCGCTGGTCGGTCACCTATCTCTGGGAGGGCGATCCGACCCACTGGCTGGAAGTGCCGGCGCCGGTGCAGTCGGCCCTGCTACTTCCCCGCTAGGACCGCCACAAGCCCCGCAGCCGCGAACGCCGCCATGCCTGCGCGGTTGAGGTGGTCGCTGTCGTAGTAGAATTCGTCGCCCGGAACGGCGCGCGACAAGTCGCGTACCTCGACATCGCGCCCGGCGAGGAAGGATGCGACCGCCTCGTCGAATGCATCCTCGTAGGGCAGCAGCGCGCGGTAGCGATCGGGCACCGGCGGCTTCAGCAGGATCACCCGCGCCCCCGCCGACTGCGCCCGCGCGATCAGCCCGCCCAGCGCATCGAGGTAGCGGGCCAGCACCGCGGCGTCGGGCTGGCCGGGGTAGAGATACTCCACCCGGCGACGGTCGATCTGCGGATTGGGGCGATAGGCGCGGTCGAACCGCGCCTCTGCCTCGGCGACATCGGGGGCATAGCGCTTCTTGTTGTTGATCTTGTGGAAACCGCTGAGGTACCAGGGAAGCATCGGGCGGGCCGCCGGCGAGCGGAACAGCGCAGCGGCGAGCGCCTGATCGAGCGGGGCGCGACGGAAGAGGTCGGGATCGGCAAGGCGGACCTCGTTCCACTGGTCGGAGTAGAAGGTGAAGGAATCGAGGAACAGCACGACGCGGTCGGCGGTGTGGCCCGACAGGTAGTAGTCAAGCAACAGGTCCGCCGGCAGGACCCCGCCGCCCTCCACCGAGAGGTTGATGAGCGACGCGCCGCTTTCGGCCTCGAGCAGCGCCCTGGTGTCGCCGTAACCGAGCGGCATCGCATGCGAGGCACCGAGGTTGCCGTTGTGGTGGTGGCGCGCCGGCGCGCCGGCGATCTGGAAAAAGCGGTTCGCCTGCCCGTGGAGGTGGACGAGTCGCTCCGACCAGACATAGAGCGCCCCGTAGAGCACGAGGCCGATGGCGAGGAAGAGCATCCAGCGGACGAGCACGCCACCCGGGCGGCGGGTGTCGGGGCCGGTCGGGCGGGAGTCGGCGGGGATCATCGGCGCGCGCCTCAGAACTGCATGTAGACGAAGCGGGTCATTCCCCACTCGCCGATCACGAGGAGCGCGGCGAGCAGCGCGTAGCTGACGCCCCAGCGCAGCACCGCGTGGCGGCGGTCGAGCCACTCCCAGAACCTGCCGACCTCGTCCAGGATCTCAACCGCGATGAGGAGCAGGATCAGTCCGATCGACAGGAGCACGGCACCGGGCCAGCTGTAGGTGGCGAACAGCTGCGGCAGCATCGGCAGTGCGCCCCACAGCCGCGTGATGACGACCCAGGCCTGCCCGATGCTCTCGGCACGGAAGAATATCCAGGCCAGCAGGACGAGGTGGAAGGTGAGCGCGATGGCAAGACCGTTCCAGAGGGCACCGGGAAGCCTGGCGGCCAGCCAGCCGCGCAGGCGGCCGGTCATCAGGTAGACGACCTGGTAGCCGCCGTTCAGCAGGCCCCAGACGAGAAAGCCCAGACCCGCCCCGTGCCAGAGCCCGCTGACCGCGAACACGGTCATGACGTTCAAGTACCACCGCGGCCGCGACACCCGGCTGCCGCCGAGGGGGATGTAGAGGTAGTCGCGGAACCAGGCCATCAGCGAGATGTGCCAGCGCCGCGACCAGAACTCCGGTACCGAGCGCGCGAGATAGGGACGGCGGAAGTTCTCCATCAGGCGGATGCCGAGCACCGCCGCGGCGCCGATCGCCATGTCGGAGTAGCCCGAGAAGTCGCAGTAGATCTGGAAGGCGTAGAAGTAGACCGCGATGGTCAGGTTGACCGGCGACTGGAATGCGGGGGTCGCGAAGGCGGTGTCGACGAAGGCCGCCAGGCGGTCGGCGATGACCACCTTCTTGAACAGCCCCCAGAGGAACAGCTGCAGGCCGAACGCAACCAGCGCGGGATCGAACCTGACCGGCCGGTCGAGCTGGGCGAGGAACGGCCCGGCCCGCTCGATGGGGCCGGCGATAAGCTTGGGAAAGAAGGCGACATAGAGCGCAAGCCGCCCGAGGTGCCGCTCGGCCGCGATCACGCCGCGGCGGACGTCGACCAGGTAGCTGACGCAGGAGAAGGTGTAGAACGACAGGCCGACCGGCAGCAGCCAGTCGAGGCGCGGCAGCGCCAGCGGCGGATCCCGGGGGATGGCCAGGCCGAGCGCGGATTCGGCCGCCCCGGCAAGGAAATCGGCGTACTTCAGGACCACCAGCACGGAGAGCTGCAGCACGATCCCCGCGGCCAGCACCAGCCGCGACGGATAGGCCGCGACCGCGCGCCCGAAGCCCCAGGCAACGAGCGTGGCACAGGCAAGGAGCAGCAGGTAGGGGGCCGAGAAGCTGGAATAGAAGTAGTAGCTGACCCCTAGCAGGAGCAGCCACCGCCAGCGGTGCGGCATGAGGTAGTAGGCTGCCGCGACGATCGCGAAGAAGCCCAGGAAGGCGAATGAGTTGAACTGCATCGGTGCGGTTCCCGGGGCGGGGCGCCGGCGGCGCCCCGCCCGCAGGTCAGTAGGACGTCCAGGCCTCGAGCAGCGCTGCCGGCAGTTCCGGCGGCGACAGCTCGGGATTGAAGTTCGCCGCCAGATAGGTCTCGATCAGCACGACCTCCTCGGATTCCAGATGCGGCACCCGGTCGTTGCCGAGATGGCGCTCGAGCAGGGCATGCCATTCCTCGGTGTTCCACTGCTGCAGGACGATCGGCACGAACATGTGGCAGACCGTGCAGTTGTTGAGGATCAGGTCACGCGCAGCCAGACAGCGGTCCGCTGCCATGCCACCTTCGCAGCGGAAGATCGCATCGAGGTCGATGTCCTGCGCGATCGCCGGCGCAGGGACGGGAACGCAGACCCAGGCGACAGCCGCCGCGAGGGTCAGCCTGTGGATGATTCCGGACATCGCTTTCCTCAGAACGCTTGTTCGGTACCCAGCGCCTCGAGCGCTGGGGGGAGGACCGGCGGCTCGGTCTCGGGGTTGAAATGGGCAGCCAGGAAGAGAACGAGCTGGGCATAGTCGGCCTCGCTCATCCCCTCGGCGCGGTCACGGTGCGCCGCCATCATCGCCTGCCAGTCTTCGGCCGTCTTCTGCGCCTTCACGATCGGAACGAAGGTATGGCAACTGGTACATTGCGTCAGGACGGCATCGCGCGAGGCGAGACACTGCTGCTCGGTCTGCTCGCCGGTCATTCCGCCCGCGGTGCACCAGAAGATTGCCGAAATGTCGACCTCCTGGGCACCGGACGGGATGGCGGCGACCGCAGCTGCGAATGCCGAAGCACCCAGCCGCCGGGTCCACCTGTCGGTCATCTGACTTCCTCCCTGCCGTCGACAGCCGCCTTCGCCGCCTGGTCGCCGTAGATCGTGAAGATCGCGACCGGCATCTCCCGCGCCGCCTGCCAGCGCGGGAACCCGGCCGCCGTCAGCCGGTTGATGCGCGACTCGGTCTCGGCATCGAAGTACTCCGTGCTGCAGCGGTCGCAGACCCATGCAGGCACTTCCTCGATGACGTTGAGCTCGCCGCCGAACCAGACCGTGACATTCACATGTTCGGCCCGTGTCGGCGCCCCGCAGCCGCTGCACGGGGCACCCGCGGCGCCGATGGTGAAGCTGTCCATTCATTCCTCCGTCATGACATGCCAAGGGGGAGGGCGACCCTCCCCCTTGACTGTCTGTGCAGGTCGCGTCAGGCGACCATCTTCCTCACCGCGTCGACGATCTTCGGAGCGTCCGGCGTCATCCAGGTGATCATCTCGGCGGCGCCCGGAGGCGGCGCGTCGGGGAAGGTCGAGCGGGCGAGCTTGGCGCCCGGGACCGCCATCGCGACCCGCGCGATGATCTCGGAGGCCGTGCCCAGCGTCTCGTGGCCGTGGTCGACCACCAGAAGCTTGCCGGTCTTGCGGACGGAGGCGTTGATCGCCTCGATCGGCAGGGGCTTGATCGAGCGCGGGTCGATCACCTCGGCGCTGATCCCGGCCGCCGCGAGGTCGGGCAGGGACTTGTTGATCTCGATTGCCGCGGGACCGTAGCCGACCAGCGTGATGTCGGTACCTTCCTGGCGGATCGCAGCCTCGCCGATCGGGATGACATAACCCTCGTCGGGCACATCGACGGAGACCGAGTTGATCCCCGAATAGTGGAAGAAGATCACCGGGTCGGGATCGCGCAGCGCGGCGATCATCAGCCCCTTGGCATCATGCGGATTGGCGGGGACGACGACCTTGATGCCCGGGATGGCGGCATAGAGCGCCTCCTGGCCGGCGTCGGCGTGCTGGCCGGCCGATCCGGGCCGGCGGCCCGAGGCGTCCTGCCAGATGACGAGCGGCATGTTCACCTGCCCGCCGGTCATGTGCCGCAGCTTGCCGACCTGGTTGAAGACCAGTTCGAAGCAGCGCAGCGTGCACATCGAAGGGACGCGGGCGATGGTGCGCACACCGGTCATGGCGATGCCGGCGCCTCCGCCGACGAACCATTCCTCGTCGATCGGACCCCAGTCGGGAATCCGCGGCTCGCCGAATTCGGCGTGCAGGTCGATGACCGTGCCCGTCGGGCTGACCGCCGTGGGGCGCTGGTACTCGTAGAGCATCGTCAGGTGCGGGTCTCGCCGCATCTCGTGCTGGATCGCCTCAAGGACGGCGTAGTTTCCTGGTTTCGGTGCCATTGCTGAAAGCTCCGGTAATTCGGTGGATCCTGTCAGGACTCAGACGGCGAACTGGCTCGCCGGCACCTTCGTGTCGGCGAAGACGTGGCTGAGGGCCGCGTCATGCGCCACGCGCGCGGCGTTGCGCGCGGTGTCGAGCGACTGCAGCACCCGTGCCCTGACGGCGTCCTCGATCTGGGTGGCTTCCTCGTCGGTGAGGATCGCGTTCGCGACGAGCTGGCGGCGGAGCTTCGGAATCGGGTCCTCGGCCATCCAGGCGCGGTTCTCGCTGTCGCTGCGATACGGCAGGCCGAAGGCTCCGAAGACGCCGGGCTTGGCGCCGGCCAGGCCGGAGTGGTCGTAGTAGCGGTAGTTCTTGGCCTCGATCAGCGTCGGGCCGTCGCCGCGGCGGGCCCGCGCGACCGCGCGCTGCGTCACCGCATAGACCGCCAGGACGTCCATGCCGTTGACCGTCTCGTGCGGGATGTCCATCCCCGCGCCGAGCTGCGACAGGTTGACGAGGTTGTTGGTGCGCGCCTGCGGCATCGAGATCTGGTAGCCGTTGTTCTCGATGACGGCGATCATCGGCAGCTTGTAGAGCGCCGCGTTGCGCAGCCCCGAGTAGTACCAGCCGTTGTTGACCGAGCCGTCGCCGCCGAAGGCGACCGCGACCTGATCGGTGCCGCGCACCTTGGCCGAGTAGCCGGCGCCGGCCGCGAACAGGTACTGCGGGCCGATGATCCCGTTCATCCCAAGGATGCCCTTGGAGACGTCGGTGATGTGCATCGAGCCGCCGAAGCCGAGGTTGTAGCCGTTCGAGCGGAAGAACAGCTCGCCCGACATCTTGTCGATGTCGCCGCCCTTGGCGACGAGATGCGCGTGGCCGCGGTGGTTGGAGGCGATGTAGTCATCCTCGCGCAGCGCCGCCATGACGCCGACGGCCGAGGCTTCCTCGCCGATGGAGATGTGGAACGCGCCGTAGAGCCCGTCCTTGCCGGCCAGGAAGGCCTCCTTCATCTCCTCTTCCCACCAGCGGGACTTCAGCATCGTCTCGTACATCCAGAGGAGCTTTTCGCGCGGCACCCCCTCGAGCCCCATGCTCCAGCCGTTGCCGGCCCGTGCCACGGTGGCCTTGGTCGCCATCGCCGCACCGGTGGCCCCGGCCGCGATCTGAAGGAACGAGCGCCGGCTGAGGCCCCCCTTCGCTTCCGCACCGCCGGGCAGATGTTCCGTTCGACCGCCGTCGATTTCGTCGCGTGGCATCGAGATCCTCCCATCTCCAGGTTGAAACCTGCGCCGCGGGGAGCCGACAAAAGCGAAGTGTCGATCGGTTCCCCCCGGGTGCAGGATGCCGGATGCGACGACTCGTCCAAATGATGGGAGGCGCCAAACAGTTGATGTTTCCCGACAGGGGGCTTATACTCATAAGTTGAAGATCTCCGGCAGCATAGGTGGGGCCTATGCGCATCGAGACGCTCGACCGTGTCCAGTTGCCGGCACTGAGTGTCGGCATCATGGCCGATGTGCTGCGCGATGATCCCGCGAACCGGTCGGTGATGCTGCGCTCGGCCGGCATCGACCCGGCCCGGCGGCTGGAGCTTGACGTGCGCATCCCTGCCGCGCAGGAACTGGAGTGCCAGCGCGCCTTCGCGGCGATGACCTGGAAGCGCCCGGATCTCTGGGCCGTGGCGGGGCACAAGTACCGCTTCCTCTCCTACGGCGCCTACGGCCTGGCGGTCCTGACCTCGTCCACGCTGTGGGACGCGATGCGCGCCGCGCTGCAGGACGACCTGAGCTATTCGCTGGCGCATTACCGCATGATCATGCAGGACGGCGCGCTGGTCGGAATCAGCTGCGACGCCGCAGAGGTACCCGAGGAGCTGCGCCTGTTCACCGCCTGCCGCGATGCGTCCACCATCCATGCCCTGTTCGGCGAGCTCTGGAACGGGGAGTTCCCCTTCACGGGGGTGGAGCTGGCGCTGCCCGCCGCCGTCGGCGGGGCGGTGGGGCAGATGTTCGCCTGCCCGGTCAGCTACGACTGCGAGACCACGGCGTTTCGCTGGTCGCCCGAGGCCAGCCGGCGGCCGCTGCGGTCGGGTGACCTGTTGCTCAACGAATACTACACGCGCGTCTGGCGCCGGCGCATGCCGGTGACGACCCCGGGCGATGGCCTCCTGGCCCAGGTCGCCGACGCGCTGACGCGCATCGACCTGTCGGCGGCGTCCCTGCTGTCGGTAGCCCTCTACCTCGGCGTGTCCGAGCGGAACCTGCAGCGCCACCTGCAGGAGCGCAACGTCACCTTCCGCGAGATCCTCGACCAGGCCCGTCACCACAAGGCCGTCGAGATGGTCCGCCATTCGCGGATGCAGGTGTCGGAGATCGCCTACCGTCTTGGCTATGCCGAGGCAGCGAGCTTCTCGCATGCATTCAAGCGCTGGACGGGGTCAAGCCCGCGCCAGTTCCGCGAGGACCTCGACGAGGGCGCGGGCGACGGGGCAGACCCGGCCGCGGGCGCCGATGCCTGGGCCGACCGGCACGGGCCTGCCGTCGGCGGCGCCATCGTCCCGCCGCGCGAGGTGGCCGGAACGGGCTAGCGCCCGCCTGCGGGACCGGCGGCGGGGAACAGCGCGTGCCAGCGCGGGATCCGGCGGCGGACCGCGGCGAGGAGGTCGGCCGCCTCGACCTCGCCGAAGGGGAGGGAGAGAGCCATCAGGCCGCGGCGCGCGAGGTAGTAGCCGTCCTCGAGAAGGTCGAAGAACAGCAGGTCGCGGACGCGCCGGTCGGCACTGGCAAGGTCGGCCAGGCGGGTCGGCACCTCGGACACGGGGTGGAGGTTCATCAGCGATCCGAGTCCCACGGCGCAGACCGCGACCCTGCCGTCCCGAAAGGCCGCGTTGAGGGCGTCGCGCAGCGCGTCGCCGCGGGCGTTGAGCGCGGTCGCGGCGTCGGCGGTGTAGACGTCGCGCAGGCCGGCGATGCCCGCCGCCATGGTGATGGCGTTGTTGTTGAAGGTGCCGGCGTGGGGCAGCGCGTCGGGGCGGCGCGGATCGAAGCGGCCCATGACATCGGCCCGGCCGCCGAAGGCACCCACCGTCATGCCGCCGCCGATATACTTGCCGAGGGTGGTGAGGTCCGGCGCGATCCCGAGGATGGCCTGCCGGCCGCCGAAGGACAGGCGCGACGTCATCACCTCGTCGAAGATCAGGAGCGCCCCGGCGGCCTCGGTCTCGGCGCGGAGCATGGCGAGGAAGGCGGGGTCGCCGGGCAGGCAGCCGCCGCTGCCCATCATCGGCTCGACGAGCACGGCCGCGAGCCCGGCCGCGTGCCGGCGGATCAGGGCGCGGGTCGGCTCGATCACGTTGTAGGGTGCCAGAATGAAGTCGTGGGGGACGTTGACGGCGTGACTGCCGGCGGGAAAGGTGAGCACCCCGCCGTGGTAGGCGCCCTCGCACACCATCACCTGCGACCGTCCCGTGTGCGCCTTGGCGGCGGCGAGCGCCATCAGGTTCGCCTCGGTCCCGGAGTTGGTGAAGCGGAGGAGCTGCATCGTGGGGAAGCGGGCGCGGACCAGTTCGGCAAGCTCGGCCTCGCGCAGCGTCTGGCTGCCGAGGTTGAGGCCGCCCTCGACCGCCGCCGCGATGGCACGGGCGATCACCGGGTCAGAGTGGCCGTAGAGGCCGGCCGTGAACTCGCCCAGCAGGTCGACGTAGACATGGCCGTCGGCGTCGGTCAGGCGGCAGCCCCGGCCGCCCACCATCGCCAGCGGGAACGGCTCGTAGTGCAGGACGCTGCGCGTGTTGCCCCCCGGCAGCAACCCGGCCGCCCGGGCATGGGCCGCACGGCTGGCCGGATTGCGGGCGGCGAAGGCGGCGACCGCCTCGGCCAGCGCATCGCCGAGGCGGTTGTCGCCCGGGGCGGGCAGCGCCGGGCCTGGGTCGGTCATGGTCATCGGAACAGCACTCCGGGCAGCCAGGTGACGATGGCAGGAAAGGCCATAACGGTCAGCAGCACCACGACCTTGATGGCCAGGAACGGCGCGATCGAGCGGTAGATGTCGGCCATCGTCACGTCGGGGGGCGCGGCCGCCTTGAGGTAGAAGAGCGCGAAGCCGTAGGGCGGCGTCTGCACCGCGATGGTCATGTTGATGATCATCAGGATGCCGAACCAGACCGGGTCGTAACCGAGCGCCACGGCGACGGGGGTGTAGAGGGGGGCACAGACGATGACGATGATCATTTCGTCGATGATCAGGCCGAGCGCCACCATCGAGACCTGCATCGCGAGGATGATCGCCCAGGGCGGCAGCCCAGAATCGGCAGTGAAGGACTTCAGAAGCCGTCCCGCCCCCATCAGCAGGTGGAAGTTGGAGAACACCGCGGCGCCGACGACGATCCACATGATCACCGTGGTCAGCCGCCCCGCCTCGAGGCTGGCCGCGGTGAGCAGCCCCGGCGAGAAGCGCCCGTAGACCGCAGCCACCAGCGCCGCGCCGAGGGCGCCGACGGCGCCGGCCTCGGTCGGGGTCGCGAGCCCGCCGAGGATCGAGCCGAGGACGGCGAGGATGAGCAGGAATGCGAAGCCCCCGTCGCGCGCCGCGACGAGCCGGTCGCCGAGGGTCGGCCGCAGGTCGATGGCCGGCCCCGCCTCCGGCCGCAGCCGGCAGAGCATCAGCACATAGGCAGCGAACAGCACCACCATCAGCAGCGCCGGCCCCAGCGCGCCGGCGAAGAGCCGGCCGATCGAGGTGTTGGTCGCAGCCCCGAAGATGATCATCGGCACCGAGGGCGGGATCAGGATGCCGAGGCTGCCGGCCGCCATGATGACGCCGAGCGCCAGCCTGCGGTCGTAGCCGCGGGCAAGCATCGGCGGCAGCGCGATGGTGCCCGCCGTCATGATGCCGGCGCCGATGATGCCGACCATCGCCCCGATCAGGCTGCAGACCGCGATGACGCCCAGCGCCAGGCCGCCGCGGATGCGCCCGGCCAGGACATGGGCGGCGCGGAACATCGCCTCTCCCAGCCCCGACTTCACCAGCAGCTGGCCCATGAAGATGAACAGCGGGATCGACAGGATGATGAAGGAGGTGACGGTGTTGAGCGTGCTGGTGGCGATCAGCTTGAAGGCCTGCGGCCCCCAGGAGAAGACCGCCACCAGCATCGCCAGCCCGCCGAGGCCGAAGCCGACCGGCGTGCCGAGCGAGAAGACGACCAGCACGCCGAGGAAGAGGACGGCGGTGAGCGTCTCGATGCTCACGCGCCACCCCCGCGTGCGGCGAGCGTCTCGAGCGCCCTTATGGCCGTCGCGGCGCACTGGAGCAGGAGAAGCGCCGCGCCGAGGACGGCGGGCGCGAGGAAGAGCACGAGCGGCGGTGCCCATTCGGTCGGCCGCCGGGCGCCGCTGGCAAGCGCGTCGAGGGCCGTGATCCCGACCTGCCAGGCGACGAGGCCGAGGAAGAAGGCCACCAGCGGCAGCGTCAGCAGTTCCAGAACCGCCCGCGCCCTGACCGGCAGGTGCTGGACCAGGATGTCGACGCGGATGTGCCGGTCCTGCCGCATGGCCATTGCCCCGCCGACGAGGCCCATCCACGCCCACAGCATCAGCGCGCTGTCATAGGCCCAGATCGTCGGCGCGTTCAGCGCGTAGCGGGCGAACACCTCCCAGCCGATCGCCAGCACCATCAGCGGCATGGCGATGGCGACGGCACGGCCCGTCCGGTCGCTGACGGCCTCGATGACCTGGGCGATCCGGACGAGCCGGCGCATGCGCCTCAGCCGCCGATCGCGGCGAGGAAGGCATCCTGAGCCTCGACGAGGCGCCTGCTGAAGGGGTCGGCGGCGGCGTATTCGGCCCCGACCTTCCGCGCCGCCTCGCGCCAGGCCGCCCGGTCGGCATCGGAGGGCAGCGCGGTGAAGCCTGCGCCGGCCTGGCGCATCTCGGCTACCGCGGCGCCGACCGTGGCGATCGCAAGCGTCACATGGGCGAAGCAGTGCTCGATGTTGGCGACCTCGAGAACCGACTTCAGGTCGTCGGGCAGGCTGTCGAAGGCGGCCTGGTTGACGATGGTCGGCGAGGCCTGCGCCCCCGAGACGGGCACAGGATAGAGGTATTTCGCCTGCTCGTACCACTTGCCGTCGCGGTAATCGATGAGGTTCGACGAGCAGCAGCCGTCGATCGCGCCGGTCGCCAGGCTGGTGTAGACCTCGGCGAAGGCCATCGTCACTGGCGCCACCCCGAGCTCGCGCATGAAGGCGCCGTAGGCGCCGGGGGCGCGCAGCTTCATTCCCCGGAGGTCGGCCAGCGAGTTGACCGGCGCCTTGGTCAAGAGGTAGACGCCCGGCTGCATGATCGAGCCGAGGTGGCGGATGCCCTGGCTAGCGTAGGCCTCGGCCAGCGCCTCCTTCCAGCCCCCCGCGGCCCAGAGCGCATAGAGCTGGTCGTAGCGCTCGGGCCCGCCGGGCAGGCCGAGCTCGACGACGCCCGCGGCAAGCTCGCCTGCATGCAGCGCCATGTAGGGCGAGCCCATCTCGACCAGCCCGCTCTTGACGGCCGCGAACACCTCGGTCGCCGAGACGCCCTCGCCATCGTAGACGTTCTCGATCACCAGCCGGCCGCCGGAGGCTGAAGCGACCCGCTCGGCGAAGCCCTCGTAGGCGACACCGAAGGAGATGCCGCGCGGGTAGAGGTTGGCCATCCGCCAGCGGTAGGCCGACTGCGCGATCGCCGGTGCGGCGAGGGTGCCGGCAGCCAGCGGCGCAATCGCGGCGGTCTTCAGAAACCTGCGTCTTTCCATGGTCTCGCTCCCATCCTGTGGCGACGCGCCCCGCGCCGCCATGTGGCGTTTCAGAACTCCACCCGGTCGCCGCCCTTGAGGTGCAGCATGGCGCGCGCCTCGTCGGGAGTGGCGACCTCCATCCCCAGTTCCTCGATGATGCGGCGGATCTTGGCCACCTGCTCGGCATTGGAGGTGGCGAGCCGGCCGCGGCCGATGAAGAGTGAGTCCTCCAGCCCCACCCGCACGTTGCCGCCGAGCAGGGCGGCCATGGTCAGGAAGCGCATCTGCGCCCGGCCGATGCCGAAGGCCGACAGTCGGTAATCGCGACCGAACAGCCGGTCGGCCGTCTGCTTGAAGAACATCAGGTTGTCGAGATCGGCCCCGATGCCGCCGGAGATGCCGAAGATGCCCTGGATGAAGAACGGCGGCGTCACCAGCCCGCGGTCGGCGAAGACCTTCAGATTGTAGAGGTGGCCGATGTCGTAGCACTCGAACTCGAAGCGGGTGCCGTAGGCCTGCCCGACCTCGACCATGATCTTCTCGATCATCTCGAAGGTGTTGGGGTAGATCGACTTCCACGAGCCGGCGAGGTAGGGCTGCTCCCAGTCGAACGTCCATTCCCTGGGCTTGTCGGCCAGCTGAGCCACCGAGAAGTTCATCGAGCCCATGTTCAGGCTGGTGACCTCGGGCCTGGCGCGGTGGGCGGGGGCGAGGCGTTCCTCGAGCGACATGCCCATGCCGCCGCCGGTGGTGATGTTGAGCACCGCGCCGGTCGCCTGCTTGATGCGCGGCAGGAACTGCATGAACAGGTTGGGGTCCTGCGTCGGCCGCCCGGTGCGGGGGTCGCGCGCGTGGAGGTGGATGATCGCCGCCCCCGCCTCGGCCGCGGCGATGGCGCTGTCGGCGATCTCGTCGGGGGTGATCGGCAGGTGCGGCGACATGCTGGGCGTGTGGATCCCGCCCGTCACCGCGCAGGTGATGATGACCTTTTCCGTCACGACGTGCCTCCCATTCCCGACCGCAGCGCGAGCAGGCGCATCAGCGCCCGGTCCCGCCAGCGCATCCTTGCCCCGACCGAGGCCCGGGGCGTCGCCAGCCTCCGCGCCGCCTCGATCCGCTCCACCGCCTCGGCCGGCCAGCCGTCGGCGACCGAGAGCGTTCTGCCCATCGCCTCGTAGAAGCGCCCGTAGCGGCGCGCGTAGTCGGCAAAGCCGTCGGGGGCGTTCAGGTCCATGGTCTCGAACGGGCCCATGAAGGCCCAGCGCAGCCCGAGGCTGTGCTTCATCACCGCGTCCAGCCCCTCGGGGTCGATGACCCCCTGGGCGACGAGGGCCACCGCCTCGTTGACGACCGCGGTCTGCAGTCGGTTCATCACGAACCCCTCGATCTCGCGCTTCAGCACCACCGGCACCTGCCCGATGCCGGCGAGAACCGCCGAGAAGCGCGCCGTGTCCGCGGCCGCGTGCCAGGGCGAGGGGACAAGTTCGACCACCGGCATCAGATGCGGCGGGTTGGCGGGGTGGGCGACCATCGCCCGCGACCGCCCCGGCAGGTCGGCCAGGAAGAGGCTGCCCGCGATCGTGCTGGTGGACGAGCCGAGGAGCGCACCGGGCGGGGCGAGGGCATCGAGGCGCGCGAACAGCGCCGCCTTGGCATCCCGGTCCTCGGGCACGCTTTCCTGCACGTAGTCGGCCCCGGCGAGGGCCGCAGCCAGGTCGGGCTCGGCCCGGAGGCCGCCGCCGGGGGCTACGGCGAGGCCGGCCGCCTCCATCTCGGGCAGCGCCGCCCGGACCCATTCGGCGGCGGCAGGCAGGACGCCGGGGGCGGCGTCCCAGAGCACCACCTCCCAGCCGGCGCGAAGGAAGGCGGCCGCCCAGCCGCGACCGATCAGCCCGGCGCCGGCGATGGTGACCCTGCAGCCCGTGCTCATTCCTCCCACTCCACGTTGCCGTCCACGCCGATGCACTGGCCGGTGATCCGCGCCCCGCCCGGCCCGGCGAGGAACAGGATCGCGGCCGCGATGTCCTCGGGCTCGACCAGGCAGCGCAGCGACACATGGCGCAGCAGCGCCTGCTCGTAGGCCGCCGCCTCCATTCCCAGGGCCGCAGCCTTCGCCGCGATCACCCGCCCGATCCGGTCGCCGCGGATCGCCCCGGGCAGGATCGCGTTCACGCGGACGCCATGCGGGCCGAGTTCGCGGGCGAGGTTGGTCGTCAGTGACAGCACGCCCGCCTTGGAGACGACATAGGGCAGCCGGAGCGGCAGGCCGGTGCGGGCGCTGGCCGAGGAGATGTTGACGATCAGCCCCCCGCCGGCCGCCTTCATCCCGGGAATGACGGCGCGGGCGAAGAGGAAGTGGCTGGTCAGGTTGACCCGCAGGGTCTCGGCCCAGTCGGCGGGGGCGATGTCCTCGGTCGCCGCCGTCGGCCCGGCGATGCCGACGTTGTTGACAAGGATGTCGGCCCGCCCGCCCGCGGCCGCGAGGGCCGCCGACGCCGCGGCCTCGGTTCCCGCGTCGGCATGCAGGGTGGACAGGCCCGGGCAGGCGGCGGCAAGCCCGGCAAGGCCGGCCGCATCGACGTCGCAGGCCACGACCCGTGCACCGGCGCCGTGCAGCGCGGCCGCGATCACCCGGCCGGCGCCGCCGCCTGCCGCGGTCACGATCGCGCGCAGTCCCGCCACGTCCCCGGCAGCCATTGCATCCCCCCTGGCGCGGACGGTCGCAGCGGCGCCCGCTGATTCTGATGTATTAGAATACTGGACCTGGCCCGGAATTGTGTCAATCTTCCATCTCGGGTAAGCGCGGGTCCGGCATGGGCGGGCAGATCGGGGGCGTTGCACGGCGACGGGGGCGGCCGCAATCGGCGGTCCCGCCCTTCGACGCCATCGACCCCACCCTCGACGAGCCGGTGGAGCGTCAGGTCTACCGCGTCATCCGGCGCGGCGTGATGCAGGGGCTGGTGCCGCCGGATGCGGTGCTGTCGTCGCGGGCGGTGGCCCAGCACCTGAACCTGTCGGCCCAGCCGGTGCGCGACGCGCTGAAGCGGCTGGAGGCCGATGGCGTCGTGGAAGGCCGGCCGCAGTCGGGGTTCCACCTGCCGCGCACCAGCCGGACGGAGTACTGGCAGCTGATCGAGATCCGCGTCCGGCTGGAGGGGCTGGCCGGCCGGCTGGCGGTGCCCAACCTGACCGCCGGGGTGATCGCCGACCTGCGGCGGCGGAACGCGGCGATGGCGCATAAGGAGCGGTCGGAGGACTACCTGGCCGACAACTTCGCCTTCCACTTCACGATCTACACCGAAGCCCGCCGCCCTGCCCTTCTGGCGCTGATCGAGAACTTCTGGGTCCGGATCGGCCCGATCCTCCACCACCACCCCGCCGCCACGGTGACGCGGGACATCGTCACCCGCCACGAGGCGATCATCGCGGCCCTGGAGCGCGGCGACACCGATGCCGTCGAGGCCGCGATCGCGCTGGATCTCGAGGCCGCCGCCCGGGTGGTGATGCGCCACCTCGACGACTGAGCCGGGGCCCCGCCGGAAGGCGGGCGTGCCGCCCCTCAGCCCACCCTGCCGAGGCGGAGCGGCCGGCCGGGCGCGATGCGGCTTGCGGCAGCGGTCATGGCGTCGGCGTCGATCCCGAAATGGTGCCAGAGGTCGGCGACGGTGCCGGTCTGGCCGAAATGCTCCACCCCCAGCGGCACGGTGCGGTGGCCGGCCACGGCGCCGAGCCAGGCGAGGGTGGCGGGGTGCCCGTCGATGACCGTGATCAGGGTGCAGTGCGCCGGCAGCTGGCCCATCAGCCGCTCGGCGTGGCTGGTCGCCCCATCGCGGCCGCGGGCGCGCGCCCGCCGCGCCGCCGTCCAGCCGGCGTTCAGCCGGTCGGCCGAGGTCACCGCCAGCACGCCGACGTCGCGGCGGCCCTCGGCGATGCGGCCGGCGGCGGCGATCGCTTCGGTCGCGATGGTGCCCTGGCAGGCGATCACCACCTCGGCGTTCGGCCCCGGCTCGCGCAGCCAGTAGGCGCCGTCGATCACGCCCTGGGCGAGCGCGGCATCGACCCTTCGCAGAGGCTGTTCCACCGGGCGGGTGGACAGCCGCAGGTAGACCGACCCGCCGGTCTCGTCGCGCAGCCAGCTGCGCTCGTCGGGATCGCCTTCGCCGTCGCGCTGCAGGTAGTCGAAGGCCCAGTCCATGATGATCGACAGCTCGTCGGCGAACGCCGGCTCGAAGCTGGCCAGACCGTCCTGGCTCATCCCGATCAGCGGTGTCCCGATCGACTGGTGGGCCCCGCCCTCGGGCGCCAGCGTCACGCCCGAGGGCGTGCCCACGAGGATGAAGCGCGCATCCTGATAGCAGGCGTAGCTGAGCGCATCGAGCCCGCGGGCCACGAACGGGTCGTAAACGGTACCGACCGGAATGAGCCGTTCGCCGAACAGCGAATGCGACAGCCCGGCCGCGCCGAGCAGAAGCATCAGGTTCATCTCGGCGATGCCGAGTTCGATGTGCTGGCCCCGAGGGGAGAACAGCCAGCGCTGGGTACTGGGGACGCGCTCGTCGCGGAAGGTGTCAGGCCGTGCGTCGCGGGCGAACAGGCCGCGCCGGTTCACCCAGCCGCCGAGATTGGTGGAGACGGTGACATCGGGCGAGGTCGTCACGATTCGGTCCGCGAGCGGACCGCCCCGCCGCGCGACCTCGTCGAGGATCCGGCCGAAGGCGGCCTGGGTGGACTGCACCCGCTCGGGAAGCTCGACCCGCGGCGGGCGCGGCAGGACCGGGGCCGTGAACCGGCGGGGCCCCGAGGCGAGGAACGGCACCCGGTCCAGAAATGCCTGCAGGGCCGCGGCATCCGGGACGGCGGCGAAGGGCGCCCATTCCTGCCCCGCGGGCACGCCCATGGCGGCCTGGAACAGTTCCATCTGCGCAGGCGTCATCAGCCCGGCGTGGTTGTCCTTGTGGCCGGCCAGCGGCGTGCCCCAGCCCTTGATCGTGTAGGCAAGGAACACCGTCGGCGTGTCGTCGGTGACGGCCTCGAAGGCGGCGCAGAGGCTGGTCAGGCAGTGGCCCCCGAGGTTCTCCATCAGCGCGGCGAGTTCGCCGTCGCTCCGCCGCTCGAGCAGCGCGCTCGCCGCGCCCTGGTCGCCGATGTCCTCCATCAGCCGCCGGCGCCAGGCCGCCCCGCCCTGGAACGTCAGTGCCGAGTAGAGCGCGTTGGGGCAGGCATCGATCCACTCGCGCAGCCGGTCGCCGCCGGGCTCGGCGAAGGCGGCGCGCTGCAGCGCCCCATGCTTGATGCGCACCACCCGCCAGCCGAAGGCCGCGAAGATCGCCTCGATCCGGCCGAACAGCCCCTCGCGCACGACCCCGTCGAGGCTTTGCCGGTTGTAGTCGATCACCCACCAGACGTTGCGCAGTTCGTGCTTCCAGCCCTCCTGCAGGGCCTCGTAGATGTTGCCCTCGTCCAGTTCGGCATCGCCCATGAGCGCCACCATCCGGCCGAGCGGAGCGCCGCGCCCGTGGCCCTGCAGGTAGTCCTGCACGAGGCTGGCAAACACCGGCATCGCCGCACCGAGCCCCACCGAGCCGGTGGAGAAGTCGACATCGTCCACATCCTTGGTGCGCGAGGGATAGCTTTGCACCCCGCCCCAGCCGCGGAAGGCGCGGAGCCGGTCGAGCGGAAGCCGGCCGGCCAGATACTGGATGGCGTGGAACACCGGCCCGGCATGCGGCTTGACCGCGACCCGGTCCTCGGGACGGAGCACCCGGAAGTAGAGCGCGGTCAGGATCGCCGCCATCGAGGCCGACGAGGCCTGGTGCCCGCCGACTTTGACGTCGCCGTCCTCCCTGGGGCGCAGGTGGTTGGCGTGGTGGATCATCCAGCACGACAGCCACAGCACCCGCCGGTGCAGTGTCTCAAGATGGGAAAGCCCGGCAGGCGCGGTCATCTCGGCTCCTCGTTCCGGCGCAGAGCGGGCCCGGGGCGACGACCGCCCGGCCCCTTCGCGCAGTTGCAGCCCGCCCGGCGTGTCCGGCACGCCGGGCGGCACGACGGCCGCGGGACGCGACCGCACCGTGGGCGCATTGTCAAGGGGCGGCGGCGCGCCGGCCGGCTGCCGGACCGCCGCCGACAGCAATCAGGGAAACCGTTCCACGATCATTCCGCGATATGCGGATGGTCGCCTCCGTCGATCTGGAAAGCCTTGATGAACCGGTTCATTGACTTGGCCTGTCGAATCGGCTGTAGTCGCGCTGCCCAGGCGGGCCTGTCCGGACCGGACAAGGCCGCGGCGCGGACGGGAGAACGCGCTTGAACTACATCACCGACGAGATCCGTGCGCTGATCGGGGCCGAGACGGGTTGGGTGGACGCCTTTGACGCGGTGGAGGCCAGCGAGGTCCGCCGCTTCCACCATGCCACGATGGACCCGGCACCCCGCTACTGGGATGCCGCCGCGGCCGGCCGCCACGGCGGCCCCGTCGCCCCGCCGGCCTTCCCGGTTCATGCCTTCCGCCGCGCCCCGGACGGCCCCGACCCGCTGGCGAGCATCCACGACCCCGATGCCGACGGGCTGAGCCGCGCCTTCCGCGGCCTGCCGCCGGTCGAGGTGCCGCTGCCGCGCCTGCTGAACGGCGGATACCGATACGAGTTCTTCCGCTATGCCCGCACCGGCGAGCGCATCCAGCGCAAGAGCCGCTACCTCGACATCCGCCAGAAGGACGCCAGGAGCGGCCCGATGGTTCTCATCGACATCGAGGACCGCTTCCGCACCGTGGCGGGCGAGCCGCTGCTGAACGTCGTCACCACCACCATCCTCCGGTGAGGCCGAACATGCCCCAGGTCTGCTTCGAGGACGTCACGGCGGGCATGGCGCTGCCGCCGCTTGTCAAGGGACCGATGAGTTCGTCCCACATCATGCGCTGGTCGTCGGCGATCGAGAACTGGCACCGCATCCACTACGACAAGGAATATGCGGTCGGGCACGACAAGCTGCCCGACATCATGGTGAACGGTTCATGGAAACAGCACGTGCTGGTGCAGCTTCTGACCGACTGGGCCGGAGACGGCGGCTGGCTGTGGAAGTGCTCGTTCCAGTTTCGCGGCATGAACGTTCCGGGCGAGACCCTGTCGGCCTGGGCGAAGGTGACCGCGGTCGCAGGAGCGGGCGAGTTCGGCCTTGTCGAACTCGAGATCGGCCTCGTGAACGATGCCGGCACCGAGTCGACGCCGGGCACCGCGACCGTGGTGCTGCCGCGGCGGAACGGGCCGGCGGTTCCCTATCCGTTCGATCCGGCCGTCCTCGGGGCGGCCGCGGGCGCGCGGGGCTGATCATGTCCGACCTGCCGAGCACGGCCGTCATCCAGGAAGTGGGGCCCCGCGACGGACTGCAGATCGAGCCGAAGATCCTGACCGTGGAGGAGAAGCTCCGCCTGATCGGCGCGATGATCGGCTCCGGGCTGCGCGAGATCGAGGTCGGCTCGTTCGTCAACCCAAAGGCAGTGCCGCAGATGGCCGAGACCGAGGCCGTCCTGGCCGCTCTGCCCGACTCCGGGCGGGTGCGCTACCGGGCGCTGTGGCTGAACGTCAAGGGGCTCCAGCGGGCCGCTGCGTCGGGGCGCGTGGCGATGGACGGCAAGCTGACGATCACCGCCAGCGAGACCTTCATCCGCCGCAACACCAACCGCTCCATCGACGACACCATCGCCGAGATGCCGGAATGGATTGCCGCCTACCGCGCCATCGGCGTCGAGCCTTCGGCGCTGGGCGTGATGGCCGCCTTCGGCTGCAACTTCGAAGGCGACGTTCCGCCGGAGAACGTGGTGGGGCTGATCCGCCGCGTGGAGCAGGTGATGGCCGGGCACGGCTGCAGCCTTCGTCACCTGCGGCTGGCCGACACGATGGGATGGGCGAACGCGCGCCAGACCCAGCGCCTGGTCGGGATGGTGCGCGAGGCCTGGCCGGACATCGGTATCCGGCTGCACCTGCATGACACCCGCGGCCAGGCCGTCACCAACGCCTTCGCGGCCATGCAGCTCGGCGTTCGCGAGTTCGACGCCGCCACCGGCGGGCTGGGCGGCTGCCCGTTCGCCGGCAACAAGGGTGCGGCCGGCAACGTCTGCACCGAGGATCTGGCGTTCATGATGCACGAATGCGGGGTGGACACGGGCATCGACCTGGAGGCCGCCACCGAGACGGCGCGGCTGGCCGAATCCCTCGTCGGCCATCCGCTGCCCGGCAAGGTCATGAAGGCGGGGACACTGGCGCAATACCGGAAGCGGGGCTGAGGCATGCTGCAGGACTGGGACGCGATACCGATCGGCGGCGAGACCGGCCGCATCGAGTTCGAGATCACCGACGCGCTGATCGACGAGTACGTCGCCGCGATCGAGCTTGACCCGCGGCTGATCGAGGCCGAGGTGGATGCCGACGGCCGCCGCGTGGCGCCCCTGGACCTGGTGCCCAAGCACGCGATGCGGACGCTGTTCATCGACTACGTGTTCGACAAGCTCGGCCCGAGCATGCGCGCCAAGCAGGCCTACGAGTTCGTGAATCCTGCCAAGGTGGGGATGCGGGTCTCGGCGGTGGGCCGGATCAGCGACAAGTACGAGCGGCGCGGCAAGCGCTACGTCGCCTTCGAGACCACCTACTTCGACCAGGACGGCACGCCGCTGCTGCACGACCGTCGCGCGGTCATCGTGCTGGGCGACAACTTCAAGCTGAAGGGCTGATCGATGGACTTCCCCGAACTGACCAAGGACATCACGCTCGAGAAGATGCAGCGGTTCATGGGGCCGGTGAAGAACAGCATCCACGCCGATCCGGAACTGGCAAAGAGCTGGGGCGTCGGCGGCGCCGTGGTCCAGGGCGGCCATCTCGTGGCGTTCCTCAACGAATACCTGCTTGCCGCCTTCGGGCGCGGCTATTCCCGCGGCGGCGAGATCTCGGCGACCTTCGTGCAGGTGGTGCGGCCGGGCGACAGCGTCACGGCCCGCCACGCGATCACCGCCGAGACCCCGGTCGAGGGCGGAACGCGGGTGGAGCTTGACGTCTGGCTGGAGAACCAGCGCGGCGAGAAGGTGACCATCGCCAGGGCAAGCGCGCTGCGCGCCCGCGGGACTGCCTGATGTTCCTGTCGGGCGTCACGGTCGTCGACTGGTCGACCGGGTACACGGGGCCGTTCGCGGCACGCATCCTCGGCGACCTCGGCGCCACGGTGATCCGGGTCGATGACCCCGGCGTGCCCGACCCGCTGCGCACGGCGCCGCCGCTCGCGGGCGGGCAGAGCGCGCTTCACGCCTACCTCAACGCCGGAAAGACGATCGTGCGCCTCGATCCTCTGGCCGACGCGGAAAGCTTCGTCGAGCTGCTCGCAGAGGCGGCGATCCTCGTTGAATCGCACGACGGGGCCGGGCAGCGGGCGCTGGTGACGGAACTGCGCACTGCCAGGCGGGACCTGACGGTGGTCTCGGTCTCGGCCTACGGGCGCACCGGGCCGGCCGCAAGCTGGCCCTGGAGCGACCTGACGGTACAGCACTTCGCCGGCCTCGCGCACAACCAGTCCCGCCCCGTGAAGGATCCCGAGCGGACGCCGCCGCAGCCGGGCGCCGAGCGCGAGGGGCCGCTGGCGGCGGGGGTGGCGGCGGCGGCGGCGGCGGTATGGGGGCTTCTGGTGGCCGAATCGGGCGAGGCCGCGCCGCATGCCGACCTTGCCGTGTCGGAGTTCTATGCCAATGTGCTGTTCGAATCCCTCGGCGAGCACGGGGCCGGCGAGCGGTCATTCGACCGCCGGCGCAAGGAATTCAAGGGCACCGAGGTCGCCGGAGGATTGATCTGGATCATGCCCTGCAGCGACGGCTGGGTCATGGCCTCGCCGCGCGAGCAGCACCAGTGGGACCGCTGGATCGAGTTGCTAGGCAGTCCCGATTGGTCGCGCAACCCCGAGCTGTGCGGCGACAAGCTGCAGCGCAAGCGCAAATGGGGCGAGCTGCAGGCGCTGATGGCGGAATGGACGCGCGGCCGCAGCCGCGACGAGGTGTTCACGCGCGCCCAGGCGGCGCGGGTCGCCTGCTTCCCGGTCAGCCGCCCCGACGACATCCTATCGAATCCCCAGCTCGACCACCGCGCATTCTTCGACCGGCTGGTCGTCGACGGGCATGTGCTGGCGGTGCCCGGCCTTCCGGTCATCGCCACCACGTCGGCGGGCAACCGGCTGGCGCGCGGCAACGAGCGAACGGCGCCGACGCCGCCGGCCGAGGGGGACGCGGCATGAGGCAGCTGGCACTTGCGGGCACCCGGGTCGTCGATTTCTCATGGGTCGTGGCCGGGCCGATGACGACCAAGATGCTGGCCGCCATGGGGGCCGAGGTCATCAAGGTGGAATCGACCCGCCGGCCCGAGTTCAAGAACCGCGGCGGCTACTTCGCGGTGCTGAACAACGGCAAGCGCAGCATCACGGTGAACATCGGCGATCAGCGCGGGCAGGTACTGCTTCGTCGGCTGATCGCGATGAGCGACGTCGTCGTGGAGAACTTCTCGCGCTCGGTCCTGATGAAGAACGGGCTGAGCTACGAGGAGATCCGCAAGGTCCGGCCGGACATCGTGTTCTGCTCGGCCTCGGGGGTAGGCAGGACCGGCCCGCAGGCCGAGGCGCTGGCCTACGGCACGCTGCTGCAGGGCTACAGCGGCCGGGCGGGGCTGGTCGGCGCGATCAATGCCGAGATGGAAGCGATGGGTATCGTCCCCGCCTGGACCGACCCGGTCACCGCGATCTGGGAGGTAACGGCTATCCTTGCCGCGCTGCGCCATCGCCGGCGGACCGGCGAGGGCGCATACCTCGACCTGTCGATGCTGGAGAGCACGGTCGCGGAACTGCCCGAGGCGCTGCTGCGGGCCCAGCTTGGCCTGCCGCCCGAGCGCGAGGACGCGCCGGCGCGGGTGCCCGAGGGGATCTTCCGCTGCCGTGGCGAGGACAGCTGGCTGGCGCTGAGCGTCCGCAACGATGCCGACTGGGCGGCGCTTGCGGCCGTGATCGGCAGGCCCGGGCTGGCCGACGAGCTGCCCGCGCTGGCCGACCGGCGGATGGCGCGCGCGCGGATCGATGCCGCGGTCGGCGCCTGGGCCCGGGGCCTGGACGCGGCCGAGGCCGAACGGGCACTGGTCGCGGCCGGCGTGCCGGCGGCTCGCAGCCGCAGCACCGGCGACATCCTTGACGATCCGCATTCGGCCGCGCGGGGCATCTTTCCCGAGATCGGCGGGGTGCGCAGCATCGCCCTGCCCTGGCGCGACGAGGAGGGCTGGCGGGGCGCGCTGTCGGCGACGCCGGCGATCGGTGCCGACAACGACCATGTCTTTCGCAACCTTCTGGGGCTGTCTGGGGAGGAGATGGCCACACTGGTCAGGGAGGAAGTCATCGTCTGAACCCGCCGCCCGCGGGCGGCGGCCGCAACAGGGTTCTTAGCACGACTGCCCAAGGGAGGAGACCATGAACGGGACGACCCCGCTCTACCGAGCGCTGATGGATGGCGGGATGAGCCGCCGGACGGCGCTCGCGCTGCTCGGTGCCGGCGCAACGCTGCCCTGGACCGGGCGCGGCGGTTTCGCACAGGACGTCGGCGGCATGTTCCAGCTGCTGACAGAAGATACCGACGACCCCGAGATAGCCTGGTACAAGGCCCGGGTCGAGGCGTTCACGGCCTCCCACCCCGGCGTCCAGGTCGCCTATGACGCGGTGGGGATGTCGGGCCTGTTCGAGAAGCTGACCACCGCCCTGGCGGCGGGTCAACCGCCGGACATGGTTGCCGGCTCGGGCCTGTCGCGGGTCGCGACGCTGGCCAAGCTTGGCGTGCTGCAGCCGGTCGATGACATCGTCGAGGCAATCGGTCGCGACGACTTCATGCCCGGCATGGTCGACCAGTTCACCTGGGACGGGCAGGTGCTGGCGGTACCGGTGCAGACCCTGTCCTTCCCCTACTGGTTCCGCCGCGACCTGCTGGAGCAGGCCGGGCTGGCCGAGCCCAGGACCTGGGACGACCTGCTGAACGTCGCCAAGACGCTGACCAGGGACGGGGTCTACGGCATCTGCCTGCCCGGCGGCGTGAACACCGCCACCGCCCGCCAGGTACTGATCTATTTCCGTCAGGGCGGCGGCAACATCCTGGATGCCGACGGCACGATCGTGATCAACAGCGCCGAGAACCGGGCGACGCTCGAGTTCATGAAGGAACTGTACCAGTACTCGCCGCCGGGAGCCTCGAACTTCGGCTTCGGCGACCTGCTGACCAACTTCCAGTCGGGGATCTGCGCCAGCACCTACTATTCGGGGCGGATGCTGCAGCGGGTGAGCGCGCGCGCGCCCGCGATCGCGCCGTCGCTCGGCTGCGTGTTCCCGCCCTACAAGTCGGTCCGGTTCACCTACACCGAACCGCGGGGGGCCTACATCCTTGCGGGGGCGCGGAACCGCGACGCGGCTAAGGCCTGGATGGTGGAAGAGCAGTTCGAGGCCGGCCGCCACATCGACTGGCTGCTGACGGCGCCGGGCAACAACCTGCCGGTGCGCACCTCGATCGCGACCGACGCGCGCTACACGGGGCACGAACTGCTGAGTGCGCGCGCCGACGTGCTGGCGGTGCTGCTGAACGCCACCGAGACGCCCGGCAACTTCTACAAGGAGTCGCACGAGCACGCGCCGAACCCGGTCGGCGGCTCGCTCGACACCGGGCCGGTGCTGCCGACCATGCTGCAGCGCTACGTCTTCGGCAACGAGAGCGCCGAGACCGTGCTGTCATGGGCGGCCGAACAGATCGACGACATGCTGCAGAACATCTAGCCTCCCCTGCGGGGGCCACGCCGGAAGGGGCCTCGGCCCCTTCCGGACGGCCAGGCCGGGCAACCGGAGATCCCTGAGGACAGACCATGGACGCAGGCGGCGGCAGCACATCCGTGCGCGGGAATCGGGGGGCCGGCAGGCTCGCGCGCTTCTGGGCGCGGCGCGGCAACCGTACGGCGGTGGTTGGCGCCCTGCTGCTGCTGCCGGTGGTGGCGGCCTTCATCCTGGTGATCGCGGGGCCCCTGGCGCGCGGCGTCATCCTGGGCTTCTACCGGGTCCAGCAGATCACGATGAACACGCGCTTCGTCGGGCTGGGCAATTTCGAGAGGGTCCTCGGCGGCACCCAGTTCTGGAATGCTCTGTGGATCACGCTGCAATACACCGTCGGCGGGCTGGTGCTGCAGATGGTGCTCGGGGTCGGGGTGGCGCTGCTGCTGAACCAGCATTTCCACGGAAGGGCGTTGGCGCGAAGCCTCGCGATCTTTCCCTATCTCCTGCCGATCGTGGTGGCGACGACGGTCTGGAAGTGGCTGCTGAACCCCAACTACGGCATCTTCAACACGATGCTGACCGACGTCGGCCTGATCTCGCAGCCGATCGGCTGGTTCTCCGAGCCCGACCTGGCGCTCGGCAGCGTGATCCTGGTGAGCACCTGGCGGGTGTTCCCCTTCGTCGTCATCGCCATCCTCGGGCGGCTGCAGAACATCCCGCGGCAGCTCTATGATGCCGCGGCCACCGACGGCGCCTCGGCCTGGTCGCAGTTCTGGGACATCACCCTGCCGCAGCTCCGCTCGGTGCTGATCATCACGGTGTTCCTGAGGTTCATATGGGATTTCAATGACTTCAATACCATCGCCCTGCTGACCGGCGGGGGGCCGGCCGAGGCCACGCTGACCCTTCCGGTGCTGATCTACCAGCTTGGCTTCGGCCAGCACCAGCTTGGCCTTGCGGCCGCCGTTGCCGACCTGACCCTGATCCTGCTCAGCGTCCTCTTCGTCCTCTACTTCTGGATGACCAAGCCGCTGGGAGACCAGCGATGAGCCGCATGCGTCGACGGCTGATCCGCACCTGGGCCCTGACCGTCGCGGCGTGGCTGTTCGTGCTTGCCGTGTCCTTTCCGCTGATCTGGATGCTGGCTTCGTCGTTCAAATCGCCCACTGAGATCACCGCCGTGCCGCCGCGGCTGCTGCCGGATGCCCTCTACCTCGGCAACTACGAGGCGCTGTTCGCCGGCGACTTCTGGCGGTGGTTCATGAACAGCATCATCGTCGCATCCGGCACGGTGGTGATCGTCATCGTCCTTGGCACGCTCGGTGCATACAGCCTCACCCGCTTCTCCTATCCGGGCCAGAAGGCGACCTCGACCGCGATCCTGTTCACGTACCTCTTTCCCTCGGTGCTGATGCTGGTGCCGCTCTTTCTGATCATCGTCGAGCTGCGGATCATGAACACCTACTGGGCGCTGATCCTTGCCGACATGACCTTCGCCATGCCCTTCAGCCTTTGGCTGCTGAGGTCCTATTTCCTGTCGGTTCCGCTGCAGGTGGAGGAGGCGGCGATGGTCGACGGGGCCTCGCGCTTCGCCTGCTTCTTCCAGATCGTTCTGCCGCAGGTGATGCCCGGCATCATCTCGACTGGGATATTCGCGTTCATCCTCGCCTGGGACGACTATCTCTTCGCGTCGGTCTTCACCACGACGGCGGAAATGAAGACGCTGCCGGTGGGAATCGCACGCTACGCGAACGAACTGAATGCCGAGTGGGGCATTCTGATGGCCGCCTCGGTGTCGGTGACCGTTCCGGTGCTGGTGCTGTTCGCCTTCCTGCAGCGCCGGCTCCTGCCGGACCTGAACGCCGGCGCCGTGAAGGCCTGACCAGAGGAGGCGACGCCTTGCCCGCGGAACACGCTCCGAGCTTCGGCCGCAGCAACGGATCGGAATTGCGGCTTGACCGGCTGGTCAAGCGGTTCTCGCGCGGCGAGCCGGCGGTCCAGATCGACGAACTGCGGATCCGGGCTGGCGAGTTCGTGACCCTCGTCGGGCCGTCAGGCTGCGGCAAGACCACGACGATGCGCATGATCGCCGGCCTCGAGGATCCGAGCGAGGGCGAGATCTACTTCGGCGGCAAGCCGGTCGTGGACCTCTCGGTGCAGCGCCGCAACGTCGCGATGGTGTTCCAGAACTATGCCCTCTACCCGCACATGCGCGTGTCGGAGAACCTGGAGTACGGGCTGAAGAAGCGGGGCGTTCCGCGGGCAGAGCGCGAGGTGCGGGTACTGGCGGTGGCGCGGATGCTGCGCATCGACGGCATGCTGGACCGGCGGCCACGGCAGCTGTCGGGCGGCGAACAGCAGCGCGTCGCGCTGGGGCGTGCCATCATCCGGACGCCGGAGGTGCTGCTGCTTGACGAGCCGCTGTCGAACCTGGATGCCAAGCTGCGCACCTTCATGCGGGCCGAGCTGGTGAAGCTGCAGCGGCAGGTCGGCTGCACCACCGTCTTCGTCACCCACGACCAGCTCGAGGCGATGACGATGTCGGACCGCATCGCCGTCATGCGCAGCGGCAGGATCCAGCAGTTCGACACACCCCAGGACATCTACAACCATCCCGCGAACCTGTTCGTCGCGGGCTTCATTGGCAGCCCGCCCATGAACTTCATCGCCGGGACGGCCGAAGGCGGCGGGGGAGGCTGCACCTTCCGCGCCCAGGGCCTGCAGCTGCACGTCTCCGACGCCGACTGCGGCGGGCGGCTGCGGCCGGGGGACGGCCGGCAGGTGACGCTGGGCATCCGTCCCGAGCATGTGGGGCTGGATGGCGGGTCAGGCGACCTTGCGGCGGTGGTGAGCGTCGTCGAACTGATCGGGGCAGAGAAGTACGTGTTCCTCGAGAGCGAGGCTGGGGAACTGATCGCCCGCACCAATGCCGATGCGCGGCTGCAGCCGGGCGACCGGCTGTTCTGCCGCTTCCAGCGCGGGAAGATCCGCATGTTCGACAGCACCACCGAGCGTGCCTGCGTCGAGCCCCTTGCATGAGCAGCGACGGACCGGCGCGAGGGGCACGCACCGTGCGCCCGGCCGCAGGACATGACCTGCCATGGCGCGATGACCCCGCCGGCTGAGCGGAGCAGACGCACATGGCCCCGCCCGCTGGCCGCGGCGGTCACGCTTGCGGTGGCGGCCGCCGGCGGCTGGGGCTTTGCGCTGCTGGGCGTGCCGGCCGCCTGGCTGACGGGCGCGACCCTGGCCGTGGCGCTGGCCGCACTGGCGCGGATGCCGACCGTCATGCCGCCGCAGGTGCGCAACGTCGTTTTCATCCTTCTGGGATCCTCGATCGGGGCGAATGTCACGCCCGAACTGCTGGCGCGGGTTCCGGAGTGGCCGACGACCCTGCTCGCGGTGGGATTGGCGGTGCTGATCGTGCAGGCGGTGCTGCAGCTTTTCCTGACCCGCCTGTGCGGATGGGACTGGCCGACGGCCTTCTTCGCCGCGGTGCCGGGGCTGACCAGCTACATCACCGTGGTCGCCCTGCCCACCAGCGCCGACATGCCGCGGGTCGCCCTCCTGCAGAGCATGCGGGCGGTGCTGCTGCTCTTGCTGATCCCGCCGGCGCTTGAACTCGTCGAGGGTGTCGCCCCGGGGACTGTGCCGCTGCCGATGCCGCTGATCGCTGGCACGGCCGACACGCTGGTGACGCTGGCGGTGGGTGCGCTGGGCGGGATGCTGCTGCAGGGACTGGGCGTGCCGGCCGGAACGCTGGTCGGTTCGATGGCCTCGAGCACCGTGATCCATGGCCTCGGGCTGGTCGAGGGGGCGCTGCCCGAGCCGCTGCTGATCGCCGGGCTCATCGGGGTGGGCGCGCTCGTCGGCGGACGCTTCGCCGGCTACAGCATCCGGGCGCTGGTTGCCGCCCTCGGCGTATCGGTCACCGCGGCGATGCTGAGCTTCGCGGTCGCCGGGCTGTGCGCCCTTGCCACGACCGCGGTCTCCGGCCGCCCGTTCAGCGAACTGGCGATGGCCTTCGCCCCCGGGGGCATCGACGTGATGGCCGCGCTCGCCTTCGCGCTGAACCTCGATTCGGTCTTCGTGGCCGGACACCAGCTGGTCCGCTTCGCCATGATTGTCCTGCTGGTGCCGGTGGTCACGGCGGCGATGCTGCGCAAGGGCTATCGCCGCCAGGGAAAGCCCTGACGAGAGGAGGACAGGCACCATGCCAGATCGCGGCCCGTGGGGAGGCGTCTATCCCGCTCCGGTCTGCCCGATGCGGCCCGACCAGAGCATCGACTTCGAGAGCCTCGCGCGCCTTTACGGCTGGCTGGGCCGGCGGCCCGGAATCGCCGGTCTGGTCGTCAATGCCAATGCCGGCGAGGGCACCTTCCTATCGCAGGACGAACGCAATGCGGTCGTCGCGGCCGCCCGGAAGGTCGTCCCTCCGGGGGTGCGGATCGTCGCCGGGCTGGTCGCGAGCTCGACCGCCGAGGGCATCGCGCAGTTGCGCGAGGTGCAGGCGTCGGGTGCCGACGCGGCGCTGGTCTTCCCTGTCCGGGACTGGCTGATCAGCCGGCAGGCCGGGGCTGCCGAGCGCTACTTCGAGCGGCTGTCGGCCGCGGCCGACCTGCCGATCTTTGCCTTCCAGTCACCTCACACCCGTGGTGCTGCCGCCTACGAGCTTGCGACGCTGACCCGCATCGCCGCGCTGCCGACGGTGGTGGGAATCAAGAACGCAGTCTGGGAGGTTCGTCGCTATCAGGAGGAATACCGCCACCTGAAGCAGGTGCACCCCGCCCTGGCGGTGCTGTCGGCCAACGACTCGCATGTGCTGGCCACGCTTGCGATCGGCGCCGACGGCGTGCTGCTCGGCCTGGCCGGCCTCGTCCCGGACCTGATCGTCCGCCTGGTGGAGTCCCTTGCACGGGCCGACCTTGCCGATGCCCGCGCGGCGGACCTGCAGCTCTGGCCGATCTCGCAGGCGATCTACCACACGCCGCCCTATGCATTGCGGCACACGCGCACCAAGGCCGCGCTGAAGATCCTCGGGCTGATCGACCACGACACCGTGCGGGAGCCGCTGCTTGGCCTCGATGCCGACGGAACGACCGCGGTGCGTGCGGCGCTCGAGGCGTCGGGACTGTTCCGGCTTCCGTCCGGCTGAGCGCCGCCGCCCGGACGGTGGCCGCGGCGTGCCCGGCTATTCGGCAGCGGCCGCGCGGAGGTTCGCGGCAAGCGCAGCGCAGGACCCGCGGACGACCAGTTCGGGATCGACGAGCAACCGGCGCCGCGGCGCATCGGGGGTCTTGATCCGCGACAGGAGGGCCGTGGCGCAGGCCCGCCCGATCTCTTCCATGTCCCAGCGGACCACGGTGATCGCGGGTGTCGCAAGCTGGGCAAGTTCGCTGTCGCCCGCCGCGACGAGCGACAGGTCCCGCGGGATCTCCAGCCGCTGGGCGCGGATCGCGCGCAGGGCGCCGCCCAGCATGCTGGCCCCGCCGAGGATGATGGCGGACGGCCGGTCGGGCCGGGTGATCATGTTCGAGACGTCGACGAAGGCCTCGCCGAAGCTTGTGGCGCTCACGTTGCGCGGCTCGAAGGGGAGGCCGGCGTCGGACAGGGCGGCGCGCAGCCCCTCGATGCGCGAGCGCGCCGGATACATGAACCCGGGTCCGGTGATCAACCCGATGCGGCGATGGCCGAGCCCGGCGAGATACTCAACGGCCTGCCGAATGCCGGCGTCATGGGCGATCTGCACGAGATCGGCGTGCTCTGGCCCGTCCCGATCGTAGACCACCGTCGGAACCGCCATGCCGGGGGCGGTTGCGTCGCCTTCGGTCTCGCGGTCGTTGCAGTTGGAGTGGATCAGCCCGTCGATGCGCCGGCGGGACAGGAACTGCAGCGCCTGGGCCTCGCGCTCGCGGTCGTTCTCGTGGCAGGCGATGAAGACCCCGTAGCCCGCGCGCTCGAGTTCGGTCTGCGCGCCGCGGACCAGATGGGCAAGGCGCAGCGTCCTGATGTCGCTGACGAGCAGGCCGATCGTCCTAGAAGTGCCGCTGCGGATGCTCTGGGCGGCGGAGTTCGGCTGGAAGCCGATCTCGATGATGGTGCGCTCGACGCTCTGCCGCAACTCGGCAGCGACGTTTCCCGACCCGTTGATGACGCGCGAGGCCGTACCCACCGACACCCCGGCGCGGCGGGCAACGTCACGGATGGTCACCTTCCTGGTCATGCTGTCCCCTCCGGTCCCGGATGCCGCGCGCCCATTCCCGATTGTGAGTCTAGCGCGGAGGCGATGCCAGAGGAAGCGCCGCTGCCGACGCAGGACTCCGGTGAACCGGTTCATTGACTTGCACCGCGGGGCTATGTCTTCTGGGCCGGCCGCAGCGGCGGAGGGAGGCCGATGAGCGAAGCCGGACCACAGGCGGGGGATCGCGCCCTGACCGGGGCGGAGGCAGTCGTGGCCACGCTGCTGGGCTGCGGCATCGACACCTGCATTGCCAACCCGGGCACGAGCGAGCTGCACCTTGTCGCCGCGTTCGACCGCATTCCGGGGGTGCGCTGCATCCTGGGGCTTGCCGAGGGCGTTGTCACCGGTGCCGCCGACGGCTACGGGCGCATGTCCGACCGGCCGGCGGTGACCTTGCTGCACTGCGGCCCGGGGCTGGCCAACGGGCTGGCCAACCTGCACAACGCCCGCAGGGCGGCAACGCCGGTGGTCAACATCGTCGGCGACCACACGATCCGGCACCTCGCGCATGACCCGCCCCTGGCTGCGGACATCGAATCCTGGGCGCGCCCGGTCTCGGCCTGGTACCGGTCGGCCAGCGATCCCGCGACCGTGGGAGCGGATGTGGCCGAGGCGGTCCGCGCAGCGCTGGAGCCTCCCGGCCGCATCGCCACGCTCGTCCTGCCGGCGGACGTCGCATGGTCGGGCGGGGCAACGGCCGGGGGCCCGATGCAGCCGCCGCCGCCGGCACCGGCGGAACCGGAGACGGTTGCCGCCGCAGCCCGCGTCCTGCGCGGGGGCGGCCGGGTGGCGCTGCTTCTGGGCGGGCGAGCGCTGCGGGCCGGGGCGCTGGCCGAGGCCCATCGCGTGGCGGCGGCGACCGGCGCCGAGATCTGGGCCGCGGCTCACAACGCGAGGGTCGAGCGGGGGCGGGGGCGACATCCCGTCAGCCGGCTGCCCTATGCGGTGGACGAGGCGCTGGCCGCGCTTGCCGGTCTCGACCACCTCGTCCTCGTCGCGGCGGCCGCACCGGTGGCGTTCTTCCAGCATCCCGGCAAGCCGTCGCGTCTGGTTTCCGACCACTGCGCCGTGCACACCCTCGTGCGACCGGGCGAGGCGGTCGAGGAGGCGCTGCGGGCCCTCGGCGACGCGGTCGGCGCGCGCCCCGTTCCGCCGCCCGATCCCTCCCCTCCCGCCGCTCCGGGAGACGGTCCGCTGACCCCCGAGAGCGTCGCGGCCCTGCTGGCCGCCCGGCTTCCGGAGGATGCGATCGTCGCCGACGAGGGCGTGAGTTTCGGCCGCCGGCTCTTCAACCTGACCCGGGACGCGGCGCGCCACGACTGGCTGCAGCTGACCGGCGGGGCGATCGGCCTTGGCCCGCCGATGGCCGCGGGTGCCGCACTGGCCGCGCCGGGCAGGCGGGTGGTGTCACTTCAGGCGGACGGGGCCGCGCTTTACAGCCTGCAGGCGCTGTGGACCCAGGCGCGCGAGCGGCTGGATGTCACGACCCTGATCTTCGCCAACCGCAGCTACGCGATCCTTCGCACCGAGCTCGCGAATGTCGGGGCCGCGGCGGGGCCGATCGCGAACGCGCTCGTCGATCTCTCGCGGCCGGCGCCCGACTGGGTGCGTCTGGCCGAGGGCTTCGGTGTCGAGGCTGCGCGGGCCGACACGCTCGCCGGACTCGACCGGCTTCTTGCCCGCGCCAACGGGCGGCCGGGACCCTTCCTGATCGAAGTCGTGCCCTGAGCCTGTCCCGCCGGCGCCGGCCATCAAAGCGAGGTAAGCGGCGCCCCCGCCGGCCGCGGCGGCGGGCGCAGCCCGCCCGGCCCTGCCTCGCCCTGCCCTGCCCCGACGCACCGGACGCGATGAACCGCCCGGAGTTCCCCGGCAGCTGTTCAGGGGACGCCGAGGGCGCCGGCACCCCTCCGCGAGCTGCCGCGCAACCCCCGGGAGGCGCGACACCCACGGGCAGGGCATGAACGCCGCTTGACTTGGCGAGAACATCATGTAACATAATTCAAGTCCAGTGAAACCGGATGCCCACTCAACCAAGCCGCTGCGAGGTCAGCATTTCCGGTCCGCACGCCGCGCTGAATCGGCAAGGGGCAGCCGTGGCGTCGCCGGCATCCGCTGGCCGCAACACCGACGGTCAATCCTGAAATCCCACTCAGAAATGTCACGGTCCAAGGGGAGCGAACACCGATGCCATACACGACACGCCAGCCCGCGCCACTCGCGGCCATCCTCGCGCTTGGTTTCGTCGCCGGATTCGGCAACGCGGCGCAGGCGCAGGCAACCGACGGCATCCTGAAGATCGCGCATGCCGTCCCGGTGGGCGATCCG
This sequence comes from Paracoccaceae bacterium, assembly GCA_023383015.1. GTDB lineage: Bacteria > Pseudomonadota > Alphaproteobacteria > Rhodobacterales > Rhodobacteraceae > JAHDXW01. The sequence goes on from JAHDXW010000004.1 coordinate 115,824, forward strand.
CGGGACCTTGGTGCGCAGAAGATCAAGGAGGTGCTCGAGGCCAGCGGCAGCTGCGACATGACCGTCCAGATATATCCCGCAGGCCAGCTCGGCTCGCCGGAGGACATCAACGAGGGCGTGCAGTTCGGCGCCATCGAGATGAGCATCCTGCCGGCCGCCTATCTGGTCAACACCGAGCCGCTGTTCGGTGTCTTCGACTTCCCCTACTTCTGGCCCACCGACGTGGAGCGCCTGCGCGAGGTACACGACGGCCCGGCCTTGCAGGATCTGGTCGGCAGGCTGCAGGCGCACAACTACATGGCCCTGTCGATCTGGTACAACGGCCACAAGGTCTGGACCGCGAACCGGCCGCTGCGCACCCTGGACGACTTCCGCGGTCTGACCGCCCGGGTGATGCCCTCGCCCATCCTTGCCGAGCAGGACGTCGCGCTGGGCATGACGCCGGTGACCATCCCCTTCTCGGAGGCCTACAGCGCCATGCAGTCCGGCGCCGTGGACGCCCAGGAGAACCCCCCTGCGATCACCTACAACATGAAGTTCCACGAGATCCAGTCGCATGTGATGCTGTCGAATCACGGCACGATGGACCAGATGGTGCTGGCCAACCAGCCGTGGTGGGAGGGGCTGACCGCCGAATGCCGGGCGGCGATCGAGGAGGCGGTGGCTGCCGGACGGCAGACCATCCTGGAGGCCACGCTGGCGCAGGACCGCAAGGCGCTCGAGGCCTTCGCGGCCGAGGGCGTCACGATCATCGAACTGACCGACGAGGAGATCGAGATCCAGCGCGAGGCCGCGCTGACCCATGTCCGCGACTTCTACCACGGGCGCCTTGGGGACCCCGGGCGGCAGATCGTTGTGGCGATCGCGGCCGCACTCGCCACGTGACGGGCGGCGGGGCGGCGATGCGCGGCCCCGCGCCGCCCTCTCGCGTCGGCCGCGGCCTCGCCGGGCGCAACCGGCGGGCCGCGGAATTTGTCCATCCGCCCTGCAGCAAGGCCGAGCCCCGATGTCACGCCCCGCGAACTGGTACAGGCTGGTGCTCTGGTATCTCGATCGCGTCCTCGGCGCCGTCTGCGGCGCCTTCCTCATTGCCGTGACCTTCGTGATCTTCCTGAATGCGGTCGGACGGTACACGGTATCGACAAGCTTCCTTGGCGGCCAGGAGCTGGCGCGGCTGCTGACCGTGTGGCTGACGTTCCTTGCCGCCTACCCGATGGTGCGCAGCGACGGCCACGTCACGATCGACCTTGCCCTGAGGGCGGTGCCACCGGGCGTCCAGCGGCTGTTCCGCGGGCTGATCGGCCTGCTGGGCATGGTGACGATGATCTATCTTGCCGTGGTCTCATGGCGGCTGGCCGCGTTCAGCCTCGCCGCGGGCCAGACCGGGACCACCCTGCCCGTTCCGCGGGCCCTGTTCTTCTTCCCCGTCGTGATCGGATCGGTGCTGATGACGATCGCCTTCGCCGAGAAGGTCCTGGCTGCGGTGTTCAACCGTCTGCCGGCGCTGCAGGCGCTCGATGCAACAACCGACGACGGCACCGGCTAGCCGCGCGCGCCCCGCACCGACATCTGGCCCCGCACTCAGGACCCCCGAGGGAGCACAGCATGAACCTGGGACCACTGATCATCGCTGCGATGGGCGCGCTTGCCCTCGGAGCCCCGATCTTCCTGGCCATGCTTGCACCCACGATCCTGTCGTTCGAAGCCTTCATGCCGCGGATCCCGTCGCTGGTGATCCCGCAGAAGATGGTCGACGGGATCAACACCTTCAGCCTGCTGGCGGTGCCGCTGTTCATCTTCGCGGCCGACATCATCGCCCGGGGAGCGATCGGCGAGCGCCTGGTGCGGATGGTGGAAAGCTACTGCGGGCATCTGCGCGCGGGCCTTGCCATCGCCGTGATCCTGGCCTGCACCATCTTCGGCGCGATGTCGGGCATCGGCCCGGCCGCGATCGTCAGCATCGGGCCGATCGTCTATCCGGCGCTGCTGCGCCAGGGCTACAGCAAGGGCTTCTCGGTCGGGCTGATCGTCTCGGCCTCGACCCTGTCGATGCTGATCCCGCCGGGCGTCTCGATGATCCTCTACGCGCTGACCACCAACGCCTCGGTCGGGAAGGTGTTCATGGCCGGGCTCGGCTCGGGGATCGTCTTCGCGGTGATGCTGTGCGTCCATTCCTACGTCTATGCCATGGTCAGGGGGATCGCGACTGCGCCGCGGGCCGGGTGGCGGGAGCGGTGGCTGCGGACGCGCGAGGCGCTGTTCGCACTCGGCATGCCGGTGACGATCATCGGCGGCATCTACGGCGGCATCGCCACGCCCACCGAGGCCGCCGCCTTCGCCTGCGTCTATGCCATCATCGTGGAATGGTTCGTCTACCGGACGCTGACCCTGCGCCTGCTGTTCGAGATCGCCAAGAAGTCGGCCGGCACCACGTCGATCCTGCTGATCCTGGTCGCGGCGGGCACGGTGCTCGGCTACCTGATGACGATCGCCCAGGTGCCCCAGCAGATCTCGGCACTGCTTGGCAACTACTCGGCGGTCGAGCTCCTCTTGATGATCAACATCCTGTTCCTGCTTGCGGGAATGGTGGTGGATCCCAACTCGCTCGTGATCGTCCTGGTGCCGCTGATCTTCCCGGCGACGCAGGCGGTAGGGATCGACGCAGTGCATTTCGGCGCCGTCACCATCGCGAACCTCGCCATCGGGATGCTGTCGCCGCCCTTCGGGATCAACCTGTTCATCGGAATCGCGACCTTCAGGCTGCCCTACTTCGACGTGGTCAAGGCCATCCTCCCGTTCATCGCGCTGATGCTGGCGCTGCTGGCGCTGGTGACCTATGTCCCGGCGATCGCCATGTTCTTCCCGAGCTTCATGTGAGCGGCGCAGCGGCAGGCACGGGAGCGGAGGGTCGCATGTCCGGCACGGTGGGCATCATCGGCCTTGGCATCATGGGCTCGATCTTCGCCCGTCACCTGCTGGCGGCCGGCGTGCAGGTGGTCGGCTGCGACATCGACCCGGCACGGAGGGTGGAACTGGCGGCCGCCGGAGGGTCCGTGATGGGCAGCCCGCGTGATGTCGCGCAGGCCGCACCGGTCGTCATCACACTGCTTCCCAGCGAATTGGCGCTGGACGAGGTGGTTGCCGGAGAGGGGGGGCTGGCGGGCGCGGGTGCCTTCGTCCTGGTCGAGTGCAGCACGATGTCCCTGCAGGCGAAGCACCAGGCGGCCGGCCGGCTGGCAGGCACCGGCGCCGACATCCTTGACTGTCCGATCAGCGGCACGGGGGTGCAGGCGGCACGCAAGGAGCTGTCGTTCTATGCGAGCGGGCGCGCGGAGGTCTTTGCGCGGGTGCGCGACATCCTGGCGCTGGTCGGCCGGGACGTCTTCTACCTCGGCGAGTTTGGCAACGGGACCAAGACGAAGCTGATCTCCAACCTGCTGGTGGCGATCCACAACGTCGCCGCCGCCGAGGCCATCACCCTGGCCCGCAGGGCCGGGATCGACCCCGAGGCGATGCTCCGCACGGTCACTGCCGGTGCCGGCTCGTCGCGGATGCTCGAGGTGCGCGGGCCGATGATGATCGCGGGGTCCTACGGGACAGGGGAAAGCTCGCGTCTTGACGTCTTCCGCAAGGATCTTGCCGTGATCGGCGCCTTCTGCACCGAGGTCGGCAGCGTCGCCCCGGTGTTCGGCCTGTGCGCGCAGCTCTACCAGTCGGCTATCGCCCAGGGCTGGGAGCGGCTCGACCCGGGCGCCGTCTGCAAGGTGATCGAAGGCATGGCGGGCCTCGCGGAGGATGGCTGAGCGTTCGCCGGCAGGCCTTCCGGGGGCGCTCGCCCGGCCCCGCTGCAGGCCGGGCCCGGCGACGGATGCCAGAGGGCGGCCACCAGCCGCAAGACCGGCACCCGCCGGCCCGGCCCCCTTCAGGGGGAGCCGTGCCGCTTGTGCGCCGCAAGGGCGAGAAGCCGGCGGTCGCGCAGCGCCCTGCGCGCCTCGACATCCGCGTCCAGCCCGGACGCCAGCCGCTCCTCCTCGAGGCGTCGGACGGCCTGCATGTCGAAGGGCCGCGCCTGCTGGGTGGAGTTGATGCGGTAGAACAGGTCGCCGAACCTGGACAGATAGTCGACAAGCCCGTTCGGGGCGTTCAGCGAGATCGTCTCGAACGGCCCCATCAGCGCCCAGCGCATGCCCAGCGTCTCGCGCACGGTGGCCTCGATGTCGGCCGCCGAGGCGTATCCGTCCTCCCACAGGCGGAACGCCTCGCACACGACGGCCGCCTGCAGCCGGTTGAGGATGAAGCCGTCGACCTCCCGCCGGACCAGGCTGGGAACCTGACCGAGCCGGCTGACGAAGTCCACCGTCCGGTCGGTCGTTGCGGCCGATGTCCACGGGGCCGGGCAAATCTCGACCAGCGGCAGGATGTGGGGCGGGGTGCTGGGGTGGACAATGATGCACCGCTCGCGCCCCGCAAGCCCCTCGGTGAAGGCCGAGGCGGGAATCGTCGAGGTGGCGCTCGCGAGGATCGTACCGGGCGCCGCGGCGGCGTCGAGACGCGCGAACATCTGCCGCTTGACCGAAAGATCCTCGGGAACGCATTCGTGCACGACCGCGGCCCCCGCGATCGCCTCCTCGAGGTCGGGGGTGATCGCGATGCGGGCGGCAACGGCATCGGCGGGTTCGTCAAGCAGCCCGTTGCCGTCCAGATCCGCCAGCGCCCTGGCGATGCGGCCGGGTGCCGTCGAGAGTGCGCCGGCATCGGCATCGTGGAGGACAGCGCGGTGACCGGCCCTGGCGACGACCACGGCCCAGCTGTGGCCGATGAGCCCCGCGCCGATGATTGCAGCCTGCATCATGTCGTCCTGCCTGCCCGGTGTCATGCCCGATCGCTCCCGTCCTGCCGCAATGCCCGGCCCCTGCCGCCGCCGGCCCATCCGGGTACCGGCCGGATCTCTACGCCGCCCACTCCGGTGCGGGAACCCGCGTCCACGGCGCCGCGAGCGCGAGATCGTCGATGATCGCGTTGGCAGCGATGTATCCGGGCGCACCGTTGATCCCGCCGCCGTTGCCGGTGGAGGATCCGCACAGGTAAAGGCCGGTCACAGGGGTTCGGGTTCCCGACAGCAGGGGATGGGGACGGTTGATGCCCAGCTGGCCGGGAATGTAGGCCCCCATCCGGACCGCACCGCGGACCATGTTGGTGTTCAGCCGCTCGACATCCTCCGGCGTGAAGAGATGGCTGCCGAGCACGTTGCCGTCGGTCAGGTTGTCGGCATACTCGCGCCAGATGGACAGCAACCGGCCGGTGTAATGCTTCCGGCCGGCCTCCCACGACGGGTCGCCGGCAGGGTCCAGTTCGTAGGGCGCAAAGGGCCACCAGAACGCCGAATGGCCGCCGTGCGGCGCATAGGTCGGGTCGAGCTTGCTGTTGCAGGCGCCGTTGCCCATCAGGGTCCGCGGAAAGCGGTTCGCCGCACAGTCGGCGAAGCACTGCTCGACCTGTGCGATATCGTCCATGCCGAAGAAGATGTTGAAGGCACGCGCGATGTCGGGGTCGAAGGCGGCGGCGCGGTAGGTCGGTGCATCGCGCAGGGCGAGATGCAGCGTGACCAGGCTGTGCGATCCCCAGTGCCAGCTGTCGAGCTTCCGGCGCACGTCGACGGGGAAGTGGTCCGCTCCGGTCAGGTGCATCGTCGTGGTTGCATCGATGCCGCTGGCCACGAAGTGCCTTGCCGTGAGCTCCGAGCCGTCGGCGAGGCGGACGCCGGTGGCGCGGCCACCCCGGGTGACGATCTCGCGGACCTCTGAGCCCGTCGCGACCACGCCGCCGCCGTAATCCACGACCCGCTGAAGGGCCGCGGTGAAGGCCGACGATCCGCCCACCGGCAGGGCGAAGCCGGTGACGTTGGAGAACAGCAGCGGAAACAGCATGCCGGCCCCGGGCTGGTTCTCGGCGGTGACGACATGCATGTAGGAGGAGAAAAGCGAGATCACCCGCTCGTCCTCGAAATAGCGGCGGATGACCCCGAAGAGGTCATGCCGGGAATGCGCCAGCATCTCGGCACCCTGCGGGCCCGACAGCCGTCCGGCCAGCTCTTCGGGCGCCAGCGGTGCATTGTACTGCAGCGATGTCAGCAGCGGGCGCATCTGCACGCCATAGCGGTCGTGCAGGTAGCGGAAGGTGTCGGCGTCGCGCCGCGAGAAGCGGGCGAGCGAGCGGCATGTGCGCTCGATGTCCTTGTGGATGACGATGCAGGTACCGTCGCGGAACGCCGCCGCCTGCTGGACCGGGGGATCGATGTAGGAAAACCCGAAGCGGTGCAGTTCGAGGTCGCCCACCAGCGGCGAGTGGCGGAAACCCATGTAGAAGTTGGAGTGCAGGTTGCACCTGTACCCCGGCAGGATCGGCTCTGCCGTGGTGCAGCCTCCGCCGGCATGGGCGTTCTTCTCCACGACCGCGACCCGCAGCCCCGCGCGGGTCAGATACGCCGCGAGGGTGAGGCCGTTGTGCCCCGCGCCGATCACAATGCCGTCGAATTCGGTCATGCCTGCGTCATCCTCTGTCGTGGGTCGGGACCGCGGGCGCGAAGCCCGGGCGCCCCGCCCTCCGCATCACGCCGCGCCGCGGCCCTGCCCGTGCGGCGTCCGAACGGCGGACGCCCGGGCCCGGGCCTGCGAAGCCCGCCCAGGCCGGCGCAGTGCGCGCCCTAGGCGCTTCGCCGCCAGGCGACCGGTTCGCCGGCGGGTTGGGCCACGCGGTGGCGCAGCACGCCGATGCGGTCGGCCTCGAGCTCCACGGTCGCGCCGGGGCGGATCCAGCGGTCGATCTCGAAGCCGCAGCCGCCGTTGACAGTGCCCGACCCGAGCACCTCGCCCACCGTCAGGCGTTCGTCCTGCGACGTGTAGGAGACCGCTTCCTCGAACGTCCACTGCATCGGCCCGGGTGTCGATTCGGCCCAGACCTCGCCGTCGACCCTGACGGCCATCCGCAACGTCGAGGGATCGCCGAACTCGTCGGGGGTGACGATCCAGGGGCCGAGGCCCCAGGCGAAGTCCTTGCCCTTGTAGGGGCCGGTAGAGCACTGCATCTCGCCACGCTGGGCGTCGCGCGCCGAGAAGTCGTTGAGCAGCGTGTAGCCGAGGATATGCCCGGCCGCGGAGGTGCGCGGGATGTCCTTGCCGGGCCGACCGATCACCGCGGCGATCTCGAGCTCGTAGTCGAGCCTGGAGGTGTAGCGCGGCCACGGCACCACCGAATCGTGGCCGAACATCGTCGTCGGATTGCCCTTGAAGGCCGTCGGCCGCTCGTACCATGCGGGCGGGATGGAGATGCCCATCTTCGAGAAGGTCCTCTCCAGGTGGTCCTCGAAGGCGGCGAAGTCGCGCAGCACCGGCACGCGGGAGATCGGCGGCAGCAGCCTGACGCTGCCGAGCGCCCGGGTGACCTGCTCGCCGCGCGGACCGGGGGCATCGGCGTTGTGCCGGGCCCAGTCGAGCGCCTCCTCGACCAGCGAGAGGTCGGTGTCGTGCAGGATGGCATAGGCCTGAAGGTCGGCCGGGCAGAAGGCGTCGGCGCGCAGCGACGGCTCGGCATAGCCCCGCTCGGCCTCGCGGCCGGCGAAGGCAGCGTTGACGTCGATGATCCGTCCGGCCCCTCGCCGCGACGACGCGATCGTGTCGGCCGGTCCGCCGTCGAGCTCGACTACGCCGAAGCGAGCCGCCGGCCCGAACGGCGTGTCGACCTGGAACATCGCCAGCTTCATCGTGCACCCACCCTGGCCTGAAGATCGACCTTGTCGGCCTCGTCGGTGACCGGGAACGGGCCCTGCTTGATCTCGATCAGCCGCGTTCCCTTCTGCAGGAACTCCACCTCGTGGCCCTCGAGCATGAGAATCAGGTCGTTCGGCCCGAGGATCGCGTCGCCAAGCGAATCCCCCTCGGTGGTGAAGATGCCGATCCGCGCGGCGCCGCGCTGGCACAGGATGATCTGGTGCCGCGTCGGCAGGTCCGGCAGCTTGACGTCGGGCACATGGTAGTGGGCCGCCGTCGTCGCACCCGGGTTGCGCTGGAGGATGATCAGCTGCAGCGGCCAGTCGTCATGGGTGATGTGGGCCTTGTTGTTGCGCTCGGACAGCGGGTCGATGTTGTAGGCCTTCTGGATGTGGGCCCGCTCGGCATCGCTGTCCACGAAGGGCGGAAACCTGTCGAACTCGTCGAAACCGGCCCGCACCAGGATCGCCACCACGCGCCCGTCGCATGGTGCCTTGAAGCACGTCACATGCCGGAGGTCCTCCGGTATCACGAACTCGGTCATCTCCCCACTTCCGCTCCCTCTGACTCCCGCGGCAAATGGTGCCGGCAGGGCCCGCCTGGCGCGCCCTGCGGCCCGAGCCGCTGCCATGCCCCGAGCGGTCCACCCTGCAGACCCCTGTGCAAGGAGTTGCTGCTGATCCAAGCTTCACTCAAGCACTGGCGCCGGTGCAGGCGCACATGGAAATGCCTGTTCCTAGAATTCAAATCAGTTGAGCGCTGCTGTCAACTGGGTTATTGTCGTTGCCGCAAGATTCGTGACGCCCGCCCCCGCGGGCGGCTGCGGCGTTAGCAGGACTTGAGTGCGGGAGCCCGATGGAAGCGAAGCTGATCAACCAGACCGAGGCGCGGACGGACGGGCATTTCAAGCCCTATGGCTGGCACCACTGGCCGCAGTACCCCTGGATGTCGTATCAGTTCCGTCGCGCGCTGGGCGAGACGCAGGAAGGCGGCGGCGCGATCTCGGAGGTGTTCCAGGTCGGGGCGCGGATCGACCCCGCGGACCCCGAAAGCTGGCATCGCGAATGGAACGCCATCGGCGACCGCAACCGCATCCGCGGTGACGAGAGCGAGGCGGCCGGGCGGATCGTCACCGCCCGCAACTGCTGGCTGCGCGCGGTCGACTACTACCGCGAGGCCGAGTTCTGGCTGCCGGGCACCGACCCGCGGCGGCTCGAGGTGTTCGACAAGCTCGAATACTGCTCGCAGAAGTGGGGCAGCTACTTCGATCCGCCGATGGAGATGCTGCAGGTCCCCTACCTCGACGGCAAGACCCTGTTTGCCTATTTCCTGCGTTCGCCGGCCAACCCCGAGAAGCGGCAGCCGGTGCTGATGTGCTTCGGCGGGCTCGACAGCTTCAAGGACGAGATGTGGTTCATGGTCGCGCATGGCGCGATCCAGCGGGGGATGTCGGTCCTGATGGTGGACGGCCCCGGCCAGGGCGGCACGATCCGCCGGCACCGGCTGCCGAACCGCTTCGACTACGAGGTTCCGGTCGGCAGGTGCATCGACTACCTGTGCACGCGCGACGACGTCGACAGCAGCCGCATCGCCATGAGCGGCTCGTCGCTGGGCGGCTACTACGCCGCGCGGGCAGCCTCCTTCGAGCACCGGCTGGCGGCCGTGGTCTCGCATGGCGCGATCTGGTCGGTGAACGAGCTCTGGGGCGCGGCGGACGAAAGCCACGGGCTGGCCGGCCACATCCGCTGGGTGTTCGGCGTGAAGTCGATGGCCGAGGCGTTCGAGAAGGGCAAGGACTTCGTCCTCGAGGGCGTGATCGACAAGATCCGCTGCCCCTATCTGATCGTTCACGGCGGATATGACGTGCTCGGGGTGGACCAGGCCAGGAAAGTCTACGACTACGCCAGGGCCAACGGCGTGGACGTGACGCTGCGCCTCGTCACCGAGCAGGAGACGGGCGCCGAGCACTGCCAGCACGACAACCCGACGCTGGGCCAGGAACTGATCGGCGACTGGCTGGCGGAACGCTTCAGGATCGACCAGCGCAAGCTGAAGCCGGTCTGAGCCGCGGCCGGCGGACGGCATGGCCCGCCGGCGCCGCGCCCGGAAGGCGACGGAGGCGCGAAAGCCTTCCCCTCGGGCCGGACTGCGCCGGCAGGGCCGGGGCTGGCACGGGAGAGGCAGGCCCGGGGTCTGCGGGCCGGGGCGGGCCGCCACAGGCCGAGCGCCCCCCAACATCGGGAGACGGACATGGATTTCGGCGTCGACAGGGTCCGCCCCGCCGTTCTGGCCATCGACATGCACCGCGGTCATCTCGACCCCGCAGTGGCCACCATGCCGCTGCCGGCTCCGCAGTGCCGAAGAGTGATCGACGCGAACCGGCGCTTCCTCGAAGCGGCGCGGCCGCGGGGCGTGCCGGTGATCCATCTGCTGACAATGTACCGCAGCGTCGCCGAGATCCGCTCCAACCCGTTCTGGCGCACGCGGGCCGATGACCCGTCCGCGACGCGGCGCAATGTCGAGAGGCACAACCTGGCCGGCGGCCCGGGGGTGGAGGTGATGCCCGAGCTGCTGGCGGCCGGGGACTGGGTGATCTCGTCCAAGCGCCGCTATGACTGCTTCATCGGCTCGGAGCTTGAATTCTGCCTGCAGAAGAACTCTGTCAACACGCTGCTGATCACCGGGGTGAACACCAACAGCTGTGTCCTGGCGACCGCAGTGGCAGCCTGCGTGCGCGATTTCGCGGCGATCGTGATTGAGGATTGCGTCGACACGATGGACGGGGCAGACCTTCACCGGGCGGCACTGTCCTGCATCTCCACCGCCTTCGGCTGGACGATGACCGGGGCGGCGGCGCTGGAGGCGATCGGACGGTGACGGCATCATGTCGGGATGGCCGGTAGCGGCGGGTGGCAATGCAGCGGATCGTTGATGCGGAGGTGCCGGCGCAGCCGGGGGGCGAAGCCGGGGCAGCGGATGCGCCCGTGCCGCGCGTGGGCGCCCGCATCCGGCACGCGCGGCTGATGCGCGGGCTCAGCATGCGTGACCTCGCCGTGCGGGTCGGCTGCTCGGTCAGCGCGCTGTCGAAGATCGAGGGGCAGAAGGCGAACCCTTCGATCACCATGCTCCACCGGATCTGCTCGGCGCTCGACACCAACATGGCGGCGTTGTTCACGGGCGGCGACGGCGCCGCGGTGGTGACGCGGGCCGGCGACCGGCCGGTGCTTCTGACCGATCAGGTCCGCCGCGGCGAGGGCGTGCGGCTGGAAAGCCTGATCCCGCAGGGCGAGGCGGGGCTCCTGCAGGGAAACATCCATGTCATCGAGCCCGGCGGCGGCAGTGACCATGCGCTGCAGCATGCCGGCGAGGAGATGGGCTATGTCATCGAGGGACAGCTCGAGCTGACCGTCGACGGAGCGAGCTATCTTGCGGCGGCGGGCGACTCGTTCTTCTTCCGCTCCGATCTGGCCCACAGCTACCGCAACCCCAGCGACCGCGTCACCCGCGTGATCTGGATCAACACGCCGCCCACTTTCTGAGCGCCCGCCGGCATGCAACGGCCGGCCGGGGTGGGGCACCGGGGGGCTTGCCGCCGGCCGCGCGGCGGTTGGGCGGATGCGTCGGGCGGCGGTTCAGGGCGATACGGCGCCAACCCCGCCGCCGGAGGCATCGGTGAAGAGGCGCGACAGCGCCTCCCCGGTGCAGCCCGAGGCAAGCGCAAGCTGCAGGAGGAGCCGCGCCTTGACCGGTCCCAGCATGCCGCCGCCGAATAGCCCGCGGGCAAGCAGGTCGCGCTCGGACCCCGGGAAGCCGTAGGTCTCGGCAAAGACGGGCCCGCCCGCGACACGGGTGCTGAGGACCACGGGCATGGCAAGGGCGAGTTCCGCCAGGGGCTCGACCCATGCCTTCGGGACATGCCCCGCCCCGGTCGCCGCGACCACCGCGCCGCGGAAGCCGAGGGCCGGCAGCGCCGTGATCAGCCGGCCGTCATCGCCCAGTCCGGCCAGAAGCAGCGCGACCGGCGGCGCCTCGACCACGGGCGCGAGCGGCGCGAGCGGCACCCTGAGCGGGCGCATCGCGGGCAGGTACCGTCCCTCGATGACGTGACCGACGGGGCCGTGGGGCGCCGAGGTGAAGGCCGAGGGCAGCCCGGTGTGCCCCTTGCGCACGAAGCGCGCGGCATGGACCTCGTCGTTCAGCACGACAAGCGCACCGAGGCCGTGCGCCGCCGGCGCGGCCGCCACCGCCACTGCCGCCGTGAGGTTTGCCGGACCGTCCGCGCCGGGTGTCTCGGGCCCGCGCATGGCACCGGTGACCACCACGGGCAGCCCGGGTGCCAGCAGGCAGTCGAGCACGAAGGCGGTCTCCTCGATCGTGTCCGTTCCCTGGACCACGACCACCCCGTCCACCCCCTGCCAAGCGCGCGCGGCGATCAGCCGGGCGACCTCGCCGAGGTGGCCGAGCGTCAGCGAGGCGCCGGGCAGCTGGAAGGGCGAGACCGCCTCGATCGCGGCGCGATCGGCCAGCCCCGGCAGGGCAGCCACGAGATCCTGGCCGGTCAGGGTCGGGGCGATACCCCCGGTGGCGGAGCGGGTCATCGCGATGGTGCCGCCCAGCGCGACGACGAGGATACGCCTGCGCTCCATCTCAGCTGTACCGTTTGTCTGCCGCATCATCGGCGAACCAGTCGAAGTGGTCGCCCGACAGGTTCACCACGACGCTCTGCAGCCTGGTGTAGCTTTCGTAGCACACGATCCCGTTCTCCTTGCCGAGCCCGCTGTCGCCGAAGCCGCCCCATGGCGAGGAGGGGTCGATGCGGTGATGGTCGTTGATCCAGACGATACCGGAATCGATGCGCTGCGCCACACGTTGCGCGCGGGCGATGTCGGCCGACCACACGCTGGCGGCAAGCCCGAAGGCTGTTCCGTTCGCGAGCCGCACCGCGTCGTCCTCGTCCTCGAAGGGGATGACGCAGACCACAGGGCCGAAGATCTCCTCCTGCGCGATGCGCATGTCGTTGTGCACCCCGGCAAAGATGGTGGGCTCGTGGAAGAACCCGCCGGCCATCCCCTCGAGCTGCAGCCGGTTGCCGCCGTGGGCGAGCCTCGCGCCCTCGGCCCTGCCGATCGCGACATAGCGCTCGACCGTGTCCAGCTGGCGCTGCGAGACGAGCGGGCCCATCTGCGTTGCCGGGTCGGTTGGGTCGCCGATGCGGATCCTGCGGGCGCGCGCGACCAGCCGGTCCAGCACCCGGTCGTGGACCGACCGCTGCACCAGCAGGCGTGCGCCCTGCACACAGGTCTGGCCGGCGGCGATGAAGGCGGCAAAGAGCGCAGCCGAGACGGCGCGGTCGTCGGGCATGTCGTCGAAGACGACGACCGAGGCCTTGCCGCCAAGCTCTCCCGAGAAGGGGATCAGCCGCTCGCCGGCAAGGGCGGCCACGCGGCGGCCGGTCTCGGTGCCGCCGGTGAGGTCGATCTTGGAAATGCCGGGGTGCGCACCCAGCGCGGCGCCGGCGACCGCGCCGTAGCCCGTAACGACGTTGCAGGCCCCAGCCGGCAGCCCGGCCTTGTCCAGCACATCGGCCAGCATCAGCGGCGTGACCGGCGCGACCTCGGAGGGCTTGACCACCACCGTGTTGCCCGCCGCCAGCGCGGGGGCGATCTTCTTGGTCAGGATCAGCAGCGGATGGTTCCAGGGCGTGACAAGGCCGACGACGCCCAGCGGCGCCCTGCGCGAATAGTTCAGGTAGGCGCCGCCGAAGGGGTGGACATGCGTCTCGTGCGTGCGCGCCACGGCCGCGAAGTAGGAATACCACTCCGGGGTGCGGGCGAGCTGGGCAAGCATCTCGCGCACGGGCCGGCCGGTCTGGGCGACCTCGACGGCGACGAACTCGGGCATGCGGCGGGTCAGGATCTCGGCGGCTCGGTTGAGCACCGCCGCGCGGTCGAGCGGCGACTTCCGGCCCCAGACCTCGCCGGCGGCCGCGGCCGCCGCGACGGCCGCGGCGATGTCGTCCGCATCGCCCGCGGGCACGGTGCAGAGCAGCCGACCGGTAGCGGGGTTGAGCACCTCGAGCCGTGCGCCGGATGCGGCATCGGCCTCGCGGCCGCCGATCCGCATCGGGTAGTGGTCGCATATCATCGGCCGGCCCTCCATCGCAGTGCGGCCCTCAGGTTCATATCGCGGCCTCCCCCTGCCCCAGATACCAGTCGAGGATCTCGGCGCCGGTCATGAAGACGACATCGTCATGGCCGCGGATGTGGTCGTACAGCGCCTCGAGATGCCCGATCCGGTGCGGAACCCCGGTCAGGTAGGGGTGGATCGAGACCGGCATGATCCGCGGGATGGTCGCGCCCTCGCGGTAGAGACGGTCGAACTGGGCCCGGCCACGGCGGAAGATCTCGTCCGAGGGCTGGTGCTGCAGCGCCGACATCACGACGTCGTTCACCTCGACCGGATAGGGCACCGAGACGATGTCGCCCGCGCGCGTCCGCAGCCGCACCGGCAGGTCGTCGAGCACCCAGTCGCAGACATACTCGATGCCCGCCTCGCGCAGGAAATCGAGGGTGTCGTCGGTCTCGGTCAGGCCCGGGCTTTCCCAGCCCCGGGGCGGCTTGCCGGTCAGGCTGCGGATCGCTTCCACCGTGGCGGCGATGGCGCCGGCCTGGTCCTCGACCCTGTGCATCGGGCCCTGGACGAGACCGTGGCCGATGAAATCCCAGCCGGCCGCGCTGGCCGCCTCGCAGGCACGGCGGTAGATGTCGATGGCGCTGCCGTTGACGGCGAAGCTGGCCCTGATGCCGCGCACCGACAGCACCTCGAGAAACCGCCAGAAACCCGTGCGCATCCCGTATTCGTGCCACGACCAGTTGGGGATGTCGGGCAGCAGCGGCTGCCCCATGGGCGGCGGCAGGACGCTGCGCGGCATCGGGAACTCGGGCCGCCAGTTCTCGACGTTGACGATCGTCCACACCGCGACGCGGGCGCCGCCGGGGAGCGTCAGCGCCGGGCGGTCGACGATCGGGATGTAGTCGAGGCGGGACCGGACGCTGTGTCCCGGCTGCTTGGAATGGGTCATGCGATGGCTCCTCCGGCGGGCAAAACATCGGTATCTGATATATTAGATGTTGTCAAAGCGCGTGCTCGACGTTACCTCTGAGGGGGACTCCCTGAACCGCCGGTCAGCCGCGACCGCGCTTCACCCAAGAGGCGACATGCTGCCATCCGCAAGCTCGGAGGACGGGATCGGAGGATTCGGCGCGCCGATGCCGAGCCGAACCGAGACTGTGGCCGCCAGACTGCGCGACGCAATCACCGGTGGCCGGCTGCCCGCCGGGGAGCGGCTTTCCCTGGACGGCCTCGCGCGCCAGTTCGGCGTCAGCCGGATGCCGGTGCGCGATGCGCTGAAGATCCTCGAATCCGAGGGGCTCGTCCGCATCTATCCCTACCGCGGGATCGAGGTCTCGCGACTCGATGCCGATGACATTGCAGAGCTGTTCGGCCTGCGCGAGGTGCTCGAGCAGCGCGCCGCGGTCCGCGGCGTCCCGCTCCTGACCGAGACCGACCTCGCGGCGATGGAAGCGTTGCTGCGCGAGATGGACGCGCTGGTCGAGGATAGCGACCAGGACCGCTGGCTTGACCTCAACAACCGCTTTCACGCGATCATCAACACCGCCTCCGGCTGGCCCCGGCTGGTCGAGATGATCACGGTGCTGCGCACCAACGTCGACCGCTACGTGCGCGCCTACCTTCTGGAACTCGGCCGGGCCGGGCCGCAGCGGCAGCACTGGGAACTGCTCGACGCGTGCCGCCGCCGCGACCCCGAAGGCGCCGCGACGGTGATGACCGGGCATCTTCGCGACACCGCCGACGCCCTGATCGCGCGGCTTGCCGCACGCCCCGCCGGCGCCGCGGCCCCGGCCCCGGCATCCGGCACCGACCCGGCCCGACCCCAACTGCGCAGGAAGGACTGACTGCGATGAACCGTTCCCCCCCCGATGCCGGGCGAGCGCCCTGCGCCTGCGGCGCCTGTGCGGCGCGCAATGCCGCCATCGACATCCATGCGCACTTCTTCCCCGAGGCATACCTCGATCTGATCGCGCGCGAGGGGGGCGCCCATGGCGCAGAGTTCGTCGATCATCACGGCACCCGTGCGCTGCGGGTGGGCACGCTTTTCACCGGGCCGCTGGCGCCCCGGTTCATCGACCTCGACCTGCGGATCGAGGCCATGGACCGCCAGGGGGTCGAGGCGCAGGCCCTGTCGCTGACCCAGCCGATGGTGTACTGGGCGGACGACGCCCTCTCCGAAAGGCTGGCCGTCGTCTACAACGACGGCCTTGCCGAGGCAGCCCTGCAGCACCCCGGGCGCCTGTATGGCCTTGCCATCCTGCCGATGCAGACGCCCGCCCTGGCGATCCGCGAGGCGCGGCGCTCGGCGACGCTGCCCGGCATCCGCGGCGTCTACATGGCCACCTGCGTGCTGGACCGCGAGTTGGGCGACGAGGCGTTCTGGCCGGTCTACGAGGTGCTCGAGGACCTCGGCCTGCCGGTGTTCCTGCACCCGCTGAACGTGATCGGCATGACCGACAGGCTGCGGCCCTATTTCCTGTCGAACCTGCTGGGCAATCCCTTCGACAACGCCATCGCCGCGGCGCATCTGATGTTCTCGGGAGTGATGGATCGCTTTCCCCGCCTCGAGGTGGTGCTGCCCCATGGCGGCGGCGCCTTCCCTTTCCTGCTCGGGAGGCTGGCGCATGGCTGGTCGGTGCGCCGCGAGTGCAAGCATCTCGCGGCCAGCCCGATGGAGTATGCACGCCGCTTCCATTACGACACGATTACCCACGACCCGGTGGCGCTGCGCTTCCTCATCGACCGGGTCGGGGCGGACCGCGTCCTGCTGGGCAGCGACTACTGCTTCGACATGGGGACCGAGGACCCGCGCGGCGCCGTCGGTGCGCTCGCCAACCTGCCGGCGGCGGACCGCGAGCTGATCCTGTCGGGCAACGCCTGCCGTCTGCTGGGGCTGCGCGCGCCGGTCACCCCCGACGCCTCCGCCTGAGGCCTCGGGGCGGCCGCCCGGCACCGTCGTGTCACCCCCGCCCGGCTTGCGCGGTCCGGGTGTGGGTCACGGCGGCGCACACCTCGTCGGGCAGCTGCACGATGCCAAGGCCAGCGCCGGCCCCAAGCCTCCAGCGGCCGTCGACAAGACCACCGCCGGAGGCGAACGCGTCGCGGAGCGGATTTGGATTGACATCCACCTCCAGCAGCCCCGGCCCCCCGGCGGCGGCCAGCACATGCGCCGAGGCCGCAAGCCCGATGCCGCCGCCAAGGAAGTGCGGGCAGTAGGTTCTTCCCGCCGCCAGCGCCTTGCGCGCTACGTCAAGGCAACCCGTGACTCCGCCCCATTTGGCAACGTCGGGTTGCAGGAAACCCAGCGCCCCGAGCCGCAGCGCGGCATCGTAGGCGGCAGTACCGGCAAGGTTCTCGCCACCCGCCAGCCTGACCGGTCCATCTGCAAGCGCCTGCCAGTCCTCGTCCGGGGCATCAGCGGGAATCGGCTCCTCCATCCAGCCGAGGCCAACATCCGAGACCGCATCCAGGAATTCGCGGGCGGAAGCCCGGTCCCACGCCTGGTTGGCGTCGGCGAGGAGATGCTCGCCCTCCGCAAGCCCCGCCGCCAGCGCCCGCAGCCTGTCAGGTTCGCGCGCCGCATCGAACCCGACCTTGACCTTGAAGACACGGAAGCCGGCGGCGCGCGCCCTGTCGATCTCGGCAGACGCCGCGTCGACATGGATGCCGCTGGCATAGGCCGACACGGCCGCGGGTGCCCCGGCCGACAGGAGCGCGGCGAGGGGCAGTCCCTGCCGCCGGGCGACCATGTCCCAGCAGGCGATGTCGAGCGCAGCGATCACCTGGCGGAAGGGGCCGGGCTCGCCGCATTGCAGCGCACGGATGCGTGTCTCGCCGCTGAGGGCATGGAACATCGCCGGCGGGTCAGCAAAGCCGCGGCCCAGCACCAGGTGGGCGACATCGTCGATGAGCAGATTGACCCGGTGCTCGGCACCGGCGGCCGGCCAGTTGGCAAATGCCTCTCCCCATCCGAACGCGCCGTCGACGTCTTCGATGCGGACGAAGACGGCCGGACGGTTCCGCATCACGCCGAATGACGTCCTGACCGGCTGGGCGATCGGCACGCGGCAGGCGAGGCCCGTCATGCGGACGATGCGGAAACCTGGTTGCCCGCTACGCATGGCCGGCGGCGGCCCTCGGCAGCAGCGGCAGGGGATGGCGGACACGGGCGCGATGCGCCCCGCTCCCGAACCGCTTGGGACCCGGCCTGTTCAGTTCCCTTTTCATGCTATCCGCGCGAAGAAGTCCTGCCTGCCGCCGATGGACTGGGTGATTTCCCGCGCCGCTTCGTAGGCCAGTTCGCCGAATTCGTGCAGCCGGGCATCCGGGACGCGGGTGATCGGGCCGGAGATGGAGACGGCCGCGACCGCCTGGCCGCTGGTGTCGAAGATCGGCGCGGCGACGCAACGCATTCCCGGGGTGTGCTCGCCGTCATTGATCGACCATCCGCGCGACCGCGCCTTCTCCAGTTCCGACAGGAGTGGCTCCAGCAGGCAGATCGTCTGCTCGGTGAAGCGCGGCATCCCCTTGGCTTCGAGCGTACGGATGATCCGCTCTCTGGACCAGGTCGAGATCACCGCCTTCCCGCAGCCCGAGGCGTGAAGCGGCCCGCGCTCGCCGGGAGGAAAGAACGCCCGCATGCTGGCGCGCGATTCGACCTGGGCAAGGAAGATGATCTCGTCGGCATTGAGGCGCCCGAGGCTGACCGTCTCCCGGCTTGCGCGCATCAGCCGGGCCATCACCGAGCGGCTGATCTCCACGAGGTCGATCTGCCGGGCGAAGCTCTGGCCGACCTCGAATGCGCGGACGCCGATCCGCCAGGTGCCGCGGCGGTCGTCGTGGTGCGCGAACCGGTGCGACTGGAGCGTGGCAAGCAGGCGATGCGTGGACGACACCGGCAGCCCGGTCGCGCGGGCGAGATCGGACAGGGCAAGCGCGTCCGCGCTTCCCAGGACCTCGAGCAGCCGGAGACCGCGCTCCAGCGCCTTCACGGCCGTTGCGTTGTCGTCGCCCGACTTCGGGGGGCGGCCCCGCCGCCTTGGCTGTTCGTCGTTCATTCGCCACCCGTCGCGAGGTTCTTCGGCGGCACAGCATCAGCGCAGACGCCTCTCCCAGTGAAGCCAGAAATGCGGTTGCCGCCGTCGATCGCCCTGCCATTCTCAATCCTAAAGGGCGCAATTGCAGATTGCAAGGCCGTCAGTGAATTTGGAAAATATTTCCCGTTGACTGGAATTGACGTCGCCACTACCCTTTTTTTTCACCTGCGTCGCGCTCGCAGTGAGCCCGCGCTGCCTGCAGTGCGGAATCGCGCAACAAGACCACCCGATCGCCTGTCACGGCCGGACATCGGAAACCGTCCCCAGAGGAGATTCAGCATGGAATATCGAGGCCTACCAAGGGTGATCGCCGGCCCGGCAGTGCTGGCGATCAGTCTTCTGGCCGCCGCGTCCCTCCACGCCAAGCCGGTTACGATCGTCGTCGACACGGAGCCTGACCAGCTCGATCCCTGCCAGATCGACAAGTCCCAGGTTGGGCCCGTGATCAAGTCGAACGTCATCGAGACCCTGACCGAGATCGACCCGTTCGACGGCACCGTCCTGCCCCGGCTGGCAACCGAATGGGTTCGGCTGGACGCCACCACCTGGCAGTTTGACCTGCGCGGAGGCGTCACGTTCCATGACGGATCGCCTCTGACGGCCGAGGCCGTCGCCGTGTCGATGCGGCGCACGCTGGTTCCCGAACTCTCCTGCGAATCCGCGCTGAAGTATTTCGCGGCGATCAAGCTGACGGCAGAGCCGGTGGACGACGACACGGTCAGGTTCACGACCGACATTCCGGTCGAGATCCTGCCGACGATGATGGCATCGGTCGGCATTTCTAGCCTTGCCACGCCGCTCAACGAGATCACGCGCGCACCGATCGGGACTGGCCCCTATGTTCTTTCCGAATGGGTGCCGGGGCAGCGGGTGGTCCTGAGCGCCTACCCGGGGTACTGGGGCGGTCCCGCGGAGGTGACCGGGGCGACCTATGTTTGGCGGCAGGATTCGGCCGTCCGCGCCGCCATGGTGGCCGCGGGTGAAGCCGATATCGCGCCCCGCATCGCGGTGCAGGATGCCACCGACGGCAGCATGGACTTCGCCTACTCCAATGCCGTCACGACAAGCTTCCGCATCGACGGCGCGATCGCGCCGCTCGACGACGTGCGGGTACGGCGTGCAGCGAATCTCGCCATCGACCGCGATGCGCTGAGGGGCACGCTGTTCAGTGCCGAGGCAATCCCGGCCGCACAGCAGGTTCCGCCCGGTGCCACGGGCTACAACCCAGAGCTGACACCCTACGCCTTCGACCCCGGGGAAGCGCGGCGCCTGCTGGCGGCCGCACGGGCCGACGGCGCTCCAGTGGACACCGAGATCGTGCTGATCGGGCGCTACAACATCTACTCCAACGCCGAGGAAGTTGTTCAGGCGGTGCAGGCGATGCTCGCCGACGTGGGCTTCAAGACCTCCATCAAGATGACGGATTCGGCCGAGTGGTTCAAGTTGGCGTTGAAGCCCTTTGCCGAGGGCCGCGCGCCAAACATCTTCCAGACTGGCCACGACAACACGATGGGCGATGCGGTGTTCACGGTTCCGGCCAAGTATGCGTCGACCGAGCGGCAGGCGACCATGACGGTGCCCGAACTCGACCGCCTGATCGCCGAGGCCTCGGTCGCGAGCGGCGAGGAGCGGCGGGCGAAGTTCGCCGAGGCCCTGCGCATGATCCACGAGGACATCGTGCCGGACATCATCCTGTTCCACATGGTGGAGTTCGCCCGCGTCAATCCGCGCATCACCTACGTCCCGAACGTGAGCACCGGCACCGCGCTGCAGTTGCGGCAGATCAGCTTCAAGTGAAGGGATCCGCCGGGGCGGCGCGCAGGGCCCGCGCCGGCGGACACGAAACGGGGCATCCGGCTTGCTGAAGTTCCTCTTGCGTCGGACGCTGCAGAGCGCTGTGGCCCTGCTCGCGCTCGTGACAGTTGTCTTCTTTCTCGCGCGCCTCACCGGCGATCCGGTGGACCTGTTCCTGCCGCTCGAGGCAACCGAGGAGGCGCGCGCGAGGGTGGCAGCGCAGTATGGCTTCGACCAGCCAATCCCGGTTCAGTATGTCCGCTACCTCGGCGGCGTGCTCAGCCTCGATTTCGGGCCGTCCATCTTCCAGGGGCGGCCTGCCATCGATCCGGTTCTCGAGGCCTTCCCGGTCACCCTGATGCTGGCGCTCGTCACCATGTCGATCGCCGCGGCACTTGCCATCCTGGTGGGGGCGGTCGCGGCCTATCGCCCGGACGGTGTCTTCGACCGGATCGCCAGCGTAGTGACCCTGATCGGGGCAAGCACCCCGGACTTCTGGCTCGCGATCGTCGCGATCCTGTTCTTTTCGGTCTCGCTGGGCCTGCTGCCGACCTCCGGCACCGGCGGCATCGCCTTCTGGGTACTCCCGGTCGGCGTGCTTCTGACCAGGCCGCTCGGCGTGCTGACCCAGGTGGTCCGCTCGTCCTTCCTGAACGCCCTGTCGGCGCCCTATGTGAGGACCGCGCGGGCCAAGGGCGCCTCGACGCGGCGGGTCATCTTCGTCCACGCGCTTCGCAACGCGCTCCTGCCGGTGATCACCGTGGCGGGCGACCTGCTGGCGGGGTTCCTGAACGGGGCCGTGGTGGTCGAGACGATCTTCGGCTGGCCCGGAATCGGGCACCTGATGATCAGCTCGATCCGCCAGCGCGATTTCGCCGTCGTCCAGGCCGCCATCCTCGTCACCGCAGTCGCGGTCTTCGTCATGAACATCCTGATCGACTTCGCCTATGCGCGCCTCGATCCGCGCGTCAGCGTGCGACAGGCCAAGCAATGACCTTGCTGCGCCACGACTTCCTGCGTTCCCCGGTAGCCGTGGCTTCCGCCACGACCCTGATCGCCGCGGCCCTGTTCGCCATCCTCGGGCCGGCCCTGTTCGGCGACGTCGCAGGGAAGGTCAACCTGCGGGCACGCAACGCGCCGCCGTTCGATCTTCACTCCGGGTGGCTGAACATCCTCGGCGCCGACGCGCTGGGGCGCAGCATCGTTGCCCGCATCGCCGTGGCGGCCCGCAACACCATCGGGATCGCGGCGGCCGCGGTGGTGGCCTCCCTGGTCGTGGGCGGAGGCATCGGCGTGCTGGTCGGACTGAGCAACGGGCGGATGGCCGGGTTCATCATGCGCTGCGTCGACATCGTCATGAGTTTCCCGTCGCTGCTGCTGGCGCTCGTGGTGTTGTACGTTCTCTCGCCCAGCCCGTGGAACGTCGTGCTTGTTCTCGCGATCACCCGCATGCCGATCTACGTGCGGACGGCGCGCGCCGAGGTGTTGGAGATCCGCGAACGCGCCTTCATTGCAGCCGCCAGGGTCATGGGCGGCGGCACCCGGCACATCGCCATGCATCATGTCGTGCCGCTGGTTCTGCCGACCCTGCTGATCGTTGCCGGGCTGGAGTTCGCGCTGGTGGTGCTGGCCGAATCCGCGCTGAGCTTTCTAGGCATGGGCATCCAGCCGCCGGACATGACCTGGGGCCTGATGGTCTCGGACGGGCGGTCCTACATCGCCACCGCCTGGTGGGTGTCGTTCTGGCCGGGCCTGACAATCGTTCTTGTCGCCCTGTCGGCCAACCTGCTCGCGAACTGGTTCAGGGGCGCCAGCGACCCGACGCTGAGGAAGCCCCGGAAAGTTGGTGCCGATGCCTGAGGTGCCCGTCGGCGTGCTTGACGTCCGCAACCTGCGGGTCGCCTTCCGGACCCATGCAGGTGATTTCGAGGCGGTCCGCGGCGTCGACCTGCAGATCGGCAGGGACGAGGCGCTTGCCGTGATCGGCGAGAGCGGTTCGGGAAAGAGCGTCACCGCCAGCGCCATCATGGGCCTGATCGACGCACGCCAGGCCCGCGTCACCGCCGACCGGATGCTGCTTGAGGGACGCGAGCTACTCGGGCTGTCGCACGGCGAACGCGAGCGGATCAACGGCGCGCGCGTGGCCATGGTGTTCCAGGACGCGCTTGCCCATCTCAACCCGGTGTATCCGGTCGGCTGGCAGGTCGCCGAGACCTGCCGCCTGCACGGCCAGACAGCCCGAGCCGCCAGGGCGCGTGCGCTGGAACTGATGGAGCATGTCGGCATCGCGCGGGCAAGGGGACGCTACGACGACTATCCGCATCAGTTCTCCGGCGGCGAACGCCAGCGCCTGCTGATCGCGATGGCGGTCGCCATGCGCCCGGCCCTGCTGGTCGCGGACGAGCCGACGACGGCCCTCGACGTTTCGGTCCAGGCACAGATCCTGGAGCTCCTGCGCAGCCTGCGCGCCGAGACCGGCATGGCACTGATGATGATCACCCATGATGTCGGCGTGGCCGCCGACATCGCAGATCGCGTCGTGGTCATGCGGGAAGGGGAAGTGGTCGAGAGCGGAACAGTGCGCGAGGTGCTGCTTGCACCCCGCCATCCCTACACCCGGGCGCTGCTGTCGGCCCGCGCGGGGGCAGGCGCGGCCCGCGGAGCCGGTGCCGGCGCACGACAGATTCTGCTGCAGGCCGAGGGGCTGACGCTGACCCATCCCGTGCGCGAGAACCTGCTCGGCCGGCCGGTTGAGACGCTGACCGCGGTGGACGGCGTCGACCTCTGCCTGCGTGAGGGCGAAATCCTCGGGCTGGTGGGGGAATCCGGTTCGGGCAAGTCCTCGGTGGCGCGCATGCTCCTCGGCCTAACGCGGCCGACGGCGGGGTCTGTCTCGTGGCGCGGCCAGGATCTTGCCTGCCTGGCCGGGGAGGGCATGAGAGAGTTCCGCCGGGGCGTCCAAGTCGTCTTTCAGGACCCCTACAGTTCGCTCAACCCGCGCCTGACCGTCTTCGACGTCATTTCGGAGGCATGGCGGCTCAATCCCGATGTCGTGCCCCGCGGGGCGTGGCGCAAGCGGGCGCGGGAACTGCTGCTGCAGGTCAACCTGAAGGCCAGCGATCTGGACAAGTACCCCGGCGAGTTCTCGGGCGGACAGCTCCAGCGGATAGCGATCGCGCGCGCGCTGGCCCTCGGTCCGAAGGTCGTCGTCTGCGACGAAGCCGTCTCGGCGCTGGACATGTCGATCCAGGCGCAGGTTGTCGACCTCCTGACCAGGTTGCGAGACCAGACCGGGGTCGCCTATCTCTTCATCGCGCACGATCTCACGCTGGTCGAGCATTTCGCCGACCGCGTGCTCGTCATGCAGAAGGGGCGCATCGTCGAGGAGGGAACGCCGGCGGAGGTCTTCGGGGCACCGCGGAACGCGTACACCATGGCCCTCATCGCCGCCAGCCCGGTGCCCGATCCGGACCTGCAGGCCGTGCGCCGGCGCCAGAGGCTGGGTCAGGTTGCAGAAGCAGAACGGGGGACGCGACCATGACCGGGACGCCGGAATTCCAGACCGCGCTGTCGGAGGCGTTGATCGGGCGCCTGAGGGCCGGGGCCGAGGCGATGAAGCCCTGGCTCGTGCAGACCCGGCGCAACTTCCACCGCCGGCCCGAGGTCGGCTGGCGCGAGATCGAGACGACACGCGACATCGTCGCCGAGCTCTCGGCGCTCGGCTACCGCGTCACCGCCGGACAGGATTTCCTCAAGTCGGCCGTTCGGCTCGGGATGTCGATCGACCCGATCCCGGGCGAAGGCGATACCGGCTGCATCGCCGTGTTCGACACCGGCCGCCCCGGCCCGACTGTCTGCCTGCGTGTCGACATCGACGCACTGCCGATCGAGGAGGCACGCGGCAACCATGCACCCGATGCCGGCGGCTGGCGATCGGAGCGGCCCGGTGTGATGCATGCCTGCGGTCATGACGGGCACATCGCGATCGGGCTTGGCGTCGCGCGGCTGCTGCGCCCGCTTCTCGACGGGCTGCAGGGACGGGTGAAGCTGCTGTTCCAGCCGGCCGAGGAGGGCGGGCGCGGTGCCCGAGCGGTGCGGGATGCCGGCTGGGTGGACGACGTGGACTTCCTGACCGCGGTGCACATCGGCCTGGGCGCAGCCTCGCGCGTTCTGGCGGTGGGCGTTCACGGCTTTCTCGCCACGCGCAAGTACCGCGTCCTGCTCAGCGGGCGACCGGCCCATGCGGGCGTCTCGCCCGAACTTGGGCGCAACGCACTTCTCTGCGCCTGCCAGATGGTGCTGGGGCTGCATGCGCTCGCGCAGTCGAGCCGTCCGGGCATCCGGGTCAATGTCGGAACCATGACGGCCGGGAAGTCAATGAACATCGTGGCCGAGGCCGCGCGCTTCGATTTCGAGATGCGGGCGGTGGAGGGCGAGGATCTGGATGCGCTCGAGCGCCGCTGCCTGCGCCTGATCGACTCGACCGCGGATGCCCATGAGATCGAGCGCGCCTACCAGCTTCTCGCCGACGTCGGGCCGTGGACGAACACTCCCGGAACCTCGGAATGGGCGCTTGGCATCAACCGCCGGGTCAGGGCCTTTCCGGAGGAGCTGACAAGCTTCAACATCGGCGGCGGCGAGGACGTAACAACGCTGGCCGCCCGCGTCGCGGAGCGTGGAGGCCAGGCGGCGGTTTACGTCGTCGGCGCCGATCTCGCCGACCGGCATCACACCTCGCATTTCGACTTCGACGAGGATGTGCTGGCGCGGTCGGTGCTCTTCCTCGGCGCCGGACTGATCGACCGCCTGCTTGCGGCTCCCGGTGCGGGGCGCTGAATGCCGGTGGGGAGCCAGCCTGTCCGGCGCGCCGCCGGAGCACCGGACGTCCGGCCGCATTTGTCCCTCCACCGCACCCGCGCAGCAGCGAGGACGCGCCCATGAAGACCCCAGACCTGTGGCTAGGCTCCGAGTCGATCTGGCACGACGACCGCGGAACCTTCGAACCGGGGTGGATCATCATCCGGGGAACGAGGATTGTCGCGCTCGCGGCACCGGGGGACACACCGGCGGCCGGGGCGCAGGTGCGCAACCTGGGTCCGTTGCGTGTGCTGCCGGGACTGATCAACACCCATGTGCACCTCGAATTCAGCGGTGGAACGGAGCCGCTCCGCGATTTCTACGCCGAGGACGACTTCGAACGCCTGCTCCGCGCGACGCGCAACGCACACCACCTGCTGATGAGCGGGGTCACGACCGTGCGCGACTGCGGCTCGTCCTGGTCGATGCTGGCCCTCGCCCGACGCCCGGACCTGAGCCCGCTGCCTCTGCCGCGCCTTCTCTGCTCGGGGCCGCCGATCACCGTTCCGCGCGGCCACCTGCATTTCATGCACGGCGTGGTCCGCAGCGAGGCCGACATCTCCGCCCATGTCGACCGGATCGAGCATGAGGGCGGCCAGAGCGTCAAGGTCATGGCCTCGGGCGGCAAGCTCACGCCGGGGTCGGATCCAGCCAGGACGGTCTTCAGCCAGCGCCGGCTCGACCTGATCGTCGCACTCGCACGCGAGAAGGGTTACCCGAGCGTGTCGCATGTCCTGGCCTCCGAGAGCATCCGGCGGTCGGCACTAGCCGGCTTCGACAGCCTCGAGCACTGCGCGTTCATGGAGCGGAACGACGAGGGCCACCTGCAGCGTGTCTATGATGGCGACATCGCGCAGACCGTGCGCGACTGCGGCAACCATGTGATGGCCAATCTCTCGACCACGACCAACCGGTTCGAGAGGCTGCGGGCGCAGGCTCAGCGGACGCCGGCCGAGGACGACCTCCTGCGGCATTTCGACGACAAGATCGACACCTTCCGGCGCCTCGCCGAGCTTGGAATCCCGATGGTGTGCGGAACCGATTCAGGCGTCCTGGAAGCTCCATTTGACGAGACCTGGCGCGAGGTGGCCTATCTTGTCCGCAGCGGCCTGTCGCATGCCGAGGCGATCCGTGCGGCGACCTCGCGCGCTGCGAAGGCGCTCAGGCTCGAGGGCAAGACGGGGCGCATCGCGCCGGGGCTGTCAGCCGACCTCGTGGCCATCGCGAACAACCCTTTGGCGGATGAAACCGCGTTCGCGAAGCCAAGGCTTGTCGTCCTGCGGGGCCGCACGGTGCTGGACAGGATCGCCGCCTGACCCTGCCGGCACGCTGTCTGCCGCCGGCCAGCGCCCGCGCCGGAACGGCGGCGAGAGCCTGATCGAGCCGGGCTCGAAGCCCTTCGAGCTTCACGCCTCTCTCGTCCGCTCGCTTCGCTCGCCCGACGCGATCACCGGCCGGGACGAGGCTGTGGTGCGCCGCCGGGTGGCCGGCCGAACATCGCGCTGACAGCACGGCCGATCGAGCAGATGGCGAACGTGCATGGGCTTGTCGATGTCGCGACCCATCTGGACGCCCGCGGCGCTCCGCTCTGAAACGCGCGGCTACGTGGGCGCGGCCTGGCGGCTGGCCGCGGCACGGCACCGGGTCTCGATGCTGAGGGTGGTCGACAGCCCGGCCGGGCAGGCGGCGCTTGAGGACATCCTCGAGGCGACCAAGCCGCAGGTGCCGGAGGGATGCCGCCATCTCGACTACCTGCTGGCGACGCCCTTCCGCCAACGCCCCATCCGGCGGGCTCGCTGTTCCGGCGCGGAGGGCTGATGTCCGGCGTCTGGCATGGAGCGGAGGCGCCAGAGACGGTGGCGGCGGAGATGGTCTTCCGCCGTCTTCTCTTCCTCGCAGGGTGACCGGACACCCCCATTCGCGACGATGCGGCCGAATACACCACCTTCACGGCGCCGGTGGCCACGCCCGTGTCGGCGGACCTGACCGCGGGCGGGCTGGCGGCCGACCATGCGGCATGGACCGCACCTGCGGACTACGGCCCCTGCCGCGCGCTGGCCGGCGCAGCGCGCGATCGGGGCAGAGCTGACCCGCCACACCTCGGTCCGCGATCCGGCTGGGGACGCGAAACTCGCGGTCCTTGCCTGCCGTGCCCATGCCGCCCCGCAAACAGCCGTGCGCCAGACCTGGTGGATCCGGGTCTCCCCGGCCGGCGCCGAGGCCCGGCGCAAGCACCCCGGGGTCGGGCCGGAATTCGGCACCGGCGCCCTCGCCCGCGACCCGCACCCTGCCGGCATGAACTGGGCCCGCCCGCGCGCGCGCCGGACGTGGTGTCTGGGGTGATGGCTCTCCCGGAACGCAGTTGAACCACCGTGGCCCAAGCCCGCAGGACGACACGCCGGACGGGAACCCCGCGTGCCGAGGCCTTCGCGGCCGCGCGGTCCGCCGCCCGCAGCGTCACCGTCCGACGAACACCCGCCGGCGTGCGCTTTCGATATGGGCCTGCATCCGCTCGCGGGCGCCGGCGGCGTTGCCCTTGCGGATGGCCTCGTAGATCGCGCGGTGTTCGTCATCGGCGATGCGCAGGCGCTCGTCCCGGGGGCGGTTCGCCAGTGCCGCGGCAATCGTGATCCCGACCCCTATCGCCTTGGTCACCGAGCTGATCGCGCGGACGAAATAGTCGTTCTCGCTGGCCCGCGCGACGGCCAGGTGGAATGCGATGTCCTCCTCTTCGCCGTTGCCGTCGCCGGCGATGCACGCCTGCATTGCCGCAAGCGCCGCCTCGATCTCGGCCAGGCGCGGGCGGGAGTGGCGCTGGGCGGCCAGGCGCGCCGCCTCGCCCTCGACGCCGACCCGGAACTCGTAGCAGCGCTGCAGGTCGGCAACGCTGCCCGGTTCGGCCAGGTCGATGACCTTCTGGCTCGGCGCCCCGATGACATGCGTCCCGGCCCCCTGCCTCGACGAGATCAGCCCATCGATCCTGAGCCGCAGGAGTGCCTCGCGCATCACCGTGCGCGACACGCCGAACTGCACGGCCATGTCCACCTCCGTCGGCAGGCGCGTGCCCTTCTTCCAGGTGCCGGAGGAGATGCGCTCGTACACCTGCTGGTAGACTGTGTCGCTGAGCGCCCGGCCTCCGGCAGGTCTCTGCGGCGGTGAGCCAGTATCGCGCATCTGCTCGCGTGGCCTCCTCGGCTACGGCCGGGCCCCCGATCCGGTGTGACTAATGGCAGGTCTCGTCCAGTGCGACAAGGCCGTCGACCGCTGCCTGGACGCGCGGCAGGTCGGCGGCCGCGACGTTGCCGGCCATCGGCAGGATCGGACCCATGCGGGCGATTCCGGCCAGCGTGACGGCATCGTGCATGACCGAGAAGCCGTTGATCGCGGCGCGCACGCCCTCGAAATCAAGGAAGGGCGCGGCAAGCCGCGCAGCCGCCGCGCGATCGCCGGCGCGATGGGCGGCCAGGAGCGCCATCGCGGCGCGCGGCGCGATGCAGACGCCCCCGGAAGTGTAGGTCCTGAGGCCGTAGTCGGGAAGATGCGCGTGGATCGGCGTCTCACCCATGCCGCTGGCGATGTTGCCCGCTCCGATGGCCGCGCAAAGATCTGACAGATAGCGGTCATCGCGGGGATCGGGGCGCTCGACGGCGTACTTGACGAAGGCCACGACGCCATCTGCGAACAGCGCCTGCACCCGGTCCGGGGCGAGGTAGTTCTCGCGCTTGATGTAGAGGATCAAGGGGCCGCCGAGAGCCTCGCAGGCCGCACGGAGCGCGGTCTCGAGGCCGGCGGCGTGCGTGGGGAAGGTCATCGGCAGTGCCATGACCCCGGCGAAGCGCCGATCCCGCACGACTCGTGCCTGGTCCAGCAGCTTGCCGAAGTCGGGGCCGATCGATGCGATGATGTCGGTGCCGGGCGCCGCCACCCGGCCGACGAGATCGACGAGCGCGGCAAACCTGCCGCTGTCGTAGTGATAGAGGTTGGCATTGCCTCCATACAGCACCGCGCCGATGCCGCCGGCCTCGATGTACCTCAGAAGCTTGATGTTTTCGTCAACCGCAAGGTCAAGCCGATCGGTCCAGGCCACCGGCGGGACGGCGATGACGGTGCGGCCGAACCGCACTGCGATGTCGGCGGGCATGGGTGTCGGGGCCTCCTGCTGCCACATTCCCGAAATTGGTATGATGATCTTGCCGATTACGGGAGAGATTGTCTAATGTAAAGTTGCATGGTACGAGGAAGTCGGCGGAAGGGGGAGGTCATGCCGAAACGGCCGGAACAGTTGCGCAGTCACCGCTGGCTCGGGGTCAACGACCTGCGCGCCTTCGGGCATCGCTCGCGGCTCATGCAGATGGGCTACGAGCGTTCCGACTTCGCGGGCAAGCCGGTGATCGGCATCTTCAACACCTGGTCGGACATCAACCCCTGCCATGCCCATTTCAGGATGCGCGCCGAGGAGGTGAAGCGCGGCATCTGGCAGGCCGGCGGCTTCCCGCTCGAACTGCCGGCGATGACGCTGTCCGAGCCGTTCCAGAAGCCGACCACGATGCTCTACCGCAACCTTCTGGCCATGGAGGTGGAGGAAGGGGTCCGCTCCTACCCCATCGACGGGGCGGTACTGATGGGCGGCTGCGACAAGACCGGTCCGGCCCTGCTGATGGGTGCGATCTCGGCCGATGTGCCGGCGATCTTCGTGCCGGCCGGCCCGATGCTGCGCGGCAACTGGCGCGGCGGCATCCTCGGCTCGGGCTCGGACACCTGGAAGTTCTGGGACGAGAAGCGCGCCGGCAACATCACCGAGGCCGACTGGCGCGAGATCGAGGGCGGCATTGCGCGGTCGCACGGCATCTGCATGACGATGGGCACGGCCGCCACGATGACGGCGGTGATCGAGGCGATGGGTTTCTCGCTTCCGGGCGCCTCGTCGATCCCCGCCCCGGATTCAAACCATCCGCGCATGGCCACCGCATCGGGGCGACGGATCGTCGAGATGGTCTGGGAAGACCTCGTGCCGTCGCGAATCCTCGGCCCGGCGGCTGTGGACAACGGCATCGCCGTGCATCAGGCCATGGGCGGTTCGACCAACGGCATCATCCACATCATCGCCATCGCCCGGCGGGCCGGGATTGCGCTGACGCTGGAGCGTTTCGACGAGATGTCGCAGCGCGTTCCCGTCCTTGCGAACGTGCGGCCGTCCGGCGCCTTCCTGATGGAGGACTTCTACTACGCAGGCGGGCTCCGGGCGCTGATGGCGGCGATGGGCGGGCTTCTCGACGGGAGCTGCCTGACGGTCACGGGCCGGACGCTGGGCGAGGGCCTGGAAGGGGCGCGCAGCCATGCCCACGACGTCATCCGGCCGCTTTCGAACCCGGTCTACCCGCGCGGCGGCACGGCCGTGCTGCACGGGAACCTCGCCCCGGACGGAGCGGTCATGAAGCCGTCGGCGGCCGAGCCGCGCCTGCTCGCTCACCAGGGGCCGGCACTCGTCTTCGACAGCTATGCCGAGATGAAGGCGGTGATCGACGACGAGGCGCTCGATGTCACCGCCGACCATGTCCTCGTGCTGCGCAACGCCGGCCCGCAGGGCGGCCCGGGCATGCCCGAATGGGGCATGCTGCCCATCCCCGGCAAGCTGGTGCGCCGCGGCCTGCGCGACATGCTGCGCCTGTCCGACGCCCGCATGAGCGGCACCTCCTACGGTGCCTGCGTGCTGCACGTCGCTCCCGAAGCGCATGTCGGCGGGCCGCTCGCGCTGGTTCGCAACGGCGACGTGATCGCCGTGGACGTCGCGGCACGCCGGCTGGATCTCCTGGTAGCCGACGAGGAACTGGCGCGCCGGCGGGCCGGATGGGTGCCCCCC
Source organism: Paracoccaceae bacterium (assembly GCA_023383015.1). Taxonomy (GTDB): domain Bacteria; phylum Pseudomonadota; class Alphaproteobacteria; order Rhodobacterales; family Rhodobacteraceae; genus JAHDXW01. The sequence continues at coordinate 147,329 of JAHDXW010000004.1, forward strand.
CCGCCGCGCTACGGCCGCGGCTACGGGGCGATGTTCGCCCGCCATGTCAGCCAGGCGAGCGACGGTTGCGACTTCGATTTCCTCGCCCCCGGGGCAAGGACGCCCGAACCCGAGATCAACTGAAAGACCCCTCATGCCCGCACCGGACCGAATCCCGCGAGACACCATCCTGATCACCGGGGTGACGCTGACCACGATCCAGACCCGACGGCGGACGGGCGCCATAAGCTCGCACATCATCCTCGAACTGGACACAGACTGCGGCATCACCGGGCTTGGCGAGATCTCCGACCTCGACTGCTACCGCATGTACATGCCCGATCCCGAGGCGGTTCGGGTCGGCATCGAGAAGGTGGCGCTGGGGCAGAATGCCTTCGGGATCGCCGCACTGCACGAGCGGCTGCTGGCGTACATGCCGTCCTACCTGCGCTGCGCCAACACCTACCCGCCCTTCACCCCGGCCTCGCAGATCGCCGCCGGGGTCGAGATGGCCTTCTACGACATCGTCGGCAAGGCTTTCGGCACCCCGGTCCACAACCTGCTCGGCGGCCGGCAGCGCGACAGCTTCGAGATCACCTACCCGGTGTTCCAGGCCAAGAAGGCCAGCGATACCGAACGCTATCTCGGCTACATGGACGAGCTCGTCGCCGAGGGCATCACCCGCTTCCGCTATTACGTCGGGGTCGACTTTGCGCAGGACGAGCGCTTTCTCGCCGCCTTCCGCGACCGCTTCGGCGACCGGGTGCACCTGAAGGCGCTCGACTTCCAGGGGCACCACCACTGGCGCGACACGCTGCGCATCTACGACCGCTTCAGGCAATACGGCTTCGACCTGATCGAGAGCCCGACGCGGGCCGAGGATTACGAGGGCATGGCGGAACTGCGCCGCAAGGTCGACGTCGACATCTCCGAGCACATCTCGAGCTTTGCGCAGGCGATGCGGATGATCCGCGCCGACGCCGTCGACGTCTTCAACATCACTATCCAGTCAGGCGGCATCCATCAGGCCAAGAAGCTCTTCGACCTTGCCGAGGCGGCCGGGCTGAAGTGCCTGATCTCCACCACCCAGGAACTCAGCCTCGGGACAGCTGCCAATGCGCATCTGGCGGCGGTGGTCCCCCAGCTTCACTATGCCGGCGATCCAGTCGGCCCGCTCCTCTACACCGAGGACGTCACCACCGAGAAGATCCGCTACGAGGGCTCCCGCCTCGTCATCCCCACCAGGCCCGGCCTCGGCTTCGAGCTCGATCGCGGCAAGCTCGAGGCGCTGCGCGCCCCGCTGGTCGAATGGGAGCGGCCGGCGCATGGCGCCAACTACGTTTCGGACTGAGGAGACCCACCGATGAGCGACACCGAAGCGCCGGGGCTTGGCGCCTTCCGCCACTTCAACGTTATGTCGATGCTGGCCGGCCACCCGCCGCGCACCAATTTCAACGTCTTCCGCCTCGACGGCAGGTACAACCTGCGGATCGCCGAGGTCACAGGCCGGTTCCCCTGGCATCGCCACACCAACGGCGACGAGGGCTGGCTGATCCTCAGAGGCGCCCTGCAGATCGACGTCGAGGGCCACGCCCCGATCGTCATGCGACAGTTCGAGGGCACGATGATCCCCAAGGGCGTGCGACATTCGCCCATCGCGCTCGAGACGGGGACCATCGTCGCGGTCTTCAACGTCGACGGCTTCGCGCACGAGTTCGTCGAGCAGTCACCCGACACCGGCGCCTTCAGCGAACAGGATGCCGGCTGAGCCGACCACCACCTGGCAACGGAGGAGAACCCGATGAATCGCTTCATCCTGACACTTGCGGCGGCAGGCGCCGCGCTGACGTTCGGCACCGCGCAGGCGCAGGTGCAGTACCCCGCGACTGCCGTGCGCATCATGGTGCCTGCCAACCCCGGCGGGTCGACGGACGTCAATGCCCGCCTCTTCGGCGAGTACTTCCAGAAGCACTCGACCGCCTCGACGGCGATCGTCAACCAGGCGGCCGGCGGCGGCGTCGTGGCGGCGCAGACTGTCGCCACCGCCCCCGGCGACGGCGGCACGCTCTATGTCTGGCATGCGGCGGTGCACACCACCAACATCTCGGGCCAGTCGCCCTTCGCCTATACCGACCTCACCCCTCTGGCCACGACCGCCGAGTACAATGACGTCTATGCCGTGCGCGCCGATGCCCCCTATTCCACGCTTCCCGAACTGGCGGACTACGCAAAGGCCAACCCCGGCACGGTAACCGTTGGTTCGCAGTTCGGCGGCACCACGCAGATCAAGGGCGAGGCCATCAACTCGCTCGCCGGCGGTAGCATGCGGATCGTCGATGCCGGCGGCGAATCCGACCGCATCATCGCGCTTCTGGGCGGGCAGGTGGACGTCATCTCGATGAGCGTCGCCAATGCCGTACAGTACGAGGCCGACGGGCGGATCAAGGTTTTGGCGGTGATCAACGAGAAGCCCGATCCCTTCGCGCCGGACTTCCCGACCAGCGTCTCGCAGGGCGTCGACATCTCCTTCCCGTTGATGTTCACCGTCTACGGCCCCCCCGGCATGAGCGCCGAGGCACTGGCCGCCTTCGAGGCCGTGTTCGCGGCGATGACGGCCGATCCCGCCTATTCCGAGGCGCTGGTGAAAGCCGCGCAGGTGCCCTCGTTCCGCGGCCCGGCCGAAACCGCCGCCTTCCTCGAGCAGGAACTGGCGTTCGTGAAGTCGATGATGGACTGACCCACCAAGCCGCGGCAGCCCCGGGCCGGACCCGGGGCGGCACGGGGCGACCCGTCCGGGGGAGGGCAAGGCGATGACAGCCGACCGCGTGATCGGAGCGGGGCTATTCCTGCTGGGCCTGGCGATGGCATGGGCCGCGAGCCGGATCAGCTATCCGATGCTCGGGCAGGGTGACCCCGGCCCGCGGATCCTGCCGCTGGTCCTGGGCGTGCTGATCGCCGTCCTCGGCGCAGGTCTCGGCCTCAGGCCGCCGGCGGCCGTCGCCGGGCCGCGTGCCGAGGCCGATGAGACCGACTCCGCCGTCGTCATACCGGCCGAGCCACCGCTCCTGCGGGTTGCCCATGCGTTCAACGTCGTCGCCTATGTGGCGCTTTTCGAGCGGCTGGGCTTCACGGCGGCGACGTTCATATTCCTGTCGCTGGCGATCTTCCTTCTGGGACGGCGCAACCTGCGCGGCGCGGCCCTTGCGGCACTGAGCGCGGCGATCGTCACGCTCGCCGTCGGATTCGGCCTCAAGACCGGGGTGGGCGTGCAGCTTCCCGGCGTGTTTCCGGGATAGCGATGCTCGAGCTCTTCCTCGTCAATCTCGGCCAGCTGCTGGTTCCCCAGACATTGGCAGTCATGCTGGCGGGGCTGCTCGTCGGGCTGTTCTTCGGGGCTCTGCCGGGGCTCAGCGCGACCATGGCGGTGGCGCTGCTGCTGCCCGTCACCTTCGCCATGGAGGCCGATGTCGGCATCGCAATGCTGATCGCCACCTACATCGGCGGCATCACCGGCGGGCTGGTGTCGGCGACGCTCCTGCGCATCCCGGGCACGCCGTCGTCGATCGCCACCACCTTCGACGGCTATCCGCTCGCCCGCTCGGGCGAGGCGACGAAGGCGCTTGCGACCGCCATGGTAGCCAGCGCCGTCGGCGGTCTGATGAGCCTCGTGGTCCTCGTTGCCTTCGCCCCGGTGCTGGCGAGCGTCGCGATCCGCTTCGGGCCGCAGGAGTTCACCTCGCTGACCATCGCGGCGCTGATGCTGGTGGTCGTCCTGTCGCAGGGCAACCTCCTGAAGGGGCTGCTGTCGGCGGCACTGGGCCTGGCCGTCGCCACGGTCGGCTTCGCGCCGATCGGCGGCGCCCAGCGCTTCACATTCGGAACCATCGACCTTGCCGCGGGCATCGGCATCGTCCCCTTCATGGTCGGACTCTTCGCCATCTCCGAGATGATCCGGCAGACGGTCGAGCCCTCGCTGCGCATCAGGCCCAGCTTCGATGTCCGCGGTACCGGCATCAGATTGGCCGAGTTCGTCGCCAACGGATGGAACATGCTGCGCTCGGGTGTGATCGGCATTGTCATCGGCATCCTTCCCGGCATCGGCGGCTCGGCTTCCAACCTCGTCGCCTATGGCGCTGCCCGACAGGCGTCGAAGACGCCGGAGCGCTTCGGGAAGGGCGAGGTCGCCGGCATCTATGCCTCCGAGACCGCCAACAACGCCAGCGTCGGCGGGGCGCTCCTGCCGCTGATCACGCTCGGCATTCCGGGCGACGGGGTGACCGCCATCCTGATCGGCGGCTTCACCATCCACGGGCTGCAGCCCGGGCCACTTCTGTTCCGCAACGCGCCCGATCTGATCGGGATGATCTATGCCGCGTTCTTCACCGCAACCCTCCTGCTTCTCGCCATCCAGTTGCTCACCATCCACCTCTTTCCGCGCGTCCTGCTGACGCCCCGCCACCTGCTGCTGCCGATCCTCGTCATGCTGATGGTGGTCGGGACCTATGCCTCGGGCAACCGGCTGTTCGACGTGTGGCTGATGCTCGGCTTCGGGGTTCTCGGCTACGGCATGGAGCGGTACGGCTTCCCGCTCGGGCCGATGGTCCTCGGTTTCGTGCTCGGCCCGATCTTCGAGACCAGCCTTCGCCGCGCCGTCATGTTCTCGGGCGGGGATTTCATGCCTTTTGTCACACGTCCGGTCTCGGCCGTCCTTCTCCTGATGGCGGCAGCCCTGCTCGCCTACGGCCTGCTCGGCCTTGCCCGCGGGCGGCGCCCGCGGTCCTGACGTCACTACCGGGGACTACACGCCCCACCCTTGTCATTAAAGTGGAGGATGCAGCACCCCGAAGCGACCGCGGTCACTGCCCGCAGGCCGCGTTCAGACAGGTTTCGGCAGAATTTCGGTCCCGTTTCGGCGACACGGACCTCGAGACGGCGCAATCCTGCCGACGGCGGCCGGATGTTCCGGCCCACTGCGGGAGATGCAGGCCGATGCTTCGCCGGACCCCATCCGACCGCCATCCCGGACCGCACTCCACCGGGCAGGAGGACGCCGCCTGCGGGCTGCCCGACCCGCTGTCCCCGGACGATCCCGGGCGCGGCGCCTGGGCCAGCGAGGCGCTGTGCGCCGACCTGCCCGATTTCGGGCCCTTCGCCGACCGCCTGGCGATTCTGGGGATCTGCAATCCCCGCGCCCTCGAAGGGGACGCGCCCGGCCCGGGCCGCCTGTTCGGCGCGGTGGCCGCCGCGATCGGGGCCGGTCTCTTGACGTACCTGACGCATTGCCGTCGACTCCTCGCCGTGCACAGCGGGGAGCCATCGGTTGAATCATCCGCAACAGGGGCTCGTCAGGATCGGTGACTGCACGCTCGACCTCGCGGCAGGCCAGCTCTTCCGGAACGCGACGCCGGTGCACCTGCGCGCCAAGAGCTTCGGGGTTCTGCGCCATCTGGCGCTCAACCCGGGCCGGGTGGTCGGCAAGGACGAGCTGTTCCACACGCTCTGGGCGGGAATCGCCGTCACCGAGGACACGCTGACGCAGTCGATCCGCGAGGTTCGGGCGGCACTCGGCACCGCGGGGGCCGCGATGCTGCGGACCGTGCCGCGGCGTGGCTATGTGCTGGACCTGTCGGTGCCCGGGTCCGAGGCCGGCGCGGCGGCGGTGGCGTCCGCCCCTTGTCGTGATCCTGCCCCTTGCGGTCGCCACACCCGTCCCCGCCGACGCCGCGCTGATCGACGGGATCGTCGAGGAGATCACCCACGCTGCCGCCCGTTACGGCCAAGTGCGCGTGATCGCCCGGCATTCGGCCTTCCAGTTCCGCCCCGGCACGACCGCCCCGGCGGAGGCCGCGCGCCGGCTGGCGGCGGATTATTTCGTCGAGGGAACGGCGCGACGCATCGGGAACGATCTGCAGCTTTCGCCGGCGCTGTGCGAGACGAGGAGCGGCCGGCAGCTCTGGGGCGAGACCATCCGCCTGTCTGCGGCCGGTCTCCGCGAGGTGCCGTCGCTGATCGCCCACCGCATCGTCAGCCGCATGGCCCTCGACCTCGAGCGCGGGATCAGGATGCTGCCGGCCGCCCAGGGCACCGGCAGCCTCGATGCCTACCAGCACTTCGTGGCCGGCGTCGCGCTGCTGCGCCAGTACGGCGAAGGCGTGAACGAGCGCGGACGCAACCATCTGGACGCGGCGCTGCGCCTCGACCCCGGCTTCGCCCTGGCGCATGCCTATCGCGGCATGGCCGAGCTGGTGATCAACCGCTACTCATCGGCCTCGCCCGAGGCCATGCAGCGGACGCTCGACCATACCGCGCGGGCCATCGCGCTCGCCCCCGACGAGGCGCGCTGCCACTGGGTCATGGGACTGGTCCGGATGTGCTGTCGGCAGCACGCGGCATCGGAGCTTCACCTGCGCCGTGCCCTCGAGCTGAATCCCGCCGACCCCGACATTCTGGCCCTGATGGGCTACCTCAGGACCATGCGCGGTGCGCCGGCGGAAGGCGTCGACTGGCTGCAGCGCGCTGTCGCCCTGAATCCGCTGCATCCGGCATGGTATAATGCCGATCTTGCGGTCGCGCTGCATCATGCCGGCCGGCACCGCGAGGCCATCGCGCAACTCCAGATGGTGCCACGCACCAGTGCCTTGAGACATACCAGACTGGCCGGCTGCCATGCGGCGCTTGGCGATCTGGGCGCCGCCGCGCACCACATCGCCGAGGCCAAGGCCGCCATCCCGGGCTGGAATCCCGTGGAGGATTTCCGCAGGCGCGTCGAGGTGGAGCATCCCGACAGCCTCGGCTCCATCCTTCATGACATCGAGCAAGCGGTCAAGGCGTGGCGGAGCGCAGGAACGTACAGCAGCTTCCGGCGCTGAAGAAGGAACCTGCGGTCAGGATCATCCCCGACCGCGCCGAAGAGCCTGGCCTGACGGGCCACTCGGCGGCCAGCCCCCCTGCCCGATCGGTTCCGGTCCCGCGCGGAGAATGCGCGAACCGGCAGCCGCCCGCCGTGCGAAGCCCCCCGGCAGCCGACGACAACCGGCCACGCGAATCCTGTTGACTGGTCGTGCCGATTTCATAAATTCCAAGCCAGACCAGTCCAGATCGAGGTCGGGCCATGCAAGCCGGTCGGAAAGTCGGGGTGGAGGGATGCCGCGAGCACCTCGCGGCCCCTCTCCGCCAATGGTCCGCCATGTCCGCCGGCGCACGCCGGCGGGGCGGTCCCCGGTGACCGATGCCTTTCACGGCGCGGCGAAGGTACCCGGCGCCCGTCCCCCCGGCCAGCCGCGCGAGACCACACCCGCCGGGCCGATCCTGTCGGTTGAGGACCTGCGCGTCCGGTTCGGCCCCACCCATGCGGTCTCGGGCGTGTCGTTCCAGCTCCGGCCGGGCGAGTTCTACGGCATCGTCGGTGAATCGGGGTCGGGCAAGAGCGTCACTGCGCGGGCAATCGTCAACCTTCTGTCTGCCAGCGCCACGGTGTCGGGCGCGATCCGGTTCCGCGGCGAGGACGTGCTCGCCGCCAGCGAGGCGCGGTTGCAGCAGCTGCGTGGCGCCGAGATCGGCTTTGTCTTTCAGGATGCCATCGCCGCGCTCGATCCCGTCTACACGGTCGGTTCGCAACTCGTCGAGGCGCTGCGCGCCGGGCCGCAGCGGCTGGGGCGGGCGGCCTCGGTGGCGCGGGCCGGGGCGCTTCTGGCCGAGGTAGGCATCGCCGACCCCGGGCGCTGCATGGCAAGCTATCCCCACCAGCTTTCCGGGGGGATGCGCCAGCGCGTCGTGATCGCCGCGGCGCTGATCTCGGGACCGTCGCTGGTGATCGCGGACGAGCCGACCACAGCCCTCGACGTAACGGTGCAGCGCCAGGTTCTGGACCTGCTGCGCGGCATCGCCACCGCCCGCGGACTTGCGGTGATACTGATCACCCACGACCTCGGCGTGATCGCCCAGGTCTGCCACCGTGTCGCGGTGTTCTATGGCGGGCTGATGGTCGAAGAGGCCGACACCCGCAGCCTGTTCCGGAACCCACGCCACCCCTATACCGCGGCGCTGATCGAGTCGCTGCCTCAGCTCGGCCGGCGCGTGCCGTTCCGTGCCATTCCCGGTGTGCCGCCGCAGATCCGCGCGCCGCTGGCCGCCTGCCCCTTCGCGCCGCGATGCAGCCGCGTGCTGCCCGTCTGCACGGCGCGGGTGCCCGAGGAAACCTTGGCCGGCGACCGCCGGCACCGCTGCGCGAACCCCCGGCCATGAGCGCGACGATGCAGGCAGTCGCGGCCAGGCCGATGATCGTCGCGCGAAACCTGCGGCGCGTCTTCCAGGCCGGCCACAGCTACAGCCTGAACCGGCGCCGGGTGGTGGCGGTCGACGATGCGAGCTTTGATGTCGGCGAGGCCACGACCTTCGGCATCGTGGGCGAGTCCGGATCGGGCAAGAGTACCACCGCGCGGATGCTCTGCAAGCTCGAGCGGATCGACGGCGGCAGCATCTCGGTGGACGGGCGCGATGTCGCCGCGATCCGCGGCCACGCCGAGTTGCTGGCCTTCCGGCGCACGATGCAGATGGTGTTCCAGGATCCCCACGCCGCACTCAACCCGCACTGGCGGGTCGGAGACCTTGTGGGCGAGGGTCTGCGCGTCCACGGGCTGTGCCCCCCGCGCGAGCGCGAGGACCGCGTCGTGGAGCTGCTCGAGCGGTGCGGGCTGGGCGCCGAAGCCTTGCGCCGCTATCCACACGAGTTCTCCGGCGGCCAGCGCCAGCGCATCTGCATCGCCAGGGCGCTGGCGGTCGAGCCGAAGATCCTCGTGCTCGACGAGCCAGTCTCTGCCCTCGACGTCTCGATCCAGGCGCAGATTCTCATCCTCCTGCAGGATCTCCAGCGTCGGTTCGGGATGACCTACGTCCTTATCTCGCACAACCTCGCGGTGGTGGAGCACATGTGCGACCACATCGCGGTGATGCGCGCCGGCCGGATCGTCGAGGCCGGCCGCTCCGAGGATGTCATCCATCGTCCGCAGCACGACTACACCGTCGAACTGCTGCGTTCGACGCCCGTCATCGCATTCTAGAGGTAGTCCAACCGGGAGGGAGATACCCCATGTTGTTGAAGAGGACGGTACAGGCCGCGACAGCCCTGTTGCTCGCCACCGTGATGGCGACGACGGAAGCTGCCGCCGCGGACGTCACCCTGGTCGTGGGTCAGGCGGTACGCCCCACGCAGTTCCATCCGCTGCTGGCGCCCGGCGGAGGGCGGGAAACCCGCGCGATCAAGCGGCAGATATTCGATGCGCTGGTTGTCCAGGACGACAACCTGCGCCCGCAGCCCCAGCTCGCGAAGTCCTGGACGATCGAGAACGACGTCCGCTGGATCTTCGAACTGCGCGACGACGTGAGCTTTCACAACGCCGAGCGGTTCAACGCCGAGACCGTGAAGTGGAACCTCGAGCGCATCCTCGATCCCAACAGCACGGCCCCCGGGGCCTCCACCCTGCGCACGCTGATCGAATCGGTCGAGGTGACGGGCGAGTACCAGGTCACCGTCACCACCAAGAGCCCGGCCCCGACACTGCTGATCACGCTGGCCTTCGTCGAGCTTGCGCCGAAGAACCTGGTCGAGGAAGTCGGCGACGAGGCCTTCGCGGCGGCACCGATCGGGACCGGGCCGTTCCTGTTCGTCAGCCGCGACGGGTCCACCGTGCAGTTGAAGCGAAATGACGCCTACTGGGGCGGCCCCGCGGCGAGCGCCGAAGTCACCTTCACTACCATTCCCGAGCTGTCGTCGCGGATTGCGGCGCTGCGCGCGGGCGAGATCCATATCGCCGACCAGATCCCCCCCGACCAGGTGGTGCAGTTGTCGGGCAACGTCGCGCCCGCCACCGCGACCGGAACCCGAATCTTCTTCATGGCGATGAACGTCAACGAGCCGCCCTTCGACAGCGTCGCGGTGCGGCAGGCGGTTGCGCTGGCCTTCGACCGCGACCTCATCGCGCAGGCGCTCTACGGTGGCCGGGCGCGGCCGCTGAACCAGCCGGCGTTCCCCGAGATGTTCGGCTACCAGCCCGACCTCGCGGGCTTCCGGTACGATCCCGCCGCTGCCCGCGCGGTGCTCTCGACGGTGACGGCGCCTGTCACGCTCAGTGTCCGGCAGGTCGACTTCGTGCTGGCGCAGGCGGTCGCGGGGTTCCTTGCCGACGCCGGACTGAAGGTTGAGCTGGCGCTGGTCGAGGACGCGGCGTTCAACGACAGCATCACCGGCGGGCGCCTGCAGTCCTACGTGAGCTCCTGGGGTGTCGCCGAGGGTGACGTCGACGCAATCCTGCACCCGCATTTCTGGAGCGAGCGCGGGGCGAACCGGCGCTACACGAACTATGCGAATCCCGCACTCGACGCACTTTTCTACGAGGGACGCTCGACCACCGACAGCGCGCGCCGCTTCGCGGTCTATGCCGATGCCCTGCGGCTCCTGGTGGACGAGGCGCCGTGGGCGGTGCTGGTCAACCCGATGGACATCTACGGCGTCTCCAACGACCTGACGGGTTGGATGCCGTCGCCGACCGGCATGTACCGGATCAACGAGGCCAGGGTCGGCGGCAACTGACCGGCGCATCGGGCTGAAACATCCGGACCGGGCCGCGCACGTCGCGCGGCCCGGATGACCGCGGCAAGGGACGTGGACGGGCGGACAGATGCTTCAGACGCTGCTGGACAGACTACTGCAGACGGTCGTCGTGCTGCTGTTCGTGTCGGTGATCGTCTTCCTGCTGGTCAGGCTCATCCCAGGCGACCCGGTCGACATCTTTCTTGGCGAGGCCACCGTCTCGGACGAGCAGCGCGCAATGCTGCGCAGCGAGCACGGGCTCGACCGGCCGATCATCGTGCAGTACGGCGCCTTCCTGGCCAAGGCGGTGCAGGGCGACCTCGGGCGGTCGATCACCCAGCGCGTGCCGGTTGCCGAATTGCTGGGGCCCGCCTTCCTTGCCACGATTGAACTGGTGATCGCCGGCACGCTCCTGTCGGTGGTGGTGGGAGTGCCGATCGCCCTGCTTGCGGCGATGCGGCACGGTCGCACTGCCGACCAGGTCACCAGCGCCCTGGCGCTCTTCGGCTATTCGATGCCGACATTCTGGCTCGGCATCATGATGATCCTCGTGCTGTCGGTGCATCTGGGCTGGTTCCCGACCGGCGGGCGGATCGCGATGTCGGCCGGGCTGGAGCGCCACACGGGGCTGTTCGTGGTCGACGCGATCATCACCGGCAACATGCGCGCGCTCGGCTCGGCCCTCCAGCATCTGGTGCTGCCGTCGATCGCGCTTGCGGCGGTGTCGACGGCCTCGCTGATGCAGGTGCTGCGAGGCAGCCTGATCAGCATCAGCCAGGAAGAGTTCGTGAGCGCCCTGCGCGCCCGCGGGCTCGGCCGGCCGACGCTCTGGCGGCACATGCTGCGCAACGCGGCGCCGCCGACGGTGATCATCATGGGCGTGCGTTTCGGCAGCCTGATCGGCGGCGGGATCGTGCTCGAGACGGTGTTCTCCTGGCCCGGCCTGGGGCTGCTGATCATCGACGCGATCCGCGCCCGCGACTATCCGGTGGTGCAGGGAGGAGTCCTCGTGATGGCGGCGAGCTTCGTCATCGTCAGCCTCGTTGTCGACGTGATCCACATCCTCCTGGACCCGAGGATCCGGCAGGGAGAGGCAGGCCGGTGACCGCGCGTCGCTTCAGCCTTCCGCCGCTCTATGTGACGCTGGCGCTAGGATTCTGCCTGGCGTTCCTGGTGGTGGGCATACTCGCGCCGTGGCTAGCGCCCCTCGATCCCAACGCGCAGAGCCTGCTCAACCGGCTGCGGCCACCCCTCACCGAGGGCCATCTGCTCGGCACCGACGTGCTGGGGAGGGATGTGCTGTCGCGGCTGATCGCCGGAACCCGGGTGCCGATGGTCGTGGCGACGGCGGCGGTGTCGCTTTCGGTGCTGATCGGGGTCGCCGTCGGGCTGTTCAGCGGCTATGTCGGCGGGCTGGTCGACACAGTGATCATGCGCCTCACCGACGCCTGGCTGGCCTTTCCCTTCATCCTGCTCGCCATCGCCTTCGTTGCCGTGCTGGGACCGGGCCTGACCAACGTGATCATCGCCCTTGTGGTCAGCCAGTGGGCGGTCTACGTCCGCCTGGTACGGGGGCAGGTGCTTTCGCTGAAGGAGCGGGAATTCGTCCTGTCGGCGCGGATGATCGGCGTCAGCCACCTGCGCATCGCCGTGCAGCACATCCTTCCGGCGATCATGCCCTCGGTCACCATCGTTGCAACCCTCGAGATCGGCATCGTCATTGCGACCGAGGCCTCGCTGTCGTTCCTCGGGCTCGGGGTCTCGGCCTCGCAGCCGACCTGGGGCGCGATGCTGGCCGAAGGGCGGGCCTATCTCGCTTCGGCCTGGTGGCTCGCGACCATTCCGGGCGCGGCGGTCTTTCTCGTGGTTCTGGCCGTCAACGTGGTCGGCAACCACATCCGCGACATGGTCGACCCGCGCAGCGCCGGCGCGGCGACCAAGGCATGACGGCTCGCCCCCGGTCCGGTGGCCGGCGCGATCCGGCGTCCGTGTCAGGGATCGATCCGGATGTTGCGCGACATCCGGAAGCGGTAACGGCTGCCGGGATACCAGGCGATACGGCGTTCCACCGGTCGGCCGTCGGGGCCGCGGAACAGGCTGGTCGAGACGAAGCCGGGCGCGCCGCTGCGCACCTTGACGGTCTGCGCGCGCTCACCGCGCAGGGTCACCGCCTCGAGTTCCTGGCTCACGGTCAGCGACGACAGTCCCAGCGCCGCCGCCGCAAGCTCATAGCTCGACCGCTCGCCCCACGACACGCCGGGACCGATGGCATCGACCACCCACTGCGGCAGGGTCGACCGGTAGAGGGCCAGCGGCAGGCCGTTGGCAAGCCCGAGCACCTCGATCTCGAGCGCCGCGCTGCCAGGGTCGACCTCAAGCTGCCCTGCCGTCGCCTCGTCCAGCGCAACCGCGTCGCGGCTGCGCAGGTGATAGGTCGGCTCCATCGACAGGTCGCGGACGGTCTTGCCAAACGGCTGCATCGCGCCGAGGTCTTGCCGGACCTTGGGCGATGCGACGAATGTTCCCCGTTGCGGAATGCGGACGATCAGGCCGTGCTGCTCGGCCAGGTCGAGCCCCTGGCGCACCGTGTCGCGGCTGAGTCCGAGCTGTTCGGCGATCTTTCGTTCACCCGCCAGGCGCGATCCCGGTGCAAGTTCGCCGTCGCGTATGCCTGCCGCAATGTAGGCAAAGACGTTCTCGTAACGGGTGTTGAGCCAGTTCGACTTGACTTGCATTGCTGCGGCTTTCTGCTATTAAATGTACCAGACCATACCAGCCCAACGCGGGCGCAGACCTTCGCTATCCGTCCGGCCAATAACAGACGCGTCACACGACAACCAGAGCGCACCCATGACCGAAAGCCCAAGCTGGCTCCTGGACGGTGACATCCGCTGCATGACCGAGATGATCCCGTGCAGCGACCGGATCCTCCTGGCCACCGACGTCTACGTCCCGGGCGGCCGCGCGAGCCCCGGCCCCACGATCGTCGAGCGCACACCCTACGACCGGCGCAACCCCGAGCTCCGCGCGATGGCCTCGTTCTTCGCCGGGCGCGGCTACAATGTCGTACTGCAGGACACCCGCGGGCGCGGTGACAGCGAAGGGATGTTCCAGCACTACATCGCCCGCCCGCACGAGGGCGAGGACGGTGCGGCGCTCCTCGACTGGATCATCGGGCAGCCGTGGTCGGACGGCCAGGTGGGCACGACCGGCCTGTCCTACACCGGCGCCAACCAGCAGGCGCTGGCGATCATGAACCACCCGGCGCTGAAGTCGCAGGTGATCCTCGACGCCGGCATCAACTACTTCCGCCGCTGCGTGCGCGAGGACGGCGCCTTCGTCTTTGCCCAGCTCGGGGTCTATGCGCTCAACATGGCGCTCACGTCGCCGCAGGCGCGCAACGACCCGCTGTTGCGCGCCCGACTCGATGCGGTGCGCGCGAGGGCAACCGACTGGTATGCGCGCGCGCCGTGGAAGGCGGGCGACTCCCCCGTCTCGGCCCTGCCGGAATACGAGGCGTGGCTGCTTCATGCCCAGGACAACCCGTCCGAGAACGACACCTGGCGCAATCCGGCGATGATGCTGGAGCCGTTCATCGATGCCTATCCGGACATCCCCAAGCTTCTGGTCACGAGCTGGTACGGGCATCACGTCTGGTCGACGTTCCTCAAGTTGGATGCCTTCCGTGGCCACCGCTCGCCCACCAAGGCGCTGGTCGGGACATGGATCCACACATCGCCCTATGGCGACTCCCGGGTCTCGGGAGATGCCGACTTCGGGCCGGCGGCGAGCCTGAACATGAACGAGATCCGACTACGATGGTTCGATGCGACGCTGCGCGGCCATGGCTCCGACAGGGTCGCGCAGGTTCCGGCCGTCACCTACTTCGTCATGGGCGGAGGCGCCGGCACGCGCAACCCGGCCAACAGGCTCGACCACGGCGGCCGCTGGGCCGAGGCGACCCGATGGCCGCCCGAGGGTGGAGCCGACCTGCGGCTGCGGCTGGCCGCGGAGGGCGGGCTCGAGGTCGAGGCGCCGCAGCTGCCCGGGCGGCGGCGGATTGCCGTCGATCTCGACGCGCCGGTGCCGACGATCGGCAGCTCGCTGCGCAACCCCGACATCATGCCCGGCTTCATCTCGAGCGGCGGGGTCGACCAGGTCGAGCGCAGGGACGTCCACCGTTCGCCCGGCACCGGGCTGCCGCTGTCCAGCCGCGCCGACGTGGCGGCCTTCCGCACCGCGCCGTTCGACACCGCGGTCGAGATTGCCGGCCCGATCACGCTTCGGCTCTGGCTGTCGGCCGGCGCCCGGGCCTGCGACCTGTCGGTCAAGATCGTGGACGAATACCCGCCGAGCGCGACGTGGCCCAACGGCTTCGCGCTCAACGTGGCCGATCACTACCAGCGCTTCGCCAGCTGGACCTCGCTTCTTGGGCCCGAGCCGGACGAGCCGGTCCTGGTCGAGATCGGGCCGATCCATGTCGCGAACCGCTTCATGCCGGGACACCGGCTGCGCCTACAGGTGGCGAATTCGAGCTGGCCGCGTTACGACCGCAATCCCGAAGCGCCGGCGCGCTTCGATTTCTGGGTCTGGTGTGGTGGCGACAGGGGGTCGGAGCTGCGGGGCGAGGGGATCGTCTTCGGCTGATCGGTTGCCCGTCTGGGTCTGGCGCCCCGACGGGCGGGGATACCGGCCGGCGCATGCCGCCGTGCGGAAGGGGGATGAATGGACTCGTTGAAGATCATCTGTCCGAACGGACATCTGGGATTTGCACCGCTGAAGCCGGCCAGCTTCCACATCGGCGTCGATGCCGGGCCGGACTACATCGCCGCGGATTCGGGCAGCGACGACATCGGCCCGACGCCGCTGGGCAACGACACCTCGTGCAGCCCGCGCGACTGGCAGGAGCATGACCTCGAGGTGATGCTGCTGGCATCGCGCAAGCTGGGCGTGCCAATGATCATCGGCTCGGCGGGCGACACTGGCACCAACAGCCGAGTCGACCTCTTCGTGGGCATGATCCGCGCCATCGCCGCGCGCCACCGGCTCGGCCCGTTCCGCCTGGGCTGGTTCTATTCCGAACTCGACCGCGAAGTCGTGCGGGCGAAGATCCGCGGCGGCTCGCCGATCCTCGGGCTGGATGGCCGCCCCGAGCTGACCGAGGCGCAGCTCGACGGCACCGCCCGGATCGTCGCCATGGCCGGCGTGCACCCCTTCCGCCGCCTGCTGGAGCAGGGCTGCGACGTGATCATCGGCGGGCGGTCGTCGGACAGTGCGATCTTCGCGGCCGCCGCGCTGCACCACGGCTTTCCCGAGGCGCAGGCCTACTACCTCGGCAAGGTGCTTGAATGCGCCTCGTTCTGTGCGGAGCCCTATGGCGGCAAGGAGACGGTGATGGGCGAGATCACCGCCACCCATGTCGACGTCACCGCCATGCATCCCGGCCAGCGCTGCACCGTGGCCTCGGTCGCCGGGCACGCGATGTACGAGCGGTCGAGCCCGTTCAGCGAATACGTCCTCGGCGGCATGCTCGACATGACGAACTGCCACTACTCCCAGCTGACCGAGCGGACCGCCCGCATCACCGGCATGCGCTTCGAACCGGCCAGGCAGCTGCGGGTGAAGCTCGAGGGTGCAGGCAAGGTCGGCGAGCGCTTCGTCGGCATCGCCGGTATCCGCGACCCCTACACCATCGCCAACATCGACCGGGTGATCGAGTGGGCACGCGAGCAGACGCGCGAGCGTTTCGGCCCCGACGGCTGGTCGCTGCACTACAGCGTCTACGGCCGGAACGGCGTGATGGGCGATCTCGACCCCATGCGTCACCGGCCCGGGCATGAACTCTGTGTCGTCGTCCAGGGCATTGCGCCGACCCGCGAGATGGCAGAGGAAGTGGCGATGACCGGCACCCGGCAGATGTTCTATGCCCGCCTTCCCGACGTGAAGGGCACCGCCGGCGGCGCCGCCTTCCCGCTGGACGAGGTGCTGCCGGCAAGCCCGGCCTTCCGCTGGACGCTGAACCACACCATGGCGGTGGACGACCCGATGGAGCTTTTCCCCGTCCACACGGACAGGGTCGGCTGAGGAGGCGGCGACATGAACGGTACCGGCGAGGCGAACAGCATCCGCAGGCTGGCGGAACTGGCCAAGACCATCCGCTCCAAGAACGCGGGAACGGACAAGATCACCTTCGACATCATCTTCCGCGAGCGCGAGACCTACGAGATGGTGAAGCGTTCGGGGGCGCTGACGCCCGAGCGGGTCTGCGCGCTCTACGGCATCGATCCGGCGCGGCTGACCGATTTCGTGGCCTTCGATCCGGCCTTCGCGATCAAGTTCACCTTCCTGCGGAAGGAGCCGAGCGGCTCGCCCGGCGACGGCGACATCTTCGGGGCGCAGCAGTACGCACCCCTGCTCGATGTCGAGGTGGACATCGGCGCCTGAGCGCGCGGCTGCGGCCGGGCCTCATCCGGACCACGACCAGCATCAGCCCGGCGTGTGCAATCCCGCGCACGCCACCCAGTCGCAAGGCCAGAGGACGCCCGATGAGCGCAGCCGAGAAGGGCGACGTTCTTGTTCGCCGGTGTGAGGCGATCGACCGCCTGACCAGCATCGACTTGCCGGGCCGCGGTGTCATCGGTCTTCTCTACGATGCCGCGCGACGCGATGCCGGACGGCCGCTGTCGCTCAACGCCGCCGAGATCCTTGCCGGGGCGCTGGCCCCGGGGAAGGTTGTGCTGGTCGCGACGGGCTGGCTCGACCGGCCGCATGTCAGCCGGTCCATCGCCGAATCCGACGGCCCCCCGGGGGCAGCGGCGCTGTCGCGGGCGCTGCATCTGGGGCTTGGCGCGATCCCCTTCATCCTGGTCGAGGAAGAGATCGTCGCCGGCACAGTGGCGGTCGTGCAGGCCGCGGGACTTCGCTGCGTTTCGCCGGACGAGACCCTGCGCGCCCGCGGCGGCTCGGGGGCTCTGCACCCCGCGGCGGTGATCGCTCTGCCCGCCGACCGCGCTGCGTCCTCGGCACTGGCCGAGGATCTGCTGGCACGCTTCGACGTCGGCGCTTTCGTGGCGATCGAGAAGGGTGGTGAGAACGCGCGGGGCCGCATCCTCACCAGCCGCGGGATGGACACCACCGACGCCCTGGCCAAGGCCGACGCCGTGCGCGAGGCCTGCACCGCTCGCGGCATCGCCACCATCGGCATCGGCGACGGCGGCAACGAGATCGGGATGGGCCGGATCGCCGGGGCGCTGGCGGGGCGGCTGCGCAACGCGACCGGGCCAAGCGGAACCATCGCGGACGGCGTCGTGCCGGCCGGCCGGACCGACGCGCTGGTCGCTGCGACGACCTCGAACTGGGGCGCCTACGGCGTCGCTACGGCGCTCGCACTGCTCCTCGAGCGGCCCGAAGTCATGCACGGCCCCGACATCGAGGAGGACATCCTGCGCGCCAGCGCCGCCGCCGGCTTCATCGACGGGGTCAGCGGCCATGTCGCCCCCAGCGTCGACGGCATCCCGCTGGCCGTCGACCTTGCCTTCCTTCGGCTGCTGCGCAGCGTTCTGGGTGACGGCGTGGACACCAGGGCATGGAAACGCGGCGCCGTCTCGCCGCGGGCACCGGGCGCTGCAGAGGCCGTGGCCCCGCCCTGGGCGCGGTGGGAACTCGACGGCAGCCCGCGCGACCGGGCGGCCGAGATTGCCGGACGGATCGACGCGCTGATCACGATCGACCTGCCCGACCGCGAGGTCATGGACCTGGCATTCCCGGCTTTCCGCGCGGCCTATGGCGCGCCGCTCTGCCATCTGGCGGCCGAGCGGCTGGCGACGGTGCAGCGCGGCCAGATCGTGGTCATCGCGACCGGCTTTCCCAACCGCGTCCGCGTCGATCCCGACATCGCCGAATCCGACGGGCCCGTCGGCGCCGCGGTGCTGGCTCGCGCCGTGCATCTCGGCCTCGGGGCAGTCCCGCTCATCCTGATCGAGGCGCCGCTCGTTGCGCCGATGGCACGCATTCTCCATGCCTGCGGACTGCGGGCGCTGAGCCTCGAGGCGGCGAAGCGGTGCAGCAGCCTGAACGCCACGATGCACGGCGCCTGCGTCATTCCGCTGCCGGTCGACCTCGGAGAGGCCGAGGCCCAGGCCCTGGCGCTGATGGCCGAGCATGACATCGGGGCGTTCATCTCGATCGAGAAGACGGCGGCCAATCCGGCGGGCGAACTATGCTACAGCCGCGGTGGCATCGGCACGCCCCATGTCGGCAAGACCGACCCGCTGGTCGCGCTGTGCCGCGCACGCGCGGTCACCACCATCGGCATCGGCGACGGCGGCAACGAGCTTGGCATGGGCAATGCCGGCGGCATCCTGCGTTCGTTGCTGACCTTCGGCGACGCCAGCTACAACGGCGGCATCGTCCCGGCGCAGGAGACCGACTTCGTGGTGCCGACCACGGTTTCGAACTGGGGCGGCTACGGCCTTGCCGCGGCGCTCGCGGCGCGGCTCGGCCAGCCCGACATCCTGCACGACGAGGCCACCGAACGGCGGATGTTGCTGGCCGCCTCGCTCGAGGGGCTGATCGACGGCGTTACCGGCGCAACCCTGCCGACCTCGGACGGGCTGTCCGAGGAGATCCACGCCGCCGTCGTGACAATGCTGCGGGCCCTCATCGGCCTCGGCATTCCTGACAACGACTGGCCGGGTTCCACGCCCGCCCGCGGCTGACGCGCGCGCCGGCGGTGCCCCATCGCGCCGCACCGTCCCCCATGGCCATGCCTGCCGGCCCCCTCGGAGGGATCGCATGCGGGGCGGGCCTGCCGGGTCGCATACCTGCCACGGAGCGGGCGGCAGCGCCGGTCAGTTCAAGCGCAGGCCGGCCGTACATGCGGCCAGGGGTCCGCACGCCACTTCCCCAGGTGCAACGCGCCCGTTGTCGCGCCGTCCCCCCACAGTTTCGGGGACATGCCGGCACAGGGCGGTGACCGTTCCGGCCTGTGCCGGAATGGGGTACCAGCTGCGTGCGCGCGTCCCGTGTCCGCGTCAGGCACTCCTGCAGGAACTCGACACCGGCGGTGCCGGAAGCCTCGACGGCGGCTGCCGCATCCGTGGCCACGCCAGGCGGCCGGACGGCCCGCTCCCCGCCTGCCGGCCGCAGTGCACACGGGGCAACGGCGGGCCA
The DNA here is from genome assembly GCA_023383015.1 of Paracoccaceae bacterium. GTDB lineage: Bacteria > Pseudomonadota > Alphaproteobacteria > Rhodobacterales > Rhodobacteraceae > JAHDXW01. The sequence goes on from JAHDXW010000004.1 coordinate 167,067, forward strand.
GGGCGCGGCGGACGGCGTTCAGGCTGCGAGGGCTGCCGGCAACTCCGGCCCGACCGGCACGATGCCGGTCGGGTTCAGCGCCCTGATCGAGTAGTATCCACGCTTGATGTGGTCGATGCTGACGGTCTCTCGCACACCGGGAATCGCAAGGATGCGGGCTTGGTAGGCGCTGAGCGCGGCGTAGTCGGCGAGACGGCGCAGGTTGCACTTGAAGAGGCCGCGATAGGCCACGTCGAAGCGCACCAGCGTCAGGAACAGGCGGATGTCCGCCTCGGTGAAGCGGTCGCCGAGGAGGTAGGCGCGGCCATCCGAGAGGCGTCTCTCCAGATCGTCGAGCATGGCAAAGACGCCGTGAAATGCCTCCTCATAGGCGGCCTGCGTCGCTGCAAAGCCTGCAGGGTAGACGCCGTTGTTGAGCAGCGGGTAGATCTCGGCGTTCAGCGCATCGATACCGGGCCGCAGCTGTGAAGGGTAAAGGTCCACCGGCAAGGCCGCGAGGTCACCGAAGCCCGAGTTCATCATCCGCAGGATGTCGGCGGACTCATTGTTGACGATGGTGCGGCGCTGCCTGTCCCAGAGCACCGGAACCGTTGCCCGCCCCGAGTAGGCCGGATCCGCGCGGGTATAGATCTCGTGCAAATAGGTGGCGCCGTTCACCTCGTCGGGGTCTGCGCCGGCATGGTCGCCGAAGCGCCAGCCCTGATCAGTCAGTGCGGGTTCGACGACCGAGACCTGGATGACGCGCTCGAGGCATTTCAGCCGGCGGCCGATGAGCGTGCGCGAGGCCCAGGGGCAGATCAGCGCGACATAGAGGTGGTAGCGCCCGGCCTCGGCTCTGAAGCCTCCCGAACCGGTCGGGCCGGGCGCGCCGTCGGGCGTCAACCAATGGCAGAAGCTCGAGGTCTGGCGCGCGAAGCCGCCCTTTGCGTCACTGGCCTGCATCGGGTGCCAGTCGGACGTCCACTTCCCGTTCACGAGCATGGCCGGATGCTCACGCGCTCAGTGTGATCCGCGTGCCCCAGGGATCGCGCAGGGCAATCGTGCCCGCACGCCGCTCGACCGTAATTCCGGCCGCATCGGCGCGCGCCGCGGTTGCGTCGAGCGACGCGGCCCCCCTGACGACGATTCCCACCTCGTCAAGCCCGGCCATTCCCGCGGGGCGGCGTCTGGCGCGGCGGCTGTTCCAGGTATTGCCGGCAAGCTGGTGGTGGTAGCCGCCACTGCCGTAGAAGCTCGCGCCGGGGTAACGTGCGGCGATGTCGAAGCCCAGCACGTCGCGGTAGAAGCGGTCGGCAGCCTCGGTGTCGCCGACCTGAAGGTGCACATGGCCGACGCAGCCACCGGCGGGAAAGCCCGACCACCTGGTGCCCTCTGCGCTGCTCAGCAGGTTCTGCAGGTCGAGCGGGTCGGTCGCCATGCGCACCACGCCCGTTGGCGTGCGCCAGCGCCCGGCGGGGCGATCGGCGTAGACCTCGATGCCGTTGCCCTCGGGATCGGCAAGGTAGATCGCCTCGCTGACCAGGTGGTCGGATGCCCCGTGAAGCGCCACGCGGGTCGCGGCGACATGGGCGAGCCAGCGCGCGAGATCGGCGCGGTCAGGCAGCAGGAAGGCGTTGTGGAACAGCCCGGCCTGCCGCGGGTCGGGCGGTGCCAGGGCCGGATCGCCAGCAAGTTCCAGCAGCGGCGTGCCGCCGGCGCCCAGCACGGCACGGCTGCGGCCGGTCTCGATCGGCACCAGGCCGAGAACCTGCCGGTAGAAGGACGAGACCGCCTCGAGGTCGCTCACCCTCAGGCGGACGGTGCCGATGCGCATCGGGGCGGCGCTCAAGTCGAAGACGTCGGTCGCGGCGGTCATGACGGCCCTCCGTGATGTGGTACGGCCGCGAGCGGGATGCCCGCGGCCTCGGGATCGGTTCAGTCGCGCGCCCGCTTCAGCGCGAAGGCGCCGTCGCCGAGCAGGGCCTGGACGACGAGGGTCACCGCCCAGAACGCCGGGAATTCCCAGCCGCCGCCCTCGTTCGAGAAGAAGAACCCGGCCGCGCCGTGCGGCACGTAGATCGAGCCGAGCAGGACAGGCAGCAGCGCCAGCGATGCCCAGCGGCTGTAGACGCCGAGGATCAGGGCAATGCCGCCGAGAAGCTCGGCAGCAATCACCAAGTAGGCGAGCGGCCCCGGCAGTCCGAGACTGGCGAAGTAACCGGCGGTCCCGGCCGGCGTGAAGACGAAGAGCTTGAGCGCCGCATGGGCGATAAAGAGAACCCCCATCGCGACCCGGAGGATGGTCGCAGCGAGGTCGGCGTTCACGACACCCTCGATGAGGGACGGCGTGGCGGAGGTCTGGGCAGTTGCAAGGGTCATCTCGGTTCTCCTGATGGTGAGCGCTCGCAGCGCGTCGGCGATGGAGAGAAGATGATCGACTTGATACTGGATGATAATCTCGCCAGATGGAAGATCATTACATCCGAAACGGAAGAAGACTTACCAGTCGCCCTCCCATGACGGGGTGCCTCGATAGCGCTCAGCGAGGAAATCGACAAGCACGCGCACCTTGGCCGCGAGGTGTCGGCTGTGGGGGTAGATTGCATGAACACCGTAGGGCGCGACCTCGAAGCCCCGGAGCAGCCGCTTGACCCGTCCCGACCTTAGCGCTTCGCCGGCAACGAAAGCGGGCACACAGGCGAGCCCCAGACCCGCTTCGGCCGCGCGCAGGCACGCTTCGGCGTTCGAGTACCGGATCCTTCCCGCGACCGGCACCGCCCGGACCGTTCCCGCCTCATTGAACGACCACCGGCCCGGATCCATGAAGTTCGTGTCGAGGATGCAGGCGTGGTCCGACAGGCGTTCCGGCGTCGGAGGCTCTCCGTGCCGGGCGAGGTAGGCGGGGGCACCGACCACCACGATGCGGACGTCGCAGAGCCTGCGGCTGACGAGACTGGAATCGTCCGGTCGCCCGACACGCACCGCCATGTCGAAGCCCTCGTCGACGAGGTTAACCACGCGGTCCGAAAAGCTGACGTCGAGTTCGATCTCGGGAAAGCGGGCGGCGAATGTGTTGAGAGCCGGGGCCAGTTCCACCGTGCCGAAGGTCAGCGGCGCCGTCAGTCGCAGCCGGCCGCGCGGTGCTTGCGAGATGCTTCGGATGTCCAGATCCAGCGCCTCGAGTTCGTCGATGAGCGGCTTCAGACGCTCGTAATAGGCTCTCCCTGCCTCGGTCGGCGCAACCGAACGCGTCGTCCGGTTCAGTAGCCGCACGCCGAGTTCGATCTCGAGCCGGGACAGCAGCTTGGACGCCTGGCCCGACGTCGTGCCCAGCCTGTGCGCCGCACCCGTGAAGCTTCCTGCCTCCATGACGGCAAGAAACATCCGGTCGCATTCGAGACGGTCCATTTCATCCCTGCGGGAGATAATTCGACTGTTGTGCCTGTCTTTTACAGCTATCCGGAAGCAAAAGCCACGCTCACCGCGATCGCTTCGTTGCTGTGCGGGGCATGCGACACTGCCGATTGCCGCCCCCCTGCGTGGCAGCCCTTCCCCGGCATTGACTGACTCCGCCGATGTGCCGGACTTGTCCGACGGGGCGGGAGGCGTCGACGTCCCTTCGCCTTATCCTCGCGGGCTTGCAGGACGCTCCGCACCATCTCGACCGCCAGGCATCACTTGAGAAGTCCGTGCGCCTGATCGCCCAAGCCGGACGGACCGGGGCCCGCCTTGCCGCATTCGGCGAGACGTGGCTGCCGGGCTATGCCTTCTTCGAGTTCTCCGCGTCGTCGAGAGCCCGCTGGCATGCGGCGCAGTTCTGCATCGACCAGGCGGTCACCAATCCCGGCCCGGAAACGGACGCGCTCTGCGCGGCCGTTCGGGCGGCCGACATGGACGTCGTCATCGGCGTCGTCGAGCGCGACGGCGGGACCCGCGGGACGGTCTGCTGCACGATCATGGCGATCGGCTGTGAAGGCCGCATCATGGTCACGCACCGAAAGCTCAAGCCGACGATTGAGGAGCGCATCGCCCGGGGCGAGTGACGCGGCGACGACTTTCATGTCTGGGAACGGCGCCACGGCCGGTTCAGCGGCCTGAACTGCTGGGAACACCAGATGATCCTGCCCGCCTGTGCGCTGGTCGCGCAAGGGACGCAGACCCATGTCGCCAGCCGGCCCGGCGGCGAACCCGCCGTGCCTGTCACCGTTGAGGCGCTTTGGCCGGAAAGGGACCTTCGGTCGCCGGCCTTCGCATCGCCGGGCGCATGCCTCGTCATCACGAGCGGCGCCCTGATCACGCCGGCCGACGTGCCCGAGGGGTTCAGGGTGCTCGCCTATGATGGTTAGGGCGGCAGCATGATCATCGACCCGCGCGGCGAAATCGCCACCCCTGCACCACTCGGGGAAGAGACGCTCCCCACCTCCGGGGCGCACCATTCCGTCATCCGCGCCGCCAGGTCCGCCTGCCACCTCGCGGGGCATTGCTCGCGGCCTGACGTTTTCCAGGTGCCGGTCAGCGGCGCTCCCCTGCCGGCCATGTCACCGGGGCCGCTTGACGATCGGCTCAGCGCGTGCCGCGCTCCCGCACCATCTGATGGAACAAGACCTGTCGCCCCCCTGCCCCCTGACAACCGGCAGGAACATCGAACGAGCATGCGTCACCCGACGGACTCCGGAGTCGGATTCGATCGGGTCCAGGGATTCTCCGCATCCGCAAGATGAACGCCTGACACGTAGTGTGCGGCATGGCCCGGTCCACTTGGATAGCCAGACCGGGCCGGGCAGGGCGACTTCCCCGGGGCAAGGCAACTGCAGCCGCCGGCGCCCCGGGTCAGCCCCGGCCGGTTGAACGCGGCCAGTATCGTGCGGCAAGGTCCTGCAGCGCGGCGGCGACACGTCGGGCCGGTGCAAAGGGCGGGGTCATCGCCTCCAGCAGAAGCGCCCCGGCCGCGTTCTGGAGGCCGATGTAGCCAGCGAAGCGCGGGCGCAGCTTCGCCTTCGCCATCGCCGTCCTGGTGGCCGACAGGAAGCCGCCGCTCGCCGCCTCGGCGTCTGCGTCATCCCAGGCCGAGGCCCGGCCAGGCTGGCCTCCGGCGATCGCCATCCGCCGCTGCGCCGCGGCCGAAACCAGCCGGGCGGCGGCGGCAAGCGCGCGCCCGGGCGCCGCGGTTCGTGCCGAGACACCAAGCCCGGCGCCGCCGATCACCGTCCCGGCGCCCGGCGCCGCAAGCCCCGGCGGATCGCCGAAGCCAAGCCGGGCAAAGCCGCCTGGCCGGTCGGGGCGGGCGTAGGTGACGAAGGCGAAGACCAGCGGGCAGTAGCCCGGCCCCCCGGATCGGGCGAGCGCATCGAGCGCACCGATCGAGGACCAGCCGCGCGCCGCCTCGGGGCAGAAGGCGACCAGTCGGCGCTGAATTTCGATGGCCTCCGCCGATTGGTCGGCATCTACCAGCAGGGGCCCCTCGCCGTCGAACGCCGCCCCGAGAAGACCGCAGATCGAGAGGTGGTTCATGAAGGCATGCGGCACGGCGAGAGCGAGGATCAGCCCCGACCGCCGGCCGAGCGCCACAGCCTCCTCGAAGTTCGACGGTAGCGGTGCGCCGGCCACAAGATCCGGCCTGTAGGCTGCCGTCTGGCAGGCGCCGTCGATCGGCAGCGCCCAGAGCCCGCCCCGATAGCGATAGGAGGCCAGAGACAGGCCGAGCGCATCGGCCTCGAGCTCCGCGAGCCCGAGTTCCGCAGCGTGGGGCACGAGATCGAGAACGGCACCCGATGCGGCGGCATCGCCGACGAAGGGATGGTCGAAGATCACAAGGTCGTGGGCGGCAGCGATCTCCGCCAGCGCCGCCTCCTCGAAGCGCCGGAGGCTGTGGCGGCCCCAGTCGACGGCCAGCTCGGGGGCCTCGCCCGCAAGCCGGACGGACTCGGCCTCGAGACCCTGCCAGGCGCGGGGATGGTCCCAGGTCAGGCCACGCAGGGGGACGCGGGTCATGCCGCAGCCTCACCCCGGTAGGGGCGCAGCCGCTCGAAGTTCAACCGGACGCCGAAGCCCGGCCGGTCGGGCAGATGCATCCTTCCCTCGACCGGCAACGGCTGGTCAAGCAGGAGATCGAAGATCTGGGCAGGCCCGCGGCCGTCACCGCCGGTGACGAACTCGGCGTAGGGCGAACCTGCGTTGGCCATGACGAAGTGAAAGGGGTAGACGTTCGGCCCGTGCGGCACCACAGGCACGCGGTGGCGGCCCGCGTAGGCGGCGATCCAGAGAAGGGGCGTCAGCCCGCCGATCCAGTGGACCTCGGGCTGAATCACGTCGCAGGCGGACGCGTCCAGCAGTTCGGCAAAGGCGCGGTGGTGGAACTCGAGATTCCCGACGGCCAAGCCGACCGGGGCGATACGCTCCCGAAGGGCCCGGTTGGCGGCCGCGGCATGGCCGTTCGGCAGCGGGTCCTCGAACCACTTGATGTCGAGCCCGCGGATCCTTTCAGCAAGACGCAGCGCGAAATCATGGCTCCAGGACATGTAGCAGTCGACCATCAGTTCGGTGCCGCCCCCGAGCGTCTCGCGCAGGCGGGCAAGCATGGCGGCCATTGATGCGATCCCGTCGTGCCCCGATTCCTGCCCCCAGGGGGCGGCGACCTTGACGCCGAGAAAGCCGCGCTCGCCCCAGCCCGCGGCGCAGTCGGGATGCGTGGTGACGTAGCATCGGATGCCCTCCGGCTTGGTCGCCCCGCCGATCAGCCGATAGACGGGCAGGCCCGCGAGCTTGCCCTTGAGGTCCCAGAGCGCAAGGTCGACCCCGGCCATCGCCATGGCCGTCAGCCCGCCCAGCCCGTAGGGCAGGCTGGCGCGGTCCATCTGGTCCCAGATGCGTGCGGTGTCGAACGGGTCCTGCCCGATCAGGAAACGGCGGAAGTGCTGGTCGATGATCGCGCAGGCCATCGGCCCGCCATAGTAGTTGGCGCAGACGCCCATATCGCCGCCGTCGGTCTCGATCTCGATGGCGTAATGGTCCTGCCCCGGGCCCATCCAGCTGCGCCGTTCGGCGGCATAGGCGGGATAGACTGACATCGGGTTGGCGACCTGGAGCTGCGTCACCCAGCCGCGACGGGCGATGTTGCCCGAGGTCGCGCCCGTGCCGCCCTGATCGGCCGCGAGGTAGAGGCGAATGTCGCGAATCTTCATCGTTGGGCGCTCGCTCGGGTCAGAAGAACAGGCCGGGCAGCAGTGTTGCCGTCCACGGATTGAATGCGACGAAAAGGGTCGCCGCCAGCCAGGCAGCCACGAAGGGCAAGAGACCGTAGAAGGCAGCCGCCACCGATACCCCCGCCATCTTGGCCGCGACCATCGCGAGGATCCCCACTGGCGGCGAGATCGCGCCAAGGACGAGGTTCATCACCGCGAAGATGCCGAAGTGCACCGGATCGTAGCCATAGGCCGCGACGATCGGCTGAAGCAGCGGGACAGTGACGATCAGCGCAGGCGTCGGCTCGAGAAAGGTGCCGATGACGAAGAAGAAGAGCACGAGCACGAGAAGCGCGATATGGGGATCCGAAGTGACCGCGAGCATCGCCGACAGCACCACCTGGGCGATCCCCTCGCGGGCAAGGATCCAGCCGAAGACGGCCGCCCCGCACAGGGTGACAAGGGCGGTGCCGCTGGTCAGCGCCGCCCGCAGCATTCCCGACGCAAGCGAGCGCAGACTGTGGCGCCCGCCAATCAGGCCGAAAAGCAGTGCGTAGAGCACGGCGCTGGCCCCGGCCTCGGTGGGAGTGAACACGCCCGAGACGATCCCGCCGACGATCAGGGCCGGCAGCACCAGCGCCGGAACGACGGCGCCGGCGCTGCGCAGCCGCTCGGCCCGCGGGGCTCGTGGCGCTATGCGCGCGCCCTCGGACGGCGCCCGCAGCCCGACGAGCGCCATCATCGCAATGCCGGCGACAAGGCCCGGGATGATTCCCGCCACGAACAGCGCGCCGATCGAGACGCCGGTGATCGAGCCGTAGACGACGAGGATGACGCTCGGCGGGATGATCGGGGCGAGCATCGAGGCGCAGGCAGTGACCGCGGCGGTGAATCGCGGCCTGTAGCCCTCCTGCTTCATGGTCGGCATCATCACAGAGCCGACGGCGACCAGATCGGCCAACGCCGAGCCCGATATCGCCGCCATGAACATGTTGGACAGCACCGTGGCCTGCGCCAACCCGCCGCGCAGGTGTCCCATCATGGCCCGCGAGAAGGCGACCAGCCGCTCGGTGATGCCGCTCGCCGCCATGAGCTCGCCCGCAAACAGGAACAGCGGCACGGCGAGCAGGGCGAAGTTGTCGATTGCCGCCACATAGCTCTGGGCCACCAGGACGAGCGGCACGTTCGTCGTCGTCGCCAGGACTACGGCGCCGGCCGCCGCCATCGCCACGGCGACCGGCTGGCCCAGCAGCAGGAGTACCGCGAAGAGCACGAACAGGAGCGTCAGTGTCATCCGCCGTTGCCTTCGGTTCCTGCCGACCCGACGGGGCGGCGTCAGAGCGAGTTGTCGACTTCGCGGCCGGCGACCTGCTCTTGCGCCAGCGCTTCTGGCTGCAGGACCAGGAGCCACAGCCGGAGCGTCAGGAAAACTACGTCAAGAGCAGCCCCGGCCGCGACGACCGCATAGACCAGTGCCATGGGCACCTCGAGCACCGGCGAACGCATGGCACCGGTCCGCGCGACGAACTGCCAGCCCGCCCAGAACAAGGCAAGGGCGAAACAGAGAAGGATCAATGCGTTGACGATCGCCAGCCACCGCCGGCCCCGCCGGCCGAGCGCCAGTTCGAGAAGGTCGATGCGGACATGTAGTTCGCGGTGCGTGGCCACCGCGGCGGCAAGCATCACACTCCAGAGGAGCAGGAAGCGCACCGCCTCCTCCGACCAGTAGAGCGCCCCGATCCGCCCCCAGCGCAGCCCCACCTGCCCGACGATCAGGGCCAGATAGGCCACGAACATCATCACCAGCGCGCCCTCGACCGCCCGCGCCAGAAACTCGACGAGCGCAGCCGTCCGGCGGCTCATCCGAGCGCGGCCACCGCCCCCACGTATCGCGCGCCCGCCTCGCCGTTTGCGGCGACGAAATCGTCGATCACCGGGCGGACGGCTGCGCGGAACGACTCGCGATCCGGCTCCTCGATCGCTTGCGTGTTGGCCGCCGTCGTCGCCCAGGCGGCGGACTGCTCGCGGATGTTCTCCCCCCACATCCAGCCGTGCACCACCTCTCGCGCCGCCGCCCGCAGGACCGCCCCGGCCTCGCCGAGGCTGTCGATCACCGCGCCGTTGGCCATGATCGAGGCCTCGGTGAACATGTGGAAGGTGCGCGAGGAATGCCCCGCCACCTCGTAGAGCTTGCGGCCGACGATCGAATCGGGAGGCACCTCGATGGCGTCGATGACCCCGGTCTGCAGCGCGGTGTAAATCTCCGGCCCGGGGATCGGCGTCGGCACGGCGCCTAGCGCGCGCGCCATCGCCACCCACACCGGCACCTCCGGGATGCGCAGCTTGATGCCTGCGCAGGCCGCGGCATTCGGGATCGGCATCTTGGCCAGGAAGACGCGGAAGCCCGAGCCGCCGAGCGCCAGCACCTCGACCCCGAGGGCCGTGCGGACATCGGCCGACAGCCCCTCGCCCACCGGCCCCTGCAGCACGGCGCGGACGTGGTCGTAGCCGGTGAACAGGAACGGCAGGCCGATGAAGCCGAACTCCGGACGCCAGTTGCCAAGCGTGGCGAGGTCGGTCCAGCAGAGGTCGAGGGTACCGAGCTGGATCGCCTCTGCCGCAGTGCGCAGGTTGAAAAGCTGGCCGGCGGGGCGGATCTCGAGCTTCAGGGCACCGCCTGTGCGCTGGTCCACCAGGGCGGCGATGCGCTCGGCGGCAAGATGGGCGACGTGGGTCGCCGTCAGGTGGTGCGAGAACACCAGCGTTCGACTGCCTTGCGCCCGGACAATCGTGGGGGTGGCGATCGCGCCACCGGCGAAGGCGGCGAGTCTCAAGATTTCCCGGCGGCTGTGCATTGGCTTCTCCTGGTCGTCTTGCCGAGGTGCAATCCTGCACATCTCATCTGGACAGAAATGACATCGCTGTCCATTGACAATCCGTAACGGCCACCTGAATTCCTGTCAAGCAAGTGCTGCGGGGAAGGGGATGAAACCAACGCGCCTCGAGGATGTCGCCCGAGTTGCCGGGGTGTCGCCGATCACCGCATCGCGGGCGCTCGGAAACCCCGGCCGCGTTGCCGAGGGAACGCGGCAGCGCGTGCTCGCCGCCGCACGGGATCTGGGCTATGTTCCACATCGCGCAGCCGCGACGCTGGTGGGCGCCGGCTCGCGCATCGTTGGGGCGGTGGTGCCCACCACGCACAATCCGATTCATGCGGTCATGCTGCAGGGGCTGGCCGAGGAACTCGGGCCGTCCGGCTACCAGATCATGCTCGGAATCTCCGGGTATTCCGTGGGCGAGGAGAAGCGGCTGGTGGAGGCCTTCGTCAGCCACCGGGTCGACGGGCTGGTGCTGACGGGGCGCGATCACCTGCCGGAAACCGAGCGGCTGATCCGCCGCACCGGCATCCCGACGGTCGAGGTGTTCGAGCACATCCCCGAGCCGATCGACCTCAACGTGGGCTCGCCGCAGTGGGATGCCGGACATGCCCTCGGCGCCTACCTCATCTCCCGCGGCCGCCGACGGCTGGCGTTCATCGGCCACAGCGATTTCAACGACCGCCGGATCGCCGCCCGCCGCGACGGACTGGCCGCCGCTTGCGCCGAGCGCCGGGCGCCGGAACCGCGGCTGTTCGCCACCGCCGGCCGCCCGGGCAGCGGCGACGGCGGCGGCGAGATCCTCGGCCTCATCCTTCGCGACTTTCCCGAGGTCGAGGCGGCCGTCTTCGCCGGCCACCAGATCGCCGTTGGTGCAATCCACTTCGCCACCTCGGTCGGCATCAGCGTACCCGAGCGGATCGCGGTGGCGGGTTTCGGCGACTCCCCCGTCGCCCGCTGGATCCGGCCGCGCCTGACGACGGTGGACTTCCCGGTGGTCACGATGGGGCAGGCCGCCGGACGTCTCCTTGTCGCTCGCATGGCGGGCGAGCCGGTCCCCTCGCCCGTCCTGAGAATGGGCTTCGAGATTCTCGCCCGCGAGAGCGCCTGACCGCAGGCCGCTTGCCGCGGGGCCGGCCCTGCCGGCCTCGGCCGCTCATGAAGACCTCTCCATGCCGATTGCCGCCGCCCGGCTGACGGGTGTCGCCGACCGGGCGGCCCCGATATCCCGGCGCCCGGCTGCCTGCGACACCCGGGCCACCCCTTCCGAGGCCGTGGCCGCCGGCAGGGGCGCATCAGGGAATGTCGGCCCCGTCATTGGTCCGTGTTGCATCCTGACTCAGAGGCCGGTCAACAGCCCCACCCGTTTGACAATCCGGGACAAAATGGGAATCCGTCCGCGCCGGATGGGGCGAGGGCCTGCGCGAGGGCTAGTCACGGAGGGGATTGGTCCGAAGTCCGGTGGTCTCAGGACCCTAAGTCATTGTCATGTCTGACACGAGTGTTGGTTCGAGCCCCCATCTGGCTCAATCCCGACCGGCAGAAGAACGCATTGACTGCGGCCGGTGCTCCATTTTCGGAGCAGCGCGGCAACCGTCCGCCGCGGCGCGATGAGCATTGAACTCGTCAAGGCCGAATCGACGTCCAGGATTGCAGCCTTTTCCATGGGTGACCCTCCTTCAACGTAAGCGTCCGGCCTGACTGCTACCCGTTCCAACGCCAGGGCAGTTGGT